>JBFMCW010000004.1:0-133661 GCA_040754275.1 Pseudomonadota bacterium
TGTCGTTGCAGAAGGTGAAGAGGAAGCGGCGGCCGGCGGGGTTGTTGGGCAGGTCGTAGGCGAAGAGGCCGTCGCTGCCCACGGGCAGGGTCTTGTCGAAGTTCCAGGTCTTGAGGGCCTGGTCGACTTCGGCGCGGGTCATGCCGTTCCTGAATTCGCCGACTTCCCAGGCGTGGGCGGGCAGGGCGAACGCGAGGCCGGCGAGCAGGGCCAGGGTGGCGGTTTTGATTGTCATGGGTGCCATTATCCTAGAAACCGCAGTTGACCGCTCGATCGCCCTATCTGGCATCGAATGAATACTGTGTTGCCTTCGATCATGTTTGTCGGTTGGGTGGGTCCGCTACGCGCCCGATGGCAAGCCTGCTCGTGCCCCTGCCTTTGTCGCGCCTCCTTGCCTACCCCGGTAGGCTGCGTCGTTGCTTCGCGGCAGCCACCCGATCAGGCTCACCCTCGGGCACGTCCAACTGCGGTTTCTAGGATTGTCGGGATGCGTTGCGGCAAGCATACCGCAAGGCATCGCCGCGGCGGATGACCGCCGGGCGGCCGGCTTACTTGCCGGTGACGGCGCTGAAGACTTTCTTCAGCAGGTCGCTGCCGGCGGCAACGGGGTTGGCGCGGATGGCGGCTTCTTTCTCGCCGATGAGGGTGTAGAGCCGGTCGAGCGATTGTTGCGTGACGTACTGCTCGACGTTGGCCTGGCTCTTGTCGACGAGGTTGAACTGGGCGGCCATGCCGGCGTAGCGGTTGTATTGCTGGGCGAGGCCGACCTTGTCGGTCGTCGCCTTGACGATGGGGGTGAAGCGTTCGGTGAGCTGGGCTTCGGTCTTCTTGCGGAAGAAGTCGGTGGCGGAGGTCTTGCCGCCGGTGAGGATGCCCTTGGCGTCCTCGAGCGTCATCTGCTTCACGGCGTCGACGAGCAGGGTCCTGGCTTCGGGCACGGCGGCTTCGGCGGCGCGGTTCATCGCCAGCACGAGGTCGTCGGCCTGCTGGCCCATGCCGAACATGCGCATGGCCTTTTCGGCTTTCTGCAGGTTCTTGGGCAGGGGGATCTGCAGTTGCGGGTTGCCGAAGAAGCCGTCCTTGACGCCGAGCTGGGCGACGGCGGCGTCGGCGCCGCGGGCCAGCGCTTCCTTGAGCGCGGCGTTGATGTCGGTGCTGGAGAGCGCGTCGACGCCGGTGGCCGCGGGCGCGGTCTGGCTGGCCGGCTTGTTCAGCACGCCCTTGAGCATGTCGTTCCAGTCGAAGGCGTGCGCGGGCGCGGCCAGGGCAAGGGCGGCGGCGAGGACGAGGGGGCGTTTCATGGCGGTCTCCTAGGGGTTTCATGCCCCTCGCCCACAAGCGGGAGAGGGGGTGGGGGGGAGGGCTGCTCGTTCGGCAAAGTTGACCCCCATCCCCGCCCCTTCCCCCGCTTGCGGGAGAAGGGGGTTACAAGACTTCGGCCGCGTAGTCGGCCAGGCGCGAACGCTCGCCGCGTTGCAGGGTGACGTGGCCGTTGTGCGGCCAGCCCTTGAAGTGGTCCACCACGTAGGTCAGACCCGAACTGCCTTCGGTGAGGTAGGGCGTGTCGATCTGCGAGATGTTGCCGAGGCAGACCACCTTGGTGCCGGGACCGGCGCGGGTGATCAGCGTCTTCATCTGCTTGGGCGTGAGGTTCTGCGCTTCGTCGATGATAAGAAACTTGTTGAGGAAGGTGCGGCCGCGCATGAAATTTAACGATTTCACCTTGATGCGCGAACGGATCAGGTCCTGCGTGGCGGCACGGCCCCAGTCGCCGGCCTCGTCGTCGCTTTTGTTGAGCACGTCGAGGTTGTCCTCCAGCGCGCCCATCCAGGGCGTCATCTTTTCTTCCTCGGTGCCGGGCAGGAAACCGATGTCCTCGCCGACCGGGACGGTGACGCGGGTCATGATGATTTCGGAGTAGATTTTCTTGTCGAGCACCTGGGCGAGCCCGGAGGCGAGCGTGAGCAGGGTCTTGCCGGTGCCGGCCTGGCCGAGCAGGGTGACGAAGTCGATCTCGGGGTCCATCAGCACGTTGAGCGCGAAGTTCTGCTCGCGGTTGCGCGCGACGATGCCCCACACGGCGTTTTTCTGGTGGCCGTAGTCCTTGACCGTGATCATCTCCGCCTGCTTGCCTTCGACCTTGAGCACCTTGGCGTAGAGCGGGTTGGGGCCTTCCTGGAAGACGAACTCGTTGGGCAACAGGCTGGGTACCAGCGGGCCCTTGAGGCGGTAGTGGGTGTGGCCGTTGGCCTGCCAGGATTCCATGCCCTTGCCGTGGCTGTCCCAGAAGTCGGGCGGCAGTTCGCGCAGGCCGGCGTAGAGCAGGTCGGTGTCTTCCAGCACCTTGTCGTTGAAATAGTCCTCGGCGGGCAGCCCCAGTGCACGCGCCTTGATGCGCATGTTGATGTCCTTGGACACCAGGATGACCTGCCGCTTGGGATGGTGGCGCGAGAGGAAGAGCACCACGCCGAGGATCTGGTTGTCGACCTTGCTGGTGGGCAGGTTGACCGGGATGTCGCCGGTAATCGCCTGGGTTTGCAGGAAGAGGCGGCCGGTGGCTGCGTTGTGGCTGTGCGGCGCAAGCGGCACGCCGTCCTCGATGCTGTCGAGCTTGCTGACGATTTCGTCGATGAAGCGGCTGGCCTGGCGCGCGTTGCGCGAGACTTCGTTCATGCCTTTCTTGTGCTGGTCGAGTTCTTCCAGCGTGGCGATGGGCACGTAGACGTCGTGTTCTTCGAAGCGGTACAGGCTGGTGGGATCGTGCATCAGCACATTGGTGTCGAGGACGAAGAGCTTGGTCGGAGCAGCGGCTTTTCTCGGCATGTCGGCAAGGCACCGGTGAGTGGACGATGGCTGCATCCTACCCCATCGACATGGCCGCGTGTCCAGCGAAAAAAATGCGGCGCCGGGATACGCCGGACGCGAAAAACTGCCTCGGTTTGTCAGTAGAATGGGCCGCTTCCCTCACGCATTCGCACGCCGATGACACGACTGTTCCGTTTCGTCCGGCTGTTGCCGCTTTGCCTGTGTCTGGATGCGGCACACGCCCAGGTCACTGCGCACATCCTGCTGCAGGATTCGCCGCTGGCCGGTTTCCAGTATCACGCGGGCAAGATCGTGTGGCCCGAATTGAAGGTGGGCGATGCGCTCACGCTGACGCGTGAACCCGACAACCCCTACGACCCGCGCGCGGTGCGGGTGGACTGGCGCGGGCAGAAGCTGGGCTACGTGCCGCGCCGCGAGAACGCCGACGTTGCGCGTCTGCTCGACAACGGCCAGCCGCTGGCGGCACGCATTTCCCGCCTGGCCGAGGGGCGCGATCCCTGGTCGCGCGTGCGCTTCGAGGTGGTGTTGCCGGTGCGCCCGGACGTGGAAGGAGAGACCCCGTGAACTGCATCCGTTTGATTTTCCTGCTCGCGTGCCTGATGCCCGGCCTGGCTACGGCCGCGCTGCCTCTGGACGCGCTGAAGCTGCCGCCCGGCTTTCGCATCGAGCTGTTTGCCGAGGTGCCCAACGCGCGGCAGATGGCGCTGGGCAAACAGCATCTGTTCGTCGGCAGCCGCTCGGCGAGCAAGGTCTACGCGGTGCCGCTGGCCGGGCCGCGCACGCCGGTCGTCCTCGCCGAGGGACTCAACATGCCGGTGGGCGTGGCGGTGCGCGAAGGCGATCTCTACGTGTCGGCGGTGAACCGCATCCTGCGGTTGCGCGACGTCGAGGCGAACCTCGCGCGTCCCCCGCGGCCGGAAGTCGTCACCGACGCCTATCCGCGCGATACGCACCACGGCTGGAAATTCATCGCCTTCGGACCCGACGGCCGGCTCTACGTGCCGGTGGGCGCACCATGCAACATCTGCGATCCGGATCCGGCGCGCTACGCCAACATCACTGCACTCGACCTGAAGACGAAGCGGATCGAGGTCGTCGCGCGCGGCGTGCGCAACACGGTCGGGTTCGACTGGCAGCCGGGCACGAATGCGCTCTGGTTCACCGACAACGGCCGCGACTGGCTGGGCGACGATGCGCCGCCGGATGAGCTCAACCGGCTCGCCCGGCCCGACCAGCACTTCGGTTACCCCTTCTGCCACGGCGGCACGATCGCCGACCCCGAATTCGGGGCCGGGCGGCGCTGCGCAGAATTCGTGGCGCCGGTGCAGAACCTGGGGGCGCATGTCGCCGCGCTGGGCATGCGTTTCTACGACGGCACGGCCTTCCCGGCGCGCTATCGCGGTGCGGTCTTCATCGCCGAGCATGGTTCGTGGAACCGCAGCCGCAAGTCGGGCTATCGCGTGAGCGTGGTGCGGCTGGAGCAGGGGCGGGCCGTGGCGTACGAGCCTTTCGTCGAGGGCTGGCTGGACGGCGAGTCGGCCTGGGGCCGCCCCGCCGACGTGCTGACGATGCCCGACGGCAGCCTGCTTGTTTCGGACGATCTGGCCGGCGCGATTTACCGCGTGCGCTTTGTTGGCAGCCGGTAAAATCCCGTTTCCCATGAAACTGCTCGTTCTCGATACCTCGACGGAATGGTGCTCGGCCGCGCTGTGGCTCGACGGCGCCGTGCACGCACGCCGCGAACTGGCCGAACAGCGCCACAGTTCGCTGATCCTGCCCATGGTCGATGCCCTGCTGCATGAGGCCGGCGTGACGCTGCGCGCTCTCGACGGCATCGGCTACGGCGCCGGGCCGGGCTCCTTCACCGGCCTGCGCATTGCCTGCGCGGTGACGCAGGGCCTGGCCCTGGGCGCGGACCTGCCCGTGGCTGGCGTATCCACACTGGAGTCGCTGGCCGCGCAAACGGACGCAACGCGTGTCCTGACCCTGCTCGACGCGCGCATGGCCGAGGTGTACTGGGCGGCCTACGAACGCGATGGCGAGGACTGGCGCACGGTGGTCGGGCCCCGTCTCGCGCTGCCGGATTCGATATTCGTGCCGGATGGCGCGGGCTGGGTCGGGGCAGGCAATGGTTTCGCGGTGCTCTATGCGGCGCAGCGCGCCGCCATCACGGAAAAGCTGGTACGCCTCGACGCGAGCCTGATGCCCGACGCCACGGCGATGGCGCCGCTGGCCGCACGCGCCTTCGCGCGCGGCGAAGGCATGGACGCCGCGCTGGCGGCACCGATCTACCTGCGCGACAAGGTGGCGCTCACGGTGGACGAGCGTCGCGCGAGGAAATCGGCATGAGCGCGGTGTTCGAGGTGCGCCACAGCCTGCGACCGATGCTGGAATCCGATCTGCCGCGCATCCATCGCATCGAACTCGCGAGCTACGAGTACCCGTGGAGTCTCGGCAACTTCGCCGACTCGCTGCACGCCGGCTACAGCATGTGGGTACGCGAGGCCGAGGGCGAGGTGATCGGCTACTACGCGATGATGGCGGCGGCGGGCGAGGCGCATCTACTCAACCTGACCATCGCGCCGCTGTGGCGCCGCCATGGCCTCGGGCGCGACCTGCTCGACCACTGCCTGGGCCGTGCCCGCGACCACAAGGCCGACAGCCTGTTCCTCGAAGTGCGCACGTCCAACGTCGCGGCGATCGCGCTCTACCACAGCAGCGGCTTCGTCGATCTCGCCGTGCGGCGCGGCTACTACCCCGCGCGCGAGGGGCGTGAAGACGCGCTCATCATGAAGAAGGATCTGGCGTGCTGACCCGCGACGACATCCTCGAAGAACTCGGCATCGGGCCGGCCTGGCGCCTGCGCGAGGCCACGCCCGGTGCACCGCAAGCGGATGCCGGCCAGCCTGTAGTGCCTCAAGCTGCCGACACGATCCCGCTCACCGTTCACCGCTCACCGTTCACGACCTGGGACCAGCTCGCCGACGCCGTCGCTCACTGCACCGCCTGCAAGCTGCACACGACGCGGACCCAGGGGGTGCTTGGCGTGGGCGACCGCAATGCCGACTGGCTCTTCATTGGCGAGGCGCCGGGCGCCGACGAGGACCGGCTCGGCGAGCCCTTCGTCGGCCAGGCCGGCAAGCTGCTCGACGCCATGCTTGCGGCCATCGACCTCAGGCGTGGCGACAATGTCTACATTGCCAACGTGCTGAAGTCGCGCCCGCCGGGCAACCGCAATCCCGAGCCCGACGAGGTCGCCGCCTGCCGGCCCTACCTGCTGGCCCAGATCAAATTGATCCAGCCGAAACTCATCGTCGCGCTCGGTCGCTTCGCCGCACAGAGCCTGCTGGAGACGGATGAGGCCATCGGCCGCCTGCGCGGCCGCGTGCACCGCTTCCAGAATGTGCCGCTGGTGGTGACCTATCATCCGGCCTATCTGCTGCGTAACCTGCCCGACAAGGCGCGCGCCTGGGAAGACCTGTGCCTCGCGCGCCGCACCATGCAAACCTTGACCGCTCGCCGCTAACCGCTAACCGTTCCCCACGCCCAAGCAATGAAGCTGCTCCATTCCGCCCTCCGTTTCCGCGTCAATTATTTCTCCGATCTCGGCCGCCATCAGGTGGTGGTCTGGATGCCGGGCGACACGCCGCCGGTCGATGCACAGATGGACGTGGGGCCGAAGCTCGAGCACGAGGTGCCGAACGCGGTCTTTCGCAGCGACATTGCGCCGTTGAAGCAGGGACGCTTCTATCCTTCGCAACTGCTGCACGCCGACGATGCGCCCGGCCCGATGTTCCGCGTGACGAAGCTCAACGGCGAGCACTTCGTCGCCAATTTCAGCCATCCGCTGCAGGACCGCATCTTCAGCATCGACAGCGGCAAGAGCGACGTCTCGACCGAACCCATCGGCAAAGTGACGCAGCTGCTCGAATGGAGCGGCATGGAGACGCAGGCGCAGACGCCGACGGATTTTGAATCGGCGGATGCTTTTGCGCGCGATGACGAAACGCCGGACACGGACTTCTACGCGCAGCCGCGCAAGGTGACGCACGTCGACGCCGTGTGCGCGCGCCGCATCCAGGCGCTGTACCGCACCGTGCTGCCGGAGAACGCCCGGGTACTCGACCTGATGGCGGGCTGGCGTTCGCACCTGCCGGACACGGTGCAGTCTGCCGTCGGCCTGGGGCTCAACGCCGAGGAACTGGCCGACAATCCCCAGCTCGCCGAGCGCGTGGTGCACGATCTCAATGTCGATCCGAAGCTGCCGTTCGCCGACGCCAGCTTCGATGCCGTGATCTGCACCGTGTCCTTCGAATACCTGACGCGGCCGCGCGCGGTCATCGACGAAGTTCGCCGGGTGCTGAAGCCGGGTGGCATGTTCGTCGTCACGCTGTCGAACCGCTATTTCCCGCCCAAGGTCATCAAACTGTGGACCCAGCTGCATCCGATGGAACGCATGGCCTGGGTCGGTACGCTGATCAAGGGCGCCGGCTTCAAGAAGGTGGAGACCTACGTCGAGCGCGGTCTCAAGCGGCCTAAGGACGACCGTTACGCGGACCGGCTGGCGGAGTCCGATCCGTTGTTCGCAACCTGGGGCGTGGCGCCCTAGATGGCGTGATGATCGGCCTCATCTCCGATACCCACGGCCTGCTGCGCCCGGAGGCGCTGGCCGCGCTGGCGGGCAGCGACCACCTCATCCATGCCGGCGATATCGGTTCGCGGTCCGGCCGGCACAATGGCGTGCTCGACGCGCTGGCAGCGATCGCGCCCCTGACGGTGGTGCGCGGCAACAACGACCACGCCGAGTGGGCCCAGCCTATTCCCCCTACCGCCGATCTTGAATTCGAAGGCGTGCACATCCATGTCGTGCACATCCTCGGCGAGCTGGCCATCGACCCGCTGGCGTCCGGCGTGCGGGTGATCGTTTCCGGGCATTCGCACAAACCCACTGTGGAAACATGCGGCGGTGTGCTCTACGTCAACCCCGGCAGTGCGGGTCCGCGCCGCTTCAGGCTGCCGGTGACGGTGGCGCGCCTCGCCGTGGCACACGGCCGCGTCGAGGCGGAACTGGTCACGCTTTTGGAGTAAGGTTCGATTTTCTGTTGGAGGAGCGCGTCATGCTGAAATGGTTGTGGGTTTCCTTTCTGGCGCTGGTCCTGTCGGGCTGCGGCTACAACACCTTCCAGACGGCCGACGAGGACATCAAGGCGAGCTGGGCCGAGGTGCTGAACCAGTACCAGCGGCGTGCCGACCTTGTGCCCAACCTGGTCAACGTGGTGAAGGGCTATGCCGCGCACGAGAAGGATGTGTTCACGGCAGTGACCGAGGCGCGGGCGCGCGTGGGGGGCATCCGGGCGACGCCCGAGCTCGTCAACGACGAGGCCGCGTTCCAGAAATTCGTCGCCGCGCAAGGCGAACTCACCGGCGCGATCTCGCGTTTGCTGCTGGTGGCGGAGAACTATCCTCAACTCAAGGCCGACGGCCTGTTCCGCGACCTGCAAGCGCAGCTCGAAGGTACAGAGAACCGTATCACGGTGGCACGCAACCGCTACATCGAGGCGGTGAAGACCTACAACGTCACGGTGCGCGCCTTCCCGTCCAACCTCACCGCCATGGTGTTCGGCTACAAGGTCAAGCCCAGCTTCACGGTGGAAAACGAAAAGGCCATCGCGACCCCGCCCAGGGTCGATTTCGGCGCGCCTGGTGCGCCTGCCGGCGGCAGCGAAACGTCCGGCAGCCTGTCGCACGGCTACTGATCGCCGCATGAACCGGTCGTTCGGTGCCCGCGCGGGGCTCGGCATGCTGCTCGCGCTGTGCGCCTGGATGGCGTGGGCACAGGTGGCGGTGCCTGAACTGACGCGCCGCGTTACCGACCTCACCGGCACACTGACAGCCGCGCAGGCCCAGGCGCTGGATAGCAGGCTCGCCGCGTTCGAGGCGCAGAAGGGCAGCCAGATCGCGGTGCTGATCGTGCCGACGACCCAGCCCGAGGACATCGCACAGTTCGGTATTCGCGTCGCCGACGCCTGGAAGATCGGCCGAAAGAAAGTGGACGACGGCGTCATCCTCGTCGTCGCGAAGAACGACCGCACGCTGCGCATCGAGGTCGGCTACGGTCTCGAAGGCGCGATTCCCGATGCGATCGCCAAACGGGTGATCGCCGAGACCATCGTGCCGCATTTCAGGGCGGGCGATTATGCGGGCGGCATCGACGCCGGCGTGACACAGTTGATGAAGCTGATCGAGGGCGAGCATCTGCCAGCGCCCGATGCCGTTGCCACAGGCGCCCAGCACGAGGATGGCCTGGTCCTGCTGGTGGTGGGCGGTGCGCTCGCAGGATTCCTGCTGTCCATGATGATGAGCCGCCCGGCCGCGGCTGGTGTGGCCGCGCTGGGCAGCGGTGCGGTCGGCGCGCTGTTCGTGGGACTCTCGCCACTGCTGCTGTTTGCGGCGATCTTCGTGTTCGCCATCGTGGCGGGCGGTTTTCGTGGCGGCGGTGGCGGCTGGTCCAGCGGCGGGGGCGGATTCGGCGGCGGCTCGTGGGGCGGCGGTGGCGGCGGATTTGGCGGGGGAGGGGCGTCCGGATCATGGTGAATCTCATGCGCTGGATCAAACATGTTTTCATGCCGCCGTGGGCATGGCGGCGAGCCTTTCCGCAAAAGAGCCTCGATGCCATCGAGGCGGCGGTTCGCGCTTCGGAAATCCTCCACGGCGGCGAGATCCGCTTTGCCATCGAGAACAGTCTGGCATCTGGCCAGGTCTGGCGCGGCGTCACGGGCCGCGAACGTGCGATCGAGGTGTTTTCGCAATTGCGCGTGTGGGACACCGAGCACAACAGCGGCGTGCTGATCTACCTGCTGCTGGCCGATCACGATATCGAGATCATTGCCGATCGTGGCATCGCCGCGCGCGTGCCGCAGTCGTCCTGGGACGACGTTGCGCGCGTCATGGAGGCGGCGTTCCGCCGGCGCGAATTCGAAGCCGGTGCGCTGAATGGCATCGAGCGGACCAGCAATCTGCTGGCGGAACATTTCCCGCCGCCGGGGCATAATCCCGACGAGCTGGCGAACCGGCCCGTCATACTCAGGAGATAGCATGCAGGCATACGTGTGGTGGTGGATTCTGGCGGCGGTACTGGTGGGCGTGGAACTCACCACCGGCACCTTCTATCTGCTGGTGTACGGCGTGGCCGCGGCCGCCGCCGGCGTGGCCGCCTGGCTCGGCGCCGGCATGGTGTTGCAACTGCTGGCGGCCGGCGTGATTGCCGTACTGGGGACGCTGGCGCTGCAACACTGGAAGCGCGACACCGGCCACCCCGAATCGACCGCGCAGGACATGGACATCGGCCAGCCGGTGCTGGTCGAGTTCTGGCAGGACGGACACGGCCAGGTGAAATACCGCGGCGCACTGTGGAACGCCGAGGCCGAATCTGTCGACGTGGACGCCACGCGCCCGCTGGTGATTCGCGCGGTCAAGGGCAATACGCTGGTTCTGGGAAACTGAAAGGGAAAAGCATGGACGTCGTCGCACTCGTCATCCTCATCGTCATCCTCATCGTCGTCGCCAAGGGCGTGCGGGTGGTACCGCAGCAGAACGCCTGGGTGGTCGAGCGCCTGGGCAAGTTCCACGCCGTGCTGGTGCCCGGCCTCAACCTCGTCATTCCCTTCATCGACAACGTCGCCTACAAGCATTCACTAAAGGAGATTCCGCTCGACGTGCCGAGCCAGGTCTGTATCACGCGCGACAACACCCAGCTCGCGGTCGACGGCATCCTCTACTTCCAGGTCACTGATGCGAAGATGGCTTCCTACGGTTCCAGCGACTACATCGCCGCGATCTCGCAGCTGGCGCAGACCACGCTGCGCTCGCTGATCGGCCGCATGGAACTCGACCGTACCTTCGAGGAGCGGGAGGAAATCAACCGCGGCGTGGTGATGGCGCTGAACGAGGCCTCGACGAACTGGGGCGTGAAGGTGCTGCGCTACGAGATCAAGGACCTCACCCCCCCCAAGGAGATTCTCCACGCGATGCAGCGGCAGATCACCGCCGAGCGCGAGAAGCGGGCGCTGATCGCCTCGTCCGAAGGCCGCATGCAGGAGCAGATCAACATCGCTACCGGCGAACGCAACGCCGCGATCCAGCAGTCGGAAGGCGAGATGCAGGCCGCGATCAACGTCGCCCAGGGCGAAGCTGAAGCGATCAAGGCCATCGCCGCCGCCAATGCCGAAGCCATCGCGCGCGTGGCGATGGCGATCGAGAAGCCGGGCGGGATCGAGGCGGTGAACCTGAAGATCGCCGAGAAGTATGTCGAGGCCTTCTCCGGCATCGCCAAGACCGGCAACACCCTGATCGTGCCGTCGAACATGGCCGACCTGTCGACGCTCATCGCGGGGGCGATGAGCGTGGTGAAGTCGCAGAATGCCGGGGGGGCGACGGGCGCTTAGTGCACCACGTCATTGCGGTGCTTGAGCCAGATGGCCGTCATCACCACGCTGATGAACAGGCCGAATACCCAGGTGATGGTGTGGATGTGCCATTCGGCGCGTACCATCAGGGCGTAGGCGCCTGACAGCACCAGGATGCTGATGTTCTCGTTGAAGTTCTGCTGCGCGATGGAGTGGCCCGCGCCCATCAGCAGGTGGCCGCGATGCTGCAGCAGCGCATTCATCGGCACCACGAAGTAGCCGGCCAGCACGCCCGAGAGCGTGAGCAGCAGCAGGGCGGGCAGCAGGCTTTCCACCCAGATCAGCATGATCGGCACGAAACCGAGGGCGATGCCGGCAGGCAGCACGCCGATGGCGTTCTGCAGGCGCACATAGCGGCCCGCGAGCACCGAGCCGATGGCAATGCCGAAAGCGGTGGCGGCGGTGAGCTGGGTCGCCTGGTCGAGGCCGTATTTCAGGTTGAGTGCGGCCCAGGCGATGATCAGCAGGCGCAGCGTCGCACCTACGCCCCAGAACAGCGTCGTGACGGCGAGCGACACCTGCCCGAGGGGATCGCGCCACAGCAGCACGAAGCTGTGCCAGAAATCGTGCAGGATGTAGCGCGGCGACTTGCTCGGCAGGCGGTGGTCGATGGGCAGGCGCGGGATGAACAGGTTGACGAAGGCGGCGGCGAAGTACAGGCTGGTGATCGCGACGATGGCGAACTTGGGGGCGATCAGGAGTCCGTCCATGCCGGCATGGCCGAGCAGGGTTTCCGCCAGTTGCGGATTGATGAGCGCGCCGCCGATGATGGCGCCGAGCACGATGGCGGCAACGGTGGTGCCTTCCACCCAGCTGTTGGCGACGACGAGTTTCTCGGGTGGCAGCAGTTCGGTGAGGATGCCGTATTTGGCGGGGGAATACATTGCCGCGCCGATGCCGACCACGGCGTAGGCCCACAGCGGCCCCAGTCCCAGCAGCATGGCCATGCAGCCGGCGAACTTGACCGAGTTGGCGATGAACATCACGCGCCCTTTGGGCAGGGCGTCTGCGAAGGGGCCGACCAGCGGGGCGAGGACGATGTAGGCGATGACGAAGACGGTCTGCAGGAGCGGCGAATGCCAGTCGGGCGCGGCAAAGAAGACCAGCAGGCCGATGGCGGCGAACAGCAGCGCATTGTCGGCCAGCGCGGACAGGAATTGCGCCAGCAGGATCGTGTAGAACGCGCGGTTCAAGGAAGCGGATCCGCGGGGAGTTGTCGGAAAAGGACAGGGATGTCCGCTTTGGGGGGCCGGGGAAACCCCGTGAATACAGGGGCTTGCTGTTCTGGTGTTTTCAACACGGGCGGGTTTGTGGTTGAATAAATTTCTTTATTGACCCCGGGGGCAGTGTTTATGGCCGACCGCAGATTGCAGGTATTCTACACTGTCGCCAAGCAGCTCAGTTTCACCAAGGCGGCAGACATCCTCTACATGACCCAGCCCGCCGTGACCTTCCAGGTCAAGCAGCTGGAAGAACATTTCAATACCCGGCTGTTCGAGCGCAGTCACGGCAAGATATCGCTGACGCCCGCCGGCGAATTGGTGCTGGGTTACGCCGAGCGCATCCTCGCGCTCACAGGCGAAATGGAAGCGCGCGTCGGCGAGCTTACCGGACAGGTGACCGGCCCGCTGATGATCGGGGCCTCGACGACCATCGCCGAATACCAGCTGCCGCGGATTCTCGGCGAGTTCAAGGAGCGTTTTCCGCAGGTGCAGGCACGGCTGACCGTCGCCAATTCGGAAACCGTTGCCGCCAAGGTCGCCGATCATTCGCTGGACGTCGGCCTGATCGAGGCGCCCTCGCACAACGAGAACCTCACTACGGTGGCGTGCTGCGAGGACGAGCTGGTGATGATCTGTTCGCCCAACAATCCGCTGGCCGGCCGGGCCAGCGTGAATGCGCGCGAGATTGCCGAGCAGCCCTATGTGTCGCGCGAACACGGCTCGGGCACGCGCGAGGTGGTGGACGATTTTTTCAAGCACAACGGCGTCAACCCGGACGATCTCCATATCGAGATGGAGCTTGGCAGCCGCGAGGCGATTAAGGGGGCGGTCGAGGCGGGGCTGGGCGTCGCCATCATGTCGGCGTCCACCGTCACCAAGGAAATCCAGCTTGGCACGCTGGTCGCCGTGCCTCTGAACCCGCGGCTGACGCGCGAGCTGTCGATGGTCTACGCGCCGGAGAAATTCCGCAGCAAGCTGCTCGATGCCTTCATCGGCTTCGTCGAGAGCAAGTTCCAGCAGTGCAACATCGATGTCATTCCGATGAAGCGCCCGATGAAAGGCCGCGGCCGCTGATGCGCGACGACAAGCGTCTGCTGACGGTTTTCCGCATGCTTTCGGAAGCCCGGCAGCAGGCCTTGCTCGATTACGCGGAGTTCCTGGCGGACAGGGAAGGCGTCGAGCGCGCCTCGGCCCCGCCTGCAGAGCCGCTGCCGATTCCCCGACCGGAACAGGAAAACGTCGTCAAGGCGATCCAGCGCCTGATGCAGACCTATCCCATGCTGGAACGCAACCAGATCTTCCACGAGGCCTCGGCGCAGATGACGCGCCATCTCGTCCACGGCGTTTCGGCCGAGGACGCCATCGACGAACTGGAACGCATTTTTTTGCGCCAGTACCAGCTGCATCTGGAGACGCGCTCCAGGGAAGCCTGAGCAGACTCAGGCGGGCAGGGTGCTCCCGCATTGCCAGCAGCTCAGGAAATGGGCAGGGTTGAACTCGCCACAATGTGGACAGGGTTTCTCCGTTTCCGTGGCGGTGGCCGCAACGCGCAACAGGATTTCGCGTGCGCGTTCTGCCTGGCTGTCGTCCTCGACCCAGATTTCTGGCTGCGCGTTGATGAATGGTACTTCGCCGAGCGCGCCGGCAGCGTTGCCGTTGAAGATGTGATTGGGGATGCCGAGGCTGGCGAGGGTGTCGGCAGCCAGCTGGGCGTCGATCAGGGTAGGCACGATGTGAACCCGCTTCATGGGGGCCGGGCCGTGGCCGGTGCACCGCGTGAGGACGTCAGTCTGTGCGGCGGACGCGGACGATCAGGTCGATACCTTCCGTGACCATGCCGGGAGGCAGCTCGGGCAGGCCTGAAATCTGCACGAGCGATGCGTCGATGTCCGACAGCTTGCCGGTATCGACTTCATAAAGATGATGATGGGCGGAGGTGTTGGGATCGTAGAACACCTTGCTCGGGTCGACGATGACTTCGCGCACCAGGCCCTTTTCCAGGAACAGCTTGAGCGTGTTGTAGACCGTGGCCTTGGACGTTTCGGAGTGGCGGGTGTTGACGATCGCCATCACTTGGTCGGCTGACAGATGCTCCTGGCGCGAGAACAAGGCGTGCGCAATCTCGATCCGCTGGTGGGTCGGATTGATGTCGTGGCTGCGCAGCAGGCTGGCCATGTTGTCGCGGGTGTAATACATGACATTATCATAAACCCCGATCTGGACTTTGTCTAATATCCGGAATGGGTATGACTGTTATTTGGGAACGGCTCAGCGGCGCGGCCCCTGCCTAAAAACGGTACAATTCCGGCCTGACTTCAAGGAACGTTCCCCCCGTGGTTACCCTCACCCGACTCGATAGCGCGCAAGCCGATTTCCAGGCGCGCCTCGCCCGTCTGTTGCAGTTCGACGATGCGACCGATGCTTCCATCGAACAGACCGTTGCCGCCATACTCGCCGACGTGCGTACGCGCGGCGACGCGGCCGTGCTGGAGTACACCGCGCGTTTCGACCGCCTGAATGCGACTTCGCTGGCCAGCCTCGAACTGGGCCAGGGCGAGCTCCAGGCCGCACTGGCCGCGCTTACCCCCGATACCCGCATGGCGCTGGAAGAGGCGGCAGCGCGCGTGCGGCGCTACCACGAGAAGCAGATCCAGGGCTCCTGGTCGTACACCGAGGATGACGGCACCGTGCTGGGCCAGCAGGTCACGCCGCTCGATCGAGTCGGTCTTTACGTGCCGGGCGGGAAGGCCGCGTATCCGTCGTCGGTGCTGATGAACGCGATTCCCGCCAAGGTGGCGGGCGTGGGCGAACTCGTCATGGTAGTGCCGACGCCAGGCGGCGAGAAGAACCCGCTGGTGCTGGCAGCCGCAGCGATCGCGGGGGTGGACCGGGTATTCACCATTGGCGGCGCGCAAGCGGTGGCGGCATTGGCCTACGGCACCGAGACCGTGCCGCAGGTCGACAAGATCGTCGGGCCTGGCAATGCCTATGTGGCTGCGGCCAAACGCCGCGTGTTCGGCACCGTCGGTATCGACATGATCGCCGGTCCCTCCGAAATCCTGGTCATCGCCGACGGCACGACGCCTGCGGAATGGGTGGCGATGGATCTCTTTTCGCAGGCCGAGCACGATGAGCTGGCGCAATCCATCCTGCTGTCGCCGGATGCCGACTACCTCGATGCCGTCGCTGCAGCCATCGACAGACTGATCGAAGAAATGCCGCGCAGCGAGACGATCCGCATCTCGCTGACCGACCGCGGGGCGCTGATCAAGACGCGCGACCTCGACGAGGCCGCGGCGATCTGCAACACCATCGCGCCCGAGCATCTGGAGGTTTCGGTTGCCGATCCCGAGGCGCTGCTGCCCAAGCTGCGTCACGCCGGTGCGATCTTCATGGGCAAGCACACCTGCGAGGCGCTCGGCGACTACTGCGCCGGGCCAAACCATGTGCTGCCGACCTCGCGCACTGCGCGCTTTTCGTCGCCGCTGGGCGTGTACGACTTCCAGAAGCGCAGCAGCCTGATCAACGTGTCCCCGGCAGGCGCCCAGACGCTGGGCAGGATTGCCGCCACGCTGGCCTATGGCGAGGGGCTGCAGGCGCACGCGCGTTCCGCCGAATACCGCCTGACGCATAAATGAGCCGTGCTGGGCTATGAGTAAATTCTGGAGCGCCGTGGTGCACGGCCTGACGCCCTACGTGCCGGGCGAGCAGCCGAAGCTGGCCAACCTGGTCAAGCTCAACACCAACGAGAGTCCATACGGGCCGAGCCCGAAGGTGCTGGAAGCCCTGCGTGCCGAGGCTGCCGACACACTGCGTCTGTACCCCGATCCCAATTCCGACCGCCTGCGCGCCGGCATCGCCGACTACCACGGCGTGACGCCGGAGCAGGTCTTCGTCGGCAACGGTTCCGACGAAGTGCTGGCGCATGCCTTCCTGGCCTTGCTGAAGCACGACAGGACGATCCTGTTCCCGGACATCACCTACAGTTTTTATCCGGTGTACTGCGGTTTGTACGAAATCCCATACCGGGCGATTCCACTGACCGGATCCTTCGAGATTCGCGTGGACGACTATCTCGCGCCGAACGGCGGGGTGATCTTCCCGAACCCGAACGCGCCTACGGGACGTCTGCTGGCGCTGGCCGAAATAGGGCGCCTGCTGGCCGGCAATCCCGATTCCGTGGTGGTGGTCGACGAGGCGTACATCGATTTCGGCGGCGAATCGGCTGTCGGGCTGGTGGCGCGCAACCCGCAGCTCCTGGTCACGCGTACGTTGTCAAAATCGCATGCGCTGGCCGGTCTGCGGGTTGGCTACGCCATCGGTCAGGCCCATCTGGTCGAGGCGCTCAACCGGGTGAAGGACAGCTTCAATTCCTACCCGCTCGATCGCTTTGCCCAGGCCGGCGCGCTGGCCTCGATGAATGACCGGGCATATTTCGAGTCGATCTGCGCGAAGGTGGTGGCGACGCGCGACCGGCTGGTGGCGGAAATGACGCACCTGGGATTCGACGTGCTGCCCTCGGCTGCCAACTTCATCTTCGCGCGCCATCCAGCGCACGACGGCGCAGCGCTGGCCGCGGCCCTGCGTGAACGCGGCATCATCGTGCGGCATTTCCGGAACCCGGCCCGCATTGCGCCTTTTGTGCGCATCACGGTGGGCACGGATACGCAATGCGATGCGCTGCTGAACGCGTTGAAAGCCATTGTGGCCTGCTAGAATCCTCCCAAAGCCTCGCAAACCGACGCCATGCGCACCGCACAAGTCACCCGCAATACCCTTGAAACCCGGATCACGGTCAGTCTCAACCTGGACGGGGCCGGCGTCAGCAAACTCGCCACAGGTGTGCCCTTTCTTGATCATATGCTGGATCAGATTGCGCGGCACGGCCTGATCGATCTCGACATCCAGGCGGAAGGCGACCTGCATATCGATGCCCACCATACGGTGGAAGACACCGGCATCACGCTGGGGCAGGCTTTCGCCCAGGCGCTTGGCGACAAGAAGGGCATCCGCCGCTACGGTCATGCGTACGTGCCGCTCGACGAGGCGCTCTCGCGCGTGGTCATCGATCTCTCGGGTCGCCCCGGGCTGGAATACCACGTCGATTACACGCGGGCGCGCATCGGCGAGTTCGACGTGGACCTGTTCCTCGAATTCTTCCGCGGCTTTGTCAACCACGCTGCGGTGACGCTGCACATCGACAACCTGCGCGGGATCAATGCCCACCATCAGGCCGAGACCGTCTTCAAGGCCTTCGGCCGTGCGCTGCGCATGGCGGTCGAACCCGATCCGCGCATGGCCGGCGTGATGCCCTCGACCAAGGGCAGCTTGTAATGACAGTCGATATCGCCGTCATCGACTACGGCATGGGCAACCTGCGCTCGGTGTCCAAAGCCATCGAGCATGTCGCGCCGGCGATGCAGGTCGTCGTGACGGCCGATCCCGAAGTGATCGCGTCCGCCGGCCGCGTAGTGTTTCCCGGTCAGGGCGCCGCGCCCGACTGCATGCGCGAGATCGACACACGCGGCCTGCGCGCGGTCATTGTCGAGGCTGCGAAATCCAAGCCCTTTCTCGGTATCTGCATGGGCATGCAGGTGCTGTTTGAGCACAGTGAGGAAGGCGACACCCCCTGTCTCGGGATTTTTCCCGGCAATGTGCAGCGCTTTCCTGACGAGGCGATGCGCGATGCACAGGGCGGCCGCCTGAAGGTGCCGCACATGGGCTGGAACAACGTGCACCAGGCGATGCCCCACCCTTTGTGGGCGGGCATCGAGGAGGGTGCGCGTTTCTATTTCGTGCACAGCTATTTCGTGCAGCCTGCCGTCCCCGATCTCATCGCAGGCTTTTCCCACTATCCCTTTCCCTTCACCTGCGCAGTGGCGTCGGAGAATATTTTCGCCGTACAGTTCCATCCGGAGAAAAGCCAGAATGCCGGCCTGGCCCTGCTCGGCAATTTCGCAACCTGGAGCCCTGGCGCGACTGCCTCTGCCTGCGATCTCTCCGGCACGGCCTGCGCCTGATCCATCGCTTCAACCTTTTTTCGTACGACCATGCTGATCATTCCTGCTATCGACCTCAAGGACGGCCACTGCGTGCGTCTGGAACAGGGTGAAATGGAACGTGCCACGGTGTTCTCCGAAGACCCGGCGGCCACCGCGCGTCATTGGCACGCACAGGGCGCGCGGCGCCTGCACCTGGTCGATCTCAATGGCGCCTTCGCCGGCAAGCCGGTCAACGACGAGGCCATCCGCGCCATCGTCGATGCAGTCGGTGACGAGATGCCGGTGCAGCTCGGCGGCGGTATTCGCGACCTGGCGACCATCGAGCGCTATCTGGACGACGGCGTGCGCTACGTCATCATCGGTACGGCCGCGGTGAAGAACCCGGGATTCCTGCACGAAGCCTGCGACGCCTTTCCCGGTCACGTGATGGTCGGGCTCGACGCCAGGGACGGCAAGGTCGCGGTCGAAGGCTGGTCGAAGATCACCGGCCATGACGTCATCGACCTGGCCAAGCGTTTCGAGGGCTACGGCGTCGAGGCGGTGATCTACACCGATATCGGCCGTGACGGCATGCTGACCGGCGTCAACGTCGAGGCGACGCAACGCCTCGCGCAGGCGCTGTCGATCCCGGTCATCGCCAGCGGCGGCATTACCAACATCGAGGACGTGAAAGCCCTGTCCGCCGTCGCCAAGGACGGCATCATCGGGGCGATCACCGGTCGTGCGATCTATCAGGGCACGCTCGATTTCGCTGCAGCCCAGAAACTTGCCGACGAGCTCGCCGGCGGCGTGTTCGGCGTCTGAGCGGCCTGTTACCGTGCTCGCCAAGCGCATCATTCCCTGCCTCGACGTCACCGACGGCCGCGTCGTCAAGGGCGTGAATTTCGTCGGGCTCAAGGATGCCGGCGATCCGGTCGAGATCGCGCGCCGCTACAACGAGGCCGGTGCCGACGAACTGACCTTCCTCGACATCACCGCCTCTTCTGACAACCGCGATCTCATCCTCCACATCATCGAAGCCGTGGCGAGCGAGGTGTTCATTCCCCTGACCGTGGGCGGCGGCGTGCGTGCCGTGGCCGACGTACAGCGTCTGCTCAACGCCGGCGCCGACAAGGTCAGCATCAACACGTCCGCCGTGACGAATCCGCAACTGGTCAAGGATGCCTCAGACCGCTACGGCAGCCAGTGCATCGTCGTCGCCATCGATGCCAAGCGCACAGGCGACCACTGGGAGGTCTTTACCCACGGCGGCCGCAAGCTCACCGGCCTCGAAGCCGTTGCCTGGGCCAGGGAAATGGAGGAACTTGGCGCCGGGGAATTGCTGCTCACTTCGATGGACCGCGACGGCACCAAGAGCGGATTCGATCTCGAACTCACGCGTGCCATTGCGGATGCCGTCTCGATTCCCATCATTGCCAGCGGCGGGGTCGGGACCCTGCAGCACCTGGTCGATGGTGTGCGCGAAGGCCACGCCGATGCCGTGCTCGCGGCCAGCATCTTCCACTTTGGCGAATTTACCGTCGACGAGGCGAAACGCTACATGAAGCAGTACGGCATCGAGGTGCGCCTGTGAGCGCCGCGTCCGATACGGCCTGGCTCGATGCGGTGAAATGGGACGCCAACGGCCTGGTACCGGCCATCGCCCAGGATGCAACTACACGGGAAATCCTCATGGTTGCCTGGATGAACCGCGAGGCGCTGGAAGAGACTGCACGCACCCTGCGCGGCGTGTATTTCTCGCGTTCGCGCAACCGGCTGTGGCGCAAAGGCGAGGAATCGGGGCACGTGCAGCACGTCTCGGAAATCCGTCTGGATTGCGACAACGACGTGGTGCTGCTCAAGATCGAACAAGTGGGGGGCATCGCCTGTCATACCGGACGACGCTCCTGTTTCTTCCAGAAACTCGAGAACGGCGACTGGGTGACGACTGAGCCGGTGCTGAAGAATCCCGACGAGATCTACAAATGAGCGACATCCTGGACCGGCTTGCGGAGACGCTGGAGGCGCGCAAGCAGGCGTCGCCGGACAGTTCCTATGTGGCGAAGCTCTATGCCAGGGGTACGGACGCGATCCTGAAGAAGATCGGCGAGGAAGCCACCGAAACCGTGATGGCGGCCAAGGACGGCCAAGCCGAAAAGATCATCTACGAAGTCGCCGATTTGTGGTTTCATACCCTGGTTCTGCTGGCGCACACGGGACTGAAGCCGGCTGACGTGCTGAACGAACTGGCACGCCGCGAAGGCCTGTCCGGATTGACCGAAAAAGCGAATCGACATGAGTGACTGCATTTTCTGCAAAATCGTCGCGGGACAATTGCCGTGCGGCAAGGTTTACGAAGACGACGAGGTGCTGGCTTTTCACGACATCCATCCGTTCGCGCGCGTGCATTTTCTGATCATTCCGAAAGCGCACATCGCGACGCTGGCCGACGCGCAGCCCGAGCATGAACGTTTGTTGGGCAAGATGCTGCTGCTGGCGCCGAAACTGGCCAGGGAACAGGGCCTGGAAACCGGCTTCAAGGCCCTGATCAATACCGGACGCGGTGGCGGACAGGAAGTGTTTCACATCCATATACATGTATTCGGCGGCGGCGATCCCGTGCGCCAGGCTTAATCCAAAAGGAGACTTCACATGGGTAGCTTCAGCATCTGGCATTGGCTGATCGTTCTGGTCGTGGTGCTGCTGATTTTCGGCACCAAGAAACTGCGCAACATCGGCAGCGACCTCGGTGGTGCGGTCAAGGGCTTCAAGGAAGGCATGAAGGAAGATGCCCCCAAGATTGCCGAAGGCGACAAGGGTGGTCACACCATCGACGCCGAGGTCAAGGACAAGCAGCAGAGTTAAGGTGCAAGGGACAAGATGCAAGTTACAAGAAACAACTTGTGGCTTGAATCTTGAATCTTGTAACTGAAACATGTTCGACATCGGCTTTACCGAACTTCTCGTGATCGGCGTGGTGGCGCTGGTCGTCGTTGGCCCCGAGCGACTGCCCAAGGTGGCACGCACGGCCGGGCATCTCTACGGCCGCATGCAGCGTTATGTCTCGACCGTGAAATCCGACATCAGCCGCGAGATGCAGGCCGAGGAATTGCGCAGGGTGGGCCAGGAGTTCAGGGAATCGGTCAAGTCGGTTGCAGGCAATGTGGAGCAGCAGGCGAGCGTGGTCGACGATTACCTGCGCAACGAAGCAAGCAATATCGGCAAGGTGATGTCTGCGATGGCGGTGACCGAGCGTGAGCGTCCTGCGCCCGACGCGGCGAAGTCCGCCACCATCGAGCGCGAAACCGCGCAGCAGGCGCTGCCACTCGACGAACCCGACCAGAACCCCGCACCCGCCGAACCCGCATCCGGCAAACAAGCATGAGCGACAAGGAAGATACCTTCATCTCGCACCTCATCGAGATGCGGGATCGTCTGATCCGTGCGGTGCTGGCCGTCGTGATCCTGTTCGTCTGTCTGTTTCCCTGGGCGCAGGAACTCTACGCACTCCTGGCCAAGCCCATGCTCGCCTCGCTGCCGCAGGGCGGCCAGATGATCGCGACTGAAGTCACCACGCCGTTCTTCGTACCGATGAAGGTCACGCTGATGGCGGCTTTCCTGCTGGCCTTGCCGTGGGTGTTCTACCAGGCCTGGGCCTTTGTCGCGCCCGGTCTGTACCAGCACGAAAAGCGCATCGGCGTGCCGCTGGTGATCGCCAGCGTGATCCTGTTCCTGCTGGGCATGGCCTTCGCCTATTTCCTCGTGTTTCCCGTGGTGTTCGGGTTCATCGTCGGGGTTGCCCCCGAAGGCGTGGCGGTGATGACCGACATCGGCAAGTACCTCGACTTCGTCATGACCTTGTTCATGGCCTTCGGCATCACCTTCGAGGTGCCGGTCGCGGTGGTGCTGCTGGTCAAGATGGGCATGGTGTCCGTGGCCAAGCTGCGCGAAATCCGCCCCTACGTGATTGTCGGCGCTTTCGTCATCGGCGCGATTTTCACGCCGCCGGACGTGATCTCCCAGTTCATGCTGGCGGTGCCACTCTGGGTGCTGTACGAACTGGGGATCCTGATCGCAGCAATGATCACCAAGCCCCAACCGGAGCCTGTATCCGATTACCAGCCGATGACGGATGCGGACATGGATGCTGAACTGGATCGCATCGAGTCCGAGACGCGCGACAAGTCCTGACGCACCAAATTTGTGCAATCTAGGCGTTTTTGCACAGGTATTGTGCATTGCTTCCGGGGCATTCGATTTTAAATACTTAAAAATCATATAGATGCCGTAGTGGCTCGATAATTGCTCCGTGCAGCCCACTCAGTTGCGTGGGAGCGAGTTGCATGGAAGCCTTGAAATCGGGGAGCGATGTCCTGTTCGTACTGCTGGGCGGCATCATGGTGCTGGCCATGCATGCCGGCTTTGCCTTTCTGGAACTCGGCACGGTACGGAAAAAGAACCAGGTCAATGCACTGGTCAAGATCCTCACCGATTTCTCCATTTCCACCATCGCCTATTTCTTCATCGGATACAGCATCGCCTATGGCGTGAGCTTTTTTACCGGTGCGGCAAGCCTGTCGGCGAACAACGGCTATGATCTGGTCAAGTTCTTCTTTCTGCTGACGTTTGCTGCTGCGATTCCCGCGATCGTGTCCGGCGGCATTGCCGAGCGTGCGCGCTTCAACCCGCAGCTGGCCGCGACTTTCGCGCTGGTCGGCCTGGTGTATCCCTTCTTCGAGGGCATCGTGTGGAATGGCAACTACGGCATGCAGGCCTGGCTGGAAGCACAGACAGGCGCAAAATTCCACGACTTCGCCGGATCGGTGGTGGTGCACGCCGTGGGCGGGTGGATCGCCCTGCCGGCCGTGCTCCTGCTCGGCGCGCGGCGCGGGCGTTACACCCGGGACGGCCTGATCTCGGCGCATCCGCCGTCGAACATTCCCTTCCTGGCCCTCGGGGCGTGGATCCTCACCGTGGGCTGGTTCGGTTTCAACGTCATGTCGGCGCAGCTGATCGAATCGGTGTCGGGCCTGGTCGCGGTGAATTCGCTGATGGCCATGGTGGGCGGCACGCTGGCCGCGCTGTTCATCGGCAGGAACGACCCCGGCTTCATCCACAACGGCCCGCTGGCGGGGCTGGTGGCGGTGTGCGCGGGGTCCGATCTGATGCATCCGCTAGGGGCTTTGGCAACCGGGGCGATCGCGGGTGCGCTCTTCGTCTGGATGTTCATGGTGACGCAGAACAGGTGGAAGATCGATGACGTGCTTGGGGTATGGCCGCTGCATGGCCTGTGCGGCGCCTGGGGGGGCATCGCAGCCGGCATCTTCGGCACACAGGCACTGGGCGGCATCGGTGGGGTGAGTCTCGTGGCCCAGGTCCTCGGCACGCTGGGCGGCATCGCAGTCGCACTGCTCGGCAGCCTTGTCGTTTACGGTCTCATCAAGCGCGTGGTCGGCCTGCGGCTCGATCCGGAAGCCGAGTTCAACGGCGCCGACCTGAGCATCCACAAGGTATCGGCCACCGCCGAGCGCGAGACCAACTGGTAAGGATGGACATATCCGCCGAAGTCAGCGCGCCTGCTGCTTTTCCAGCAGGCGTACATGACGTCTGCGTTCCTCGCGCAGTTGTTCCAGTTGCCGATCGATCTGCACCACGTCGGGGTGCTGCTCGGTGTATTCGAGCAGAAGTTCGGTGCGTTTGATGCGCAGCTCGACCGCTTTCCGGTCCAGTCCCAGCAGGTAATCGTCTGCCTTGATCGCGGGCCGGGTTTTCCCGGGCGCAGGCTTGGCTGCGGGTACCGCTTTCGCGGCTTCAGCCGGTTGTACGGGCGTTGACGCGGGTCCCGGCGCGGTGGCCGGTGGAGCCGGCCTGGCAGCAGGTGTCTGTGTTTGCGCCGGCAAGAAATGCTCGATCACGATGAAGCCGAGGCCGATCAGCAGAAACACGCCTATGGGCGTGCCGAATGCCAGGATCCGCAGCGTTTGCGAAACCCGATTGTCTGCGGGCGGAATGTCCGGATGGGCGGCTGCCTGTCCGGCTGTCGACAGGGCCTGGAGTGCGGCCACGACATCCCGGGCATTCGGACGAAACGCCGGGTTCTTGTGCAACATGCGCGCCAGCAGTGCGTCGAGGCCGGCCGGGAGCGTTCCGCGGAACGACGTGGCCGGTGGCGGCATTTCGTTGACGACGCGATAGACGATGGTCGGCAGGCTGCCGCCATCGAAGGCGTAGCGGCCGGTGAGCATCTCGTGGAGTACGGCGCCAAGCGAAAAGATGTCCGAGCGGCCATCGACCTCCCGCCCCATCGCCTGCTCGGGCGACATATAGCGCGGCGATCCCAGCATCTGGCCGGTTTGCGTCTGGTTGCTGTTGATCAGGTGGGCGATGCCGAAGTCCGTCAGCTTGATGCGACCGCGCTGGCCCGTCACCACCACGTTGGAGGGCTTTACGTCCCGATGCACGATCCCGTGTTCGTGTGCGAACGCCAGCGCTTCCGCCATTTGCAGCGCTGTGTCGATGGCAAGCTCGATGGGCAGCAGGCTGCGGTCCATCAGGTCGCGCAAAGTGGAGCCCGGCAGGTATTCCATCGCGATGTAGGCAAGCGAGTCGGTTTCGCCCACGTCGTAGATCGTCACGATGTTGGGATGCGACAGGCGTCCTGCGCTCTGGGCCTCGCGCAGGAAACGGGCTTCGGCGTCGGGGCCTTCGCTGCGCAGCTGATCGATGGCGACGGTCTTGATCGCGACTTCCCGCTCGATCAGCGGGTCGCGTGCGCGATAAACCGTGCCCATCGCGCCCTGGCCGATTTCGTCGAGGATCTGGTAGCGGCCGATCTTCATTCCGGCTGCGAACTCAGGGCTGGCATTCCACCACCTGCCCACGCACTGAACGGCTGTCTCCGCCCATCAGGTAGAGATACCAGGGCATCAGATCGTCCGGAGCGGGCAGGCTTTCGGGTGCGAGGCCGGGATGGGTGCGCGCACGCAGAGTGGTCGCGACCTGGCCGGGAATCAGGGTGTTGATGCGCAGCGACGTCTCGGTGTCGAGTTCGTCCGCCCAGATGCGGGTCATGGTTTCAAGTCCGGCCTTTGCGACGGCGTATCCGCCCCAGAAGGCTGCAGGTGCGTGGCCATGGCTTTCGCCGGTGAAGATCACGGAGGCATCCGGAGCCTGGCGCAGCAGCGGCAGGCAGACGCGTGTGAGCGCAAAGGGCGCGATTAGGTTGACGCGCAGGACGAGCTGCCATTGTTCCAGCGTCTGCAGGGCTAGTGGCGTCAGGCTGTAGAAATGGTGTGCACTGTGCAGGATGCCATCCAGACGCTTGAGGTGGTGGGCGATGGCGCCGGCGAGGGTTTCCAGTCCGCGATCGTCGGCCACGGCGAGATCGAACGGAAACATCGCGGGTTCGGGCCCCCCGGCAGCGACGATTTCGTCGTACACCGTTTCCAGTTTGGCCTCGTTGCGTGCGAGCAGGGCGACGGTGGCGCCGTGGCGGGCGTAAGCCAGGCTGGCGGCGCGGCCCAGGCCGGAACTCGCGCCAGTGACGAGTACGACGCGATCCGCGAGCAGGTCGGGGCGGGGGAGATAGGTCTTCATAGGGTATCGAGCAGAGCCTGGGCGGATTGTACGCCGCTCGCCAGTGCACTTTCGAGGGTAGCGGGGTAGGGGCCTGCCGTATAGTCCCCGGCGAGGAAAAGCCGCGCATGCGGTGTGCGCACCGGCGGCCGCATCATGCCGGGGACGCATGCATAGGTGGCCTGCTTTTCGGCAATGCGGCGACGCCACTGCGCCGGGCCGGGCGCGGCGAAACACCGCAGCTGTGCTTCGGCCAGGTCGAGCCAGTCTTCAGGCAGGTCGGCCGCGGCGCTGGCGACGAATGCCAGCATGCCAGGCTGGCCATGGCTCTGTCCGCGATCGAAGACGAACTGCGCCGGACCGTCTGCAAGCGCGTAGAGCGGTGCGTCGAGCCGGAAGCCCGGGTCGTATTGCACATAGCCTGTGACGATCGGCAGATAGCGATAGGTTGCGAGCATGTGCCGGATGCCCTCGAGTTCCGCGACACCCATGGTCAGTCCAGTCAGATGCTGCGGGGCAACGGCAATGACGACGTGGCTGAAGCGCTCGGCCGCATCGCGCGTTTGCAGCGTGATCGCCCCCTGTTCCGTCCCGATCGATTCGACACGGCATCCGGCATGCACCGATCCGCCGCAGGCTATCACGCGTTCCGCTGCGCGCGCCGGAAACAGCGCGGTGAGGTCGAGGCGCGGCAGCATCAGGTCGCTGTCGCTACGGCGCCTGCCGAAGGCGGCTCGAAGCACATTGCGAAATACGCGGGCACTGGCGGCCTCGACAGGGGTGTTGAGGGCGGAAATGCACAACGGGTGCCACAGAAGGCGGTTCACCCTGTCTGACTGCGAGCGCGTGAGATCGGCCACTGTCTCCCCGGGAACGCCGGCGTCGCGCAGCAGGCGATGCGCCCAGCATGCCGCGGCCCATTTCTCGCGCCATGTGAGGCCGTGCGCGCAAGCGAGGCCCTTCAGCAGATGCAGTGGAGCGGGCAGTTTCGGACAGGCCAGCCGAAATGCAGGCGGCGCTTCCAGGGTGAGCGGGAGGCGCCAGAGTCCGCCATGTGTCGCGTCAGGATGCAGACGCGCGATCAGGTCGAGGCTGTGTGCATAGGCGCCCAGCAGGATGTGCTGGCCATTGTCGAGGGCGCGGCCGTCGAGGGTTACGCTGCGCGCCCGCCCGCCGAGCGTGCGGCTGGATTCGAACAGCGCGGTCGCCACGCCGGCTTCGGCAAGCGTCAGCGCGGCGGCACACCCCGCCCAGCCGCCGCCGATGACGGCGACACGTCGACCGGCTGCAGCTGTCGTCATGGAAACAGCCAGGTCCTGCTCGCGAGCCAGAGCTTGCGCAGCGGCGTGAGTGAAACGCGTGCGCGCAGTACTGGAAAGCCGTCGCGCCGGATTTCCTCGAGCAGGGTGCGATAGATCGCAGCCATCGCGAGGCCGGGACGCTGCGCGCGGCGCGCCGCGGCGGGCAGAATCGCGAGTGCGGAGTCGTAGTGGGCGATGGCGCGCTTGTACTGGAACTGCATCAATGCCTGGAAGGCGGGGGAGTCGCGGCTGCTCAGCACGTCGGACTCGGCAACCCCGAAGCGGGCGAGCTCGTCCTGCGGCAGATAGATGCGGCCGCGTCGCGCGTCCTCGCCGACGTCACGGATGATGTTGGTGAGCTGGAAGGCGAGCCCGAGTTCGTGCGCGTAGCGGCGGACGTCGCGTTCGTGTTCGTCGCGTGTGCCAGCGAAGAGGGCGGCAGCGACCTCGCCAACCACCCCCGCCACGCGGTAGCAGTAGAGGTTGAGCGATTTGAAATCGGGATAGCGCGCATGGTCGAGATCCATCGCCATGCCGTCCACGATTTCCAGCAGCAGCGCCGTGGGGATCGAGCGCCCTTGCTGCGTATCGACGAGTGCCCGCGTGGTCGGATGTTCCGGGGTGCCGCTGCCGAAGCGGGCAATCTCGCCACGCCACCAGTCGAGCTTGGCCTCGGCGACCTGGCGGTCATGGCATTCATCCACCACGTCGTCGAGTTCGCGGCACAGGGCATAAAAGGCGGTGATCGCATGCCGCGTTTCAGCCGGCAGGAAGACGAAACTGTAGTAAAAGCTGGAGCCGCTGGCAGCTGCGCGTTCCTGGCAGTACTGGTGCGGATCCATGTCAGCGTAGTCCGCGGATCAGCATCATGATCCAGTCGCTTCTGGTCAATACCGGCCGGTCGGTGAAGACGCAGCCCGGATCGGCGTGTAGTTTGCGCAGGATGGTTTCGCCGCCGCGGATAGTCACGCGGATTTCGAGCCCGACGCGGCCCTTTAGGATGCGCCCGAGTGGTGCGCCGGCCTGCAGCATTCTGCGTGTCCGCTCGATCTGCTTGTGCATCATCATGTGCCACAGGCCGCGGGTATCGCCTGCGGCGATCTGTGCTTCGCTGACATGGTGCGCCGCAAGCTCGTCCTGCGGCAGGTAGATCCGGTCCTTCGGGTAGTCGATGGCGATGTCCTGAAGAAAGTTGATCAACTGCAGGCTGCTGCACACTGCATCCGCATACCCGAGATGACGCGGGTCGTCGTCGCCGTAGAGGTGCATCATCAGGCGTCCGACAGGATTGGCGGAACGCCGACAGTAGTCCATTACCTCGCCGAAGCTGGCGTAGCGTGACTTGGTGACGTCCTGTTCGAAAGCCGACAGAAGGTCACGGAATGGTGCAAACGGAATGTTGTGCGCCCGGATGGCAGCAGCCAGGGGGCCGAAGACCGGATCGATCGGGTTGTCCCCCTGTTCGATGCGATCGAGTGCGGCGCGAAAGGCAGCCAGCTGCGCCAGGCGCTCATCCGGCGGGGCATCGCCTTCGTCAGCGATGTCGTCCGCACTGCGCGCGAAGCGGTAGATCGCCTCGACTGGGCGACGCAGTCGTCTCGGCAGCAACCAGGATGCGACGGGGAAGTTTTCGTAGTGGTCGACCGGCACCAGCAATAAAAAACGGAATGGGAATAAAGACTTAAGACGAGGCCGGGCTGCCTTGGGTGACAGCATCACATTGATTATATTACACTTCTTGGCCGAAGGTTTTGCGGCCAAGCCGCGAGAGTGGCGGAATTGGTAGACGCACTGGATTTAGGTTCCAGCGCCGCAAGGCGTGGGGGTTCGAGTCCCCCCTTTCGCACCATCGGCTCATGCCCCTCACCCCGACATTTATTCAATTCAGCCAGGAAGTATTGTGATGCAAGCAAATCTTGAAGTGCTCGAAGGACTGGTTCGCCGACTGGACATCAGCGTACCCATGGATCAGCTGGAAACCGAAGTGCAGAACCGCCTCAAGCGCCTGGCACGCAACGTCAAGATGGATGGTTTCCGCCCGGGCAAGGCGCCGCTTTCTGCCGTGGCGCGCCAGCATGGCGCCGGCGTGCGCCAGGAAGTACTGGGTGAAACCCTGCAGAGCCGCTTCGGCGAGGCGGTGCAGGCATATCAGCTGAAGATTGCTGGTTATCCGCGTTTCGAACCCAAGACCGGCGAGACTGCCGGAACCGAGGTCACGTTCAGCGCCAGCTTCGAGATCTACCCGGAAGTCAAGATCGATAGCCTGGCCGACGGCAAGATCAGCCGTCCGGTTGTGAACCTGAGCGATGCAGACGTGACGAAAACCCTGGAAGTGCTGCAGAAGCAGCGGCGCAGTTTCCAGCCGGCCGAACGCGCGGCGGCAGAGGGCGACTTGGTGCGTTTCGACTATCAGGGTACGGTGGACGGAGCGTCGTTCGAAGGTGGCAAGGGCGAGGATTTCGCTGCGGTTCTGGGTGAGGGGCGTCTGCTGAAGGACTTCGAGCAAGCTCTGGTCGGCCTCAAGGCCGGTGACAGCAAGGGGTTCGACCTCACTTTCCCGGCTGACTATGCAGCCAGGGAACTCGCCGGCAAGGCTGCGCACTTCGATGTCCAGGTGAAGGACGTACAGGCCCCGGTGCTGCCCGTGATCGATGCCGATTTCGCCAGGGCGCTCGGCGTCGAGGACGGCGATGTGGAAAAACTCAAGGCTGAAGTCAGGGCGAACCTGGAACGCGAGGTCAGGCGTCGCGTTCAGGGCAAGTTGAAGGAGCAGGCGATGGAACTGCTCTTGAAGAAAAGCGCACTCGACCTGCCGCAAAGCCTGATTGCAATGGAAACCGAGCGCCTGATGAAGATGACCGAAGCTGACATGCAGGCCCGTGGGGTTCAGAGCGTGAAACTCTCGGCCGATATGTTCACAGGGCAGGCCGAGCGGCGCGTGCGTCTGGGTCTGATTCTTGCTGAGATTGTGCAGGCAAACAAGCTCGTGGCCCAGCCGGAGCAGATCCGCACCCTGATCCAGGACCAGGCGCAAAGCTACGAGGAGCCGGAGCAGGTGGTGCAGTGGTACTACCAGAGCCCCGAACGCATGCAGGAGATCGAGTCCCTGGCACTGGAAGAGAATGTGGTAGCATGGGTTGCAGGTCAGGCTCAGGTGGAAGATGTGGCAACCTCTTTTGAAGAACTGATGGGACGTGCCTGATGCACATTGATTTTGAAAGCAAATTGACTGAACCCCATGGCTTGGGACTCGTGCCCATGGTTGTCGAGCAGAGCGGTCGGGGCGAGCGCGCATACGACATCTACTCGCGCCTGCTCAAGGAGCGCGTGATTTTCCTGGTCGGGCCGGTGAACGACGCGACAGCTAACCTGGTGGTGGCACAGATGCTGTTCCTTGAGTCGGAAAACCCTGACAAGGACATCTACTTCTACATCAACTCGCCGGGCGGTTCGGTTTCGGCGGGTCTCGCGATCTACGACACGATGCAGTTCATCAAGCCCGACGTGTCCACGCTGTGCATCGGACAGGCTGCCAGCATGGGTGCCTTCCTGCTGACTGCCGGCGCGAAGGGCAAGCGCTACTGCCTGCCCAACTCGCGCGTGATGATCCACCAGCCCCTCGGCGGTTTCCAGGGCCAGGCCTCGGACATCGAGATCCATGCCAAGGAAATCCTGTACCTGAAAGCGCGTCTGAACGACATGCTGGCCAAACACACCGGGCAGAGCATCGAAGCCATCGAGCGCGATACCGACCGCGACAACTTCATGAGCGCGGAAGAGTCGGTGAAATACGGCCTGGTCGACAGGGTGCTCACCAGCAGAACTGAAGCGTAAGCGGACTCAAGCAAGGAACGGCCATGGCAGACAAAGGTTCGAGCGACAAACTTCTCTACTGCTCCTTCTGCGGCAAGAGCCAGCACGAGGTGCGCAAGCTGATTGCCGGCCCGTCGGTGTTCATCTGCGACGAATGCGTCGAGCTTTGCAACGACATCATCCGCGAGGAAATCCAGCAGGCCGACAGCCAGAAGGGTGGCGGTTCCGACTTGCCGACGCCGCACGAGATCAGCGCCATTCTCGATCAGTACGTGATTGGTCAGGGACAGGCCAAGAAGGCACTTGCCGTGGCGGTCTACAACCATTACAAGCGTCTGCGCAGCAACACCGGCAACAGCGAGGTCGAGCTGGCCAAGTCCAACATCCTGTTGATCGGTCCGACAGGATCCGGCAAGACCCTGCTTGCCCAGACCCTTGCGCGGCTTTTGAATGTGCCGTTCGTGATTGCCGACGCGACGACCCTGACTGAAGCCGGCTATGTCGGCGAGGACGTCGAAAACATCATCCAGAAGCTTCTGCAGAAGTGCGACTACGATGTGGAAAAGGCCAAGCAGGGCATCGTCTACATCGACGAGATCGACAAGATTTCGCGCAAGTCCGACAATCCCTCGATTACCCGTGACGTGTCGGGTGAAGGCGTGCAACAGGCCCTGCTGAAACTCATCGAAGGCACGACTGCCTCGGTACCGCCGCAGGGCGGACGCAAACATCCGAACCAGGAATTCGTGCAGGTCGACACCAGCAATATCCTGTTCATCTGCGGCGGCGCATTCAGCGGTCTGGAAAAGGTCATTCGCGGCCGTACGGAAAAGGGCGGCATCGGCTTCGGCGCGCAGGTCAAGAACGTGGACGAAACCAAGCGCGATGCCGAGCTGCTGCATCAGGTCGAGCCCGAGGACCTGATCAAGTACGGACTGATCCCCGAATTTGTCGGCCGTCTGCCTGTCGTGGCGACGCTGGATGAACTTGACGAAGTTGCGCTGGTGCAGATTCTCACCGAGCCGAAGAATGCGCTGACCAAGCAGTTTGCCAAACTTTTCAAGATGGAAGGCGTCGAACTCGAATTCCGCGAGGACGCGCTTGCCGCCATAGCCAAGCGGGCGCTGGCCCGTCGCACCGGTGCGCGTGGCCTGCGCTCGATCATCGAGCATGCGTTGCTGGACACCATGTACGACCTGCCGTCGCTCAAGGGCGTGAGCAAGGTGGTGGTGGACAACAGCCTGATCACGGGCGAGGGCAAGCCCTTGCTGATCTATTCCGAACAAGGCGACCAGCCGCTGGCCGCCGGAGCTTGACCACATGCCGGATGAGGGAATGGTCGGCGCCTGCAGGACGGGGCGCCGATGTTTTTTCGCCGCACCACTTGAAGTACGGGGCGCCCCCCCAAAATGCGAGATGCGTGGCGAACCCCGCGCGTCTTTTCCCTAACCTGATCAGGAAAACATGATGAGCGACAACACACCCAAGGAACAGGTCGATCTGCCGCTGTTGCCGCTTCGCGACGTGGTGGTGTTTCCCCACATGGTGATCCCGCTGTTTGTCGGGCGTCCCAAATCGATCAAGGCGCTGGAAACCTCGATGGAGTCCGGTAAAAGCATCCTGCTGGTGGCACAGAAGACTGCCGCGCAGGATGACCCCACTCCCGAGGATCTGTACGGCACCGGCAGCGTCGCGACCGTATTGCAGATGCTCAAGCTGCCCGACGGCACCGTCAAGGTGTTGGTCGAAGGTAATCAGCGTGCCCGAGTGCTTGACGTGACCGATACCGGGACCCACCTCGCCGCGCGTGCGGAAGTGTTGCCCGCGGAAGGGGAGGAACTGGTCGAGGTGGAAGCCATGCGCCGCGCATTGCTCACCCAGTTCGACCAGTACGTCAAGCTCAACAAGAAGATTCCGCCGGAAATCCTTACCTCCCTGTCAGGCATCGACGAAGGCGGGCGCCTCGCCGATACCATCGTTGCGCACCTCCCGCTGAAACTGGAACAGAAGCAGGAAGTGCTGGAGATGATCGGGGTCAACAGGCGTCTCGAGCATCTGCTCGGTCTACTCGAAGGTGAACTCGATATCCTGCAGGTGGAAAAGCGCATCCGTGGCCGCGTGAAGCGACAGATGGAAAAGAGCCAGCGCGAGTACTACCTGAATGAACAGGTCAAGGCAATCCAGAAAGAGCTTGGCGACATCGAGGAAGGGGCCGAGCTCGAAGAACTGGAAAAGCGCATCAAGGCCGCCAGCATGCCCAAGGAAGCCGAAGCCAAGGCGATGGGCGAATTGAAGAAGCTGCGGATGATGTCACCGATGTCGGCCGAAGCGACCGTGATTCGCAGCTACATCGAGGCGATGGTCGGTCTGCCATGGAAAAAGCGGACCAAGATCAGCAAGGATCTCGTCAAGGCAGAGCAGGTGCTCGATCAGGACCACTACGGACTCGACAAGGTCAAGGAGCGGATCCTCGAATACCTTGCGGTGCAGCAGCGCGTCGACAAGGTGAAGGCGCCCATCCTCTGTCTGGTCGGGCCGCCCGGTGTCGGCAAGACCTCGCTCGGCCAGTCCATTGCGCGTGCGACCAACCGCAAGTTTGTGCGCATGGCGCTGGGTGGCGTGCGCGATGAATCCGAGATTCGTGGTCATCGTCGTACCTACATCGGCTCGATGCCCGGCAAGATTCTGCAAAGCCTGACCAAGATCGGGGTGAAGAACCCGCTGTTCCTGCTCGACGAAGTCGACAAGATGGGACAGGACTTCCGCGGTGATCCGGCATCGGCCCTGCTGGAGGTCCTCGACCCCGAGCAGAACCACACCTTCCAGGACCATTACATCGAAGTCGAATACGATTTGTCCGACGTGATGTTCGTGGCCACCGCCAACTCGCTCAATCTCCCGGCGCCCCTGTTGGATCGCATGGAAGTGATCCGGCTCTCTGGCTATACCGAGGACGAAAAGGTCAGCATCGCCGAACGATATCTAGTGCCCAAGCAGCTGAAGGTGAATGGCATCAAGGAAGGGGAATTGTCGATTGCCGAATCTGCCGTGCGCGACATCGTGCGCTACTACACGCGTGAGGCGGGTGTGCGCAGTCTGGAGCGCGAAATCTCGAAAATCTGCCGCAAGGCCGTGAAGGCCCTGCTGCTGAAGAAGCAGAAGGGTAAGATTTCCGTCACGGCACGCAATCTCGACAAATATCTTGGTGTGCGCCGTTTCAGCTTCGGCATCGCCGAGAAGAACAACCAGGTGGGCCAGGTCACCGGACTGGCATGGACCGAAGTGGGCGGCGAGCTGCTGACCATCGAGGCCGTCTCGCTTCCAGGCCGCGGCAAGATGACGACCACCGGCAAGCTCGGCGAGGTGATGCAGGAGTCGATCCAGGCTGCGCTGTCCGTGGTGCGTTCGCGTTCCCGGAAACTGGGCATTCAGGAGGATTTCTACCAGAAGCGCGACATCCACATCCATTTGCCCGAAGGCGCCACGCCCAAGGATGGGCCGTCGGCAGGCATTGCGATCTGCACCTCCATGGTGTCGATCCTGACCGGTATTCCGGTGCGTGCCGACGTCGCCATGACCGGAGAAATCACGCTGCGCGGCGAAGTGCTGCCGATCGGCGGGTTGAAGGAGAAACTGCTGGCGGCGCACCGGGGCGGTATCAAGATCGTGCTGATCCCGCATGAGAACGTCAAGGATCTCACCGAGATTCCCGACAACATCAAGAACAAGCTCGACATCCATCCTGTGAAATGGATCGACGAGGTACTCGATCTGGCTCTGGAGCACATGCCGCAGCCCCTGCCCGACAATCCTGAGGTCGAGTCGATTGCCGTACCGGAGGAGGACGATTCCGCATCGGCGACGCTCAAGCATTGAGCATTTTTGACCACCCCCTCCGAATCCCGCGCCTGGCGCGGGATTTTTTATGCATCGCCCGGAAAACCGCTTGACACAAGGTTTTTCGGGTTGCTATAAAAGCGCCCACAGGGCTTTCCTGTGCCACTAGAGTGAAGGGGACAACACGTGAACAAATCCGAATTGATTGACGCCATTGCCGACTCGGCCGACATCTCCAAGGCCGCTGCGGGTCGCGCTCTGGATGCTGCCGTCGACGCAGTGAAAAAGGCCTTGAAGAAGGGTGACATGGTCACGCTGGTCGGGTTCGGCAGCTTCTACGTCGGCAAGCGGGCTGCACGTACCGGCCGCAATCCGCGTACGGGTGCTTCCATCAAGATCAAGGCGGCCAAGGTGCCGAAGTTCCGCGCAGGCAAGGGTCTCAAAGACGCGATCAATTGATCGAAACGCGAATTGCATTTGGCAAGATCGAAAAAAATATTGTAGAATTTTGGTCTTTGTCGGGTGCTTAGCTCAGCTGGTAGAGCGTCGCCCTTACAAGGCGAATGTCGGGGGTTCGAACCCCTCAGCACCCACCAGCAGGCTGACGACGTTGGGCGGCAAGTTTAGAAGACGAAGATTGAGCAGTACTGGGAGTGGTAGTTCAGTTGGTTAGAATACCGGCCTGTCACGCCGGGGGTCGCGGGTTCGAGTCCCGTCCACTCCGCCAACACCAAAAAGGCGAACACATGTTCGCCTTTTTTCATTCCTGCAGGTCGCGGGGCGATCCAACACGAGACGTCCGGCGCAAAGTGCGCGAAAATGCGCATTTGAATCAATTCTGGAGTTGACCGTGCTCGAAGCAATACGCAAACATGCCCAGGGTTGGCTGGCGAAGGCCATCCTGGGTCTGATCGCCGTCACCTTTGCACTGTTCGGACTGGATACCTACATGCAGGGGGATCGGCGCGGCAGCACGATCGCCGAAGTGGGCGAGGTGGGGATCGCGCGCGAGATGCTGGCCGATGAAGTGAGGGCGCAGAGCGAACGCATGCGTGAAGCAATGGGGTCTGCGTTCGATCCTGCCGTGACCGAGACCAGGGATTTCCGCATGAAGGTGCTCGACAGCCTGATCGAGCGTTCGGCCCTGTTGCAGGATGCGCAGAAGCTCAAGGTGATGGCGCCCGACGCCCATGTCGCTTCGATGCTGGCGCAGATCCCGGCATTCCAGGAAGATGGCAAATTCTCGCAGCAGCGCTACGAGACCGTATTGCGCCAGAACGGCCGTACGCCCGTGCAGTTCGAGAATGAATTGCGCCAGGCATTCATGCTGGAAACCATGGCGAGCCCGGTCTCGCTGGCCGCCTTCCCCTCGCGCACGGCACTGTCGCAGATCGCGTCGCTGGTCGCACAGCAGCGCGAGATTTCATGGGTGGACATTCCCGCAGATTCTGTGGCCGACGCGATCAAGGTCACGCCTGCCGACATCGAGAAATATTACGCCGACAACAAGCAGGAATTCACCGAGCCCGAGCAGATACGGGCCGAATATGCCGTGCTCGACATGGCGGCCGTGTCGGCCGGCATCGAAGTGAGCGATCAGGCCGTCAGCGAGTACTATGCGGCGCATGCCGCAGAGTTCGGCCAGCCCGAACAGCGCAGTGCCAGCCACATCCTGATTGCGGCTGACAAGGCCGACGCGGCTGCTCGCGCCAAGGCCAAGGCCAGGGCGGGCGAGTTGTCCCTGCTGCTGCAGAAATCACCCGGACGTTTCGCCGAACTCGCGCGCGCCGAATCGCAGGATCCCGGATCAGCGGCGCAAGGCGGCAGTCTTGGCAGCTTCGGCCGCGGCATGATGGTGAAGCCTTTCGAGGACGCCGTGTTCGGCATGAAGACCGGCGAGATCCGGGGGCCCGTCGAAAGCGATTTTGGTTTCCACATCATCCGCCTCGATGGCATCGAGGCTGCGCAGACCGTACCGCTCGCGCAGGTACGTGCGGCCGTTGTCGATACCCTGAAAAAGCAGCAGGCGCAGAAGCAGTTCGCCGACCTGGCGGAGAACTTCAGCAATCTTGTCTATGAAAATGCCGATTCGCTGCAGGCCGCCGCATCGGCAGCCAAGATCGTGGTACAGCAAACCGGCTGGATGACTGCGAAATCGGCACCGCCCCCCTTCGACCATCGCGCGCTTTCCGAAGCCCTGTTCAGCCAGGAGTCGATCAAGAGCAAGCAGAACACGGAAGCCATCGAGATCGGCACCGGCAGGCTGATCGCCGCGCGCGTGAGCGATCATCTTCCAGCCAGGCTGAAGCCGCTGCCGGAAGTACAGACGACCATCGAGGCGAAGCTGCGCGCAGGGCAGAGCGCGAAACTGCTGGCGCAGAAGGGGGAGGACATGATCCGGAAGCTGCAGGGTGGGGAGGAATCCGGTCTGGCCTGGTCTGCCTTCCAGGTGGTGGGGCGCCAACCTGGGGATGCACTCGATGCAGTCGGTGCAAAGGCCGTGTTCCGTGTGAAGACGGACCCCTTGCCGGCCTACACGGGTTTCCAGCGTGCCGATGGCGCCTATCGCATCGTGCGCGTGAGCCGCGTGTTGAATCCGTCGGGTATCGATCCGGTCCTGCTCTCCTCGATCGAATCCGGCGTGGTGCAGGCGCAGCAGCGTGCCGACATGAAGGCCATGCTGGCGCTGATCAAGGCTGGCCAGAAAATCAAGATCCGGGAGGAGGCGATCGAGGGCCAATAAATGCCGTATCGTTTCCGCGTCAGCCCATGAAAAACGCGCCATCAGGCGCGTTTTTCATGGGCGCGGTCTGTAGCTCATTCGACGGCACCCATGGTGGTGTTGAAGCCTGCGTCAACATAGGTGATCTCGCCCGTGATGCCAGAGGCCAGGTCGGACAGGAGGAAGGCCGCTGCATTGCCGACCTCCTCGATGGTCACGTTGCGGCGCAGGGGCGAATTCTTGGCGGCGAGGTCGAGCTTTTCGCCGAAGTTCGCAATGCCGCTTGCCGCCAGCGTCTTGATCGGGCCGGCCGACACGGCGTTGACGCGGATGCCCTTGGGGCCGAGGCTCTGCGCCATGTAGTACACGTTCGATTCGAGGCTGGCCTTGGCCAGGCCCATGACGTTGTAATTCGGTGCGGAACGAATGGCGCCGAGATAGGACAGGGTAAGCAGCGAGGCGGGGCGACCTTCCATCATCGGCAACGCGGCCTTGGCCAGGGCTGCGAAGCTGTAGGAGCTGATGTCGTGGGCGATGCGGAAATTCTCGCGCGTCACGGCAGAGAGGAAATCGCCTGCCAGCGCCTCCTTGGGGGCGAAGGCGATGGAATGCACCAGGCCGTCGAGCCCGTCCCAGTGCTGCCCGAGCGTGGCGAACAGGTCGGCGATCTGCTCGTCGCTCGATACGTCGCAGGGGAACACCAGGCTGGAGCCGAATTCGGCGGCGAATTCGCTCACGCGTTCCTTGATGCGTTCGCCCTGATAGGTGAAGGCAAGTTCTGCACCCTGGCGCTTGCAGGCGCCGGCGATGCCGTAGGCGATGGAGCGGTTGGAGATGACGCCCGTGATGAGTATGCGTTTGCCCGCAAGAAAGCCCATGGTGGTCTCGTGAGTGTTGAACTGGCCGAATTATAACGGCTGACGATGACTGCGGGCTTGGGTACACTGGCGGCATGATACGTACCGGGATCTTGTTGCTGGGTTTTTGCGCAAGCCTGCTGGTCGGCTGCTCCGACAGCTGGAACAATCCCTACCCCGGTCGCGACGCCGCTGCGAATGCCGTCTACAGTGCCTTTTCCGAGCGTCCCAAGCATCTCGACCCGGCGCGCTCCTACAGCTCGAACGAGGTCGAGTTCACCGGCCAGATCTACGAGCCGCCGCTGCAGTACCATTTTCTCAAGCGTCCTTATGAACTGATTCCGCTCACCGCCGAGTCCGTGCCCCGGCCGCGCTATTTCGATGAGGCAGGCAGGCCTCTGCCGGACGATGCGCCGTCGTCGGCCATCGCGGAAAGCGTGTACGAAATCCGCATCCGGCCCGGCATCCGCTACCAGCCGCACCCGGCCTTTGCGCAGGATGCGGCCGGACGCTACCGCTACCATTCCATGCGCGCGGAAGACGTCGCCGACAAGCGTCAGGTGGCCGACTTTCCACATACCGGCGCGCGCGAGCTCGTGGCCGCCGACTATGTCTACCAGATCAAGCGCCTCGCGCATCCTGCGCTGAGCTCCCCCATCTTCGGCCTCATGGGCGAGCGCATCGTCGGGTTGAAGGAACTCGGCGCATCCCTGGAACAAGCCGCCAGGGTGCATCCGGAACGTCCGCTCGACCTCAGGGATTTCGCACTTGCAGGGGCCGAAGTCGTCGATGACCACACCTACCGCATCCGCATCAAGGGCAAGTATCCGCAATTCCTCTACTGGCTCGCCATGCCCTTCTTTGCGCCGATTCCCTGGGAGGCCGAAGTCTTCTATGCCCAGCCCGGCATGGCCGGGCGCAACCTCACGCTCGACTGGCAACCGGTGGGGACCGGTCCCTTCTACCTTGCCGAGAACGATCCCAACCGGCGCATGGTGCTGAAGAAGAACCCCAACTTCCACGGCGAAACCTATCCGGTCGACGGCGATGTGGCCGACCGCGCGGCCGGCCTGCTGGCCGATGCCGGCAAGGTCCTGCCGCTGGTGGATGAAGCTGTCTTCAGCCTGGAGAAGGAAACCATTCCCTACTGGAGCAAGTTCCTCCAGGGCTACTACGACAGTTCGGGCATCAGCTCGGACAGCTTCGACGAGGCGGTGCAGTTCTCCGCTGGCGGCGATCCGCAGCTCACCGACGCGATGCGCGAGAAGGCCATCCACCTCGTCACCACCGTGCAGACTTCGCTCTGGTACGTGGGCTTCAACATGCTCGACCCGGTCGTCGGCGGCCTGGCGCCTGCGCGGCAAAAACTGCGGCAGGCCATTTCCATCGCGCTCGACTACGAGGAATTCATCTCCATCTTCCTCAACGGCCGCGGCATCCCCGCGCAGGGGCCCATCCCGCCGGGACTGTTCGGTTACCGCGACGGTGTGGCCGGCCTCAATCCCTACGTCTACCGCGCGGATGGCGAGCGGGTCGTGCGCCGTTCGCTCGACGATGCGAAGCGGCTGCTCGCCGAGGCGGGTTACCCCAAAGGCCGCAATGCGAAAACCGGCGAACCCCTGGTACTGTACTTCGACACCATGGCTAGCGGTCCGGATGCCAAGTCGCGCCTGGACTGGATCAAGAAGCAGCTCGACAGGATCGGCGTGCAGTTGGTCGTGCGCGGCACCGATTACAACCGCTTCCAGGACAAGATGCGCAAGGGCAACGCACAGCTGTTCGAATGGGGCTGGAACGCCGACTATCCCGACCCGGAGAATTTCTTCTTCCTGCTCTACGGACCGCACAGGAAAGTGGGTGCCGGCGGCGAAAACGCGGCCAATTATGACAATCCGGAATTCAATGCCCTGTTCGAGCAGATGAAGGACATGGACAACGGGCCCGCGCGCCAGGCCATCATCGACCGCATGCTGGACATCGTGCGGCGCGATGCGCCGTGGATCTTTGCCTACTATCCCAAGTCCTTCGGCCTGCGCCACGACTGGGTGAAGAACGTGAAGCCCAACCTGATGGCCAACAACACCCTCAAGTACCGCCGCGTCGATCCCGAACTGCGTGCAGCGCAGCGCCAGGCATGGAACCGCCCCGTGCTGTGGCCGCTTGCGCTGGGCCTCGCGGGGCTGGTCGCCGCGATCGCGCCGGCGGTGGTTTTCTGGCGCCGTCACGAAAGGCAGGCCGCCTGATGTTCGCCTACCTCCTGCGCCGCATCCTCTATGCCATCCCCATCCTCATCGGGGTGAACCTGCTGACCTTCACGCTGTTCTTCGTGGTCAACACGCCGGACGACATGGCACGGCTGCAGCTCGGGGTGAAGCACGTCACGCCCGAGGCGATCGAACGCTGGAAGAGCGAACACGGTTACGACAAGCCGCTGCTGCTGAATCGCGATGCGCAGGGCGGCGCGCAGTTCACCGACACGATTTTCTTCGCGCACTCCGCCGCGATGTTCGCCTTCGAGTTCGGCAAGGGCGACGACGGGCGCGACATCGGCAACGAGATTGTCAGCCGCATGGGGCCGAGCCTTGCCATCGCGCTGCCGGTATTTGCCATCGGCCTTCTGGTCAACATCAGCTTCGCGCTCCTGATGGTGTTCTTCCGCTCCACCTACCTCGACCTCTGGGGCGTGGTGCTGTGCGTGGTGCTGATGTCGATCTCGGGATTGTTCTACATCATCGCGGGGCAGTATTTCATTGCCAAGCTGTGGAACCTGCTGCCGATCTCGGGTTTTGCCGACGGCTTCGATGCCTTCAAGTTCGTGCTGCTGCCAGTGCTGGTCGGCGTGGTGTCGGGCATCGGCAGCGGGTCGCGCTGGTACCGCACCATCTTCCTGGAGGAAATCGGCAAGGACTACGTGCGCACTGCGCGCGCCAAGGGGCTCTCCGAAGTGCGCGTGCTGTTCCGCCACGTGCTGAAGAACGGGCTCATCCCCATCCTCACCGGCGCGGTGGTGGTGTTGCCGCTGCTGTTCATGGGCAGCCTCATCACCGAATCCTTCTTTGGCATTCCGGGGCTGGGCAGCTACACCATCGATGCGATCCAGGCGCAGGATTTTGCCGTGGTGCGCGCCATGGTCTTTCTAGGCGCGGTGCTCTACATCGTCGGCCTGATCCTCACCGACCTTTCTTACGCCTGGGCCGATCCCAGAGTGCGCCTGCAATGACGTTCCAGCCCGTTCTCCTCTGGACCGACGCGCTGGTCTTCGCGCTGGTGGCGACCGTGACCGTCCTCGTCCTGTTCATCCGCCGCCACGAACATCTGCGCGCGCCCTGGGCCGAGGTCGCGCGGCGGCCCATGGCGGCAGGTCCCGCACTGGTGCTGGCGGCCTTCGTCGTTGTCGGCCTGCTCGATTCGCTGCATTATCGTGAACGCCTGCCCGACAGCCCTGCGGACGCGCCGCAGTATTCCGTCGAGGTGCTGTCGGCCTTCGATGCGCTGGTCGGCACCCTGCGCACGCAGCAGGAGAAAACCTATTCTGCGCCGCTGGCGATGCATCTCTACGCCAAGGAATTCGTCGAGCATGACGGCATCGCCGTGCGCGAGTATCCGCGCCTGAAGTTCGGCGGCGCGCACCTCGACGAGGCGGCGGCGCGCATGCCCGACATCGCACGGCGCGTCCTGCTCGGTGTCGTGCAAGGGCTGTCCCTTGCGCTGCTGGCATTCGGTCTGCTGGCCGCCTGGCAGGCGCATCGCTGCAGGCAGGGCTACGGCGAGTGGCTCTCCGCCTGGGGAAACGGCCGGCTCGGCTGGCCGGGGCGCACGGTGGCGGCCATGCTGGCCTTGCTTGCAATCGTCATCGCCGTGCTGATGCACCTGGCTACGGGCTACCATGTGCTCGGCACCGACAAGGTTGGGCAGGACGTGCTCTACATCAGTCTGAAGAGCATCCGTACCGGGCTGGTCATCGGCACGCTCACCACGCTGGTCACGCTGCCGCTCGCCGTCGTTCTCGGCATCGCGGCGGGTTATTTCCGCGGCTGGATCGACGACGTGATCCAGTACGTCTACACCGTGCTGAACTCGATTCCGGGTGTGCTGCTCATCGCCGCTGCGGTTCTCATCGTGCAGGTGTACATCGAATCGAATTCTGAACTGTTCGACACCGCCGCCGCACGTGCCGACATCCGGCTGCTGGCGCTGTGCCTGATCATGGGGGTAACGAGCTGGACGGGGCTCGCGCGGTTGTTGCGCGGCGAATCGCTCAAGCTGCGCACGCTGGATTACGTCGAGGCGGCACGCGCCTTCGGCGTATCGCATGCCCGCATCCTCGGACGCCACATTTTTCCGAACGTGTTCCATCTCGTGCTCATCGCCATCGTGCTCGACTTTTCCGGGCTGGTCCTGGCCGAGGCCGTACTGTCCTATGTCGGCGTCGGCGTCGATCCCAGCATGTACAGCTGGGGCAACATGATCAACGGCGCGCGCCTGGAACTGGCGCGCGAGCCGGTGGTGTGGTGGCAGCTGGGTGCGGCCTTCACCTTCATGTTTGCCCTGGTGCTTGCCGCGAACCTGTTTGCCGACGGCGTGCGCGACGCGTTCGACCCGCGCATGGGAGGCCGGCGATGAGCGGGCTTCTGCGCGTCGAGGGCCTGAGCGCCGAGATCGACGGTGTGCGCGTCGTCGACGGCATTTCGTTCACGGTGGCGGCCGGCGAAACCTATGCGCTGCTCGGCGAGTCGGGCTGTGGCAAGTCGATGACCGCACTCTCCCTGATGCGGCTCTTGCCCGACGGCGGCCGACTTGCCGCGGGGGCGGTGCACCTGGGCGACACCGACGTGCGCGCGCTGCCCGAGCGCGAGATGCGGCGCGTGCGTGGCGGCCGCATGGCGATGATCTTCCAGGAACCGATGCTGGCACTGAACCCGGTGATCAAGGTCGGCGAGCAGATCGTGGAGGCGCTCGCGCTGCATCGTGGCCTGACCGGGCATGCTGCCCTCGAAGGGGCACGTGCGCTGCTCGATGCCGTGGGCGTGCCCGACCCCGTGCGCCGGCTCGACAGCTATCCCTTCGAACTGTCCGGCGGCCTGCGTCAGCGAATGATGATCGCCATGGCGCTGGCCGGCGAACCCGAACTGCTCATTGCCGACGAGCCGACCACGGCGCTGGACGTGACCATCCAGGCGCAGGTACTCGACGTGCTGCACCGCCTCAAGGCCGAGCGCGGCATGGGCATGCTGCTCATCACCCATGATCTCGGCGTGGTGGCGGAGAACGCCGACCGCGTGGGGGTGATGTACGCCGGGGAGCTGCTGGAAGAGGGCAGCCGCACGGATTTCTTCGCCGCGCCGCAACACCCCTACAGCCGCATGCTGTTCGAGGCCTTGCCCAAAGCCGGCGAGGGCGGGCGGCTTGCCACCATCCCCGGCCAGGTGCCAAAGCCGGGTACCGTCCTGCACGGCTGCCGCTTCGCTCCACGCTGCCCGTTCGCCACCCAGCAGTGCCGCCTGGAGTCACCCGGATGGCAAAGTTTCGGCGCGCAGCGCGTACGCTGCCATTTCGCCGGCCAACTACCCGCGCGCAGTACGACGCAAACGCATGGCGAGCAGCCGGCAGGCGCTTCGCAACGTGCGGATGCCCTGTTGCAGGTCGAAGACCTCAGGGTGCATTTTCCGATCCGTCGCGGGCTGTTCCAGCGCACTGTCGGCCATGTGCGCGCGGTGGACGGCGTAAGCCTGTCGATTCCCTCCGGCCGCACGCTCGCATTGGTGGGCGAATCCGGCTGCGGCAAGACCACCGTTGGCAAGGCGCTCCTGCGCCTGATCGAACCGACGGCCGGAACGGTGCGGCTTGGCACGGAAACGCTTTCCGCCGATCATCTCGGCGCGCTGCGTCGGCAGGTGCAGATGGTGTTTCAGGATCCGTTCAGCTCGCTCAACCCGCGCATGCGCGTGGCCGACATCCTGCTCGAAGGCATGGATGCACTGGGCGTGGGCGCCGCTGCACAGCGGCGCGGCGCGGTGACGCGGCTCCTGCAGCAGGTCGGCCTGCCGGACGACGCCGGCAGCCGTTATCCGCATGCCTTCTCCGGTGGCCAGCGCCAGCGTATCGCCATTGCCCGTGCGCTGGCCGTGTCGCCCCGCCTGATCGTGTGCGACGAGCCGACCAGCGCGCTCGATGTGTCGGTGCAGGCGCAGATCCTCAACCTGCTGAGGGATCTGCAGGCCGAGTTCGGGCTCGCCTACCTCTTCATCACTCATAACCTCGCGGTCGTCGAATACCTGGCCCATGAAGTCGCGGTCATGTATCTCGGTCGCATCGTCGAATCCGGCCCGGCCGCCGAGGTGCTGCGGGCGCCGCGTCATCCCTACACCCAGGCGCTGGTCGCGGCCGTACCGCGCATCGGCGAGGCGGTACTTGCCGCGCCGCGTCTCGCCGGCGACCAGCCTTCGCCGGTCGATCCGCCGGCGGGATGTCATTTCCATCCGCGCTGTCCGCACGCGCGCGACGTGTGCCGGCAGACGTACCCGCAGGAAACGCGGCTGCCCGGCGGCCGCAGCGTGCACTGTCATCTGGTAGAAGGAAATCCGACTGCATGAATACACCCAATCGCCCGCCCAAATTCTGGATCGGCAATGCCATCCTCGCCATCGCCATGCTCATGCTGTTCTTCATGGGGCAGCTTTCGGATGCCCTTGGCATGTGGGCGGTGGTGCTGTGGATGGTCGTGGCGGCGGTGGGGATGAGCTTCGTGATGTCGGACAAGTCCGAGCCGCCGCCGCCGGGCTGAGTCGGTCCGGTTCGGCGGCTCAGGGCTGACGCACGGTCAGGCGTTGTCCGGGCCGAATGGCCGACGCCTTGCGTACCTCGGGGTTCCAGGCCCTGAGCCGGGCCAGGCTGATGTCGAAGCGTGCGGCAATGGCGGTGAGGGTGTCGCCGCGCCTGACCTTGTAATGACGCGGTGCTGCTCTCTGCGTACGCGACTCGAGGCTGACCTTCTGGACCTGTCCCGGGGCCGCTTCTTCCGCAAGCCTGCCGGGCAGGCGGATCGTTTGCCCGGGGCGGAGGGTGCCAGCCAGGTCGGGATTCGCCGCGTTCAGTTCGGCGACGTCGAGGCCATGCCTGCGCGCGATGCCGAACAGGGTGTCCCCGCGCTTAACCACGTATTCGCCTGTTTCGTCGGAGGTCTCATCGGCCAGGGCAGCCTGCGCATCGACGCCGCGGCCTTTCACCGGAACCAGGATGGTCTGCGTGTGGCTGAACCTGCCGCGTCTGAGATGGAACCGGTTGTGCGCCTCCAGCCGCGCCAGGCTCACGCCGAGGCGTCTGGCGATCGTTTCCGGACGTTCGCCGCGCTGAGCGGTGTAGGGCTGCCAGCTGTCCCATTCGCCGCTTTCCAGATTGCGCTGGAAGGCGTCGCCGCGACCGGTGGGGACGAGCAGATTCACCGGCGTGTCGGAGCGGATGATCTTTTTCGGGAAGGCAGCATTGAGCGCGAGGAATTCGTCGTGGGGCACGCCGGCCAGACGCGCTGCGGACTGCACGTCCATGCTGGCGTGAACGGTGACCTGCTCGAAATAGGGCTCGTTGGGCAGGGGCGCCAGCGCAATGCCGAACTGCTCGGGTGCCCGGATCATCTTGCGCACGGCCAGGAGCTTGGGCACATAGTGACGCGTCTCGGCAGGCAGCGGCAGGCTAGCGTAATCGGTAGGCAGGCCGGCGGCGACATTCTTCTGGATGGCGCGGGCGACGCAGCCTTCGCCGCAGTTGTAGGCGGCAAGCGCAAGCTGCCAGTCGCCGAAGTCCATGTAGAGCTTGCCGAGATAGTCAAGCGCGGCGTTCGTGGCGGCGGTGAAGTCGCGCCGGCCGTCATACCAGGTATCCTGCTTCAGGCCGTAGAGCCGTCCCGTCGAAGGGATGAACTGCCAGATGCCGGAGGCGGCAGAGCGCGACAGTGCGGTGGGGTTGAACGCGCTTTCGATCATCGGCAGGAGTGCGATTTCCATCGGCATGGCGCGGCGATCAACTTCCTCGACGATATGGAAGAGATAACGGCGCGAACGCTCGATAATGCGGTGCACGTATTCGGGCCGCGCGGCGTACCAGGCGACGTGCGTGGCAACGAGCGGATGGGCGTCGGCCGCATCGTCGATCCTGAAGCCATCGCGGATGCGTTGCCAGACGTCGGCAGAGACGACGGTGTCGGTCTCGACGGGCGCGGCCTGCGTGTCGACCCGCCATTGCAGGGACTGGATCCCTGCGAGCGTATCGGTTGCCAGAACGGGGGGCCCTGAACAGGCGAGCAGCAGGGCGAGGCCCAGTCGGTTGAAAGTGGTGCCGGGCAAATCGTGCTCCCGTACGCGACAAGGCTTCATCGTAAATGCGCAATCATGACGCGGTCAACCGCGCCGCCTTCTGGGGTCAGGGCTGGCCGGCATCCCAGGCGTCCTTGGCCGCGCGGATCGCGCCGAAGACCTCGTGCGGCGCAGGCTGTGGCCGGTTCAGGTAGCGGGCTGCAAAGGTCCTCATGTCGGCGTCGTGAAAACGCAGGAATGGATTGGTGGCCTTTTCCAGTGCCAGCGTCGAGGGCAGGGTGGGTCGCCCGTCGGCGCGCGCCGCATGATCGGTCCGTTCGCGTTCGTGCAGCGCCGGGTTGGTCCTGTCGATGGTCAGTGCGAAGGCGATGTTGCTCAGCGTGTATTCATGTGCGCAGCAGACTCGGGTAGCATCGGGGAGCCGCAGGATGGCATCGAGACTTGCGGCCATGGTCGCCGCGTCGCCCTCGAACAGGCGCCCGCAGCCGCAGCCGAACACGGTGTCTCCGCAGAACAGGCAGCCGTGTCCGACATAGCTCACGTGGTCGAGCGTATGACCGGGCGTGGCCAGCACCTCGAAGCGCAGCGGTGGATGGTCGAGGATCACGCGGTCTCCGCCACGCACGACATGCGTGGCTCCGGGAATGCGCGGGTTGTCGGGTGCATAGATCGGGCAGCCATAGCACGCGCGCAGCAAGGCATTCCCGCCTGTATGATCGCGGTGGTGATGGGTGATGAGCACGGCCTTCAGGGACAGGCCGCGGGTGTCGAGATAGCCGACGAGCGGCTCGGGATCGCCAGGGTCGACCGCGACGGCATCGCGGCCATCGTGCCACACCCAGATGTAGTTGTCGTCGAACGCGGGCAGGGGAATCAGGGTCATCATCGCAGGAGCGGATCGGGAGAAAATGCCATGTTATCGAAGCAGAATGCGGAATGGTTCGAGACACCGCTGGGACAGCACCTGCTGTTTCGCGAGCAGCGTTATTACGACAATGCCGTATCAGACGTGTTCGGCTTCAACGCCGTGCAGGTCGGATTGCCGCACATCGATTTCCTGCGCAACAGCCGCATCCCGTTGCGCGTGAGCTGCGAGGTGGAAGGCGCCGACGTGCGCGCCGACGCCATGTTCCTGCCGTTCGAGAATGACTCGCTCGACCTGCTGCTGCTGCCGCATGTGCTGGAGTACAGCGCCAACCCGCACCAGGTGCTGCGCGAGGCTGGCCGCGTGCTGCGCCCCGAGGGGCGCCTGATCCTCGCCGGGTTCAACCCGCGCAGCCTGTGGGGCCTGGCGCGGCACCTGCAGGGTGGGGAGCGCGGTTTTCCGTGGAACGGCAGTTTCCTCAACATCTCGCGGGTGAAGGACTGGATGGCGCTGCTCGGCCTCGAGGTCGCGGCAGGCAGCATGTGCTGCTATCGTCCGCCCATCAACCGCGAGAACTGGCTGCGCCGGCTCCGCTTCATGGAACCGGCGGGCGACCGCTGGTGGGCCATGGGGGGTGGAGTGTATTTCCTGCAGGCGGTGAAGCGCGTGCAGGGCATGAACATCATCCAGCCGCAATGGACGACGCCGGTGGCGCAACGTCTGCTGTCGCCCGCTGCCAAGGTGATCAATCTCAAGCACTACCGGATGCGTCGTGACCGCTGACACCATACATATCTACAGCGACGGCGCCTGCAAGGGTAATCCGGGCGCTGGCGGCTGGGGTGCCTTGCTGGTGTCCGGCGGGCACCGCAAGGAAATCTTCGGTGGCGAGGCCGACACGACCAACAACCGCATGGAGATGACCGCGGTGATCCGGGCGCTGGAGCAGCTCAAGCGACCCTCCAGGGTGGCGGTGCACACCGATTCCCAGTATGTGCAGAAGGGCATTAGCGAATGGCTGCCGGGCTGGAAGCGCCGCAACTGGCGCACCGCCGACGGCAAGCCGGTGAAAAATCAGGACCTGTGGCAGCGGCTCGACGAACTGGCACAGATGCACCGCATCGAATGGAACTGGGTACGCGGCCACGCCGGCCACCCCGAAAACGAGCGCGCTGACGCGCTGGCCAACCAGGGCGTACTGCAGGCGCGCCCGCACTGACACAAGTAACGCATGCGCCAGATCATTCTCGACACCGAAACCACCGGCCTCGATCCCAATCAGGGACACCGCATCATCGAAATCGCGGCGGTGGAAATGGTCAACCGCAGGCTCACCGGAGTGAACCTGCACCGCTACGTGCAGCCCGATCGCGAAATCGACGCCGGTGCGATGCAGGTGCACGGCATCACCGACGAATTCCTGCAGGACAAGCCGCGTTTCGCCGACATCGCACGCGAGTTCGTCGATTTCGTGCAGGGCGCGGAACTCATCATTCACAACGCCCCCTTCGACGTCGGCTTCCTCAACATGGAGCTGAAGCTGGCTGAACTGCCGGCGCTCGAAGCCGTGGTCAGCGGCGTGATCGACACGTTGGCGATGGCGAAGGCATTGCATCCGGGGCAGCGCAACAATCTCGACGCATTGTGCAAGCGTTACGGCGTGGACAATTCCGCGCGTACCCTGCACGGCGCACTGGTGGACTGCGAGCTGCTGGCAGCGGTGTACCTGGCGTTGACGCGCGGGCAGGAGAGCCTGTCGATCGGGCTCGACGCGCGCGACGATGCCGGGCACGCCCGTGCCGCGCGCAGCCGGCCGCGCCCGGTGCGGCTTGCTGCGACGGCGGCCGAGCTCGAAGCCCATGCTGCCACGCTTGCGGCCATCGACAAGGAAAGCAGGGGGGCATGCCTGTGGTGCGCCTACGCGCCGGCACAGGATGTGGCCGGGGGCACAGCTTGACGTTTTCCCTGCTGCGCACCCGGCCGGATGGCCTGCGCATGTTCCAGCTGGTATTGGCCTTCGTCTGGCTGCTGGCCGCCCCGGCCCTGTCGCAGGCTGCACGCGTGACGGTGGTGCTCTCGACCGATTCGGCCCCCTATCAGGAGGTCTACCAGGTCATCCGCGCGAAGCTCGACGATAGCGGTCACACGCTCGGACGCCTCTACGCCGCTAACCTCTCCGGGAGTGCGCTGGCCGATGCGCGGCTCGTGGTGGCGGTGGGTGTGGGTGCGGCCGAGGCGGTGGCTGCCCAGTCCGGGCGCACGCCCGTGCTCGCAGTGCTGGTACCCCGCGCGTGGTACCAGAAAGCGGGCCAGGCCCGGCTCTCCGATGGCGGGCGCCGCACCGTATCCGCGCTCTATCTCGATCAACCCTTCGAGCGGCAGGTAGAACTCATCCGCCTCGCATTCCCCGATGCGCGCAGGGTGGGGGTGCTGCTGAGCGTGGAGCAGCGTGGCCTGCTCGATGAAATCGGGGCTGCCGTGCGTGCCCGGAAACTGAGCCTGGTGCATGCCCTGCTCGACGAGGACGAACGGCTGGCGATGCCTCTGGAAACCGTGCTGGCGGATGCCGATCTGCTGCTCGCCGTTCCCGATCCGCGCGTGATCAATTCCAACACAGCCCAAAGCCTGTTCCTGACCTCGTACCGTTACCGCGATCCGGTGCTCGGCTACTCGCGTTCACTCACGCGCGCCGGTGCGCTGCTGTCACTGCATTCGAGCCCGTCGCAGATCGGCCGGCAGACGGCCGAGTGGCTGCTCGATGCGCTGGGCGAAGCTGCGGTTCGTCTGCCCACGCCGTCCTACCCTGCGTATTTTGGCGTGTCGGTCAACGAGCAGGTGGCACGTTCGCTCGGTTTCGTCGTGCCGCCGGAAGGCGAGCTCGAAAAGCGTCTGGGAGGCGGGCGCTGATGGCCTATACCCTGGGTATCCGCGGACGTGTGATCGGCCTGACAATGGTGCCGGTGGCGATCATCGGCGTACTGCTGCTGTTCCAGCTCATTGCCGGAAAGATCGACGATCTCGACCAGTCCCTGCGCACGCGTGCGGTGGCAATTGCGCGCCAGCTTGCGCCCGCTGCGGAGTATGGCGTGGCCTCGGGCAACATCGAGGTATTGCAGACCCTGCTGGAAAAGGCCGCGATCGAGCCGGATATCCGTGGCGTGGCCGTGTTCGCCGACAGTGGCCAGTGGGTGGCGCAGGTAGGCCTCGGCACGTGGGCCAACCCGCTGCAGGACGGGCTGCCGGCCGACCGCATCCACGAAATCGAATACGCCGACCGGCTGGTCTACTACGCGCCGATCACCCGCACCGAGGTGAGGGTGGATGATTTCCAGGCGGACGCCCCTGCCTTGCATGCATCCGGCACCCAGACCCGCCTCATTGGCTGGGTGGGGCTGGACGTCTCGCGCGACGCCACCATCCGCAGCCAGCGCGACGCCATCGCGAGAAGCCTCGCGATCCTGCTGGCCGGGCTGGTTGTCAGCCTGTACCTCGCGTGGCGCATCGGCCGCCAGATCACGCGGCCCATCCTGGCGCTCACGCATACCGTGAGCCGCATCGGCGAGGGGCATCTTGAAGAACGCGTGGCGCAGACCGGTCAGGCGGAACTCGGCATGCTGCAGCGGGGCATCAACCACATGGCTGCGCACCTGCAGGCGGCGCAGGACCAGATGCAGGAAAAAATCGACCAGGCGACTGCGCGGCTGGTCTACCAGGCCAGCCACGATGCCCTGACCGGGCTCATCAACCGGCGCGAATTCGAGCAGCGCCTGGAACGCCTGCTGCAGTCCGCCCTGCAGCAGGGCCGCGAACACGCGCTGTGCTACATGGATCTTGACCAGTTCAAGGTGATCAACGATTCCTGCGGGCACGCGGCGGGGGACGAACTGCTGCGCCAGCTTGCGCTGCTTCTGAAATCCAACCTGCGCGAACGCGACACGCTGGCGCGGCTGGGCGGCGACGAATTCGCGCTGCTGCTGGAAAACTGCGGACTGGAGGACGCGATTCAGGTGGCTGATCTGTTCCGTGCCGAGGTGCAGCGCTTCCGTTTCAAGTGGGGCGACCGCATCTTCGCGGTCGGCATCAGTGTCGGCATGGTGGCGATCACGCGCGACAGCGGTACCGCGGCCAACCTGCTGTCGGCAGCCGACGCGGCCTGCTACGTTGCCAAGGATCGCGGCCGCAACCAGATCCATGTCTACGAAAGCCGCGACCTTGACCTTGCCCGGCACCGCGGCGAGATGCAGTGGGTGGCCCGCATCCAGCGGGCCATCGAGGAAGGCCGGCTGCGGCTGGCCTGGCAGGAAATCCGTCCCACCGACGGAAGCATGGGCCGTACCCGCCATGTCGAGCTGTTGCTGCGCATGATGGACGAGGACGGCAACCTGGTGATGCCGATGGCTTTCATTCCGGCAGCCGAACGCTACTTCGTCATGCCCGCGCTCGACACCTGGGTGATCGAGGAAACCCTGCGGATCTGCCACCGCCATTTCGAGGCGGCGAGCGTGACGCATTGCCTGTTCGCCGTGAACCTGTCCGGTGCCTCGCTCAAGGACCCGGCCTTCCGCGACATGCTGCTGAGCCGGCTGGAGGCAAGCCCCGAATTGGGGCCGCACCTGTGTTTCGAAATCACCGAGACGGCAGCGATCGGCAACCTGTCGGTGGTCAACGCCTTCATCGAAGCGCTGCGCGGCTTCGGCTGCAGCTTCGCCCTGGACGATTTCGGCAGCGGCCTGTCGTCATTCAATTACCTGAAGAACCTGGATGTCGACTATCTGAAGATTGACGGGGCCTTCGTGCGCGACATCGTCACCAACCCGGTCGACCGTTCCATGGTCGAGGCGGTTCATCGCATCGGCCACCTGCTCGGCCTGAAGACGGTCGCGGAGTACGTCGAAACCGACGCCACGCTGGCACTGCTACGCCAGATCGGCGTGGATTACGTGCAGGGCAACGGGGTGCACACCCCCGAGCCGCTCGACACCTTGTGCGGGTAAGCGCGCCTCAGCTTGCGCCGAAACCCGCGGCGGCAATCGCCCGGATCATGGCGTCGCGGTCGATGCGAACGGGGTCGTAGGTGACGCGGGCCTGGCCGGGGTCGAGCGTGACCTCCACGCTTTCGATGCCGGGCAGGGCGGACAGGATGTTCGTGACGCTGGCGACACACCCGCCGCAGCTCATGCCGGTGACGGTCAAAACAAGGGTTTGCATGGAGAGGCCTCGAAATGGAGCGAGACCCTATTCTAGTTTTGCGCTGTTATTTTTTGCGCGGACGCTTGCGCAGCGTTTCCTTGGTATGGTCGATCAGGCGGTCGGCCACCACTTCGGCATCGACGGTGAAACTGCCGTCGGCCAGCGCCGCCTTCACAGACTCGACCTTGCCGGCATCGGTGACGTCCACCGAGGCGATCTGCGACTCCAGCGCGCGGATGCGGGTGCTCGATTCGGTCAGCGTGAGCGAGTCACCGCCGCCAGCACTCGGGGTGGCGGCCTTGCCCGCGCCTTTGCCCTTGGTTGCGGAAACCTTGGCGGCGGTGGGCGGGGTGATGCGTTTGTCGATTTTCACGGAGGGTCCTGGTCGCTTGTATCGTCTTGTTGAGAGGCTCGGGTATGGTGGTTGTATCGGCCCCGCTGCGACTTTTCTTTAACTGCCGGAATGACCGTTCGGCAGCTCGGGCAGACCGTTGGCACGCGTGCATCCGCGGGCAAAACGGCACGCCCGATCAAGGATTTAACGCAGCACGTGCGAGGCCATGCCGTCGGCCAGCTTGGGCTCGAACCAGGTCGATTTGGGCGGCATGACTTCGTTGACGTCGGCCACCGCCATCAGGTCTTCCATGCGGGTGGGATGGAGCGCGAAGGCCAGCGCCATCTCGCCGCTGTCCACGCGCTTTTCCAGTTCGGAAAGTCCGCGGATGCCGCCTACGAAATCGATGCGCTTGTCGCGGCGCGGGTCGGTGATGCCGAGCACCGGTGCGATCAGGTTGTTCTGCAGCAGGCTCACGTCGAGCCGGCCGACCGGATCGGTCGGAATCAACTCCGGTTTGATGGTGAGGCGAACCCATCGGCCGCCTAGATAGAGGCCGAACACGCCGGGACGCTCGGGCTTCACCTGCGAGCTGGCCGGCTCGATGCTGAAGGCCGTGCCGATCTTTTCCAGGAAAGCGTCCGCCGTCAGGCCGTTGAGGTCGGTGATGACGCGGTTGTAGTCCATGATCCGCATCTCGTGCGCGGGGAAGATCACCGACAGGAAGAAGTTGTACGGCTCGTTGCCCGTGTGCGCCGGATTGGCCGCCTTGCGGGCCGCGGCGATGCGCGAGGCGGAGGCCGAGCGGTGGTGGCCGTCGGCGATGTAGAGCGCGTGCATGGCGTTGAAGGCGGCGGTGAGGCGGGCCTGCACGGCCGCGTCGCGGATCACCCACAGGGTATGGCGCACGCCGTCGAGTTCGGCGTCGGAATCCGGCGTGCCGGCCGAGGCGGTGGCCAGGATCGCGTCCACCTCGGGCGCCGATGGGTAGGCGAGCAGCACCGGACCGGTCTGGGCGTCGAGCGCGTCGATCTGGCGCACGCGGTCGTCTTCCTTGTCGGGGCGGGTGAATTCGTGCTTCCTGATCCGGTTGGTGTCGTAGTCCGCCACGCTCGCCGCGGCGACCAGTCCGGTCTGGCTGTGGCTGCCCATGACGATGCGGTAGGCGTAGTAGCAGGGTGCCGCATCGCGCGCGAGCACGCCCGAATCGATCAGCTTCTTCAGGTTTTCCGCGCCCTTGGCGTAGACCTCGGGGGCGTAGGGATTGGTGTCGGCCGGCAGGTCGATTTCCGGCTTGGAAATGTGCAGGAAACTGAACGGGCGGCCGTGGGCGCGTTCGCGCGCCTCGGCGGTGGAGAGCACGTCGTAGGGCGGGGCGACGACATCGCCGGCACGGCCGGGGGCGGGACGGAGGGCGGCAAAGGGCTGGATCAGGTTCATGGCATGTGTCAGGCAGCGGAGGAGACGGGGTCGCCCAGGGCCGCGAGGAAGGCCGTGACCGCACCCAGTCGCCGGGCCAGGTCGGGCAGCGGGGTGACGAGCTTGATGCGGTCGGGGCCCGCCAGCTTGTAGCCGGCCTTACCCTGGATGAGTTGGAGGATTTTACCCGGATCGATGGGCGGGTTGGGCACGAACTGGGCGCTCAGGCCTTCGCCGGACGCGTCGAGCTTGACGATGCCGTAGGCGCGCGTGGTCATGCGCAGGCGATGCACGGCGAGCAGCGCGCGCGCCGGGTCGGGCAGTTCGCCGTAGCGGTCCACCAGTTCTTCCTGCATCGCCGTGAGATCCTCCGGCGTCGCGCAGCTCGCCAGCCGCTTGTACAGCACCAGGCGCTCGTGCACATCGGGACAGTAGTCGTTCGGCAGCAGGGCCGGAAGGTGCAGGTTGATCTCCGAGACCACGCCCAGCGGCTGGTTCATGTCGGGTTCGCGCCCTGCCTTGAGGCTCGCCACGGCGCTCGACAGCATCTCGTTGTACAGCGAGAAACCCACCTCGAGGATTTCGCCGCTCTGCTTTTCGCCCAGCACTTCGCCCGCGCCGCGGATTTCCATGTCCTGCATCGCCAGGTGGAAACCCGAACCCAGTTCTTCCATCAATTGAATGGCTTCCAGACGTTTTTTCGCCTGTGGTGTGAGGTTCCTGTCCTCGTCCACCAGGAGGTAGGCGAAGGCCTGGTGATGCGAACGGCCGACGCGTCCGCGCAGCTGGTGCAGCTGCGCCAGCCCGAACTTGTCGGCGCGGTTGATGAGGATGGTGTTGGCGGTGGGAATGTCGATGCCGGTCTCGATGATGGTCGTGCACAGGAGGATGTCGTAGCGCTGCTGGTAGAAGTCGCGCACCACCTGTTCGAGCTCGCGTTCGCTCATCTGGCCGTGGCCGACGCGGATGCGTGCTTCGGGCAGCAGCTTTTCCAGCCGCTCGCGCATGGCTTCGATCGTGCTGACCTCGTTGTGCAGGAAATACACTTGGCCGCCGCGCTTGAGCTCGCGCAGCACCGCCTCGCGGATCAGCCCGCCGGAGAAAGGCTGGACGAAGGTCTTGATCGCCAGCCGCTTCTGCGGGGCCGTCGCGATCACCGAGAAGTCGCGGATGCCTTCGAGCGACAGCGCCAGCGTGCGAGGGATCGGCGTCGCGGTCAGCGTCAACACGTCCACCTCGGCGCGCAGCGCCTTCAGCTGTTCCTTCTGGCGTACGCCGAAGCGGTGTTCCTCGTCCAGGATCACCAGGCCCAGGCGGGCAAACTTCACGTCCTTCTGGATCAGCCGGTGGGTGCCGATGACGATGTCGATCGAGCCGTCCGCCAGTGCCTTGAGCGCCGCGGCCTGCTCCTTGGGCGTCCTGAACCGGGACAGCTCGGCCAGTTTCACCGGCCACTGCGAGAAGCGGTCCGAGAAGTTGTTGAAATGCTGCTCGGCCAGCAGCGTGGTCGGCACCAACACCGCCACCTGGTAGCCGCCCATCACCGCCATGAAGGCGGCGCGCAGCGCGACCTCGGTCTTGCCGAAGCCGACGTCTCCACAGACCAGGCGGTCCATCGGCCTGCCGGACTGCATGTCGGCCATCACGGCGGCGATGGCGGCGGCCTGGTCGGGTGTTTCCTCGTAGCCGAAGCCCTCGGCGAAGGCCTCGTAGTCGTGCGGTGAGAACGCGAAGGCGTGGCCTTCGCGCGCGGCGCGCAGCGCGTACAGGTTGAGCAGTTCGGCCGCGGTGTCGCGCGCCGCCTGCATGGCGCGGCGGCGTGCCTTCTCCCACTGGTCTGTGCCCAGCCTGTGAAGCGCCACTTCGCCGTCGCCCGCGCCGGTATGGCGCGAGATCAGGTGCAGGTTGGCGACCGGTACGTAGAGCTTGTCGCCCCTGGCGTATTCCAGGTGCAGGAACTCGGTGTCGCCGTCGCCGAGATCCATGTTGACGAGGCCGAGGTACTGGCCGATGCCGTATTGCGCGTGGACCACCGGGTCGCCCGGCTTGAGTTCGGACAGGTCACGCAGCAGGTTGTCGATCTGCGTCGCGCGCGCCTCGCGCGCGCGACGCGTCTTCGGCGGGATCGCGTACAGCTCGGTCTCGGTGATGACGGCGAGCGCGCCGTCCGCGACGGCGAAGCCTTCCGCCAGCGGCCCGTGGGTCAGCAGCAGGCGTTCGTCCCTGTTCAGGCAGTCGGGCCAGCTGTCGGCCAGCACGGCGGCGAGGCCATGCTCGGCGAGATATTCGTGCAGGGTTTCGCGGCGGCCGGCCGATGGCGCGACGATCAGCACCTTGCCGGCAAAGCCCGCGACGAAGGCCGCCAGCCGCGCGACCGGGTGCGCTTCGCGACGGTCCACCGCCACCGTCGGCACGGGCAGCGCCAGCCCTGTGCCGGCCTGGGCGAGGTGCAGTTGCGGCCAGTCCTTGGCGCGGGCAAAGAAGACATCGACCGGGAGGAAGAGCTCGGCCGGCGGCAAAAGCGGCCGGTCGCGGTCGCCCGAGAGCAGGCGGTGGCGGTCCTGGGCGTCGGTCCAGAACGCCTGCCCGGCTTCGTCCAGCGCGCCGTGGAAGACCAGCGTCGTGGCCGCTGGCAGGTAGTCGAACAGCGTCGCCGTGGCGTCGAAGAAGAGAGGCAGGAAATACTCGATGCCGGCCGGCGCGAGCCGGTTCGACACGTCCTTGTAGAGCTTGGATTTCGACGGATCGCCCTCGAAGCGCTCGCGGAAGTTCTGCCGGAAGCGCGTCACGCCGGTTTCGTCGAGCGGGAATTCGCGCGCCGGCAGGAGGCGGATCTCGGGCACCGGGTACAGGCTGCGCTGGCTGTCCACGTCGAAGGCGCGCAGCGTCTCGATCTCGTCGTCGAAGAGGTCGATGCGGTAAGGCAGCACGCTGCCCATGGGGAAGAGGTCGATCAGCCCGCCGCGGATGGAAAACTCGCCCGGTGCGTAGACCTGGTTGACGTGGGTGTAGCCGCCCAGCGCCATCTGCGCGCGGAAAGCCGTCTCGTCCAGGCGATCCTTCTGCTTGAGGAAGAAGGTGTGTGCGGCGAGGAAGGCGGGCGGGGCCAGCCGCACCAGCGCGGTCGTCAGCGCCACCACTAGCACGTCGAATTCGCCGCGCGACACCTGGTACAGCGTCGCCAGCCGCTCCGAAATCAGGTCGGGATGGGGGGAAAAACTGTCGTAAGGCAGGGTTTCCCAGTCCGGGAACACGCAGACCCGGAGGCCGGGATCGAACCAGTGGATTTCCTCGGCCAGCCGCTGCGCGTCCCAGGCGCTCGCGCAGACGGCCGCCAGCGGCGCGCAGTGACGCGCGCGCTCGGCCAGCCACAGCGCGTCGGCGGCGCCGGCGAGGCCGGTCTGGCGGGAAGAGGGGGCAGCGGGGGAGAACAGCATCGGGCAAAAAGACGGGATTATCCCGTAAACAGGCGCCCCGCGCAGCCGGTGCGGGGGCCGCCGCAGGTATAATCGCAGCTTTCCGTTTTCAGCCCCGAACCCTCATGAGCCTCGACCGCGTCAGTTCCGGCCGGAACCTGCCCGACGACTTCAACGTCATCATCGAAATTCCCGCCCACGGCGAGCCCATCAAGTACGAAGTGGACAAGGAGTCCGGCGCCATGTTCGTCGACCGCTTCATGTCCACTGCCATGCACTACCCCTGCAACTACGGCTACATCCCGCACACCCTGTCCGAGGACGGCGACCCGGTCGACGTGCTCGTGGTGACGCCGATTCCGCTCATCACCGGCGTTGTCGTGCGCTGCCGCCCGGTCGGCATGCTGAAGATGACCGACGAGGCGGGTGTGGACGCCAAGCTCCTGGCCGTTCCGGTCGAGAAATTGTGCGGCCTCTACAAGGGCGTGGAAAAACCCGAAGACCTGCAGCCGCTGCTGCTGGCGCAGATCGCACACTTCTTCGAGCACTACAAGGATCTGGAGAAGGGCAAGTGGGTCAAGGTCGAAGGCTGGACCGGCGTGGACGACGCACGGGCCGAGATCCTCGCGGGCGTCGAGCGCTACCGCAACGCGAAGGACAAGCCGGCTTTTTAGGATTTAGGGGCTAGGGGCTAGGGGATGAGCGGCTTTGCCGCGCCTCATGAATTCGTGAAACGCGGCGAAGCCGCACAAGACCTCCTAAATCCTAGCCCCTAAATCCTATTCCCTGACAAAGACATGAAAGTCTGCATCCTCTCCGATTCCCACGACAACCGCCGCCTGCTTGGCGCGGCGGTCGAGCACGCCAGGGCGCATGGCGCCGAGGCGGTGCTGCACTGCGGCGACGTGGTCGCACCGACCACGCTGCGGGTGCTGCAGAAATTCGAGCTGCCGGTGCACGTCATCCACGGCAACAACACCGGCGACCTCTACAACATGTCGCGGCTCGCGGCCGAGCCCAACAGCGTGGTGCGTTATCACGGCCAGGACGCAGCCTTCACCCTGGCCGACCGCAGCCTGTTCCTCGTGCATTACCCCCACTATGCGCATGCGCTCGCCTGCACCGGCGATTACGACCTGGTGTGCTGCGGGCATGACCACAAGTCCAGCGTGGTCAAGGTCGCCAACGTCAAGGGCGGCGAGACCTGGCTGGTCAATCCCGGCACCGTCGGCGGCGTCGGCGCGCCGCCCACCTACATCTTGGCCGATCTTGCCACGATGACGTTCGACATCGTCACCGTCGAGGCTGCCCCGGCTTCCATTCTGCCGCCGGTCACGCCGCACGTCTGATCCTGTCAAGGTACTTCCCCTTATTCCCGCATAGAAAACTTCGATTGAGATAGCCGGCCCTGTCCGTGGCGGCGGGCAGGGCCTTGGGAGTACCATTCCAGTGATTCAAATCCGGGCTCGAAACCGGCTACCTGGAAAGATTCAAAGCCTCCATTTCCGGGTAATTTCAAAGGGCTTTGCATCCATCGGATGGAGGAAACAATGACGGAGCATGTTGCGACCAACGAGACAATCCTCGTGGTGGGCGGCGGTATTTCCGGCATGACCGCCGCGCTCGAGGCGGCCGAAACCGGCAAGAACGTCGTTCTGGTCGAAAAGAATCCCGCGCTGGGCGGACGTACTTCCCAGCTCTACCGCTACTTTCCCAAGCTGTGCCACCCCACCTGCGGGCTGGAGATCAACCAGCGCCGTCTCAAGAACAATCCCCGCGTGCGCGTACTGACGCTGGCCGAAGTGACCGGCATCGAAGGCGGTACCGGGAACTACACCGCGACCGTCAGGATCCAGCCGCGCTACGTCAACGAGAACTGCACCGCCTGCGGCGACTGCGCCAAGGCGGTCTCCACCGAGGTGGCCGATCCGTTCAACTACAATCTTGGCACCCACAAGGTGGCCTACCTGCCGTCGTCGATGGCCTATCCGCAGCGCTACGTGCTCGACCCGGCGATCATCGGTACGCCGGACGCCGAAGCGGCCAGGGCTGCCTGCAAGTACGGCGCGATCGACCTCGACATGAAAGAGGAAACGATCCAGGTGAAGGCCGGCGCGGTGATCTGGGCGACCGGCTGGCAGCCTTACGACGCGGCGAAGATTCAGCCCTACGGCTACGGCCGCTTCAAGAACGTGATCACCAGCGTGGAATTCGAGCGCCTGGCCGACCCGCACGGGCCGACCGGCGGCAAACTGTTGCGCCCCTCGGATGGCAAGGAGGCGAAGAACGTCGCCTTCATCCAGTGCGCCGGCTCGCGCGACGAGAATCACCTGCGTCATTGCTCGCGCATCTGCTGCATGGCGTCGCTCAAGCAGACGCACTATGTGCGCGAGAAGTACCCGGAGGACGGCAAGTCGACCATCTACTACATCGACATCCGTGCCATCGACCGCTTCGAGGATTTCTACCAGAAGGTGCAGTCCGACCCCTCGGTCAGCTTCATCAAGTCCAAGGTCGCCCGCATCTCCGAGGACGAGCACGGCAACCCGGTGTGCTGGGGCGTGAATACCGAAGGCTACAAGCGCTACACCACGCCGCATGACCTTGTGGTGCTCGCCGTCGGCATGGAGCCCTCGGTCAAGGGTATGAACATTCCCGGCCATATCGTCGCGGATTCGTCCGGCTTCATCGAGGCCGACCCGGCCAACGGCGCCGTCTTCGGCGCGGGTTGTGCGTCGAACGCGCTGGACGTGAACCGGGCGGTGCAATCGGCGACCGCGGCGGCGCTGCGCGCCATCCAGGTCGTGAACAAAGTAGCAAAGGCGGAGGCTTGAACCATGGCTGACATCAAAGTCGCAGCGTACATCTGCAAGGGCTGCGGACTCGGCGAACGGCTGGATACCGATGCGCTGGTGAAAATCGCGCAGAAGGACGGCAAGGTGCCGATGGCCAAGACCCACGATTTCCTGTGTTCGGCCGATGGCGTTGCGATGATCAGGAACGACATCGCCAATGATGGCGTCACCCACATCATGATCGGCGCCTGCTCGCGCCGCGCCAAGACCGAGGCGTTCTACTTTCCCGAAAACGCCGTGGCGCGCGCCAACCTGCGCGAGGGCGTGATCTGGATCCGTCCCGATACCGAGGAAGCCCGCGAAACCACGCAGGACATGGCGGAAGACTACATCCGCATGGGCTGCGCCGAAGTGAAGGCGATGGCCGCACCGTCAGGCAACCCCAACACCGGCAGCAGCAAGACCCTGCTCGTGGTGGGCGGCGGCGTCACCGGCATGACCACCGCGATCGAGGCCTCCAGGACCGGCTATCCGGTCGTGCTGGTCGAGAAGACCGGCGAGCTCGGCGGCATGGCCGGCAAGCTCTGGAAGCGCATCCCCGTGCACGAGCCCTTCAAGTCGCCCGCCGACACCGGCGTGGCCGACCTCGTCTCGCAGGTGATGGCCGACAGCAACATCAAGGTCTACCTGAACGCCACCGTTGCCAAGACCGACGGCGCGCCCGGCCGCTTCGTTGTGCAGATCGCCACCGAATCGGGTGCGACGCATACCGAGGACATCGGTGCCATCGTGCAGGCCAGCGGCTTCACTCCCTACGACATCAACAAGCTGCCCGAGCTGGGCGGCGGCCAGTCGCCCAACGTGGTGGACCAGCTCGGTCTCGAAGCGCTCGCCAAGGCCGCCGCGGCCGGCGACGGCGTGATCCGCCGCCCCTCCGACAACCAGCCGGTCAAATCGGTGGTGTTCGTGCAGTGCGCCGGCCAGCGCGATCCCTCGGGCACGCACCTCGCGTACTGCTCCGGCTTCTGCTGCAACGCCAGCATCAAGCAGGCCATGTACTTCAAGGACGCCAATCCCGACGTCGACACCACCATCATCTACACCGACCTGCGCACCCCCGGCAACGGCGAGGATTTCTACCGCAGCGCGCAGGAAAAGGGCGTGATCTTCACCAAGGGCAAGGTCTCCGGCGTCAGGCCCAACGGCAACGGCAGCACCGTGACCTTCCACGACCTGATTCTCGACGATGCGAATGCGACCATCGCCGACGTCGATCTCGTTGTGCTTGCCACCGGCCAGGTGCCGAACTCCGGCGTGGACATCTTCGCTGCGCCCAAGGAGCCGGTCGAAGGCGAGGTCGAGGTCAAGCCGATCTCCATCCTCAACCTGAACTACCGCCAGGGTCCGGACGTACCGCAGCTGAAGCAGGGTTTCACCGACTCGCACTTCATCTGCTTCCCCTACGAAACCCGCCGTACCGGCATCTACACTGCCGGCCCGGTGCGCCGCCCGATGGACATCGCGCAGGCGCGCGAGGACGCCACCGGTGCCGCGCTGAAGGCGATCCAGGCGCTGGAGAACGCAGAACTCGGCCGGGCCGCGCACCCACGTTCGGGTGACCTGTCATTCCCGAAAGTGCGTCTCGAAGGCTGCACCCAGTGCAAGCGCTGCACTGTCGAATGCCCGTTTGGCGCCATCGACGAGGATGAAAAGCGCTTCCCGGTCTTCAACGAATCGCGTTGCCGCCGTTGCGGCACCTGCATGGGCGCCTGCCCGGTGCGCGTGATCTCGTTCGAGAACTACTCGGTCAACACCGTCGGCGCGCAGGTCAAGGCGGTCGACATCCCCGACGAGTTCTCCGAGAAACCACGCATCCTCATCCTCGCCTGTGAGAACGACGCCTACCCGGCGCTCGACATGGCCGGCATGAACCACAACGAGTACTCCGCCTTCGTGCGTGTGATCCCCATCCGCTGCCTCGGCTCGGTCAACACCATCTGGGTGACCGATGCGCTCAACGCCGGCTACGACGGCGTGATGATGATGGGCTGCAAGCACGGCGACGAGTACCAGTGCCACTTCGTCAAGGGTTCGGAGTTGGGCCGCGTGCGCATGTCCAAAATCGACGACACGCTGAAGACGCTGAACCTGGAATCGGAGCGCGTGCGCGACCTCGAAGTTGCCATCACCGACATCGAGCGCGTGCCCGAAATGATTAACAAGTACGTCGAAGAGCTGGTTGCCATCGGCCCCAGCCCGTTCAAGGGTTTCTAGGAGTTAAGGCATGAGCGCGAATACCGCGATGGCGGAGAAATACCGCAACAACTTCCTGAAGGAAATCGAAGAACAGGTCGAGATGGGCGACTGGGTGAAGATGTGCATGCAATGCGGCGTCTGCTCCGGTTCCTGCCCGACCAACTTCCAGAGCGCATGGGAACATCCGCCGCAGGAACTCTTCATGATGATCCGCGCCGGCAAGCGCGAGGAAGTGCTGACCACGACCTCCATGTGGAACTGCACCTCCTGCTACAACTGCATCGTGCGCTGCCCGCGCAAGTTGCCCATCACCCACATCATGCACGGCATCGCCGAGTACGCGCACCGCCTCGGCGTGGCGCCCAAGATGCAGCCGACCCGCTTCTTCTCCGGCCTGTTCTGGAAGAACGCGACCAAGACCGGACGCGTCAACGAGCTCAAGCTGTCCATGGGCCTGTACTTCAAGGACGGCTTCGGCGCCGGCGTGAAGGAAGGCATGAAGATGAAGGACGTGGCGCTGGGTCTGATGAAGGCCAAGCGGCTCAACCCCTTCGAAATCCTGGGCGGCCACAAGTGCAAGGACCAGAAAGGCATCCAGGCGATGCTGAAGAAAGCCTACGAAATCGAGCGCAGCCGCAAGACTGCCAAGATGGCGGGCTGAGGAGAGAAACCATGGCCAAACATGAATACGCGTTCTACCCCGGATGCTCGTCGCAGAAAGGCGCCTCCGCATCCAACTACCTCACCTCGGTCGAGTCCATGTGCAAGACGCTCGACGTCAAGCTCACCGAAATTCCCGACTGGAACTGCTGCGGCGCCTCCATCGGCTACGCTGAAGCCGGCGAACTGCCGCGCCACGTGATGAATGCGCGCAACTTCGCGCTGTCGGAAAAGAACCTGCCGGGCCAGGAAATCGTCGCCACCTGCGCCGCCTGCTGGCTGGGTGCGCGCGAAACCCGCGAGCGCCTCACCCATTCCGACACGTTGATGGCCGACACCAAGGAAGCGCTCAAGGAAGCCGGCCTCACCATCAACGAAATGCCCGAAGTACGCCACATGGTCGAAGTGCTGATCGAGGACATCGGCTTCGACGAGATGAAGAAGCACGTCAAGAAGCCGCTCGAAGGCGTGAAGATCGCGGGCTACGTCGGCTGCCAGACCAACCGGCCCTTCGGCGTGGCGGGCGAATCCTTCGAGAACCCCAAGTACCTCGACATGATGGTCGACATGGTCGGCGCCACCGCCATCCCCGAGTACGACATGAAGGTCACCTGCTGCGGCGGCGCGCTGGCGTTCTCCGAGCCGGAAAAGGCCCAGGCGCAGATCAAGGACATCATCGAATCCGCGTACGACCATGGCGCCGAGATGATCGTCACCCCGTGCCCGCTGTGCCAAGCCAACGTCGAGATCTACCAGGGGCAGATCAACAAGACTTACGGCACCAAGTTCAACATCCCCGTGCTGTACTACAGCCAGCTCATGGTCGTCGCCTACGGTGGCAGCGCCAAGGATGCCGCGCTGAACGGCCAGCTCATCCGCGCCCGCCGGCTGGAGGAAATCGCCGCCAAGTAAGGCTGCGGAACATCAGGCGCTAACAGGGGCCGCGGCCCCTGTTTTCATGGCGGGCCCCGTTCAGGGGGTGTCGATCACGTAACGGTCCCGCCCCGCCTTCTTGCCCTGGTACAGCGCCGCATCCGAGCGCCGGATCGCGCTCGCCAGCGTTTCCAGTTCGCCCACCTCGGCCAGACCCAGCGTCACCGTCAGCAGGATCGATTCGTTTCCCACCGTTGCGGGCGTGCCGCGCACCCGGTCCGCCAGGCGCGCCGCCAGCGTCTCCGCCTCGACTGCCGAGCGGCACTGCATCAGCATCAGGAATTCCTCCCCGCCGTAGCGGTAGAGCGGCTCGTTCTCGCGCAGCGTGCCCTTCAGCGTGTCGGCCAGGTGGCGCAGCACCGTGTCGCCCGTGGGGTGGCCGAAGGTATCGTTGACGCGCTTGAAGTGGTCCACGTCGATCATCACCACGTACAACGCGTTCTGGTTGCGCCGGGCATCCCGCTGGTACAGCGTGAAGTCGTATTCGATGCTGTGGCGCAGGAGCAGGCCGGTCAGCGGATCGTGACGCTGCGCGCTAGACAGCACCAGCGTCTTGAAGCGCGCCAGCAGGGCCAGCAACTCGGATTGCGCCTGCTCGAAACCATCCAGATCGTCATGGCGTGCGGGCTGGCCCCCCAGCACCCTTGCGCAGATCGAACGGATCGCATCGTGCATGCTGCGGTGCGCCGCCTCGACCCGGCGCGTCGCCGGCGGATCGACCGTCTCGAAATACCCCCGGTTCAGCGCGAACCAGACACCAAAGCGGCACAACGCATGCGCATCCGGGGCAAGCACATCCTCTCCCGGCGTCGCCTGCAGCACCGCGCAGCGCAGGATGCGGCGCACCCAGCCCAGATGCGCCTCCACTGCCGCGTCGAGCTCGGCAATGAACACATCGGTTTCATGTGCAAGTTCATGCATGGAAACTTCTCCGCCCGGCCACAAACCGGACGCTTGTATCACTTATTTATGTATAGCCCAGCACGGCCGTACTGCAGCGTCAAAACGCCCTGCGGCGCGCATCGCGCAGCGCCGGACTTGGCGGTATCCTAACGTTTTTCTTACCGATATCCTTGCACCATGATGAAGCGTGCCCGCGACCTCAACCAGCTCATCGACCTCGTCCACGAGGCCGTTTACGAAGTCGACGAACTGCGTGCCTGCCTCGAACACGACGACGACGAGGCCTCCACCTACACCCCCTACCTCGACAGCCTGGACAAGATGCTGCGCGACCTGCACGAAGCCATGGTTTCCGGCAAATACGCCGGTACAGGACAGGGCGAAGACCTCGCTTTCATGCCGCTGTTCAAGCGCCACGAGCGCGACATTCCCTTCCGCGAACTGCTGCGCACGATCAATGCGACGCACCGTGAGGGATTCGAGGTTTGAGTCGGGAAACCGCGGAAGAACGGCGGCTGTTTCCTGGGGGGGCGACGGGGAGAGGCCGGTCAGGGTGATCGACGTGTATTTCCGGTTTTCGGCGAGGCTGTGTGGAAACCCCCATCAAATTTCCTAAACTGATCGCAGTTGTATCAGCGAGGGGAAATGCGGCATGAAGCGATTCATCGAAGGTGAATCCCGTAGCCAGATCACCTTGCTGCCGGAATGTCTGGACGACTACATTGCAGAAGACAATCCCGTACGAGCCGTTGAAGCCTTCATCGACGGGTTGGATCTTGGGTCATTGGGCTTTGCTGGCGTGGCGCCAGCGCTTACCGGGCGCCCCGCTTGCCACCCATCGGTGCTGCTCAAGCTTTACCTGTACGGTTATCTCAATCGCATCCAGTCCAGCCGGAGGCTGGAGCGGGAATGCCAGCGCAACGTCGAGTTGATGTGGCTCACCGGCAAGCTGGCACCGGACTTCAAGACCATCGCCGACTTCCGTCACGACAACGGTCAGGCGATCCGCAAAGTCTGCCGCGAGTTCATTCTGCTGTGCAGGCGGCTCAATCTCTTCACCCAGGCCATCGTGGCCATCGACGGCAGCAAGTTCAAGGCGGTCAATGCGCACGACCGCAACTTCACCCGTGCCAAGGTGGACAAGCGGGTGAAGGAGATCGAACGGTGCATTGATGAGTACCTGGTGGCGATCGAGACGGCGGATCGCAATCCGTCGGAAGTCATGGAAACCAAGACGGCCTATCTGAGCCGGAAGATCGAGACCCTGAAGCGGGAAATGCGTGACCTCAAGGGAATGCAGGCGCAATTGGAGGCTTCCGGCGGTCAGGTCTCGCTGACCGATCCCGATGCACGGGCCATGGCCACCAGCACCAGTCGTGGCCTTGTCGGCTACAACGTGCAAACCGCGGTGGAGACCGAGCACCATTTGATCGTGGCGCATGAAGTGACCAACATCGGTTCCGAATGGAACGCACACTCACGTACCTGTCCGTCGTGGAGAAGCAGCGATGAAAGTTGCTCTTTTGCCCTATCAGCACAGCTGGCAGGATGACTTTGCTCGCCATCGCCAGGCCATTGAGAAGGCATTATCGGACTTCGTACCCGTCGTCGAGCACATCGGGAGTACCTCGCTGGGCGACATCGCCGCCAAACCCATCATTGATGTCCTGGTCGGCTTGCAGGAGGAGGAGTCGCTCGACGCTGTGGTCCTTCCGCTGCTTGATGCAGGTTACGCCTACATCGAAAAGTTCAATGCCGGCATGCCCTATCGGCGCTTCTTTGTCGCACTGGTTGCGCTCAAGGACATCCCGTCGCCAGGCATCCTCGGTGATAAGGACGAACTGGCTTTCGGGCGCGATTACAACTCTGTCGCCAACATCCATGTCATGACCAGAGGCAGTTACCACTGGATAAGGCACCTCGCATTCCGTGATTATCTGCGCTCGCACCCGGAGGCCAGGAAATCCTACGAGGCCCTCAAGCTCAAGATTGCGGAAGTCGATTTCGCCGATCCCCTCGAATACAACAGCCACAAAGAGGCGTTCATCGCCGAGCAGCAGGAGAAGGCGGTGGCTTGGTTCGTCCAAGTGCACTGCATCAAAATCCAAGATCACCTGGCCTGAGCTTCCTTGCCGATGATATGGGGATGAGCCTGCACATACGCGAATTTGTCGAATCAGATCGTCCGGCCCTGCAGAAGCTGTATGTCGCTTCCAGGGCTGCGGCTTTTCCGTGGCTAGCCTCATCTGAATTTCAGCTTGAGGATTTTGACAGGGATACCCGTGAGGAACGTGTCATCGTGGCATTCCTCGGCGTTATCCCGGTCGGCTTCGCATCTGTCTGGGAGCCGGATAGCTTCTTGCACAATCTTTTCGTTCACCCTGATTTTTTGCGCAGGGGTATTGGCAGAGCCTTGGTTGAGCGCAGCATGAGCTACTTCAAAGGGCCAGCAACACTGAAGTGCCTCCTGGGAAATTCCAGTGCCCATGCCTTCTATCTCCATCTCGGATGGCATGTAACAGGGTATGGTGAGTCGTCTGATGGTCGGTATTACTTGATGACGGCGGGGCCCACAGGTGCGTAGTTGTCCCCATCATTCCGCCCTCAACGCCTCCACCGGATTCAGCCGAGCCGCACGCAGGGCCGGCACCACGCCGGCCGCCAGTCCTATGAGTACCGATGCGACCAGCGCGCCGAGGGCGTAGTCCCAGGGCACGTTCACCGGCAGGCCGCTGACGGCGGTTTTCAGCAGCCAGGCGAGGCCGGTGCCGAGGGCAAGGCCGGATAGCCCCCCCAGGGTGGCGAGCAGGGTGGATTCCATCAGGAACAGGCTGCGGATGCGCGCGCGGGTGGCGCCCAGGGCGGTGAGCAGACCGATTTCGGCGACGCGTTCGGCCACCGCGATGTGCATGAGCGTGACCATGCCGACGGCGCCGACCAGCAGCGAGATGCCACCCAGGGCGGCGACGGCGAAGGTGAGCACGTCCAGCACGGTGCCCAGGGTGTCGAGCATCTGCTGCTGCGGGGTGAGGGTGAAATCTTCGCGGCCGTGGCGCGCGACGAGGATGCGGCGCGCGTCCGCGACGACGGCTTCGACCGGGGCATCGGGCCGGTAGGCGAGGTGGATTTCCATCACGCCTTCGCGGTTGAAGACTTCGAGCGCGCGCGCGGTGGGGATGTAGACGGTGTCGTCGAGGTCGAAGCCGAGCACCTGGCCCTTGGATTCCATGACGCCGATGATGCGGAAGCGCTGGCTGCCGACCTGCAGGCTGGCGCCCAGTGGGTTGGCGCTGCCGAACAGTTCGGTGCGCACTTTCGAACCCAGTACCGCGTAGGCGCGCGGATTGCGCGGATCGTCGGCGGGCAGGAAGCGGCCCGTCGCGACCTGCATGTTGAAGGCGCGTCCGAAATCCGGCCCTTCGCCGTAGACCGTCACGCGCCGGCTGCGGCCCTGCGCGCGCACCTCGGCGTTGCCCATCACGCCGGCATTGGCGTAGCGCACCAGGCTCGACTGGCCGAGCGCCAGCGCATCGTCGATCGTGAGCAGGCGCGCGCTGCCGATGGCGCCGACCGAGGTGCCGTGGGTGCTCGTCTTGCCTGGCGTGACGGTGAGGGTGTGGGTGCCGAACTGGGTGAATTCCGCCAGCACGAAGCGGTGGATGCCATCGCCGATGGAGGTGAGCAGGATCACCGCGGCGATGCCGACCGCGATGCCCGAGGCCGACAGCAGCGTGCGCAGCCGGTGCGCGGTGAGCGCGGTGCGGGAAAAGCGCAGGGTGTCGGCGAATTTCATCTGGCGCTTTGCCCCTGCATGTCGCGGTTCCGGGAATATCCCGACATGTCATGCCATCCGTAGGTCGGGAACACTTGCCCGACGTCCGTGCAATCCCCCCACCCGGTGCGTCGGGAAGGTGTTCCCCGTGTAGAGGAGGCCGTGGTTGTAAAGCCGCTAAAGCGGCAACAAACACGCATTCCCGAGCTGCGGGCAGCAACCCGCGGCGAATGCGTCTTCAATGTCCGTGGCCTCATTTTCCCGACAGCGCGCGCACGGGGTCGAGCCGCGCCGCGCGCGCCGCCGGCAGCAGGCTGGCGACGATGCCGGTGACGAGCGCGGTGGCCACGCCGGCAATGCTGGCCCAGGCGGGCGGCCACGCGGGCAGGGTGGGGTAGGCGAGGCGGATGGCCCAGCTGCCGAGGTGGCCGACGGCGAAACCGAGCGCGCCGCCAGCCAGCGACAGCCACAGTGCCTCTGCGAAGAAGAGGCGGCGCACCACGGCGGAGGGTGCGCCGATGGCCTTGAGCAGGCCGATCTCCGTGGTACGCTGCGCCACCGCCACCAGCATCACGTTCATCACGAGAATGCCGGCCACCGCCAGGCTGATCGCGGCGATGCCGGCCACCGCCAGCGTGAGCGCGCCGAGGATGCGGTCGAAGGTGGCGAGCACCGCGTCCTGCGTGATCACGGTGACGTCTTCCTCGCCGTCGTGGCGCAGCGTGAGCAGGCGCGTGGCGGCTTGCTTCACCGGCTCGATGGCGGCGCGGCTGTCAGCCTCGATCAGGATGCGGAACAGCGTCTCGGTGTTGAACAGCGCCTGCGCGTCGTCCACCGCCACGAACACGATCTCGTCGGTGTTGAAACCCATCGATTCGCCCTGTGTCGCGAGCACGCCGGAGACACGGAAGCGGCGGTCGCCGAGGCGCACGCGCTGGCCCACGGCGTTGCCGTCGGGAAAGAATTCGCGCGCGATCACTCGGCCCAGCACGATCTGCGCCGGCGCGGCGGTGAAGCTGCCCTGCGCCAGCGCCATGCGGCGGATCGGCAGCAGGTCGGCGTTGCCGCCGAGCACGGTGACTTCGCGCAGGCGTCCGCCCGAGGCGAGCTCGGCGACGCCGACGTTGAGCGGCGCGTAGCGGCGCACGCCGGACAGCTGGCCCACCGCGCGCGCGTCGTCCAGCGTGAGATCGCGGGGCGTCTGTCCCAGCGCGGCACCGGCGAAGCCGCCGGTGGTTTCGGCACGGCCCGGCAGCACGATGACGAGATTGGTGCCCAGCGCGGAAAACTGTCCCACCACGTAGCGGCGCGCGCCGTCGCCCAGAGCCGTGAGTACCACTACCGCGCCCACGCCCAGCGCCATGGCCAGCACGATCAGCAGCGAACGCGTGCGCGTGCTGGCGATGCTGGCGAGCGAGACGGCGAGGGTGTCGCGGAGCGTCATCGGTCGTCCTCGACGATGCGGCCGTCGCGCATGCCGATGTGCCGTTGCGCGCGCGCGCCCAGCTCGCGGTCGTGGGTGACGACGACGAGCGTGGTGCCGCGCTGGTGCAGCGATTCGAGCAGGGCCACGACCTCGGCGCCGATGCGGTGGTCGAGGTTGCCGGTGGGCTCGTCGGCCAGCAGTACCGTGGGTTGAAGGATGGTGGCGCGGGCGATGGCGACGCGCTGACGCTGGCCGCCGGAGAGTTCGTTGGGCCTGTGGTGCGCGCGGTCGGCGAGATCGAAGGCGGCGAGCGCGGCCTCGACGCGGCTGCGCCGCACGTCTGCCGGAATGCCTTCGAGCATGAGCGGCAGCTCGATGTTCTCCGCTGCGGTGAGCCGCGGCACCAGGTGGAAGGACTGGAACACGAAGCCGATCTTGTTGCGCCGCACCTGCGCCTGCTCGGGCTCGGTGAGCGTGGCGACGTCGGTGCCGTCGAGCAGGTAGCGGCCGGCATCGGGCCGGTCGAGCAGGCCCAGCACGTTGAGCAGGGTGGACTTGCCCGAGCCGGAAGGTCCCATGATGGACAGGTATTCGCCGGCGTCGATGGCAAGATCGATGCCGTCGAGCGCGTGCACTTCCTGGTCGCCCATGCGGAAGCAGCGGTTAACGCCTTCGAGCCGGATCATGCCTTATTTCGCCGGCTTCGCCACGGCGCGCGCGCCGGCCGTGATGTCTTCGCTGTCGAAGGCGGTCACGACGCGATCCCCGGCGGCCAGGCCGTCCAGCACTTCGGTAAAGGCCCAGTTGGCGAGCCCGGGCTTGAAGGGGCGGTTCGCCAGCACGCCGTCGGCGCCGAGCACGAGCACGCTGCCGTCCTGGCGGATGGCCTGCGTGGGCACGCGCAGCACGTCGACGCGGCGTTCGATGATCACTTCGGCGTCGGCGCTGTAGCCCACCAGCAGCGGACGGTGGTCCGCGTCGGCGAAGTCCACTTCCACGTCGACGGTGCGCGCCTGTTTTTCCACCTCCGTGACGTAGGGCGCGATGCGGCGCACGCGGCCGGGGAAGGTCTGGCCGGGCAGGGCGTCCAGCGTGATGCGCGCGGGCAGGCCGGGTTTGAGACGCGGCGCGTCGACTTCGTCCATGGGCGCGGTCACGTACACGCAGCTGTCGTCGATGAGATCGACCGCGGGCGGAGTGGGAATGCCGGGCGGCGAAGGCGTGGTGAATTCGCCCACCTCGCCGGTGACCTGGGCGACGATGCCGTCGAAGGGCGCGGTGAGCACGGTGCGTTCGATCCCCGCGCGGGTGACGTCGATCTGCGCCTGCGCGCGCTTCACGTCGGCGGCGAGCGCGTCGCAGTTGGCCTGGCGGGCGCGGGCGTTGGCGCGGCTGTCCTCCACGCGCTGCGGGCTGACGAAGCCCTGCGCCGCCAGCTGCTCGTCGCGCGCCGCGTCCTGGCGGGCGTTCTCGGCGAGGATGCAGGCCTCGCGGCGGCGTTCCTCGCTGGTGACGCGTTGCCGCTCAGCGAGTTCGCGCTGTGCGGCGAGGTCGCGGTTCCACAGTTCCAGCAGCGGCTGACCGGCCTTGACGCGCTGGCCTTCCTTGACGAAAAGCTTGACGATCTGGCCGCCGGCGACGGGGGCGAGTTTGGCGCGCCGGCAGGCGGACACGGTGCCGGCGCGGGTGTTCACCACCGTGGCCTCGACCGGACCGCGCGCGAGCGCCGCGACCTCGACCTCCAGCGGCTTGGGCCGGGTGGCGCGCCAGCCTGCAAAGGCGAGCGCGGCAACGACGAGGACAAGCAGGAGCGTGCGCAACGGGATCTTCGGGAAGCTCATGGCGGATGAGAAACAGCGGGATACCGGGCCAATGTACCATTCGCCCATGTTGAAGACCATCGTTCCAGCCACGCTCGAAATCCGCGACGGCGTGCCGTATTCCGCCGCCTACGGCGACGTCTATCACTCCGCGGACGGCGGCATCGGGCAGGCGCGGCATGTGTTCCTGCAGGGCTGCGGCCTGCCGGATGCCTGGGCGGGCCGCGCCGCGTTCACTGTGCTGGAAACGGGTTTCGGCACCGGGCTCAATTTTCTGGCGACCTGGGCGGCCTGGCGGGCCGATCCGGTGCGCTGCGCGCGGCTGCACTACTGCGCGGTGGAATTGCATCCCTTCTCTGCGGACGATCTCGTGCGCCTGCACGCGCACTGGCCCGCGTTCGCCGCCCTGTCGAGCGAGCTGGTGGCGAACTGGCCGCCGCCGGTGCCGGGCTTTCACCGCATCGCGCTCGACGACGGACGCGTGCAGCTCACCCTCATGCTGGGCGATGCACAGGACTGCCTGCCCAATCTCGTCGCGCGCGTCGATGCCTTCTATTTCGACGGCTTTGCGCCTGAGCGCAACGCCGACCTGTGGCAATCGGCGCTCTTTGCCGCGTGCGCGCGGCTGGCGCGTCCTGGTGCGCGGGCGGCGACCTATACCGTGGCCGCGCCGGTACGGCAGGGGCTGGCGCAAGCCGGTTTCGTCTGCGAAAAGCGCGCAGGCTACGGCCGCAAGCGGCATTGCCTGGCCGCGCGCCTTGCCGGCGATGTGGAACCGATGCCGTGCGTACCGGGCCGGGTGGCGGTGATCGGCGCCGGCGTCGCCGGGGCGGCGGTAGCGCACGCCCTGGCCGTGCGCGGCATCGAGGCCGTCGTGCTGGAGCGCGAAGCCGCGCCGGCGCAGGCCGCTTCGGGCAACCCCATCGCGGTGTTCCGGCCGGTGCTCTCGCGCGACGACAACCGCTCGACGCGGTTGACGCGCGCGGCCTTCCTGCACGACCTGCGTGCCTGGCCGCGGCTGTCCGGCCTGGAATGGGCGCGCTGCGGCGTGCTGCACCTGGCGAAGGATGCCGACGCCGAGGCCAAGTATCGCCAGGCGCTCGCAGCCGCCGCGCCGCCTGCTGCCTACGCGCACTGGGTGGACGTGGACGCCGCCCGCGCGCTGGCGCGCTGGCCGGTCGCGGCAGCCGGTGTGTACTACCCGGATGGCGGCTGGGTGCGGCCGCAGAGCCTCACCCGCGCCTGGCTCGGCCGGCCCGGCATCGTCCTCTGCACCGGCGCGGCCGTGGCGAAAATCGAAGCGGCGGGCGCGGGCTGGCGGGTACTGGACGCGGCGGGCCTGCTGCTTGCCGAAGCCGACGCGGTCGTGCTGGCGAACGCGCGCGATGCCGCGGCGCTCGTGCCGGGTGCAGCCTGGCCGATCCACACCGTGCGCGGCCAGATCACGCAACTGCCCGCCGGCAGCCTGCCCGGCATCGAGCGGGTGATCGCGCGCGAGGGCTATTTCGCGCCGGGCGCACGGCCGCTGGTCGGCGCCACCTACGAGCACGACGACGACAATACGGCGCCGGTTGCGTCGAGCGACGCGGCGAACCTGGCGCGGCTGGAAAACATCCTGCCCGGTGCGGCTGCAGCCATCGACGTGTCCGCGGTCGAGGGACGCGCGGCCCTGCGCGCGACCCTGCCGGACCGGCTGCCACTCGTCGGCGCCGTGTCGGGATACGCGGGCGTATATGTGGCGGTGGGCTACGCTTCGCGCGGGGTGGTGTGGGCGGGGGTGCTGGGGGAGACGCTGGCCGGGATGCTGACCGGCACACCGCTGCCGCTGGAGGCCGATCTTGTGGCAGCGATCGCGCCAGGGCGGTGGGGGTAGGGGTCAGGGACCAGGATTTAGGGATCAGGGGGCTTTGAGCGGCTGCGCCGCGCTTCATGAATTCATGGGCCGCGGCGCAGCCGCACAACATCCCCTAGCCCCTAAATCCTGGTCCCCGACCCCTATCAGGCCGCCGTAAGCGGCTTGCTCGCATGCGCGGCGACCGCCTGGCCGCTCGGGTCGTAGAGACCACCCTTTCCGGTGGCGGCGTGCATCAGCACGTTGAGCGCCTGGCGGGTGGCGCTCATGCGCATCTCGATGAGCTTGCCGATGCGCAGGTTGCTGGCGCGGGCCTGGTCTTCCAGGGTCCGCAGGCTGTGCCAGTCGGCACGCGCGGCGGCATTGCCGTGGCGGGCGAGCCAGTTTTCCATGCCGGAGTGGCTGGGCGGGAAACCGGCATCGGCGAGTGCGGCCATGCGCGCGCGGGCGAGTTCGCTGGCGGCGTGCAGGCGTTCGAGCTTGGTGGCGTTGAGGGCCGCAAGGCGGTCGGCGTCGCCATCGATGAGGGCGCGTTCCTCGTCCGCCAGGGTGCCGAGGAGTGCAGCCCAGGCAGCGTTTTCGGCGCTGAGCTGGCTGGCGAGCTTACTTGGCTTTGGCAACATGAAGCATTTCCTTCACCGAGTCGACCAGACCCTGGGCGACGTTTTCCGCATTCACGGTGTACTGCCCCGAGGCGATGGCTTCCTTGATGGCGTCGACCTTGGCGCGGTCGACGACCGGGATGGATTCGAGCCGGGTTTCCAGTTCCTTCAGCTGGCCGGCGCGCGCACTCAGGGTGACGTCGGTCTGCTCGGCACCCGGACGCGCACCTGCCTTGACCTGCGCGGGGCGGTTTTCCACCGCGGTGGGCAGATTCACCTGTTTGATGCCGGGATCGATCTTCATGTGCGTTCCTGTCGGGACGGGCTGGGATTCCGTCCAATCTGATTCGTAAACGGCAATTTACAAAATTTCTGAAGGCCGTTCGCGAAAAAAGTTTCAGAACGCCACTTCGACCTGCTGCCCGTCCCGGGCAATGCCGCTGACCACCTGGCCCGACGCCGTCTTGACCCGGACGTGGTCGCCGCGGCTGGCATTGGCCAGGGCCTGGCCCTCGCTGCGCAGCGCGAAGCCGGGGCCGAGGATCACCAGGCGGGTGGGTTGGCCCTGCTGCACGACCAGGGGCGGCCTGAGGACGCCCGCCCGCAGTGCCGCGCCGGCGGCGATGCCGGATACCGTGCTGTAGCCGAGGAGCGCCCCGGGGTCGCGTGCCACGTCGAGAGGCAGGGCGCCCAGGTCGCCCTCGCGCAGGGCGAGGTCGCCCGGCACGATGACATGGCGGGCGGGCAGGGGCCGGACGGTGGCGACGTACTGCCCGATGACACTGACCTGCGCAGGGAGATAGACCGTCCATGCGGTCGGGGCCTGGCAGCGCACGCCCACCGTCGTCCTGCCGATGGGCCGGCTGCCCGCCGGCTGGAAGGCATCGAGCGCTGCGCAGGCGGCCGGCGCGCTGCGCGGCGGCTTCACGTCCACCGAGACCTTGCCCGGCTGGCCGGCGGCCTGCGTCAGCAGGAAACGCGCGGCCACGTCGCGGATGGCGGCGGGGTCCTGCGTACTGGCGGCCAGGGCTGGCGTCGCACACGCGGCCAGCAGGAGCAATCGGATCAAAGCGGCAATCATGCGGAGTTCTCGGGGCAGCTGATTCTGGGGCCCAGTCTAGCCACGCGCGTGCGCGGAGCAAACATCGAAATGAGGGGGCTTTGTGCCCTTACTCGTTCGATTGAATGGACAAACGCCGGCCTAGGATGCAGTCATCGAAAAAGGTTTTTTGACGGCGAAGGCCGCAAAGAAACGGGTACCCACGATGCTGAACCGACTCGACGACATGCTGAATTTCCACGCGCAGGCCCTGCGCCTGCGCGACCAGCGCCAGCAGGTGCTGGCGTCCAACATCGCCAACGCAGACACGCCCAACTACAAGGCGCGCGACTTCGATTTCAGGGCCGCGCTCAGCAATGCGCTGCAGGGCAATCCGGCACAGGGCGGCACGACCCTGGCGACGACTGCCGCGGGCCACCTCAGGGGCAGCACCGCGCTGTCGACCCAGAGCTTCCTGCAGTACCGCAATCCGGCACAGGGCAACGTGGACGGCAATACCGTGGATGTGGACGCCGAGCGTGCGGCCTTTGCGGAAAACGCCGTGCAGTACGAATTCAACCTCACGCGCATCAGCTCGCAGATCAAGAGCATGCTCGCCGTGATCCAGGGATAAGGAGCCAGACCGATGTCTCTGTTCAATATCTTCAACGTTGCCGGTTCCGCCATGAACGCGCAGTCGCAGCGGCTCAACACCGTCGCCAGCAATCTCGCCAACGCCGACAGCGCGACCAGTGCCAACGGCACCCCCTACAAGGCCAAACAGGTGGTGTTCGCGGCCACGCCGGTGGGCGAAAACGGCGCGACCGGCGTGCAGGTGGCGGGCGTGGTCGAGGATCCGTCGCCGATGAAAACGGTGTACGACCCCAAGAATCCGCTGGCCGACGACAAGGGTTACGTGACCCTGCCCAACGTCAACGTCGTCGAGGAGATGGTCAACATGATCTCGGCCTCGCGTTCCTACCAGTCGAACGTGGAAATGATGAACACCACCAAGACGCTCCTGCTGAAGACCCTGAACCTGGGTCAATGAACTGAGGGCATGCGATGAGTACCGTACAAGACAGCAGTTCTGTGACCAGCCTTTTCGGCGCCACCGCGGCGACGGCCAGCAAGAGCAGCGCCGAGGAAACGCAGGACCGTTTCCTCAAGCTCCTGGTCGCGCAGATGAAGAACCAGGATCCGCTGAATCCGCTCGACAACGCGCAGGTGACGAGCCAGATGGCGCAGCTTTCCACCGTGCAGGGCATCGAAAGCATGAAGGCCAGCATGGAAACGCTGGTCGCCAGCCTGTCCAGCAACCAGATGGCTCAGGCCTCGAACCTGATCGGCCGCGGCGTGCTGGTGCCGGGCAATCACATCGGTCCTGCAGCCGACAGCGCCGTGGTCGGGTTCGACCTTGACGGTACGGCCGGTTCAGTGAAGCTCACCATCGAGAACGCCGCCGGCGTGACGGTGCGCACGCTCGATCTCGGCGCGCGCGCCGCCGGCGTCAATGTCGTGGCCTGGGACGGCCTGGCGGACGACGGCAGCGCGGCACCGGAAGGTGACTACATCTTCAAGGTGAGCGCGACCCAGGGATCCACCCCGGTGACCAGCGAGGCGCTGTATCTGGCGATGGTCAACAGCGTGTCGCAGAACAGCCAGGGCGTGACCCTGAACCTTTCCGGAAACGGGAAGGCGAGCTACGCCGACATCCGGCAGATTTTCTGATGAACGTCGTCGCGACGACACCCACAAGGAGAGCATCATGAGTTTTCAGCAAGGTTTGAGCGGTCTGAACGCGGCGGCGAAGAATCTCGACGTCATCGGCAACAACGTCGCCAACTCCGGCACCGTCGGCTTCAAGCAGTCGCAGACGCAGTTCGCCGACGTGTACGCCAACTCGCTGACCGGCGCCGGCGGTTCGCAGGTCGGCATCGGCGTGCAGCTTGCGCAGGTGGCGCAGCAGTTCACCCAGGGCAACATCACTTCGACCAACAATCCGCTGGACATCGCCATCAACGGCGGCGGCTTCTTCCGCATGGACAGCAACGGCGAGATCAACTACCAGCGCAACGGCCAGTTCCAGCTCGACCGCAACGGCTACATCGTCAGTTCCGGCGGTGCGTTTCTCACCGGCTACACCGCCGATGCCAGCGGCGTGCTCTCGACTGGCGCGCCGGCGCGCCTCTTCATCAATACCTCGGACCTGCCGCCGCAGGTGACGGGCGAGGTGAATTCCGTGCTCAACCTCGACTCGACGAATTCGGCGCTGACCGCGGCGGGCTTCAACCAGAATGACCCGACCACCTTCCACAATTCAACATCGGTGTCGATCTTCGACAGCCTGGGCAATGCCCACACCCTGCAGACCTATTACGTGAAGACGGCCGCCGGCAGCTGGAGCGTGTTCGCCTCCACCGATGGCGCCGCCGCGACCTCGGTCGGCACGCTCAGCTTCGGGACGAACGGCCTTCTGACCACCGCCATGCCGCTGTCCACATCCGTGACGGTCACGACCGGCGCGGCCTCGCCGTTCACCGTCGACATCGATTACACCGGGACCACCCAGTTCGGTTCCGCCTTCAGCGTGAACACGCTGAACCAGGACGGCTTCACCTCCGGTCGGCTGGCTGGTTTCAGCGTCGGCGACGACGGCATCATCCTGGGCCGCTATACCAATGGCCAGTCGGCCGTGCTGGGTCAGGTGGTGCTGGCGAGCTTTGCCAACCCCAACGGCCTGCAGCCGCTTGGCAACAACATGTGGGCGGAAACCGCGACCTCGGGTGCGCCTCTGGTCGGCACCCCCGACACCGGCAGCCTGGGCGTGCTGCAGTCGTCCGCAGTGGAAGACTCCAACGTCGACCTCACGGCCGAGCTGGTCAACATGATCACCGCGCAGCGGGTCTACCAGGCCAACGCGCAGACCATCAAGGCGCAGGACGCCGTCCTGCAGACCCTGGTCAACCTGCGCTGATGTCTGAGGCTGCAACGATGAAGGAGGCGACATGGACCGCATGATCTACACCTCGATGACCGGCGCGAAGCACACGCTGGAGCAGCAGGCGACGGTCTCGCACAACCTGGCCAACGCCACCACCACCGGCTTCCGTGCGCAACTCAACGAGTTCCGCGCGGTCCCGGTCGTCGGCGCGCCGCTTGCCACGCGCGCTTTCGTCGTCGATTCCAGCGTGGGCACCGATTTCCGCGCGGGTGCGATCCAGCATACCGGGCGCGAGCTCGACGTGGCGGTGCAGGGCGAGGGCTGGCTGGCGGTCGAGGCACCCGACGGCAGCGAAGCCTACACCCGCAACGGCAGCCTGCAAGTCGACGAGAACGGCGTGCTGCGCACGGCGAACGGGCTTGCCGTCCTGGGCGACGGCGGCCAGCTTTCGATACCTCCCGGCAGCCGCCTTGCGGTCGCACGTGACGGCACCATCTCGCTCCTGCCGGACGGTTCCGCCGCAACCGGGCTGACCGCGATCGGGCGTCTGAAGCTCGTGAACCCGCCGGCCGCCGAGCTCAAGCGCGGCGACGACGGCCTGTTCCGCATGAATGATGGCAGCACGGCCGCCGTGGACACCAATGTCAACGTGATCTCGGGTGCGCTCGAGACCTCAAACGTCAACGTGGTCGATGCGATGGTCGACATGATTTCGCTCGCCCGCCAGTTCGAGATGCAGATGAAGCTCCTGCAGACGGCCGAGAGCAACGACGCCAAGGCCGCCCAGCTGCTGGGCATGAGCTGATTGAAGAACCCCTGAAGGAGCCGACATGATTCGCTCGCTGTGGATTGCCAAGACCGGTCTGGATGCGCAACAGACGCAGATGGACGTGATTTCCAACAACCTCGCCAACGTCAGCACCAGCGGCTTCAAGCGCGCGCGTGCTGTGTTCGAGGACCTGCTCTACCAGACCATCCGCCAGCCCGGCGCACAGTCGTCCGAACAGACGCAGCTGCCCTCGGGGCTCCAGGTCGGCACCGGCGTGAAGCCGGTCGCCACCGAGCGCATCTTCACCCAGGGCAACCTGCAGCAGACCGGCAACGCCAAGGACGTGGCGATCCAGGGCAACGGCTTCTTCCAGGTGCTGATGCCGGATGGCACCACGTCATACACCCGCGACGGCTCCTTCCAGACCGACGCCAACGGACAGCTGGTGACGGCCAGCGGCTACCCCGTGCAGCCCGCGATCACCATCCCGGCCGATGCGCAGACGCTGACCATCGCGCGCGACGGCACCGTGTCCGTGACCCTGCCCGGCACGGCCGCGGCGACGACCATCGGTACCCTGCAGCTGGCGATGTTCATCAATCCCGCCGGCCTGCAGAGCCTGGGCGAGAACCTCTACGCCGAGACAACCTCATCCGGCACGCCGAGCTCCAGCGCGCCCGGCAGCAACGGCGCCGGCGTGCTCAACCAGGCCTACGTGGAAACCTCCAACGTCAACGTGGTGGAAGAGCTGGTCAACATGATCCAGACCCAGCGCGCCTACGAGATCAACAGCAAGGCGATTTCCACCTCCGACCAGATGCTGCAGCGGCTGACGCAGCTGTGAAGACCATGCGCACGCCATTCGACCGGTTCGTTCTTCCCGCCTGCGCGGCGGCGCTCCTGGCCGCCTGCGGCACCACGCCCACGACCATCACGCAGGGTCCGACCACCGCACGTCCGCAGCTGCAGGCGGCGCAGGCTGCGGGCAACGGTGCCATCTACCAGGCGGCGTCGTACAAGCCGCTGTTCGAGGACCGGCGGGCGCGTCACGTCGGCGACGTGCTGACCATCGTCATCAGCGAGAAGACCCAGGCCGGCAAGCAGGCCTCGTCCTCCGGCGAGAAGACGGGCGCGGTCGATGCCTCGGTCAGTGCGCTCGCCGGCCTGTCGTCATCGACGCTCAACCGCCTGGGTGCCAATGCGTCGTCCAGCGTCGAGTACGAGGATGAAGCCACGCTCAATTCGAGCAACACTTTCACGGGCAACCTCACCGTCACGGTGACCGAGGTGCTGCCCAACGGCAACCTTGCGGTCGCCGGCGAAAAGCAGATCGCCCTCGACAAGGGTACCGAATACATCCGTCTGTCCGGCGTGGTGCAGCCCGATACCATCCAGGCCGGCAATACTGTCGCGTCGTCCAAGGTAGCCGACGCGCGCATCGAATACCGTACCAGCGCCAAGCTCGACCGCGCCGAGCTGATGAGCTGGCTGGCGCGCTTCTTCCTCAGCATCGCGCCGCTTTGAGGGACTCGCCATGAAACCCATGCATACGCTGCTGCTCGCCGCCCTGGTCCTGCCTGTGGCGACCCATGCCGAACGCGCCTCGGCGGAACGGATCAAGGACATCGCTTCCATCCAGGGCGTGCGCGCCAACCAGCTCGCCGGATACGGTCTGGTGGTGGGCCTGGACGGCACCGGCGACCAGACCACGCAGACACCTTTCACCACCCAGAGCATCGCCAGCATGCTGACGCAGATGGGCATCAACCTGCCGCCCGGCGTGAACATGCAGCTGAAGAACGTCGCCGCGGTGATGGTGACGGCCGAGTTGCCGCCGTTCTCGCAGACCGGCCAGACGCTCGACGTGACGGTCTCGTCCATCGGCAATGCCAAGAGCCTGCGCGGCGGCACGCTGGTGATGACGCCGCTGAAGGGCGCCGACGGCCAGGTCTACGCCATGGCGCAGGGCAGTCTGGTGGTGAGCGGGGCAGGCGCCTCGGCCAACGGCAGCAAGGCGCAGATCAATCATCTGTCCGTGGGCTTGATTCCCGCGGGCGCCACGGTCGAGCGCAGCGTCGCCACGGCGCTCGGCGAATCCGGCAGCATCAATGTCGAGCTGCGGCAGACCGACTTTTCCACGGCCGCGCGCGTGGTCGACGCGATCAACGCCCGCTTCGGTGCGGAGACGGCTCGCGCATTGAACGGCCGCGTGGTGCAGGTGAAGACTCCGGTCGGCGCCAGCGAGCGGGTCGCCTTCCTCGGCGCGGTCGAAAGCCTGGAGGTGAACCCGGCGGCCGGCATGGCCAGGGTCATCATCAACGCGCGCACCGGTTCCGTCGTCATGAACCAGAAAGTGATGCTCGATCCCAGCGCGGTGTCGCACGGCAACCTCTCGGTGGTGATCAATACCGAGCCGGTGATCAGCCAGCCGGCGCCCTTCTCCAGGGGCGCGACCGTGGTCGCGGGCCAGTCGCAGATCGAGATTCGCCAGCAACCGGGCGAGGTCATGCGCCTGCAGGGCGGCGCCTCGCTCGCCGACGTGGTGAAGGCGCTCAATTCCATCGGCGCCACGCCGCAGGACCTGCTCGCCATCCTGCAGGCGCTCAAGGCCGCCGGTGCGTTGCGTGCCGAACTGGAGGTGATCTGATGGCCGTGGGCGCCGCCGATCTCTCCGCGCGCTTCGCCCTGGATGCGCAGGGCGTCGATGCGCTCAGGCTGCAGGCCCGACAAGCCTCGCCCGAAGCGCTCAAGGCGGCTGCCCAGCAGTTCGAGGCCGTGTTCATGAACATGCTGATGAAAAGCATGCGCGAGACGACCTCGCAGGACGGGCTTTTCGACAGTGACCAGACCCGCATGTACACCTCCATGCTCGATCAGCAGCTGGCGCAGACCATGGCCAGCCGCGGCATCGGGCTGGCCGACGTCATGGTGCGCCAGCTTTCCGCCACCCTGGTGGCGCCCGGCGTGCCGGCCGAGGGCGAAGCCGAGGCCTTTCCGTTGAATGCGGACCGCGCCCTGCCGCTGGATGCGCCGCAGGGCATCGCGCTCCCCGCTGCCGAGGCGCCTGCGACGATTCGTGCGCCGTCCGCTCCTGGCGCCGCAGACGTGCCCGCCCACGTGAGCGACTTCGTCCAGCGCATGCTGCCGCACGCCGAGTCGGCGAGTGCCGCGACCGGCATCCCGGCCCGCTTCATGGTCGGCCAGGCCGCGCTCGAGACCGGCTGGGGCCGCCAGGCGATCCGCGGGGCCGATGGCGCCGACAGCCACAACCTCTTCGGCATCAAGGCCGGCGGCGGCTGGACAGGCCGCACCGTCGACATCGTCACCACCGAATACGTGGGCGGCAAGCCGGTGAAGCAGGTCGACACCTTCCGCGCCTACAATTCCTACGCGGATGCGTTCCGGGACTACGCCAGCCTGCTACGCAGCAATGCCCGCTACCAGAACGTGATCGCCCAGGGCGGCGATGCGGCCGGCTTTGCCCAGGGGCTGCAGCAGGCGGGCTACGCCACCGACCCGGCCTATGCGCGCAAGCTGGCCGGCACGATCCGGCTGGTCGAACAGTCTTGAACCCGACCGGATTCAAGAAATGGCAAAAGCGACCGATTCACCTGATGTAAGGGCGGATTGTCTGCCCGGAGCCCATCCCTGACCTGCCATGGCAACCAGCATCCTCAGCATCGGCCAAAGCGCCCTGACCGCCGCCCAGGTCGGGATCAACACGACCGGCCACAACATCGCCAACGCCTCGACGCCGGGGTACAACCGCCAGGTGGTGGTGCAGGGTGCGGCATTGTCGCAGAACTTCGGTTTCGGCTTCCTCGGACAGGGCACCGAGATTTCCACCGTCCGCCGCGTGTACAACGAATTCCTCGGTACCCAGGTGCAGAACGCGCAGACGAACAAGAGCGGGATCGACAACTACTACGCGCAGATCCGCCAGGTCGACAACATGCTGGCCGATCCGGACGCCGGTCTGTCGCCGGCGCTGCAGGATTTCTTCAACGGTGTACAGACCCTGACAACCGACGCGACCTCGACCCCGGCGCGCCAGACCGTGCTGTCCACCGCGGAATCGCTGGTATCGCGTTTCCAGGGCATGGCCTCCCGCCTGACCGAGATCGAGCGCGGCATCAACAGTCAGGTGCTGACCAGCGTCGGCCTCATCAACACTTACGCCGAGCGCATCGCCAACCTCAACGATGCCATCGGCAAGGCGGCGCGCGCCTCGGGCCAGCCGCCGAACGACCTGCTGGACCAGCGCGACCAGCTTGTGATGGAACTGAACAAGGAAATCAAGGCCACCGTCGTCAAGCAGGGCGACGGCGACTATAACGTCTTCATCGGCAACGGCCATCCTCTGGTGGTGGGAACCAGAACCTCGAACCTCATCGCCACCGCCTCGCCGACCGACCCGCAGAAAATCGAAGTGGCCTACAAGGCCAATGACGGCAGCACCGTGTACGTCGGCGAATCCGGCTTCGTCGGCGGCAATCTGGGCGGATTGATCGCCTTCCGCAGCGAATCGCTGGTGCCGGCCCAGAACGCCCTGGGGCGCATCGCCATCGGGCTGGCCAGCAGCTTCAATGCCCAGCACCAGGCCGGATTCGATCTCGCCGGCGTGGCAGGCGGCGCCTTCTTCAGCACCGGCTCGCCGGTGGTCGGGCCCAACGGTACGAACACGGGAACGGCGACGCTCACGGCCACGATCGCCGATGCCGGGGCGCTCACCACCAGCGATTACCAGCTGCAGTACGACGGCACCAACTACACGCTGACCCGGCTGTCCGATGACAGTACGACGACTTTCGCCGGCTTCCCGCAGACCATCGACGGCGTCACGCTCGACCTGACCGGAACACCCGACGCGGGCGACAACTTCCTGATCCGTCCGACGACCCAGGGCGCATCCGGCTTCAGCCTGCTGATCTCCGATCCGGCGGGCATCGCCGCGGCCGGCGTGACCGGTGCGGTCGGCGACAACAGCAATGCGCTGGCGCTGGCTGCTCTGCAGACCGCCAACACCCTGGCCGACGGCACGACCACTTTCCAGGGCGCCTACGGCCAGCTGATCAGCGCGATCGGCAACAAGACCGGCGAACTCGAAGTAACCAGCAAGGCCGCAGCCGGCCTGCTGGAACAGACGACGGTCGCCCTGCAATCAGAATCCGGCGTCAATCTGGATGAAGAGGCGACCAACCTGCTGCGTTACCAGCAGGCCTACCAGGCCGCTGCCAAGGTGATGCAGATCGCCAAGGAAATGTTCGACATGCTCGTCGCACTCGGACAGTAAAGGAGCCCACCCTCATGCGCATCAGCACCCAGCAGATCTATGAAGGCGGCGCCAGCCGCATCAGCGAGATCCAGACCGCGCTCTACAAGACCCAGCAGCAGGTGGCGACCGGACGGAGGATGCTTGCGCCCTCGGACGACCCCGTGGCGGCTGCGCGTGCGCTCGACCTGACGCAGCAGCAGTCGATCAACTCGCAATATGCCGCCAACCGTACGCATGCCCGGAATACGCTCGGCTTCGTCGAAGGCACCCTGTCCAGCGTGACCGAAGTCCTACAGCAGGTGAAGGAAGCCATCGTCGGCGCGGGCAATCCCCTCTACGACGATGCCCAGCGTGCCACCGTGGCGACCGAGCTGTCGACCCGGTTCGATGCCATCCTGGGCCTGGCGAACACGCGCGATGCACAGGGCAACTACCTGTTCTCGGGGTACCAGAGCGATACGCCCGCCTTCGTCGAGTCGGCCAGCGGCGCAACCTACCAGGGTGACCTGGGCCAGCTGCGCGTGCAGGTGGACGCGAACCGGCAGATGGTCCTGAACAGCCCGGGCCAGACGGTCTTTCAGGGGGGCGGGCAGGATATCTTCCAGACCCTGAAGGATGCGATCGCCCTGCTGCAGACCCCGGTCGTGACCGCGGCGGACCGGGCCGCGCTGGATGCGGGCCTGGCCACTGCCAATGCCGATCTGGAACTCGCGCTCGACAACGTGCTGACGGTGCGCGCCGCGCTGGGCACGCGGCTGCAGGAGCTCGATTCGCTCGACGCCGCCGGCGACGACCGCAATGTGCAGTACAGCGCCATGCTGTCCGAAATCCAGGACCTCGACTATGCCAGGGCCCTGACGACACTGGCTCAGCAGGAGACCACGCTCGAGGCCGCGCAGCAGTCCTTCGTCAAAACCTCGGCGCTCTCGCTCTTCAACTATCTCTGATCGCCATGCGGACGCACGCTCACGAACCCGTTGCGCCTCAGGCGGGGAGCGGCGCCCACATCGAGGAGGTCGAACGTGACCTCGCGCAGATGAATGCGCTCCTCGAAGCGGCCATCGAGAAGCTGCTCGCCAGCTTCATGGCCATCCATCGCGGTATCGCCAGCCAGCAGAACCTGCTGCGCGAATCCGCCGCCGACCATCCGGAATTCGCCGCCTGTTGTGCCCGCGTGGAAGGACTGCGTGCGGACATCGATCGTCATGTCGGCGAAGCCATCGCGGGGCTGCAGTTCCAGGACATGACCAGCCAGATCATCCGGCGCATGGGCGAGCACCTTGCAGGTGTGCGTGACGACCTCGGTGGCTGCGCGAACGCCCCGGCCGGCTCCACGCGCCCGCTCCGCCGTACGGTGCAGCAGCAGCACCTGGAGTGCGGCGATATCGAACTGTTTTGACAGCATGGAAGCATGGACATGACGACCTCTAAAACAATCCTCACGGTGGACGATTCGGGCTCTCTGCGCCAGATGGTCTCCTTTGTTCTCAGGGATGCCGGCTACGGCGTGATCGAGGCGGTGGATGGCAGGGACGGGCTGGAAAAGGCGAAGAAGCAGACGGTCGACCTGGTGCTCACCGACCAGAACATGCCGGGCATGGATGGCCTGAGCCTCATTCGTGCACTGCGCGACATGAAGAATTACAGAAGCGTGCCGATATTGATGTTGACAACCGAGTCAGGCGACGAAATCAAGGCGCAGGGCAGGGCGGCAGGCGCGACCGGCTGGATGGTCAAACCCTTCGAGCCTGCCCGGCTGACCGAGGTGGTCAGGAAACTGATCGGTTGAGACGCGAGAACGAGACAGGTTTGCGGAGCACAAACATGACGATCGACATGAGCCAGTTCTACCAGGTGTTCTTCGACGAGGCAGACGAACTGCTCGCCGAGATGGAGAAGCTGTTGCTTGCGCTCGACGTGAACGCGCCCGAGAACGAGGACCTGCACGCGATTTTCCGTGCCGCGCACTCGATCAAGGGCGGCGCCGCCACCTTCGGCTTCACCGACATCACCGAAGTCACGCATGTACTGGAGTCCCTGCTCGATCGCATCCGCAAGGGCGAGATGGCTCTGACAGCGGAGCATGTCGATGCCTTCCTCGTGTCCAAGGACGTGCTGGCCATGCTGATGGACGGCCACCGCCATGGTTCGGCCGTCGATCACGATGCCGTGCTGGCGGTGAGCAAGCGTCTCGATGCGCTCTCGCATGGCGAAGCCGTGCCGGCTGCCGCTGCGATTGCGGCCTCCCCTGTCGAACCGGCCGAGCCGGCCCCCCCCATGGCAGATGCCGAAGGAAACTTCCATCTGCGCATCGAACTGCCCGACGTGCCGCAAAAGGACGTCGATGCCCTGGCGGCCGAACTCGGCCTCATGGGCACGCTTGCGCGTGAAACCCTGGCGGATGGCCGGAGCGTCTTCAATCTCGTCACCACCGAATCGCAGGACACCATCGTCGCGATCTGCGCCTTCGTGCTCGACCCCGATGCGCTGCGCATCACGTCTTCCGGTCCGGCGGCCCCGCCTGCGGCACCCGCCGGTCCGGCGGCGCCGAAGCTGGGCGAGGCCGCCTACGGACTGTACGAACAGCCGGCGCTGCTTACGGCTGCACCTGCAGCGGCGGCTGCCGCATCTCCCGCACCGGCAGCCGCGCCGGCAGGGGATAACAAGAACTGGGGCCGGCGCGCCACCGACAAGGAAGGGGCCAACGCGGAATCCTCGTCGATCCGCGTCAGCGTGGAAAAGGTCGACCAGCTCATCAACCTGGTGGGCGAGCTCGTCATCACCCAGGCCATGATCGACCAGCGCATCAACGCGCTCGATCCCATCGTCCACGAGCGTCTGCTCAACAGCGCGAACCAGCTTGCGCGCAACACGCGCGACCTGCAGGAAGCCGTGATGTCGATCCGCATGATGCCGATGGACTACGTGTTCTCGCGCTTTCCGCGCATGGTGCGCGATCTTGCAGGCAAGCTCGGCAAGAAGGTCGAGTTCGTCACCCGCGGTGCAGCGACCGAGCTCGACAAGGGGCTCATCGAGCGCATCGTCGATCCTCTCACGCATCTGGTGCGCAACAGCGTCGACCACGGCATCGAGATGCCGGAGAAGCGCCGGGCCTCGGGCAAGAGCGAAACCGGCAAGCTGACCCTGTCCGCAGCGCATCAGGGCGGCAACATCGTCATCGAGGTGAGCGACGACGGCGGCGGGCTGAACCGCGAAAAGATCCTGGCCAAGGCCAGGCAGAACGGCCTGCCGGTCTCCGACGCCATGCCTGACAGCGAGGTATGGCAGCTCATCTTCGCCCCCGGCTTTTCCACTGCGGAAATCGTCACCGACGTGTCTGGGCGCGGCGTCGGCATGGATGTCGTCAAGCGCAACATCACCGCCATGGGCGGCGTGGTCGATATCCGCTCGGTACCCGGCTCGGGCACCACGATCTCGATCTCGCTGCCGCTCACCCTGGCCATCCTCGACGGCATGCTGATCAAGGTCGGCGAGGAAATCTACATCCTGCCGCTGGGCTACGTCGTCGAGTCGCTGCAGCCCGCACCGATGGACGTGAAGGAGATCGCCGGCCAGGGCAGGGTCGTCAAGGTGCGCGAGGAATACCTGCCGCTCATTCCGCTATACCAGATCTTCGCCATCGCGCCGAAGAGCGAGGACCCCTCGCAGGGCATCCTCGTCATCCTCGAATCCGAGGGCAAGAAGGCCGCCCTGCTTGTGGACAGCCTGGTCGGCCAGCAGCAGGTGGTGGTCAAGAACCTGGAATCCAATTTCCGCAAGGTTGCGGGCATTTCCGGCGCCACCATCCTGGGCGACGGCGGTGTCTCGCTGATTCTCGACGTGGCCGCGCTGCTGCGATCGAGCCGCCAGCTCAACGCCGATTCGGTCTGCTTCTAGGCCGGCACACCACAAGGACGACACGACATGCTGACGTTGACCGACAAACCGCGTACCGCCAATCCCGCCGAAGCGGAGGATGTCCGTGAATACCTGGCGTTCACGCTGGGGCGCGAGGAATACGGCATCGACATCCTGCGCGTGCAGGAAATCCGCGGCTACGAACCGGTGACCCGAATCGCCAACGCGCCGGCCTTCATCAAGGGCGTGGTCAACCTGCGCGGCACCATCATCCCGGTGGTCGACATGCGCATCAAGCTCAATCTGGGCGAGGCCACCTACGATCAGTTCACCGTGGTGATCATCCTCAACATCGCCGGCCGGGTGGTCGGCATGGTGGTCGACAGCGTATCCGACGTGACCACGCTGAAGCCGGAGCAGATGCGCCCGGCGCCGGAAGTGGGCTCGGCATTCGACACGGACTACCTGATCGGACTGGGTGACCTGGGCGCCCGCATGCTGATCCTGGTGGACATCGACAAATTGATGACCAGTTCCGAAATGGGGCTGATCGAAAAAATCGCGGCCTGACGCGAATCATTCAGGCACTGAAAAGGAGCGGAGACATGTTGAAGAACCTGACCATCAAATCGCGGCTGATTTTCGTGATCGGCCTGCTCTCGGCACTGCTGCTGGGCGTGGGCTTCATGGGCATCAGCGGCATGAGCTCGACCAAGCAGGCGCTGAAGGACGTCTACGAAGATCGTGTCGTGCGGCTCGGCCAGCTCGATGAAGTCATTGCCCTTGTCACAGCCAACCAGGTGCGCCTGGCGGAATCCATCACCGGGCAGCTCGTCGCCTTCCCGGAAAGCCAGGATGTGCTCGACAAGCGGATTGCCGAGGTCCGGAAGGTCATCGAGGTCATCGACCAGAAATGGAAGGCCTATGTGGCCTCGATCAAGGATGCCGAGGAAAGCCAGCTCGCCAAGATCTTCGACGAGAAGCGTCGTGCCTATGGGCGTGAAGGCGTCATCCCCGCCATTGCCGCGATCAGCGCGCAGGATTACCAGCAGGCGGGCGAAGTGCTGCAGGGCCCGATGCGCCAGTCCTACCAGCCGATGCGTACGGCCCTGCAGGATCTGATGAAGTACGAACAGGAGCAGGCCAAGGCCCAGTACCTCGCCGCAGCCGAAGCCTTCGTCCTGGTCCGCAACACGACGATCGGCGCGGTCGCCCTTGGCCTGCTGCTTGCCGTGATCGTCGGCACACTCCTGATCCGCTCCATCACGCGTCCGCTCAACCAGGCCGTCAGCGTGGCCGGCAGTGTGGCCTCCGGCGACCTGACCCAGCGCATCGAGGTCGTGTCGAACGACGAGACCGGGCATCTCATGCAGGCGATGAAGGACATGAACGACAGCCTTGCCAACATCGTGAGCCAGGTGCGTACCGGCACCGAAGCGATCGCCGTGGCCTCGCGCGAGATTGCGTCCGGCAATGCGGACCTGTCGAACCGCACCGAATCGCAGGCATCGAGCCTGGAAGAAACGGCCAGCTCGATGGAAGAGCTGACCAGCACCGTCAAGCAGAACGCCGAGAATGCGCGCCAGGCCAACCAGCTGGTGGCCTCCACCGCCGAGATCGCGGCCAAGGGCGGCAACGTCGTGAACGAAGTCGTCGAGACCATGGCCTCGATCAAGGACAGCTCGCGCAAGATTGCGGACATCATCGGCGTGATTGACGGGATTGCGTTCCAGACCAACATTCTTGCGCTGAACGCGGCGGTGGAAGCGGCGCGTGCGGGCGAACAGGGCCGCGGTTTTGCCGTGGTGGCGTCCGAAGTGCGCAGCCTGGCACAGCGCAGTGCCGGCGCGGCGAAGGAGATCAAGGCGCTGATCGAGGATTCGGTCGGCAAGGTCGAGACCGGCGGCAAGCTGGTCGACGAAGCCGGCAAGACCATGGACGAGATCGTCACCTCGGTCAAGCGGGTGACCGACATCATGAGCGAGATCGCCGCGGCGAGCCACGAGCAGAGTGCCGGCATCGAGCAGGTGAATCAGGCGGTTGGCCAGATGGACGAGATGACGCAGCAGAACGCCGCGCTGGTGGAGCAGGCTGCCGCTGCGGCCGAGAGCCTGCGCGAACAGGCCGGCAAGCTCGCCGAGGCGGTCAGCGTGTTCCGCATCGACGGCAGCGGCTTTGTCGCCCAGAGCCCCCTGCCGGTGCTGAGCGACGTGGTGCAGCTGCCTGCCAAGGCTAAGGCGCAGCCGGCTGCACATTCGATGGCCGCTGCAGCGATGCGTCCCAGGAAGGTCGCGGCGGGCGGCGGCAGCGACGAATGGGAAGAGTTCTGAACCGGTCTGAAGGGATCGAGTAATTCAAGGACAAAGCGATGAGAACCAATCTGCCAGTCACCAGCAACGAGTATGTCCTGCGGGAGCATGAGACACCGACCTCGCGCACCGATGTTCACGGCAACATCGTCTATGTCAACCAGGATTTCGTCGACATCAGCGGCTTCTCCGAGGACGAGCTGATCGGTGCGCCCCACAACATCGTTCGCCATCCTGACATGCCAGCCGAGGCCTTCGCCGACATGTGGCGCTGTCTGCGGGCCGGCAAGGCCTGGACGGGCATGGTGAAGAACCGCTGCAAGAACGGCGACTACTACTGGGTCGAGGCGAATGCCGCCCCCATCTTCGAGGGCGATGCCATTGTCGGATTCACCTCGGTGCGTTCCAAGCCCACGCGCGAACAGATCCAGGCCGCCGACAGCGCCTACCGCGCGATCCGGGGCGGCGACGCTTCGCTCATGATCGTGGAAGGCCGGGCCGTGAGGAAGTCGTGGAAGCAGCGTTTCGACTGGCTGGCGGTCCGTTCGCTCAAGATGCAGCTGGTGCTCGCTTCCGTCGCGGTGGCATCGCTGTTTGCCGTCATGGGCGTGCTGAGCTGGCTTGCCGCAAGCGGCCAGGCGGGGCTTGCCAGCACGGTCATGACCCTTGCGGCCCTCGGCATCCCGCTTGCAGCCCTGTGCGGCTGGATCGCCTACCGCAGCGTGGTCAGGCCGCTGCTCGTCATCCGCAGCGAAATCCAGCGCCTGAGTTCGAACGACCTCACCAGCCGTATCGAATCCAGGGGTGTCGAGGAGCTGGCCGGCATTCTCAACTCGCTGCGCGTGCTGCAGGTGAACCTGCGCTGGGCCATCGGGCAGATCAAGGAAAGCACCGACATCGTCAATGCGGGCGCCATCGAGATCGCGTCCGGTAACGCCGACCTCTCCGGGCGCACCGAGTCCCAGGCGTCCAGCCTGGAACAGACGGCGAGCTCGATGGAGCAGATGACCGGCACCGTCAAGCAGAACGCCGAGAGTTCGCATCATGCAAGCAACCTGGTCACCTCTACAGCGAGCATTGCCGTGCACGGCGGGGAGATCGTGGGCGAGGTCATCCAGACCATGGCCTCGATCAAGGACAGCTCGCGCAAGATTGCGGACATCATCGGCGTGATTGACGGGATTGCGTTCCAGACCAACATTCTTGCGCTGAACGCGGCGGTGGAAGCGGCGCGTGCGGGCGAACAGGGCCGCGGTTTTGCCGTGGTGGCGTCCGAAGTGCGCAGCCTGGCACAGCGCAGTGCCGGCGCGGCGAAGGAGATCAAGGCGCTGATCGAGGATTCGGTCGGCAAGGTCGAGAGCGGCCGCAAGCTGGTCGACGAGGCGGGCGAGGCCATGGACGATATCGTGACCTCGGTGCAGCTGGTCGCCGACATCATCGGCGGGGTGGCGAGTGCCAGTCACGAACAGAGTTCGGGCATCGAGCAGATCAACCAGGCGGTTGGCCAGATGGACGAGATGACGCAGCAGAACGCCGCGCTAGTCGAGGAAGCCGCCGCTGCCGCCGAGAGCCTGCAGAACCAGGCAGGCAAGCTGGCGGAGCTGGTGGCGACCTTCAGGCTGGCGGGCGGTTCGCGGCCTGTGCCGGCAGTGACCGGGCATGCCGTCCGTCCTGCGCCCGGCATGACTGAACAGCATCGACTGGCTGCCTGAGGGCTTTCGTCGACCCCCCTGGACCGGAAGCCCGTCCGCCCGGACGTGCTTCCCTGTTGCGAAAGAGCGATTGGCCATGAAGCCCGCCCTCAGTCAGGCCGACAATACCAAGGTGTTCGCGTTCACCCCGCGGGATTTCGCCCGGGTGCGTGACCTGATCTACCGGCAGGCGGGGATCGCCCTGTCGGAAAGCAAGCAGGAAATGGTCTACAGTCGCCTGGCACGGCGCCTGCGCGCCAAGGGACTGGCCTCGTTCGAGGCCTACCTCGACGGCCTCGAAAGCGGTCGCGACGATGCCGAATGGGAAGCCTTCACCAATGCGCTGACCACCAACCTGACCGCCTTCTTTCGCGAAGCCCATCACTTCCCCATCCTCGCCGAGCATGTGCGGAAGGCGAAATCCCCGCTTTCCGTATGGTGCGCCGCCAGCTCGACGGGCGAGGAACCCTATTCGATCGCGATGACCCTGTGCGAGGCCTTCGACAGCCTGTCGCCGCCGGTCCGCATCGTCGCCACCGACATCGATACCAAGGTCCTGGACACGGCATCCAGCGGCATCTACTCCGCCGATCGTCTCGACAAGATGCCGGCCGAGCGTGTCAAACGCTTCTTCCTCCGCGGCAAGGGGGAGCGTGCGGGACTGGTACGGGTGCGTCCGGAACTGCGCCAGCTGATCGAATTCAAACCGCTCAATCTGCTGGGGGCGAACTGGCCGGTGCAGGGGCCTTTCGACGCGATCTTCTGCCGCAACGTCATGATCTACTTCGACAAGCCGACGCAGTCCCGCATCCTGACGCGTTTCGTGCCGCTGATGAAGCCGGACGGCCTGCTGTTCGCCGGGCATTCGGAAAATTTCGTCTACGCGACCGACGCCTTCGTCCTGCGCGGCAAGACGGTCTACGAACTGGCGGCGCGTCATCGGGCAGCGAGGGCGGGCGCATGAATCCGGCCATCGAGGAGCATCTCGCGACCAATCTCTACTTCGACCGCATCTTCGATTGCGAAGCGGCGAAGATCCTGCCGGGTGAGTACTACTACACGGCCAGACCGATGCTGATCGTCACCGTGCTTGGCTCCTGCGTGGCAGCCTGCGTTCGCGACCGCGTCTCCGGCATCGGCGGCATGAACCATTTCATGCTGCCGGACGGCGCCGGCGATCCCGGCAGTCCGAGCTCCGCCTCGATGCGGTACGGCGCCTACGCCATGGAGGTGCTGATCAATCAGCTGCTGAAGGCGGGGGCCCGGCGCGAGAACCTCGAGGCCAAGGTGTTCGGTGGCGGCAACGTCCTGCGCGGCTTCACCGCCATGAATGTGGGGGAGCGCAATGCAGCCTTCGTGCGCAGCTTCCTCAAGGCCGAGAGCATTCCCATCGTCGCGGAGGACCTGAACGACATCCATCCGCGCAAGGTGTACTTCTTCCCGAAGACAGGCAAGGTGCTGGTGAAGAAGCTCAGGCAGCTCAACAACTACACGCTGGTGAAACGCGAGCAGGCCTACGCGACCCAGCTCAGGAACAGTTCGGTGGCAGGCGACATCGACCTGTTCTGACGCGAAAGGCGGACGAGATGGCAATCAGGGTTCTGATAGTGGACGATTCGGCGCTGATCCGCGGCGTCATGAAGGAAATCATCAACGCGCAGCCCGACATGGAAGTCGTCGGCGTCGCCCCCGACCCGCTGGTGGCGCGCGATCTCATCAAGCAGACCACCCCGGACGTGCTGACGCTCGACGTCGAGATGCCCAAGATGGACGGTCTCGATTTCCTGGAACGCCTGATGCGCCTGCGGCCGATGCCGGTGGTGATGGTCTCCTCCCTGACCGAGCGCGGATCGGAAATCACCCTGCGTGCGCTTGAGCTTGGTGCCGTCGATTACGTCACCAAGCCGAAGATCTCGATCCAGACCGGGATGCGCGATTACGCCGAGCTGATCGCCGAGAAGATCCGTATCGCAGCCCGTGCGCGGGTCAAGGCGCTGCCTGTACCGTCGGCGCAGGCGCAGGGCAACCAGCCGCTCGGTGCGCTGCGCAATCCGCTGATCAGCAGCGAAAAGCTGATCATCATCGGCGCCTCGACCGGCGGTACCGAGGCGATCAGGGATTTCCTTGAGCAGATGCCGTCGGACTGCCCCGGCATTCTCATCACCCAGCACATGCCGGAGGGGTTCACCCGCTCGTTCGCCAACCGGCTGGACAAGCTGTGCAGGATTTCGGTGAAGGAGGCCGAGGGCAACGAACGCGTGCTGCCCGGCCACGCCTATCTGGCGCCCGGCCACTCCCACCTCAGGCTGGTGAGGAGCGGCGCCAACTACATGACCCAGCTCGACCAGGGGCCGCCGGTGAATCGCCACCGGCCTTCGGTGGACGTGCTGTTCCAGTCGGCCGCCGCCAGCGCGGGCAAGAACGCGGTCGGCGTGATCCTGACCGGCATGGGCAGGGACGGCGCAGCCGGCATGCTGGAAATGAAGAAGGCCGGAGCCTACAACCTGGCGCAGGACGAGGCCACGTGCGTGGTGTTTGGCATGCCCAGGGAAGCCATCGCCGTCGGTGCCACACATGACGTGGCACCGCTGCACGAACTGCCGGGCCGGGTGCTGCTGTATTTCACCTCGCAGGGCAGCCGGGCGGTGCGCGTGTGAGTGCACGTGGCCTGGCGGCACGGGCAGCAAAATTGCAGGCCTGGAAGGTAAATGACCGGTTAAGTTTGCCGGCCGAATGCCGTTTAATGCTGTACTGCAATTCGTATCAGGCGGAGTGATCAGATGGCTGACCCGAACACCAAATTCCTGGTTGTGGACGACTTTTCCACGATGCGTCGCATCGTGCGCAACCTTCTCAAGGAACTGGGGTATTCCAACGTCGAGGAGGCCGAGGATGGCGCCGACGGACTGGCCAAGCTCAAGTCGGGCAACTTCGATTTCGTGGTGTCCGACTGGAACATGCCCAACATGGACGGCCTCACCATGCTGCAGCAGATCCGCGCCGATGCCAACCTGTCCAAGATTCCCGTACTGATGGTCACCGCCGAGGCAAAGAAGGAAAACATCATCGCGGCGGCCCAGGCCGGTGCCAACGGCTATGTGGTCAAGCCTTTCACCGCAGCCACCCTCGACGAGAAGCTCTCCAAGATTTTCGAGAAGATGGAAAAAGCGGGAGCCTGACATGAACTCCCCTTTCGCCAGCGCGATCGCCGAGGTGGTCAGCTCTGCCGTCGCCCAGCCCGGCGGCTGCGAGCAGGAGGCCATGCTGGCCCGTGTGGGGCAGATCACGCGGGCCCTGCACGATCGGCTGCGCGAACTCGGATTCGACAAGGTACTGGAAAAGGCCACGCACGAAATGCCGGACGTGCGCGACCGTCTGAACTACGTGGCGCGCATGACCGAGCAGGCCGCGCAGCGCGTGCTCAATGCAACCGATTCGGCGATTCCCATGCAGGAACGCATCGATGCCAGCGCGGGCGAGATCCTCGAAGGCTGGAAAACCACGCTCGCCGCGCCATTCTCGGAGGCCGGCTACCGCGACATGGCTACCCTGACCATGCAGTGCCTGGTCGACATGCGCAAGGACACCGGCGCGACCAAGGAGCAGTTGCTCGATATCATGATGGCCCAGGATTTCCAGGACCTGACGGGACAGGTGATCCGCAAGGTGACCGAGCTTGCGCACGAACTCGAACAGCAGCTCGTGCAGTTCCTGGTGGACTTCGCCCCGGACGAGCCGCGGCGCGAGGCCGGTACCGGTCTTCTCAACGGGCCGCAGATCAGTCCCTCCGGCCGCAGCGACGTCGTCGCTGATCAGAGTCAGGTCGACGACCTGCTCGACAGCCTCGGTTTCTGACAGACACAAGACTCAAGCTGCAAGATGCAGGAAGAAGTGCATCAGCCAGCCTTGCTTGAATCTTGAGTCTTGCAACTTCTAGGGGCGGAGTGTCTGCAGGACCATGCCGGCCGCCTTCAGCGCCTGCTGGATCATCTGTTCGACCTGCGGCGCGAAGTAGGGCATCGAGAAATCCAGCACGATCAGGCCGGCGCCCAGCGTGATCGGGAAGCCGATGGCGAAGATGTTGAGTTGCGGCGCCGAGCGGGTGAGGATGCCGAGCGCCAGGTTGGTGATCAGCAGAATGGCGATGAGCGGCAGGGCGAGCTGCAGGCCGACGGCAAAGATCATGGAACCGAACGCGGCGACATTGCGGAAGCCCGCGGCTGCGAGCGGTTCGGGGCTGATCGGCAGCGTCAGGAAGCTTTCGGTCAATACCCCAAGCAGCAGCAGATGCGCATTCACCGCCAGGAACACCAGCATCGCCAGCAGGTTGAAGAAGCGCGCGAGTACCAGCGTCTGTCCGGCCGACTGCGGATCGTAAAAGGAGGCGAAGCCCAGACCCATCTGCAGGCCGACGATCTCGCCTGCCGCTTCCACGGCTGCGAAGACCACCCGCATGGTGAAGCCGATGGCGACGCCGATGAGGAACTGCTGCACCAGGATGAGGAGGCCCTGCCAGGAGCCGAGCCCGATGGCAGGCATGGGCGGCAGGGTGGGCGAGACGATCAGGGCGATGAAGATGCCGAGTCCGATCTTGATCCGCGCCGGCACCGAACGGTGGCCGAACACCGGCGCCACCATCAGCAGCCCGAGGATGCGCGTGAGCGGCCAGACGAAGGCGATCAGCCAGGTGTTGAGCTGGGCGTCGGTGAAACTGAGCATGGGCGGTCGGAGCGACGAACCGCTAACCGATGATGCCTGGAAGCCCGGTCAGTATCCGGCGCATGTAGTCGGTCATCACGGTCAGCATCCACGGGCCGGCGACGATGAAGGTCAGCAGCACGGCGATGACCTTGGGAATGAAGGACAGACTGGCGTCGTTGATCTGGGTGGCGGCCTGGAACACGCTGACGATGAGGCCGACGACCAGGGTGACGATCAGCACCGGCGCCGACACCAGTATGGTCATTTCCAGCGCGGCACGGCCGATGTTCATGACGCTTTCCGGGGTCATCGCATTCTTCCTCGTCAGTAGAAGCTCTGGGCCAGCGAGCCCAGCAGCAGGTTCCAGCCGTCGACCAGCACGAACAGGATGATCTTGAACGGCAGCGCCACGATGGCAGGCGACACCATCATCATGCCCATCGCCATCAGGATGCTGGCGACGACCATGTCGATGATGAGGAAAGGAATGAAGACGGCAAAGCCGATCTGGAATGCGGTTTTCAGCTCGCTGGTGATGTAGGCGGGGATCAGCACGCGCATGGGAATGTCGTTCGCCGTTTTCGGCGCGGGCGACTTGGACATCTTCACGAACAGCGCGAGGTCGGATTCGCGCGTCTGTTTCAGCATGAAGGCCCGCAGCGGCACGGCGCCCTTTTCCAGCGCCTCGCCGAGCTGGATGCGGTTCTCCGACAGGGGCTGGTAGGCCTCGACGTAGATCCTGTCGAGCACCGGGCTCATGACGAAGAGAGTGAGGAAGAGTGCAAGGCCGATCAACACCTGGTTGGGCGGCGAGCCTTGGGTGCCAAGCGCCTGCCGCAGCAGGGACAGTACGATGATGATGCGGGTGAAGCTCGTCATCATAAGCAGCGCGGCCGGCAGAAAGGACAGCGAGGTGAGCAGCAGCAGCGTCTGCAGCGTGAGCGTGTAGGTCTGGCCGCCGCCGCCCGAGGGCGTGCTGGTGAAGGCGGGCAGGCCAGCGGCCTGTGCGAGGGCAAGGCCGGGGAGTGCGGCGAGGCCCAGCAGGGCGCAGGCGCGCAGGCAGGCGTTATTTCTGGCCACGATTCTTGTCGAGGAGCGATTGCAGGCGTGCGGCGAAGGGCGGCAGCGGGATCGCTGCCGGGCTGGCCGGAACCTCGCCCTTGGGCAGGGTGGCGATGGCGCTGACGTTGCCCGCACCGACGCCGACCACCAGCCAGTTGTCGCCGACTTCGAGCACGACCACGCGCTCGCGGGCGCCGACCGGGGCGCTGCCGACCACATTGAGCAGCGCGGAGGAACCGGCGCGGGCGACGCCCATGCGCTTGGCCATCCAGGCCGTGGCGGCGATGAGTCCGAGCACTGCCACCAGTCCGACGAAGACCTGAAGCAGGCCGCCGGCTGCCGAGGCGGCCGGCACAGTCGTTTCGGCTGCATGCGCCAGTGCCGGCAGCGTCGACAGCAGGAAGGCGACGGTGCGCACGATCATTTATTCAGTTTCCGGATGCGTTCTGCCGGGGTGATGATGTCGGTGAGGCGTACGCCGAACTTGTCGTTCACCACCACGACCTCGCCCTGGGCGATGAGCGTGCCGTTGACCAGCACGTCCATCGGTTCGCCGGCCAGACCGTCGAGCTCGACCACCGAGCCCTGCGCCAGCTGCAGCAGGTTCTTGATCGCGATCTTGGTGCGGCCGAGTTCGACCGTCAGCAGCACGGGGATGTCGAGGATCATGTCGATGTCGCTGGCGATGCCGTTGGCCGCTGGCGTTCCGGACAGTTCGGGGAAAATGCCGCTGGCGGGCTGGACGGCCGGTGCGCTGGCACTCTGTTCGGCCATGGCGGCCGCCCAGTCGTCCTCGGCGATGGCTTGCGTGGTCTCTTCAGACATGATGTTCTCCTGTGTGCGTTTCGCTCGAACTGGCGGACAGCATGCGCTCGACGCGCAGGGTGTACTGGCCGTTGAACTTGCCGTAGGCGCATTCCATCACCGGCACGCCGTCCACCTTGGCTTCCACGGTGGGCGGGATGTCGAGCGGGATGACGTCGCCGGCCTTGAGATTGACGATGTCGCGCAGGCTGACGCGGGCGGTGCCGAGGTCGGCCACGAGCTCGACTTCGGCCAGCTGCACCTGCTGGCGCATCTGGCGCAACCAGCGCTTGTCGACCTCGAGGTTCTCGGCCTGCAGCGCGCTGGTGAGCAGATCCTTGATCGGTTCGATCATCGAGTAGGGCATGCAGAAATGCATTTCGCCGCTGGTCTGGCCGAGCTCGATCGAGAAGGTGATGTTCACCACCACTTCGTTGGGTGTTGCGATGTTGGCGAACTGGGTATTCATCTCCGAGCGCATGAACTCGAATTCGAGCGGGTAGATCGGTTCCCACGATTTCGCGTACGACTCGAACACGATGGCCAGCGCGCGCTGGATGATGCGGTGCTCGGTCTGGGTGAAGTCGCGCCCCTCGATGCGGGTGTGGAAACGCCCGTCGCCGCCGAACAGATTGTCGACCATCAGGAACACCAGGTCGGGGTTGAAGATCACCAGAGCGGTGCCGCGCAGGGGCTTGAACTGCACCAGGTTGAGGTTGGTCGGCACGACGAGGTTGCGGATGAACTCGCTGTACTTCGAGACCTTTACCGGACCGACCGAGATTTCCACGCCGCGGCGCAGGAAGTTGTAGAGCCCGATGCGCAGCTGGCGCGCGAAGCGCTCGTTGATGATCTCGAGCGTCGGCATGCGCCCGCGCACGATGCGCTCCTGCGTCGCCAGGTTGTACGGGCGCACGGCATGGGGATCGAACTCCTCGGTGGGGGTCTCGTCGATTTCCCCGGTCACGCCCTTCAGGAGGGCATCGACTTCGTCCTGCGAGAGAAAGCTGTCGGCCATGGCGGGTCGGACTTACTGGATGACGAAGGAAGTGAACAGCACGTCGACGGCTTCCTGCGGCTTGCCCTTGGGCTCGACCGGATCGTTCACCGCGGCGAGGATGGCCTGGGCCAGCTTCTTCTTGTCTTCCTCGGTCTGCAGGGTCTCGGCATTCTGGCTCGACAGCAGCGTCAGCAGACGGCTGCGGATGCGCGGCATGTGCAGCTTGAGCAGGTCGACCTGGGCCTGATCGTAGAGCTGAAGGGTGATGTCGGTCTGGAGATACTGTTCGCCGCCCACGAGGTTGACGGTGAAGGTTTCCAGCGGCATGAAGATCGGCACCTTGGGCGGTTCTTCCTTCTTCTCGGCGTGGGCGTCGCCCCCCGGCTTGAGCATGAACCAGGCGCCCGCTCCGCCGCCTGCCAGCAGCACAACGAGGCCGACGATGATGAACAGCAGCTTCTTGGATTTCTTCGGCGCGGCTTCGGCGGGCGCGGCTTCGGCGGGCTTGGACATCGGTTCGCTTCCTTTACGAGAAGTGGGTTGGCTTGATGGTCATTATTGCTATCGGCCATACCCCGCGATGCCTTGAAAAGAAGGGGAAAAGGGGGGGAATTCTGGGTTTGGCTAGGGGCTAGGGTCTTTGTGCGGCTGCGCCGCGCCCCATGAATTCATGAAACGCGGCGCAGCCGCACGACGCCCCCTAATCCCTAAATCCTATCCCCTAACCCCTACGCCCCTCAGGCAAACGTATCCACCAGTCCGCGCCCTGCGCGTACGGGCTGCGGCAGCACGCTTACCTGCTCCGACGACGCAGCGTTGTCGTCGCCCATGAACGGGGCCGAGGTCTGCTGCGAACGCTCCTGCATGTCCTGCTGGCGCGGGGTGTCGGCGCTGACGGTAGCCTGGCCGAGCTGGATGCCGGCGTCCTGCATCATGTCGCGCAGGCGGGGCAGGGCGGCTTCCAGCGCCTGCCGGACTTCGGGCTGGGCGGCGAAGAAACTGGCCGTCGCCTGTTCGTTCGACACGTTCACCACGACCTGCAGGGGACCGAGGTCGGGCGGGTTGAGCGTGAGCGTGGCGGCCTGCTGGTTGCCGGCGGCCATCCAGACGATCCTGTCGCCCAGAGCCTGGTTCCAGGCCGGCGTGCCGACCGGCGGGTTCAGCCGTTCGCTCGCCTGCAGCGGTGCCGCGGCGGTGGCGACAAGCTGGGTCGTCTGCGCGGCGGTCATGGCCGTCATGAAATTCGGCATCGCGTTGCCGGCAGACGTCGACTCGGCGGCCTGCGACAAGCCTGCCGGAAGCGCCTTGTCGGACAGGGCGGATGGCAAGTCTGCTCCGGCGGGGGCGTCGCGCAGCGTGGCCTGCGTTTGCGCGGCGATACGGGCAGTCGGCATCTGCCCGGCCTGGGACCGCGTGCCTGCGGGCGAGGGCGCCCCGGCAGCTAGCGTTGCTGGCGCACCAGCGGGCACGGCAAACTGCAGGAGGGCGTCGGTCGGCGTTGCGGACGCTGCAGATTCGATGGGCGCGGCGTCGGCCGGATCGGCGTCGGTCGTGGCCAGCGCGGGCTTCAGCCATTCCGGCTGCTGCGCCAGTGCGAGCATGGTATCGGGCAGGCCGGCCTGCGCAGGATCGGCGACCACCTCGGTCGCAGGCGGGGCATCTTCCGCGCTATGCCCGGGCTGTGCGCCAGGCGGCGTGCCCGCGGCGGCGGATTCGCCTTCGGCCGGGCGACTGGCCTGCCGCTGCGCCATCTCGCCGGACAGCACTTCGCTGAATGGCATGTCGGCGGCGGCACCCGGCACGGCGGATTGCGGTTGTTGCGCGGCAGCCTGCGGTGCGGGCTGGACGGACGGGAGCGATGCATTCATGGCGATCTCGATTCAGTGCGAGGGGTGTTTGGGGTGCGCGCTGCGCGTGGCGTACTCGTCGTTCTGCTTCTGGTCACGCTTGAGTTCGTGGCGCGCCTCGGCACGGACGGCACGCGTGTTCAGGGTGACGAAGGACATCTTCTTCTGCTCGCAGGCCATCCAGGCGATCCGGGCCTGGTCGGCACGCCGGCCGGCGTCGGCGACGACCTGCTGCTGGCCGGCGATGGCCTGGTCGAGCTTCGCCATGAACACCTGGAAATTGTTGAACTGCGTGGCGCCGATGCCGCTGGCCATGCTGGCCTGGCAGCGCAGCGCGTAGTCGTCGCGATACTGCATCAGCAGATCGAGTTTCTGCGTGGCGTCCGCGCGCAGGCGCACGGCCTCGCCCAGGCGTTTGGCCGCCTCGTCCGTCTCCTTGTTGGCGAGCTCGATCAGGGTGGCGAGGGCAGAGGGCGTGGCCATTCGGATTCCGTACCTTACTGGAAGAGGGTTTCAAGTTGCGCCAGGCTGTCGGCGACGCCGGCGCGCTCGTGGATGGCCTGTTGCAGGAAGCCGTCCATGCCGGTGCGCAGGCGGATCGCTTCGTCCAGCGTGGGGTCGGTGCCGGGTGCGTAGGCGCCGACGCTGATCAGGTCGCGGCTGCGCTCGTAGCGTGAGTACAGCTTCTTGAGGCGGCGCGCCAGATGCTGCTGCTCCGGCGTGGTGATGGTGTGCATGGCGCGGCTGATCGACTGTTCGATGTCGATCGCGGGGTAATGGCCGGATTCCGCCAGCGTGCGGGAGAGCACGATGTGGCCGTCGAGGATCGCGCGCGCCGCGTCGGCGATCGGGTCCTGCTGGTCGTCGCCCTCGGTCAGCACGGTGTAGAAGGCGGTGATCGAGCCGCCGCCCGGCTTGCCGTTGCCGGCGCGCTCCACCAGTGCGGGCAGCTTCGCGAACACCGACGGCGGGTAGCCCTTGGTGGCGGGCGGTTCGCCGATGGCGAGCGCGATCTCGCGCTGCGCCATGGCGTAGCGGGTGAGCGAATCCATGATCAGCAGCACGTTTTTGCCCTGGTCGCGGAAATGTTCGGCGATGGAGGTGGCGTAGGCGGCGCCCTGCATGCGCATGAGCGGCGGCGTGTCTGCCGGCGCGGCGACGACGACGGCACGGGCAAGACCTTCCTCGCCGAGAATGTGTTCGATGAATTCCTTGACCTCGCGGCCGCGTTCGCCGATGAGCCCGACGACGATGACGTCGGCGCTGGTGTAGCGCGCCATCATGCCGAGCAGCACGCTCTTGCCGACACCGGAACCGGCGAACAGGCCCATGCGCTGGCCGCGGCCGACTGTGAGCAGGCTGTTGATCGCGCGCACGCCGACGTCGAGGATCTCGTTGATCGGTGCGCGAGAGAGAGGATTGGCGACGCGGCGCGACAGGGGCGCGCTGGCTTCGGCGTGCACCGGGCCGAGGGCGTCCAGCGCCCGGCCGTTGCTGTCCAGGACCCGGCCCAGCAGTCCATCGCCGACCGGCAGATGGCGGGTGCGGTCGCTCGGACGACGGCGCGGATGCTGCACCTGGCCGACGCCGGGCAGGGTGGGAATGACCTCGGCGGGAAACACTTGCGCACCCGGAACCAGACCCTCGATTTCGCTCTGCGGCATGAGGTAGAGCCGCTCGCCGGCGAAGCCGACGACTTCGGCTTCGAGCACCGAGCCGTTGGGCAGGGGGACGGTGCAGGCGCTGCCGACCGGCAACTTGAGGCCCACTGCTTCCATTACCAGGCCGGCCACGCGGGTGACGCGTCCAGATACCCGCATCGGTTCGGCAATCGCCAGCAGCTCGCGGCAGTCCGCGAGATAGGCCTGCCAGCGCGCGGCGTGCAGCGCGGGCGCATGCATCAGGCGATCCAGTCCGTCTGCATGCCGAGCGCCGCGACCAGGCGCTGCCAGCGCGTGGGCAGCGAGGCGTCGATCTGGTTGCTGGGCGTTTCCACGCGGCAGCCGCCCGCTTCCAGGCTGGCGTCCTCGGTGAGCTGCCAGCCCATCTTGGTGAGTTCATCGCCGATCCGCTCGCGCACCAGCCCGAGGTCGGCAGGATTCAGGTACAGCAGAGCGGGCTGCTGCAGCGCCGGCAGGTAGCGCACGGCTTCGCGCACGACCGGGATCACGCGTTCGGGCTGGATGGCGAGCGCGGATTTCAGTACCGCGCGCGCGAGATCGACGGCGAGTTCCAGTACCTGCTGCGAAATAGCCTCGTCGGCACGGCGCGTTTCCATGGCGAAGCCCTCGGCCAGTGCCTGCAGCCGCGCCGTTTCCCGCGCAGCCTGCGCACGCCCTTCGGCGAGGCCGGCGGCCAGCCCCTCAGCATGGCCTGCCGCCCAGGCTTCCTGCTGGGCCTGCTCCTGGATCGCCGTGATCTGTTCGATGGTCGGCAGGGCGACGTCGCGGCGGCGCATCGAAACGTCGCGCGGCGACCCGTCGAAACTGGCCGGCTCCCAGGGCCGGCAGTCGGCCTGTTCTTCCTTGGGGATGACCGCGGCGGCAGCGTTAGACATAGGCTTCCTCGCCCTTCGCGCCCAGCGTCAGCTGGCCTTCGTCGGCCAGCCGGCGGATGATGGTGAGGATCTCGCGCTGCTGCGCCTCGACCTCCGACAGCCGCACCGGGCCCTTTGACTCCAGGTCCTCGCGCATCATCTCGGCCGCGCGCTGCGACATGTTCTTGAAGATCTTTTCGCGCAGTTCCTCGTTCGCGCCCTTGAGGGCGATGATGAGCGAGTCGGACTGCACCTCGCGCAGGATGAGCTGGATGCCGCGGTCCTCGATATCGAGGATGTTCTCGAACACGAACATCTCGTCCATGATCTTCTGCGCCATGTCCGGGTCGTAGCTCTTCAGGTATTCCATCGCCGACGACTCGTTGTCGCCGCTCATGTAGTTGAGGATGTCGGCGGCGACGCGGGTGCCGCCCATGCTCTGCTTCTTGGCTGCGCCGCCGCCCGACAGCAGCTTGGACAGCACGTCGTTCAGCTCGCGCAGCGCCGCGGGTTGCACGCCGGACAGCGTGGCGATGCGCAGCAGCACGTCGTTGCGCAGCCGCTCGGTGAAGTGGCCGAGGATCTCGCAGGCGTGATCGCTTTCCAGGTGGACGAGAATGGTGGCGATGGTCTGCGGGTGCTCGTTGTGGATGAGATCGGCCACCGATTCGGCGTCCATCCACTTCAGGCTTTCGATGCCGCTCGCATCGCCGCTGCCGCCGAGGATGCGGTTGAGCAGCGAGGAGGCCTTGTCGTCGCCCAGCGCCTTGGTCAGCACGGAACGGATGTAGTCGTCGGAATCCAGGCCCAGGGTCGATTGCTGGTCGGCCACGTCGTTGAAACTGGCGAGGACCTGCTCGACCTGATCCTGCGGGATCGCCTTCATGCTGGTCATGGCCTCGCCGAGTTTCTGCACCTCGCGCGGGCCGAGGAATTTCATCACCTGCGCAGCGCCTTCCTCGCCCAGGGCGAGCATCAGGACCGCTGCGTTATGGATGCCGTTGTTCTCACTCATTGCCGCCCACCCAGGTTTTCACGATGTTGGCGACCACGCGCGGATCGTCCTTGGCGAGCTGCTGCGCGCGGGCCAGGTTATCCTGGTAATTGCGCTGGCCGGGCGGCAGTGCCATCACGCCCTCGCCGCCGGCCAGCTGCCCCTGTCCGGGCATGCCCGGGCTGCCGCCCGCAGGCAGCGCCAGCGGTTCGGACAGCTTCTTCAATAACGGCTTCAGCACGCGCAAGTACAGCAGCAGCAGGGCGATGCCCATCAGCAGGTACTTTCCGGCCATCATGGCGGTGTCGATCATGGCCGGCTGCTTCCACAGCGGAGTTTCGGGAATGGCTTCGGTTTCCGGTACCGCGAAGGGGCTGTTGACCACGTTGAGCGTGTCGCCGCGCGCCTGGTTGTAGCCCATGGCTTCCTTGACCAGGTTGGTGATCTGGGTCATCTCGGCTGCGGCCAGCGGCTTGTAGGCCACCTTGCCGTCCTTGTCGACGGTCTTGCGGTGATTGACGACGACGGCGACCGACAGGCGCTTGAGGCCGCCGCCGCCCTGCTGCACGTACTGGATGGTCTTGTCGATTTCGTAGTTGACCGTTGCGTCCTTGCGCGAAGCGACCGGGGCGGCGCCGGCGGGGGCGGCTGCGGCAGCCTGGGCAGGCGCGTTAACCGGTGCGGTGGCAGGCGCGGGCGGCTGGTTGGTGAGTGCGCCGGGGATGCCGCCGGCCGCACCGCCCGCGTTGGTCGATTCGCTGGTCTGCTGGCTGCGGATCGCCATGGCCTCCGGCGTCTGGTTGGGCTTGTAGGACTCGACCGCCTGCTCGCTGCGCGAGAAATCGACGTCGGCGGTGGCTTCGGCGCGCACGTTCTCGGCACCGACGATGGGGCTGATGATGGATTCGATGCGGCGCGCCACGCTCTGCTGCAGGTCCTGCACGTATTTCATCTGGGTGGGGTCGAGGCCGTTCGCGGGCGGCTTGCCGGCGTCGGACAGCAGGGTGCCGTTCTGGTCGACCAGGGTCACGTTCTTGGTCGAGAGTTCGGGCACGCTGCTGGCGACCAGGTGCACGATGGCGCTGACCTGCTGGGGATCCAGCGTACGGCCGGGATGCAGGTTCAGCAGGACCGAGGCGGTGGGCTGCTTCTGTTCCGTGACGAAGATCGTGTCCTTGGGCATGGCCAGGTGCACGCGCGCGGCGCGCACGGCCGAGACCGATTCGATGGAACGGGCCAGCTCACCTTCCATGGCGCGCTGGAAATTGATCTGCTCGATGAACTGGGAGGCTCCCAGCCGCTGGTTTTCCATCAGCTCGAAGCCGACGTTGCCGCCCTTTGGCAGGCCCTGCGAGGCGAGTTTCAGGCGGGCGTCGTGGACGTTCTGCGCAGGCACCAGGATGGCGCCGCCGCCGTCCGTGTACTTGTAGGGAATGCCCATCTTTTCCAGCTCGGCGACGATGGCGCCGCCGTCGCGGTCGCTGAAATTGGAGAACAGCACCCGGTAATCCGGCTGCTGCCCCCACATCCACACGCCTGCCATCGCCGCGACGACCGCTGCCACGCCGATCATCAGCAGGATCTTGCGCCCGCCCGGCGTCTGGGTGAAGTCCATCATGCCTCCCTGAACCACGATTTCGCCTGTAGCTGCCATTGCCTCGTTCCATTCCTTGCCTGGTTCATCCCGTGCAGCCTGCGCACGGACTCGTGATGGGATTATCGGCAGCGGGGGATTTTTCAATCGCGGGAATAGAAGCCGGTTTTCCGCCTTGTTTGTGCTTATGGCTTGCCGGCGGGCAGGCTAAGGTGCGAACGTGGAAAACCGCCCGGGAGGGCACAAGGAGAATGCGATGAGCATAGGCGCGATCGATACCAGCCGCATCGAGGCCATGGTGGCCCAGCTGCGGGCCGCTGCCGCACAGGCCACGCCGCCCGGCGGGACCGTCTCCGGAACCGCGGATGCAGCGAAAGCGCCCGGCGCGGTGGATTTCTCGTCCGCGCTGAAATCCTCGCTCGACCAGGTCAACCGCATGCAGCAGGACTCGCAGAAGCTGGCGCAGCGCTTCGCCATGGGCGACAACTCGGTGAGCCTGTCCGACGCCATGATTTCCCTGCAGAAATCCGGCATCGCCCTGCAGCAGACCATCCAGGTGCGCAACAAGCTGGTCGAGGCCTACCAGTCGATCATGAACATGGGCATCTGAAACAGGGCGCCCCCGCAGGGCGGGGGCTTCAAGAGGCAGGGTGCACGATTCAAGTCGCCGGGCGCCTGCGCAGGGCGCGTGCGTGTCCGGTCCCTAGTGCACCGTGCGCAATGCCTGCCGCAGGGCGCTGGCCAGGTCCTCGGCGACGAATTTCGCCACATAGGCGTCCGCGCCCACCTTGCGCACGTGCGCCTCGTTGGCCGCGCCGGTCAGCGAGGAGTGGATCACCACCGGAATGCTGGAGAAGCGCGGATCCTGCTTGATGTTGCGGGTGAGCGTGAAGCCGTCCATCTCCGGCATTTCCAGGTCGGTGAGCACCAGCGCGACCTTGTCGGCTACGGTCTTGCCCTCGGCCTGAGCCTTGACGGCAATCGCCTGCAGCTGGTCCCAGGCCTCCTGTCCGGTCTTGGTCATGAGATAGGGCAGTCCCATGGCGGTGAGGCCCTCCTCGATCATGGTGCGGGCGATGAGCGAATCGTCCGCGGCGAGGATCAGGCTGCCAGGCTTGAGATCGACCTTGGGGCCGATGCGCGCGGGATCGACGTCGACATCACTGGTCGAAGGCATGACCTGGCGCAGGATGGTTTCCACGTCGAGCACCTGCGCCAGACGGTCGCTGTTCTCGCCGTCGAGGCGCGCGATGCTGGTGACCATGCCGCTGGCGGCATTGCCCTCGGCGGAGAGGACCTGGCGCCATTCGAGCCGCACGATGTCCTCCACCGACTCGACCGCGAAAGCCTGGGTGGTACGGGCGTACTCGGTGATGAGAAGAATCTGGTGGCCGTTGGCCGGCGTGCAGCCGCATACCGCGGACAGGTCGATCACCGGCAGGATCTGCCCGCGCAGATCGACCACACCCATCATGTGCTGCGGCGAGCCGGCAACGGCGGTGACGGTCGGCATGGGGATGATTTCGCGCACCTTGAACACGTTGATGCCGAACAGCTCGGTGCGGCCGAGCAGGGGATCGTTGCCCAGGCGGAACAGCAGCAGCTCCAGCTTGTTCGAACTGGTGAGGTTGGTGCGTTCGTCGATTTCCTGCTGGATGCTGTGCATCATGATGGGGTCTCCGAGGAAGCGGTTAGAGGGTGTTGCGCCGGTCGCGCTCGACCTTCATGACGAAGCGCTGCAGCATGGCGGAAACATCGTTGGGCAGATTGACGAAGCGGCAGCCCAGCCGGGTCTGGAATGCGCCGTTGTGCAGGCGGATCTGCGCCGTGTTGCGGATTTCCAGCGAAACGGTTACCGGGTCGAGCTCAGGCAGCAGGATGCGGCAGCGGTCGATGATGCGACCGGTATCGGTGCCGAGCCGCCCGCTGGCGTCTGTGAGGGCCACGCCCCCGCAGCCGATGTCCACGATGTGGGTGGTGATCGGTTCGGGGTCGTCCTCGCTCTGCGACGGAATGATGCACTTGACCGGCCGCGCGATCGGCAGGGTGACGCGAAAATGCTCGCGGCGCTGCAGGCGGATCAGCGATTTGGGAATCGCGATGCTGAGCGCGGGGAGCTTCTCGAAATCGACGAGACTGACGGTCCCGGTCTGGAACACGATCGATACGCCGTCGAGCTGGGTGATGAATTCCGCGCCCTTGCCCGACATGAGTTCGCGGTTGAGCGCATCGCCGCGTGCGACGTCGAGGATGATCTGGTTCTTCGCGACGTCCATCCCGATCACCGAGGTGACGACAATCTGCCGGCTGCCGGGCAGGTCCAGGTTCACCAGCAGCTTGCGCTGCATGATCGCACGCAGCAGGAACAGGATTTCGGAGCGCGAATGCACGGCATAGCGCGACTGGATGGTTTCGCGGTCGGTGGCGGCGGAGGTGTCTTCTGTGAGCATGGCGGCAAGCATGGTTTCAGGCGCGCGGGTTCTTGTGATGTTCTAACGGCGATTCGCCGGAATTCTCAAGGTGGTACAGCCAGGCCAGCAGTTCGGCGACGGCGATGTACAGTTGCGGTGGAATGTGGCTGTCGAGATCGATCTGCATGAGCAGTGCGAGCAGTTCGCGCGATTCGTGCACGTAGACCCCCGAGGCGCGCGCTTTCTCGATGATCGCGTCGGCAACCAGGCCGCGTCCCTTGGCGACCAGGCGTGGCGCGGTGTCGCCCGTGCGATAGGCCAGCGCCGCCGCGGCGCGTTGTACGTCAGGCGGCGGCATGGTGCGTCACCGCGAGTGCATGCAGCGTGCAGCCGGCAGCATCCAGCTGCCGGGCAAGGGCATCGCGGCCGGCCTGCAGGCGCGCGAGACTGTCGGCCTCGGCGGGTTCGATCCTGATGTCGAAGGCCTGGCGACCATCGAGGCGGATGTGGACCTCGATGGCACCGAGTGAGGGCAGGTCCAGCTTGAGCCGCGATTCCCATGCGGGTTCGGCGGCGGGTGCGCCGGGCGCAGCGGATTCGCCGTCGCCCTGATCGGTGTCGCGCCGGAGTTCCCATTCCAGCGGTTGACCCGGCCACAGTTCGCCGCGCCAGACGAATTGCGGCGATTCCAGAACCTGCAGTTGCTGGGTCAGCAGGGTGTGCAGCGGATGGGTCGATTTGGGTCCGGTTTCCGCCAGTGCGGTCGTGGATGCGGCGGCTTCGGCGGCCAGGCGGTTCTGCGGTTCGCGCAGCAAGCCGTCCAGGCTGTCCTGGCCGGCCACCCAGCTGGCCAGGTGCGATTCGTAGAACAGGCCGCTCCTGACCAGCGCCGTGCGCAGCGCCAGCGCCAGTTCGGCGGAGCCGGCGGCGGGCTGCGCCAGCAGGGGCGCAGGCGGGGTCAGGGTCGGCGGGGTACGTTCGGGCACGCGCTGCATGATCTCGGAGAGCATGCGCGCAGTCGGACTGAGCTCCGGCGCATCGGCCGGCGCCGCGCCCTCCGCCTCCAGCATGAAGACGGGTTGCGGCAGGCGGCCCGCAAAAGTCAGCCTGAGCGTTTCGCCATGCTCTGCGGGGCGGGGCAGGCGCATCGCGACAGGCTGGCCCTCGATACTGACCAGCGTCATGTCTCGGGAGTGACCGACAACCCGTGCGGCGACGGTCTGTCCGATGCGCAGGTGTTCGAATGCGGCGCGCGGTCCGGCCTGGTCCCGCCCCGGCGCGTCCAGCAGCGGCTGGACGGCGAGCACGCGGGACAGGGCCTGCGGGTACATGGGGCTTTAAAGATGCCGGGCGCCGTACGCACGCATGCCGCGCTGGCCGGCGCGCGTCTGGCTGAGGCGTTCCTGCAGTTCGTGCAGGCGCGGTTCGGCCAAGGCGCGGATCTTGGCGTCGTTCTGCAGGATGGTGCGGATCACGGCGACCTTTGCACGCTGCTGGCCTTCGTCGAGCGCGACGGGGGCGGCGTGCATGAGGCTGCCGATGTGCGTGCGGCAGCGCTCCTCGAGCGTGGCGACCTCGTCCCATTCGCCCTTGCGGGCCGCAAGCAGCATGCTGCCGGTGAGTTCGGAGAGCGCTTCGTAGGTGCTGAGCATTTCGGTGCTGGTCATGGCGGTCTCCGGGGGTCAGGCGGCGATGGAATGCAGGCCGGGGCGCGTCCCGCGGCTGGCGGCACCGATCTGCAGCCAGGCATCGTGCAGTTCGTGCAGCAGTCCGAGGACTTCTTCCAGCGGGGCGGGGTCGTTCTTCAGGTGGGCCAGCATGATGCGCTTGTTCATGTAGTCGTAGAGCGCGCCGAGCTGGCGGGCGAGGTCGCCCTGCGCGGGGTCGAGCGCGGCATGCAGGCCATCGAGAATGATGCTCGAAGCCTTGGAAATGGCGGCCGCCTTCTTCTGCAGGTCTCCATCCTGGATATGGCGGATGGCCATGCGCACGGCATGCTCGGCGCCTTCGTACAGCAGGACGATGAGCTGGTGCGGGCTGGCGCCCATCACGCCGGATTCGAGTCCGACCTTGGCGTAGGCATGTGCGGCGGCAGTGTGCGGTGTGTACACGTCGGGGTCCCTTTGTCTTATTCGTCATCTTGCTGGCTGAAGGCCAGTTGCTGGCTGAGGAAGGTGCTGGCGTTGTTCAGGCGCGAGAGCAGCAGGTTCAGGTTGGTGTATTCCTTGATGTATTTCTTCTCGAGCGCCTCCATGCGCAATTCCAGGCGCTCGATTTCTTCGCTGCGGTCGTCGATGTAGTTGTTCAGGCTTTGCTTGCGCAGGTCGATCAGGCCGCCGACTTCGAGGGTGTCGCCAGCCCAGGACTCGAAGCGGGTGGCAAAGCCGGACGAGGACGAGAACAGGTTCTGAACATCATTGAAATCGTTTGCGATGGCGGCATTGAGTGTGGAACTGTCGAGCTTGAGCGTGCCATCTTTCTGCAGGGCGAGGCCGACTTCGGCCAGACGCGTCAAGGTGCCGCCGGTCGCCGGGGTGGCGAGAATGCTGCGCAGATTGTCCTGGATCGTGCGCAGTGCGCTGTCGCCCGCGAGGGCGCCTGCCTGCGTGCTGTCGGTGTCGTATGCAACAAGGGATTTGATCTGGGTCGCCATGGCGTTGTAGGCCTCGACGAAGGCCGCGGCAGCCGACTCGATGGCGGCCGTGTCGCGCGCCACGGTCAGGGTGGCCGGGGCACTGGTGGTGTTCTTCAGGGTCAACGTCACGCCCTGGATCGCCTCGCTCACCGTGTTGGAGTCACTGGTGATGGGGATGCCGTTGACCATCAGGCTGGCGTTCTGTGCGGCCTGGGTCTGGGTCAGGTTCTGCGTGCCTGCGGGGTCGTAACCGAGCAGGGCATCGAGCGAACCGTCGCCACCGCTGACGCTGATCTTCATGCTGTTGGCCGCGCCGCTCTGCGTCGAGGTGAGCGCCAGGCGCCAGGGCGTGCCGCTGCCGTCGTTGACGAGCGTTGCCATCACCCCGATGTTGGCATCGTTGATGGCGTCGCGTATGCCTTCCAGCGTGTTGTTGGTGCTGTCGATCACCACGCTGGCGGTGCCGCTGCCGTTCGAGGTGAAGCTCGCCCCGCTGTAGACGCCGCTCGTGAGCGTGCCGCCGCTGATGGTGCCGAAATCGAAGGTCAGCGTGGTCGGCGTGCCGTCGCCGATGGCGACGCTGCTGCTGGCCTGCCCCGCGGCGACCAGGTTGTGGGCCTGCGCCAGCTGGCTGATGCTGAGCGAATAGGTGCCGGGCACGCCGCTGCTCGCCGCAGTCGCGGAAAAGCTCGCGTCCGATGGCGTCGCCGTCAGCTTGACCAGTGCCGTGTTGAAGCCGGCGGCCGCAGTCTGGAAGGTCGAAACCAGGCTGCTCACCGTGCCGAGCGAGGAAATCTTCGACTCGGTCTGGGTGATCTTGGTGTTGAGGGTATCGATGGGGCGTCGTTCGACCGCCATCAGGTCCGCGACGAGCGAAGGCACGTCGAATGCAGTCTGGGTCGTGGACGAGATGCTGGCCATGGCTGTGCTCCCCGATCAGGCCTTCTGCTTGAGCAGCAGGCCCTGCTGGAATTCGGCGATGCCGCGCGAAATCGCCAGCGTCGCCTCGGAAGGAAACTGGCGGATGAGTTCGCCGGTGTCGGTATCGACCATGCGCACGACGGTACGCTGGCTGTCGCTGTCGACGCTGAACTCGATCGCACGGTTGGATTGCTGCATGGCCTGGTTGAGCGTGGCCACGGCTTCCTGCAAGTCTGCGGTGGAGGGGACGGGCGGGGTGCTCGGTGCGGCAGGGGCAGCAACGGGCCGGGACGCTGCAACGCCATGGGCGCGCATGTCGGGCTGGATGGCCTGGGTGGCCGGAAGATTGGTCGTCTGGATGATCATGGCGATCTCCTTCATGCCAAATCCCCGGCCGGGGAGACCGGCCGGGGCGTTTTCGATCGACTAGTCGCCGGGTGCATCAACGCAGCAGCGACAGCACGGTATTGGGGTTCTGGTTGGCTTGCGCCAGAACCGCGGTACCGGCCTGTTGCAGGATGTTGTTCTTGGCCTGCGCCGCCGTTTCGGCCGCGTAGTCAGTGTCCATCACGCGGCTGTAGGACGCCGAGTAGTTCACCGATGCGACCTGCAGGGAGGCAACGGCCGAGGACAGCGCGCTGATGTCGGCACCGAATTCCGCACGCGCGGTCACGATGGCGTCGAGCTCGGTGTCGAAGGCGGCGAGGTTGGCGTAGGCAGCAGCGGCAGTGAAGGTGCCGCCATAGCCGCCGGCGGTGCCACCGGATTCATCGACGACAACGGCGGTGCTGGCAGTGACCAGGCCGTCGAGACGGGCGTTTTCCGCCAGGAGGCCGACTGCCTCCTCGTTGGTCACGGCGCCGGTCTGGATGTAGATCTCGCGCAGACGCTGGGTGTTTTCCTGGATCTGGGCCAGGTAGCCGTCGTTGATCTGGGCAGCCGAGATGCCGTCGTTGGCCTTGCGGATGTTCTGGTTGGCTGCACGGATACGCGAGTCGAAGTCGGTCGCGATGCCGAGGCCGGTGGCGTCGTCGGCGGCGCTGTTGATGCGCAGGCCGGAGGACAGGCGCTGCTGGGCGGTCTGCAGGCCGATGGCCGACTTGTTGAGGGCGGCGCCGGCGAACAGGGCCGAGACGTTGGTGTTGATGACTTGTGCCATGGTAATTCTCCTATGTGTGGGTCGAAGGTTCCGGCTTGCGAACCCCACATGGGGTTGGGCCGTCAACGTGGGTTCTTTCGTTGTGCGATCAGAACCGCCGTTGAGGGAGGAATCGTCGGGGGTCGGAGAAAGTTAAGGGCACTCTGGAAAAATCTGCATGATCCTCATCCGGCAGGGGATTGCGGGGCATCGGCGGCCAGGCAGACGCGGTTCTTGCCAGCGCGCTTGGCCTCGTACATGGCGGCGTCGGCGCGGGCGATGAGCGCGTCCTGCGATTCACCGGGCGCGCGTTCGGCCACGCCGGCGCTGAACGTGATCAGCACCTGCTCGTTCTTGTCGAGGAAGTATTTCTTGGTCAGGTTGCGCTGCAGGCGGGTGATGATCTTGACTGCTTCCTTGTGGCCGGTATTGGGCAGCATGATGAGAAACTCCTCCCCGCCCAGGCGGGCGACGTGGTCGGTGATGCGCAAGGCATCCTTGGCCACGCTGACCAGATGCACCAGCGCATCGTCGCCGGCCTGGTGGCCGCGCTCGTCGTTGAGCCTCTTGAAGTTGTCGATGTCGAGGACCGCCACCGAGAAGGCATATTTATAGCGTTCGGCGCGCGCGGTCTCGCGCGCGAATTCGTCGTCCAGGCCGCGCCGGTTGAGGCTGTGGGTGAGCGGATCTTCGCGCACCAGGGCGCTCATCTCGGCAATCTGCTTCTCCAGTTGCTGGATGCGGCCTTCCGCGGCCAGCGCGGCATCGCGGTCGGCCACCAGTTCGTCCCGCGCGGCGCGCGTGGTGGACTGGGCGGCGCGGGTTTCTTCGAGCAGGCTTTCCAGGATGCGGTTGAGTTCCAGCACATCCTCGGTCTGGCTGATGCGTTCGACGTGCGAGACCAGCTTGTCCTGGTACTCGTCGGACGCCGTGACGATGTCACCCATGCGGTTGACGAAGGCCGTCATGGTGGCCTTCAGCGTGGCGGTGGCCTCGCGCAGGCCGTGCTTGACCATGCTCTGCTTGTAGATCACGTCCTTGAGGCGACGCTCGGCTTCCTGCAGGCCCTTGAGCTTGAGCTGGCCGGCGATCACGTCCTGCACCATGTCGAGCTGGCCGCGCAGCCAGGTGTCGTCGTCCAGCAGCTCGCCGATGTTTTCCACCAGCAGCAGCAGGATGCGCTTCAGCGTTTCCTGCTGGTCGTGGCTCTGCGAGGCATTGAGATCGATGTCGATCCACAGCGTCTTGAGGCCGTTGGCGGCGTCGCGCAGGGTGGTGGCGCTATTGGCCTCGCGCACCTGTGCGGCGAGTTTCTGCGCGCGATCGGCGAGTTGCGGATTGTGGGCCAGCTGCACGACCACGCCGAATTCCAGGGTCTTGGCCAGCAGTTCGCGCAACAGGGCGAGATGGTCGCCGGTACGCGCAGAGCCGCTGTCGCCCTGCTTGAGCTGACGGGTGATCTGGCCCAGCTGCTTGCGGCACAGGGCCCAGTCGTTCTTGCGCACCGCCTGGTCAAGCAGATCGACCGGGGCTGCCAGTTCGGGGTGGTGCAGGTTCAGATCCATGACCAGCCCGGCCAGGGCACTGGCGGCGCTGGCCGCGTTCGCAGGCGCGGCCGCCTTGCCGCCGCTGGCGATTTCCTCGTACAGGGCCTGGTAATTGTCCGGCGTGGGTGCGATCCGGCGCATCGCCAGGCGGCGCAGGGTTTCCCGCGCCACCTCGGACGGATTGGCGATGTTGATGCTGGCGGTCGGTTCGGCCATGTCGTACACCCTGGCCCGTTCCGGGCCTTTGCGATGCTTCGCATGGTAGGGCGGGGCGGGACGAGGAGAAGGGCGGATTAGGGGGGGGAAATCCCCGTATTTCAGGGGTTAGGGGCTGGGGTCAGGATTCAGGAGCTAGGAGCTAGGGATTAGGGGCTAGGGAATGTGCGGCTGCGCCGCGTTCCATGAATTCATTGGGCGCGGCCCAGTCGCACAACCTCCCTAATCCCTAAATCCTGGCCCCTACTCCACCAGCCCGTGCCTGATCGCGTAATGCGTCAGTTCCGCATTGTTTTTCAACTGCATTTTCTGCAGCAGGCGGGCGCGATACATGCTGATGGTCTTGACCGAGAGCTTGAGCTGCTCGGCGATGGCCGAGACGGGAAGGCCGGAGGCGATCAGGCACAGGGTCTGGTATTCGCGGTTGGACAGGGTTTCGTGGGGCAGGGCCTCGCGTTCGCCGCTCACGGTGCTGGCGAGTTCCTGGGCGACCTCGGGGCTGATGTACTTACGACCCGAAGCGACCAGGCGGATGGCGTCAACCAGCTGGTCCGGTGCGCTCTGCTTGTTCAGGTAGCCGGCGGCGCCGGATTTGAGCGCACGCACGGCGTACAGGGTCTCGCGGTGCATGGAGAGCATGAGCACCTTGATGCCGGGATGCTCCTTCCGCAGCAGTTCCAGGGTCTCCAGGCCGCTGCGGTCGGGCATGGAAATGTCCATGAGCACCAGGTCCCACGGCCCCTTGCGGGCCATCTGCAGGGCCTTGCTGGAATTTTCGGCCTCGCCGCCGACCTCGATATCGTCGGTATCGGCGAGGATCTGCTTCAGTCCTTCGCGGACGATGGCGTGGTCGTCGACGATGAGGATGCGGTAGGGTCGGGCGGTGGCCATGCGGAGATTATGCCGTCATTTGCCGGCGGCGAGCGGCACCTGCAGCGTGACCCGGGTCCCGCGCCGCGGGGCGGGTGCCACCGTGAGTTCGCCGCCGAGCGCAGCCGCGCGCTCGGTCATCCCCAGCACGCCGAAGCCACGGCTGCCGTTCCCGGACATGGTGGCGGGCACGCCCCGACCGTTGTCGGTCACGCTCGCGACCAGTCTGTCGTGCTCGACCGCGAGCGCCACTTTCACGCGGCTGGCACGGGCATGCTTGGCGACGTTGGTCAGCGCTTCCTGCACGATGCGGAACACCGCGATGGCGGCGTCGGCATCGAGCGGGATGGCCTCTGCCGGTGCGTCGAGCGCGCAGGCGATGCCGGTGGTGTGGCCGAAGCGCCTGATCTGCCACTCGACCGCCGATACGATGCCGAAATCCAGCACCGGCGGGCGCAGGCTGGCGGCGATGCGGTGGGTGGCCTCGATGGTCTGGTCGACCACGTTGTCGAGGTAGGCGGTACGCTTCACCAGGGCATGCTGGTCTTCGGGCAGACGACGCAGCAGCCAGGACAGGCCGATCTTGATCGCGGTGAGGTTGCCGCCCAGATCGTCGTGCACCTCGCGCGCGAGGTTCAGGCGTTCCTGCTCCTTCACCGTTTCCACGTGGGCCGCGAGCGCCGCGAGCTGGGCGCGCTGGCGGCGGATTTCGGCTTCCGCCTCCCGGCTCTGGGTGACGTTGAGCATGATGCCGTCCCACAGCGTACCCTCCGGCGTGTCGCGCCGGCGCACGCGCAGGTTCACCCATTTCACGTCCTTCCAGGCCTTGATGTGGATGCGGCCTTCCCAGTTGAAGCTCATCGGCACGCCGCCTGCCTCGGCCAGTTGCGCCAGGTAGTCCGGCTTGTCGGCGTCGAGGATCAGGTCGGCGAAACGCTCCGGCCGGGCACGCAGCGCTGCCGCTTTGATGCCGAGGAGCTGCGCTGACTGCGCACTCACGTAGGGCAGGGTGACCGTGCCGTCGGGTTGCTGCAGTACCTGGTAGGCCATGCCCGGCAGATGGGCGAAAACTGCGCGCAGGTCTTCCGTCTGGGCACGCCCGGCTGGCGCGCACGCCGTCCACAGACACAGGTCCGGTCGGCCCGCGACGCGCGTCAGGCTTGCCTCGACCGGGTAGAGGCTGCCGTCGCTGCGGCGGCATCGCGCCGCAAAGGCGAGGCGGCGCTTGCCGGCACGCAGCGCGGCGATGCGGTCGGACAGGGCCGCGGCGTCGGTGCGGTCCAGGCAATCCGGCAGGCGCATGTGCCGCAGCGCGGCCTGCGGATAGCCCAGGTTGCGTGCGGCGGCGGCGCTGGTTGCGACCAGGGCGAGCGTGTCCGCATCGAACGCGAGCGTTTCGTGGGCGGTTTCCCGCAGCACGGCACGCAGCAATGCGTCGGCGGGGGCGGCTTTGGACGAAGCCATGGGGTCTCCCTGTAGTTGTGCGCCACATTATGGCGGGGTTTTTTTCGTGCTGCGCGCAATGGCGGCTTGAAAGCCGCCATCCCGTCCTTCATTTACTAGCATTGAATCAGGAAGGATATTCCGCCATGCACACGACCCGCCCCGCCGCCGTCGCGGGCAGTTTCTATCCCGACAGTCCGGACGCATTGCGCCGCGTCGTCGACGACCTGCTCGCAGCCGTCCCGGCTTCCGTGCCCGGCCCCGCACCGAAGGCCCTGATCGTGCCGCATGCCGGCTACATCTATTCGGGCGCCGTGGCGGCGCAGGCCTACGCGCGCCTGACGCCCCTGCGCGGGCGCATCCGCCGTGTCGTCCTGCTCGGGCCTGCGCATCGCGTCTATGTGCGCGGATTGGCGCTGCCCGAGGCAGAAAGCTTTGCCACGCCGCTGGGCGAGGTCGCACTCGACCTCGACGGCATGCGCACCCTGGCCGCGTTGCCACAGGTGACGGCTAGTGCGGCGGCGCACCGCCTCGAACATTCCCTGGAAGTGCAACTGCCCTTCCTGCAGCGCGTGCTCGGCGATTTCCGTTTGCTGCCGCTCGCGGTGGGCGATGCCACGGGCGCCGGGGTGGCCGAGGTGCTGGAAGCCGCATGGGGCGGCGACGAGACGCTGATCGTGATCAGTTCCGACCTGTCGCACTTCCACAGCGACGCCGAGGCGCGCGTGCTCGACGGCCGGACCGTGGAGGCAATCCTGGCGCTGGCGCCGCATCTTGACCATGAACAGGCCTGCGGGGCCACGCCGGTGAACGGTCTCATCCTCGCCGCGCGCCGGCACGGCCTTGCACCGGTCAAGCTGGCCGTGCGCAATTCCGCTGCCGTCAGCGGCGACCGCGAACGGGTGGTGGGCTATGCCGCCTTCGCCTTCGTGCCGCATACCAGGGCCGATCAGCCGGACAGCGACAAGGGCGCAACCCTGCTCAGCCTGGCGCGCAGCGGGATCGCCGCCTGCTTCGCTCCGGCTCCCCAGCCAGCGTTTTCGTCCGGCTGGCTGCAGCAACCCGGCGCAAGCTTCGTCACGCTGACTCGTGGCGGCGCGCTGCGCGGCTGCATCGGCACGCTGCAGGCACACCGGCCACTGGGCGATGACGTGCGCGAGAACGCCGTCGCGGCCGCCTTTCGCGATCCGCGCTTCGCCCCCCTGTCGCGTGCAGAGTTCGAGCAGGTGAGGGTCGAGGTGTCGGTGCTGTCGCCAAGCGAGCCGCTTGCCGTGGCGAACGAGGCCGAGGCGCTGGACCGCCTGCGCCCGCACGTGGATGGCGTGGTATTCGAGTACGGTCACGCCCGCAGCACTTTCCTGCCGCAGGTGTGGGAACAACTGCCCGAGCCGGCGGACTTCCTCGCCCATCTCAAGCGCAAGGCCGGGCTGGCTGCGGATTTCTGGTCGGATACGGTGCGTCTGTCGCGCTACACCGTCACCAAATGGAAGGAAACGGAGGCCTCTGCATGAGCATTCCCGAATCGCACCATCCCGCGCGCTGGTGGCATGCGCTCCCCGACGGCCGCATCCAGTGTGACCTGTGCCCGCGCGACTGCAAGCTGCATGAGGGGCAGCGCGGGCTGTGCTTCGTGCGCAGGATGGAAGGCGGGCAGATGGTGCTCACCACCTACGGGCGTTCGTCCGGATTCTGCGTCGATCCCATCGAGAAAAAGCCACTCAACCACTTCTATCCGGGTTCGTCGGTGTTCTCCTTCGGCACCGCGGGGTGCAACCTTGCCTGCAAGTTCTGCCAGAACTGGGATATCTCGAAATCGCGCGAAACCGACACGCTGATGGACCGGGCCGCGCCCGACGAGATCGCCGCGGCCGCCGAGCGCAGCGGCTGCCGGAGCGTGGCTTTCACCTACAACGACCCGGTGATCTTCGCCGAATACGCCCTGGACGTGGCCGACGCCTGCCACGCGCGCGGCCTCAAGACCGTGGCGGTCACCGCCGGCTACATCCACGATGAACCGCGCCGCGTCTTCTTCGGGAAGATGGACGCCGCCAATGTCGACCTCAAGGCCTTCAGCGACGACTTCTACTTCAGGCTCACCGGTGCGCGCCTGCAGCCCGTGCTGGATACGCTGGTGTACCTGAAGCGCGAGACCGGTGTATGGGTCGAGCTCACCACGCTGCTGATTCCCGGGCACAACGATTCCGACGCCGAACTCGAAGCGATGAGCGCGTGGATCGCGCGCGAACTCGGCCCCGACGTGCCGCTGCATTTCACCGCCTTCCATCCCGACTGGAAGATGCGCGACGTGCCGGCCACGCCGCCGGCCACGCTCGCCCGTGCGCGCGACATCGCGCTGAAGGCCGGCCTCCATTACGTCTACACCGGCAACGTGCACGACACCACAGGCGGCACCACGTTCTGCCCGGACTGCCACGCGCCGCTGATCGTGCGCGACTGGTATCGCATCGAACGCTACGACCTCATGCCGGACGGCCATTGCCCGCACTGCGGGGTGGCGGTCGCCGGGCACTTCGGCGCATTCAGCCATCCCTTCGGCAACCGGCGCATCCCGGTCGCGCTGCATCCGGAGCGGCGCGCATGAACCGGCCCGGCACAGTGCGCATTCCGGACGGTGCAGTCATCGTCGAAGGCGCGCTGGAGGTTCCGCAGGACGCGCGCGGCCTGGTGCTGTTCGCCCACGGCAGCGGGTCGTCGCGGCATTCGCCGCGCAACAACTACGTCGCCGCGGTATTACGCGAGGCTGGTATCGGCACCTTGCTGATGGACCTCCTGACGCCGGAAGAAGACCTCGACTACGAACGCCGCTTCGACATCGGCCTGCTGACGCGGCGCCTGCTCGCCGCCGCACGGTGGGCCGCGACGCGGCCCGCAACGCGCGACCTGCCGCTGGGTTTCTTCGGCGCCAGCACCGGCGCCGCCGCCGCGCTGGAAGCCGCCGCGGCCATGGGCGGGGACGTGCAGGCGGTGGTGTCACGCGGCGGCCGGCCCGACCTGGCGAGCCGCGTGGCGCTGGCCATGGTATCCGCGCCGACGCTGTTGCTGGTGGGCGGGCGCGACTATGAGGTGATCGAACTCAACCGCATGGCCTACGACCGGTTGCAGTGCGAGAAATCCCTGCACATCGTGCCCGGCGCCACGCATCTCTTCGAGGAGCCCGGCACGCTCGACACGGTGGCCCGCGAAGCCGCCGCCTGGTTTGCCGGGCATTTCGTCAAGGCTGCCTGAGGATGGCCTCGACTTCCGCATCCTCCACCTGCGGAAACTCCGCGTAGAACTGACCCACCGCGCGGAAGAATTCCGGCGCGGCCAGGCACACCACTTCGTCCGCATAAGGACGGATGCGTTCCAGCGTGTCCGGCGGCGCCACCGGCACCGCGCACACCAGCTTCGCGGGTTTCTGCGCGCGCAGCGCATGCAGGGCGGAGATCATCGTCGCGCCGGTCGCCAGGCCGTCGTCCACCACGATCACGATGCGCCCGGCCGGATCGATGGGCGGTCGCAAGGGCGTGTACTGCGCGCGACGGGTGCGGATCGTCGCCAGCTGTTCGGCCTTTTCCTGTTCCAGGTACGCCGGCGTGCCGCCGGCCGACTCGGCGTAATCGGCGATGTAGGTCCAGCCCGATTCGTCGATGGAGCCAATGGCGAATTCCGGATTGAAGGGTGCGCGCAGCTTGCGCACCAGCACCACGTCCAACTCGCCGCCCAGCGCCTGCGCGAGCCGCTTGCCCATGGGCACTGCTCCGCGCGGAATCGCCAGGATCAGCGGATGCTGCCCCCTATAGGGAACAAGCACCCGGGCAAGGCGGTCGGCGGCGTCGATACGGTTGGCGAATTGCATGCGCATTTCCTCCTTGTTTCATCCTAGCCCGCACGGCACGCAGGTGAAAGGTCGGGTTTGTGCACTATTCACAAATTAGATTAGAATGTGATTCAAGCACATCACCCCCGGAGGCCCGCAATGACCCTGGCCATAGCACACGATACCGACCCAGCCGACGTGCTGGGCGAAGCGCTGGTCAGCGCGGGCAAGTGGCTGGGCCTCAACCAGGCTGCGCTGGGCGACATCGTCGGCAAGGACCGCACCGCGATCAGCCGCGGGCGCATCGATCCGGCAAGCAAATCGGGCGAACTCGCGCTGCTGCTGGTGCGCTGCTACCGCGCGCTCTACGTGCTGGTGGGCGGCGACGTGGCGGCGATGCGGCACTGGATGCATACCGAGAACCTGCACACTGGCGGCGTGCCTGCCGAACAGATGAAGAGCGTGGCCGGCCTCGTCGCCGTGCTCGAATATCTCGACGCGATGCGGGGCAAGCTTTGACCGGCTGGGCCGCGCTGGTCGCACAGGCCGGTCCGGCGCCGCTCTCCGGCGAGCTGTGCCGCCTGGTCGAAAGCCAGGAAGAAGTCGCGACCAGCCGGCTCGTCTCCAGCCTCGCGCGCCAGGTCGTGCTCGAAGACCTGCTCGAAGCCACCAAGCCGCCGCGCCGCGATCGCGGCCTGCATTACCTGCTGGCCACGCCGTTTCGCTACCCGCCGCTGAAGCACGGCTCGCGCTTCGGCACCCGCCACGAACCCAGCCTGTTCTACGGTTCGCTGACCACCCGCACCGTGCTTGCCGAAGCGGCCTACTATCGTTTCGTCTTCTGGCACGGCATGGCCGTGCCGCCCACAGCCAAGCTCGACACCCAGCACACCCTGTTCGGTGCCGCATACCGCGCAACACGCGGGCTGCGGCTGCATGCACCGCCCTTCGACGCCCAGCGTGCGCAGCTTGTCGCTCCCGCCGACTACACGGCCACGCAGGCCCTGGGGGCGGTCCTGCGCGCGGCCGGCGTCGAGGCCTTCGAGTTCGTCTCCGCGCGCGACGCGGCTGGCGGCATCAACGTGGCGCTCTTCACCCCGAAAGCCCTGGCGAAAAAGCAGCCCGCCTGGCAGGAAGCCTGGCTGTGCGAACTCACCGGCGCACACGTGCGCTTTCGCGCGGCGCGCGGGCGCGAGGTGCACGACTTTCCTGTCGCGGCCTTCGAGGTGAACGGCGCGCTGCCCTGGCCGGCCTGAGCCCTGCTGTACACTCGCTGGAACCTGCACACGGCATCGATCATGAATTCGCCTGAAACCAAACCCTGTCCGTTCTGCAACCTGCAGCCCCAGCGCATCCTCGCCGAAGACGCACTCGCCGTGGCCTACGCCGACGGCTTTCCCGTCTCGCCCGGCCATACCGTGGTCATCCCGCGCCGTCATTTCGCCACCCTGTTCGAGGCCACGCCCGAAGAGCAGCTGGCGCTCTTGAACATGCTCGCGCGTGCGAAGGAAGCCGTCGAGAAGCATCACCAGCCCGACGGCTACAACATCGGCATCAACCACGGCGCCGCCGGCGGCCAGACCGTGCCGCACCTGCACATCCACCTGATTCCCCGCTACCGCGGCGACAAGGAAGATCCCCGCGGCGGCGTGCGCTGGGTGCTGCCGGACAAGGCGAAATACTGGTCCTGATCGCCCCGACCGGATCGGGGACCCAGCGCCCCCGATTTGCAGCACAATGCGCAGACACACACCAAACAACAAGGGAACACGCGGATGACTGTCTGGATGCCAATACGGCGTGCACTCGCAGGATGGGGGCGCACGCTGTGCGCGGGGCTTGCCGCGCTGGCGGCGATGTCGCCGGCGTGGGCCGGGTGGAGCATGAACGATGCCACGGTCGTCTATCCTCTGCCGCAAACCGAGGCCGAACTGAACGCGATGCTGGCACCGCAGGATGCCGGCAAGGAAGGACCGCTGCTGCCGCAGAAATTCTGGCAGCGCCTGCCTGCCATCAACCAGGGCGAAAGCCCCGCGCTCACCTACCGCAGCCTGCGTGTGGTGGCCGTGCGCTTCGACCCCTGCTTCAGGGACGGGGGCGCATGCCACCCGCAGGTGCGTTTCGTGTGGCAGCCCATCGGACTGGCTGTCTACGGCTCCACCTCGATCGGCGGACTGGAAGCCAAGGATGCCGCCGTGCACACCTTTCATACCCTGAGCCCCGCCATCTTCCGCGAGATGATGGCCGAATACGACCTGCTCAGCCGCCGGGTCGCCGACCTGCGCGACGACCAGCCGCTGCAGGTGCATCCAGCCATCCGCAAGCAGGGGCTCGACGGGCGCTTCGCGCAGGGCCTGAAACGCCTGCTGCTCAAGTACTGCGGCGAATCCAGCCTGTGGCGCGTCACCGCCATGAGCACCCTCGTCGGCGCCGACAAATGGGAATTCCATGGCTTCAACATCGTCGACGGCAAACCCGTCGACATCGTCATTCCGCGCACCGGCAACGCCACCCGGCAGAGCTACTTCGTCTCGCTGCTGAGCGAGCGCGACTACACCAACGGCAAGCTCAGCCCCGCCCCCACGGGGGAAGACAACCTCAACCGCATGCTGCGCGATTCGCGCACCCTGGTGATCCGCGGCACCGACACCCTGCGCAGCCTGGCCGAATCCGTCGTGCGCATCGAAAACCCCGACATCCACAGTGCCGAAAGCATGGACTGCGTGTCCTGCCACACCAGCCAGGTGGCCGGCACCCTGCTGTTCGACAAGCAGCCCCGCCTGGCACAGGATCCGGAGATCATCCGCCAGGCCTACCGATCCTCGCCGCTGCTGCGCGACCTGCCCGGCAACCCCAGCCGGCCCCGCGTGCTGCGCGCCCTGGGCTACTTCGAGAAATTTCCCGTGCTGAGCCGGCGCGCGGTCAACGAGACGGCCGAGGTGGTCGAACGCCTGAACCGCAGCGTGCCGCGGTGGGGGCAGGGGGTGGGGAAGGTGGCGGCGCAGTCGTCCGGCAATATGGAAAATGCGAAGCAGAATTAGGCAATCAGGGACAAGGCACTGAAGGAGATCGCCCGGCAACTGACCGATTGTCTTCGCAAGAACCACTCGGTGGACTGGTCAGTGCGTGAGGCTCTTGCCAGGATGCGCGCGCCATCGGGTTGGTGCTGAAGCAGGTGGAGGCGTTGTCGGAATAGAGGATGAGCGCATAGCAACGGGATGGAGGTTTTCCCTGTTACAAACGCACATGCAAAAGGCCCGCATCGCTGCGGGCCTTTCTGTATCTTGGCTCCCCGACCTGGGCTCGAACCAGGGACCTGCGGATTAACAGTCCGTCGCTCTACCGACTGAGCTATCGGGGAAAAGAAGCGCGCATTCTAGTGATGGCGGGCATTCCGGTCAACCCTTCGGGGTTCAGCCGTCGCGTTCCACCTGCAGTTCTGGGATGTGGTTGAAGGCGATGCGCATGGGTGCGGCGCCGCGGCCCTGGTGGGCGCCGCCGAAGTAGAGGGTGTTGGGGCCGTAGCGCTGGTTGATGCGGTCGAGCGTGCGGTTGAGGGCGGCGTGACGGTCGTCGGGGTCGAAGAGGTCGCGGGTGGCGTGGCGTGCCTCGACGAGTTCGGTGAAGACGATGCCGACCTTGAGGATGGGGGCCGGATCGGGCGCGCGGCGCTGCCACAGGCGGGCGAGCACGGGGTTGAATTTGAGCGTGTCGGCGTGCGGGACGAAGCGGGCCTGGTCGACCCAGTGATGACGGCCCTGCGGGTTGTCCAGGTAGCGCAGGTGCAGGGCGAGGGCGCCGGCGAAATACCGGTAGTGGCGCAGCCGCATGGCGGCCTTGTGCAGCAGGCGGTAGAGCACGGCGAGTGCGCTGTCGGGGTCGCGCATGTCGGGCGGCAGCACGTGCGAATGGCCAAGGCTGGAACGCTGCGTGGGCACGGCGGCGACGACTTCGCCGCGCAGTCTGGCGTAGTAGCGTTCGCCTTCGATGCCGTTCCAGGCGCGGCGCAGGGTGTCTTTGCTGGCGGCGCAGAGTTGTTCGACAGTGTGGATGCCCAGGCGGTTGAGGCGAGCCTCCATGGCGCGGCCGATGCCGTTGAGGTCGCCTAGCGCAAGGCCGTACAGCCGCTGCGGCAGGTCTTCGCGGCGAATGACGACGAGGCCGTCGGGCTTCTGCATGTTGGATGCGGTCTTGGCGAGGAAGCGGTTGGGGCCGATGCCGACGGAGCTGTGCAGCATCTCGCCCACCTGCGTGTAGATGGCCTGCTTGATGCGCCGGCCGAGGGCGACGGCCTGGACTTCCTCGCGTTCGCGGCCCATGAGTTCGCAGGCCATTTCGTCGATGGAGAGCACTTCGCCCACGGGGGTGCACGATTCCACGGCGGCGACGATCCGGTGGTGGATCTCGACATAGGTGGCGGGACGCGCCTGCACGAAGACGATGTCGCGGCACAGCTTCTTCGCCTGCCACACGGGGGTGCCGGTACGGATGCCATGGCGCTTGGCGTCGATGCTGGCGGCGATGCAGCAGGTGGTGTCGGCCAGCACCGGCAGCACGCCCACGGCGCGGCCGCGCAGCTCGGGCCGCAGCTGCTGTTCCACGGAGGCGAAAAAGGAATTGAGATCGACGTAGAGCGTGTGCAGGGACATGGCTGCCTGAATTACTGTAAATATATACAGTATTTTAGGCGGCTCAGTTCGCGTTTGCCAGATTCATCCTTTCCAGCCGCTGGCACAGGGTATCGATGATCCGGCGCGACAGCGGGGCGGAATGCTGCATCAGTTCCTCGAGGATGGCCGGCGGCAGGGCGAGCACGGTGATTTCGCTGTCGGCCACCACGGAGGCGGTGCGCGGCTCGTTGAGCAGGTAGGCCATTTCGCCGAAGAGCTGGCCTTCGGCGAGTTCACCCAGGCGGCGCTCGCCGGCATCGGTGCGCTTGGTCACCACGGCGCGGCCGGCATACAGGAAATAGGCGTTGCGGTCTTCCGCGCCTTCCGCGATGAGCACGTGGCCGGGCGGGTGGGTCTGGCCGTATTTTTCCAGCAGGCGGCCGGTGTCGCCGAAGACGTAGCCTTCCAGCTTGCCCGCGCCTTCGCCGTGACCGGCGAGGAACAGTTTTTCCAGCGCGGTGATGTCGGCCTTGCCCCAGGCGTACAGCGCCTGCGCCCACAGGTACAGCAGCAGGAAGGCGAAGTAGCCGCCGATGAGCACGAACACCACGCCGCCCAGCGCGCCGTAGAGGGTGTTGTAGTTTTCCAGCTTGAAGAAGGCGCCGAACAGGGCGAACAGCAGGGTGAGGCTGGCCGCGGCCAGCAGGGCGAAGCGGGCGGCGTCGCGCGCGGGCGGATGGCGGCGCGGCAGGCGCCAGTAGGCGGCGAACAGCAGCGCCCACAGCATGGCAAAGCCGAACAGCGCGTTCAGCCCCTGCAGCAGGTGCGCATTGCCGGTGCCGATGAAGTCGTTCTGCGCCAGGAACAGCAGTGTCACCTGCACCAGCGCGCCCAGGCCCATCAACAGGAACAGCACCGGCAGGATGACGAGCGGCAGAATCCACGACAGCACCAGGTTGCGCTTGCTGCGGTCGGGGAAGATCACGTTGAACGCGCCCTGCACGGCATTCACCAGCCCGCGCGACGACAGCACCAGCGTCAGGAGGCCCACGCCGCCGGCGGCGAGCTGCGCGCGGCGCGGAATGAAGCCGTATTCGGTGAGCGTCTCGACGTGGAGCTGGTCGTAGAGTGCGGCCATGAGGATGGTGGCCGGCACGGAATTCTCGGCAATCTGCCCCAGGAGCTGCAGGGCGTAGCTCAGCAGCAGCAGGAGCGGCGTGGCCGACAGGAGGAAGTAGAAGGCGGTGGCGGCGGCGTGGTTCTGCAGGCCGTTCTGGCCGAACAGCCGCGCGGTGGTGTAGCCAAGCTGGAGCAGCCAGGACAGGGTGCCGCGTGGAGGGGGCATGGCGGGCCGACGCATGGGCGCTAGCCTACCCGCGATGCGGCACTCAGGCCAGCGCGGCGGCGATGCGCTTGAGCGCCTTTTCCAGGTTGGCCTGCGAAGTGGCGAAGGACAGTCGGATGTAGCCTTCGGCGCCGAAGGCCGAACCGGGCACGACGGCGACGTCGGCCGATTCCAGCAGGTATTCGGAGAAGGCGATGTCGGTGCCCTGCTCGATCACGTCGCGCGCCAGTAGCGTCTGGATCGCCTGCCGCACGTCGGGGAAGGCGTAGAAGGCGCCGCCGCTGTCCACGCACTTGAAGCCGGGGATGGCGTTGAGTGCATCGACGACGTAGCGGTGGCGGGCCCTGAAGGCGTCGAGCATGGGGGTGATGCAGCCCTGGTCGCCGTTGAGCGCCGCCTCGGCGGCCACCTGCGAGATCGAGGTGGGGTTGGAGGTGGACTGCGACTGCACGTTGGTCATGGCGCGCAGGATCGCTTCCGGCCCCGCCGCGTAACCGATGCGCCAGCCGGTCATCGAGTAGGCTTTTGACACGCCGTTCAGCACCAGGGTGCGGTGGTAGAGGTCCGGGCACACGTTGAGGATGTTCACGAAGGGTGTGTCATCCAGACGAATGTGTTCGTACATGTCGTCCGTGGCGATGAGCACCTGCGGATGTTTCCGCAGCACCGCACCCAGCGCCGCCAGTTCGTCGGCAGTGTAGACCGCGCCGGTGGGGTTGGACGGGCTGTTGATGACCAGCATGCGGGTCTTCGGCGTGATCGCGGCTTCGAGCTGCGCCGGGCTGATCTTGAAGCCCTGCTCGATGCCGGCCTCGACGATCACCGGCTTGCCGTCGGCGAGGATGACGATGTCGGGGTAGGACACCCAGTAGGGGGCGGGGATGATGACCTCGTCGCCGGGGTTGACGACCGCCTGCACGAGGTTGAAGAAGCTCTGCTTGCCGCCGCAGGAGACGAGGATCTGCTTGGGTGTGTAGTCCAGCCCGTTGTCGCGCTTGAACTTGGCGATGATCGCGGCCTTGAGCGAAGGCGTGCCGTCCACGGCGGTGTATTTGGTGAACCCCCTGGCGATCGCCTCGACCGCGGCATCCTTGATGTGCTGCGGCGTATCGAAATCGGGTTCGCCGGCCCCCAGGCCCACGATGTCGCGGCCACTCGCCTTGAGCGCGGCGGCGCGGGCGGTGACGGCAAGGGTGGGCGAAGGCTTGATGGCCTGGACGCGGCGGGAGAGTTCCACGATGGTTCCTTGAAATGCGCCTGTTTCAGGCAGGTGCTACACTCGACAAGTTTTTTTGGCCGCGCGATTTTACCCGTGTTCGTCACCTTCCCCAATAGCCCGTTCCGGCTGTTCCAGCCCTTTCCGCCGGCCGGCGACCAGCCGGCAGCGATCGACCGGCTGGTCGAGGGCATCGAGGACGGCCTGTCGTACCAGACCCTGCTGGGGGTGACCGGCTCGGGCAAGACCTTCACCATGGCCAACGTCATCGCCCGCACGGGCCGCCCGGCCATCGTGATGGCGCCGAACAAGACGCTGGCCGCGCAGCTCTATGCGGAAATGCGCGAGTTCTTCCCGGAAAACGCGGTCGAGTACTTCGTCTCGTACTACGACTACTACCAGCCCGAAGCCTATGTGCCGGCGCGCGACCTGTTCATCGAGAAGGATTCCAGCATCAACGAGCACATCGAGCAGATGCGGCTCTCGGCGACGAAATCGCTGCTGGAGCGGCGCGACTGCGTGATCGTGGCGACCGTGTCGGCGATCTACGGCATCGGCGACCCCTCCGACTACCACAGCATGATCCTGCTTCTGCGCACGGGCGAGAAAATGAGCCAGCGCGACGTCATCGCGCGGCTCACGCAGATGCAGTACGAGCGCAACGACTTCGAGTTCACGCGCGGGCATTTCCGCGTGCGCGGCGATGTCATCGACATCTTCCCGGCGGAACACGCCGAAACCGCGGTGCGGGTGGAACTCTTCGACGATGTGGTGGAAAGCCTGCACCTGTTCGACCCGCTGACCGGGCAGATCCTGTCGAAAGCGACGCGCTTCACCGTGTTCCCGTCCAGTCACTATGTCACCCCGCGCGAAACGACCCTGCGCGCCATCGAGGCGATCAAGGTCGAACTGCGCGAGCGTCTGGAGTGGTACTACGCCAACAACAAACTGGTCGAGGCGCAGCGGCTGGAGCAGCGCACCCGTTTCGACCTGGAGATGATGGTCGAGCTGGGCTTCTGCAAGGGCATCGAGAACTACTCGCGGCATCTGTCGGGTCGAAAGCCGGGCGAGCCGCCGCCCACGCTGATCGACTACCTACCCAAGGACGCGATCATGATCATCGACGAGTCGCACGTCACCGTGACGCAGGTGGGCGGCATGTACAAGGGCGACCGCTCGCGCAAGGAGAACCTCGTCGATTACGGCTTCCGCCTGCCGTCCGCGCTCGACAACCGCCCGCTCAAGTTCGAGGAATTCGAGGCGCTGATGCCGCAGACCGTGTTCGTCTCGGCGACGCCTGCAAAATACGAGACCGAGCATGCCGGCCAGGTGGTCGAGCAGGTGGTGCGCCCGACGGGGCTCGTCGATCCCGTCGTCGAGGTGCGCCCGGTGGCGACCCAGGTCGACGACCTGATGAGCGAGGCCAGAAAGCGCATCGCCGTTGGCGAACGCGTGCTGGTCACGACGCTGACCAAGCGCATGGCGGAGGATCTCACCGATTACCTTGCCGAACATGGCATCAAGGTGCGTTACCTCCATTCGGACATCGACACCGTCGAGCGCGTGGAAATCATCCGCGACCTGCGCCTGGGCGAGTTCGACGTGCTGGTCGGCATCAACCTGCTGCGCGAAGGCCTCGACATTCCCGAAGTATCGCTGGTGGCGATTCTGGATGCCGACAAGGAGGGTTTCCTGCGTTCCGAGCGCTCGCTGATCCAGACCATCGGCCGCGCGGCACGCCACCTCAACGGGACCGCCATCCTCTACGCCGACAGAATCACCGATTCGATGCGGCGCGCGATGGACGAGACCGAACGCCGCCGCAACAAGCAGATCGCCTTCAATCTGGAGCACGGCATCACTCCCCGCGGCGTGGTCAAGCGCATCAAGGACATCATCGACGGCGTATATGACGCCGACGCCGTGCGCCAGGAACTGAAAGCCGCGCAGACCGCTGCCGAATACAAGGTCATGGACGAAAAGTCGCTGACGAAGAAGGTGAAGAAAATCGAGAAGGAGATGCAGGATGCAGCGAAGAACCTGGAGTTCGAAAAGGCCGCTGTGCTGCGCGACCAGCTGAAGGAACTGAAGGCGCTGCTGTTCGGGGTGGAGGAGCGGGAGTAGCGGCCTGCCATGTCCGCTTGGCCATATCCGCCGATCTTCTGCACAATCCTGTTTTTTGCATGACGGGAGCTCCGCATGGCTTCGGGACAAATCCACATCACGATCCTGAACCCCGGTGTCGAGATCACGCCGCTGCGCCTGCGCGGCTGGCTGCAGAAGGAGGCGGCGGTGGTCAACAACCGTGCCAAACCCGGCGACGGGGCGATCCTGCGGCTGTTTCTCACCAGGAAGCTGCGCTACGGCCTGCCCGCAAAAAAGCTCGACGCGATCCTGCAGGCGCTGACCGAGAAATATCCGGCGGTGCTGCGCATCGAGGTGCAGCTGATCGAAGCGCCGCTGACGGCGGAGGAGATGGCGGAACAGACCCGCATCGCCAACGCCGACCTGCAGAAGTTCATGCAGCGTGCGGAGGAATACGCCAAACGCAAGCAGGCTGAGGCGCTGGAGAATGTGCGTCCGGCGCCGATCCAGTGGCACACGCTCAAGAGTGCGCTCGACTGAGACATGCGGAACCGGATTCCGGATGGGCGCTCTATGGAATATCCGGCGACCGCCGGATGCAGGCAGTGCCGCCCTGCTGTGGCCCCCGCTCCCGTGCCCGTGAGGTAGCATCGCGCCTGCCGCACAGTTTCGGGCTGTGGTTTTCGTCATTCTGCTGAACAAGGATTCACATGGCTGTCAGGGTTTTGTTCGTCTGCATGGGCAATATTTGCAGGTCGCCGATGGCGGAAGGCATGTTCCGCAAGGCGGTTCGTGACGCGGGGCTGGAAGCACATGTCGAGATCGACTCCGCTGGTACCCATGCGTATCACATCGGCTCGCCGCCCGATCCGCGCGCGCAGCAGGCCATCCGCCAGCGCGGCGTGGACATCAGCAATCTGCGTGGGCGCAAGGTTGACGAAGCGGATTTCGAGCGCTTCGACTACATCCTCGCGATGGACGGCGACAATGTCGACCGCCTGATGCGCCGCGCACCCGCCCGTCACCACGGCAAGATCCGTCGCCTGCTGTCGTTCAGCCGCAAATATCCCAACCTGGATGTCGTCGATCCCTACTACGGCGGGCCGCAGGGCTTCGAGGAAAACCTCGACATGATCGAGGACGCGGTGAAGGGGCTGATCAGCGACATCAACGCGAACACGGGCTGAACGTCAAATCCGCATTGCAGCAAGCACAAGGGCCGCGAAAGCGGCCCTTGTGCTTGCCGGTGCCGCCCCGCGATCAGTTCGGACGGGTTTCCACCTGCACCAGCGGTTCCTGCGTGGTTGCCGCCTGCGGGCGCGGACGCCGGCGCGTGGGATGCGGCACATCCGCAGCAGCGGGCGCTTCGGCGACGGGCGCAGCTGCGGGCACGCTGGTTTCCACCTGCATCAGGCTGGCGGGTTCGGATTCGGTCCTGACCGCTGGACGGCGGCGGCGACGCGGACGACCGGGTTCGGTTTCGGTCTCGACGCCGGGTGCGCTGGCGCCCCGGGTTTCGACCTGTTGCAGATCGCTGCTGCTGGCAGCCAGTTCGGCGAGTACGCTCTCGGGCGTGGCGGTGACGGCGCCGGGCAGGGGCGCGGCAGGGGCCTCGATTGCGGCGGCGGTTTCAAGCTGCAGGGGTTGCTGCGCCGGGGCCGGAGCGGGCGCTGCGGCTATCTTGGCCGGACGCGCGACCTCGATGACGGCACGGTAGCCGGCGACTTCGATGACGGCATGCGGGGCTGCGCCGTTGGCCTCCTGGCGCCCTTCGCCGCGACCGCGGCGGCCGCGGCTGCGGCGGTTGCGCGGTTCGCGCTTCTCTTCGC
>JBFMCW010000005.1:0-131503 GCA_040754275.1 Pseudomonadota bacterium
GCGGGAATGACAGGAAGGCACGCAGACCGGCAACGACCTCGGAAAGCTGAAGCTCGTCCAAGGCATTCTTCCTCAAGAATGCTTGCCACTGGGTCTGCTTCTGCCGATCCTGCGCGAATTCGTCGCTTAAGCCGAAAGGGACACTGTCCGGCAGCGGTGTCCTGCGGCGCTCGAAGGTGGCGTGGATCGCCTTGCACAGGAGCGCGCCGTCGAAGTCGGTGTAACGCGACAAGATCCAGAGATCGAAGTAATCCTTCATGCGGCTGTTGGCGATGCCGAGCGAGGCCAACGCTTCCAGCTTTTCCGCCACCACGGTGTAGCGTGGATAGACGCGCAGCTTCGGCGCGTCGAATTCCGGCAACATCACGGGGTACTGAACATCCTCGGGCCCAGGCGTGACGGCATCGCCGAAGCCGATGTCAACCTGGATTGGGCAGCGTGCCCCATCGATCAGTCCGAGCAAGGTGACGCGCACGCCGGCGTAGTTGGCCTCCTTGCGAATCTCGGCTGCCTGGACGGTGTCCGGCCGAAACATCACGCCGTCGCCGGTGTCGATGGCGCAGACTTCTTTGAAGACGCCTTCGAGGTGCGGCAGCTCGGCCGGGCCAAAGCCCAGGAAATCTGCGTCGCGCGTCGGGCGGTGCGGGATGTCGAACCACAAGTCGAACAGCAGCGCGCCTTTCAGCAGGAACTGGTCGGCGTGAGGCGAGATGCTGAGCCGGTACAGCAGACGCTCGAGCGCATAGCGGGTCAAGACCAGATTGAAGTCCTGCTGGGTGTCGCGTGCGCGATTGAGCAGTCGGGCGCGAACCGAGGCGGCTATGTTGCGTTGGTTCATGACAGGCTTTCCATGTAGGGGCGCATCACATTGGTCACTCGGCACAGCGCAGCAAAGCGCCACAGCTCATCCATGCTGACACGCTTGGCGCGCCAGGCTTCCTGCAGCGCCTCCAGCGCGACATCGAGGCCGATCTTGTTGCGGAACTTGAAGCAGTCGGCCACCGTCCGGGCGACGTTGGTCACGCGCACCGGCACACCATCGACGGAGTGTTCCTCGATCCCCTCCGTCAGCGCTGTGCCGGTGAAGCGCACGATGCGCAGCGGGGGATAATCCATCTTGGGCGCGCGGGCCTTGTTCGGGATCGCCAGCCAGACCTCGAACGGCGACTGTGTGGTGAGTTCGTGCACGCGCAGTGCCGACAGCAGGCAGACGATGGCCTGCGGGTGTTTGCGTGCCACTTCGGCCAGCGTGCCGTGCTCCGAGACGGGCCGGTCCGGAATCGCATACAGGCCCCGTCCCACGCGCTGGAGCAGCCCTTGCCGCACTAGCCGCGTGAGGGCGACAGTGGGCAGCCCGCGCTCATTGAGATCACGTGGGCGAATAAGGCCGCGCTGGGCGGCAAGTTTCAGAATGCTCTGGTGTGAACTGTCCATGCCGTCATAATGTTGCGGAACGTCGGTAGTTGTCAATAATTACCGACAAAACACAACGTGCATAGTTTCCTTTGCCTGCCGATGCCGCAATCCAACCGTTTGATTCGTCAGCACGTAACCCATTGATCTGTATAGGTCCGCGTTGCGGCCTCTGCGGACTTCGGCCCTTAGTCGGGGAGCGAGGCCGGAGAGAAAAATGGCCAGGAGAGAGAGGAAGGCGGCCCTGGAAAGGGCCATGGGCCGGATGCCGAAGTCCGTAGGATTCCGCAGGAACCCCCAACAACACGCGGGAACCGGCGCGATCGGGCAAGAAAAAACCCCAACTGAGAACAGTTGGGGTTTGGGTATTGGTGGCCAGTCGCGGAATCGAACCACGGACACGCGGATTTTCAACACAAGGGAAATCCCAAATTGTTCATGCTAAGAGCATGAAAATTTAGGATTTTTTCTATGGCCCCCTTGTGCTATCGCTGAATTCGAACCTATGCCGAACCTGAACCCGTCGATCGGTATACTTTTTCTCTCTTCTCGAAGTTTTTCAACCAGTTAGGGAATTTCGACCCGAACTTTTTCCGAACTCCCGGGGTGGCATTTTCTCGTTTGCCTTGGCCATTACCCCGGGTCGGATCGTCAGGCGACTTTCTTGATTGCCTCCAGAATTTTCACCGAGGCGCTGTTGGCCGCGTCCTGTAAGGTCTTGCTGGATAGATGCGCGTAACGCTGGGTCACTCTGCTGTCCGCGTGCCCGAGCGCTTGCTGCACCACGTAGAGCGAACAACCTGCGTTGACCAACATTGATGCAAAGCTGTGCCTCAAGTCATGCAGCCTTAACCAGGGCATACCGGCTTTGGCCCTGATGCGCTTCCAGGTGTGGCGGATGTGGGTATAGGGCTTCCCTGTGTCTGGGTTGATGAAGACGTGTTGAAACTTCCCCTCGGTTCCCATCTGGTCGAGGACATTCAAGGCTGTGTCGGACAGTGGCACTACTCTGGACTTGCCGCTTTTGCTGTTGATGGCCGCCACTCGCCAGATACGGTTGGGGCGATCGACCAGACCCCATTCCGCCGTCAGGGCTTCGTTCACGCGGCACCCGGTGGCCAGCAGGAACATGCAGATCAGCGCCACTTCGCGAGCAGGATACGTCTGCAGCACCCCGACCAGGCGCATCAGTTGCTCGTCATCGAGGTAATGCTCGATCTTGTTGTCGCCGCCGAATAACTCAATCCGTGACGCCACGTTGGACTGGAGCATCTCCCATTGCACGGCCAGCCCTAACATTCTGCGGATCAACTTGGCCACGTGATCGACCGAGGCATTGGCCAGACCGCTCTGCTTGTGCATGGTCATCAGGGTTTGAATCTGTTGGCGCGTGACCTGATTGATGCGCACCTTGCCGAGCGTAGGTTGGATTTGCAGACGATAAATTTGCTCGTCACGCGAGAATGACCGCTTCCTGGGCTTGGCGTAAGTCTCGTATTCCAGCCAGAGTTCGTCCATGGTGAGCGTAGCCTTCAGGGCTTTGGCTTCCGCACGAGGGTTCCTGCCGTTGGCGACAATGTCGGCCTTGAGCAACTTGGCTTGCTTGCGAGCCTCGGCCAGGGACATATCGGTGGTACGCCCGATCTTTTGGTGGCAGGTCTTGCCCTGCCCATCCTTGTAGCGCAGGTAATAAGTCAGGGTGTTGCCCTTGGCACTACCGAGGATATACATCCCCTTGAACTCCGAGTCGCACCACTCCATCCGACTTTTGTCGGGCGGGCATTCCAGTCGGGTGACGATGCTGTCAGTCAGTTTGATAATCATGATTTCACTCCGTGAAAAAATTGCGACCGCACCCGAAAAGGAAAATTTTGGGGTGCGGCACAATGAATTTTGGGTTGGTGGGTGCTGGGATGCAGTTGATGCTGGACCAACTGCATATCTGCTTCATCCCGTATTAGGGGTGTTCAGTCGGGACGATCTTTAGCTCCAGCACCCTGACGGGTGGCATTACTTTCGTGCACGTTTTTTACTTCATCCCACAAACGAGCAATGCGCGAACCGCCCTCGTTGCCATTTCCCTTTTCTTCCGCGTGTTCATCCTGACAGACCGGCCCAGGCTCGTCGCTCCTAGATTGCGTGGGTTCTTCTAGATACCTAGAAAATGCTTCTTGAAATTGAGATTTCTCAAAGCCCTTCGGGGTGCTATGGCCGATGCGGATGGTTTTAGTGTGGATTCCATAGGCACCCAGCAACTTGGCTAGTTGGCGTGGGCTGATCGGCTTCCCATGGTTGTAGGTATTCCATGGACACTCTTCTAGTGCGCACAGCTTTTGAAGCAAGTCGGAAGAGGAAATCTTTTCGATATTCTCAGCTTCAAACACATCTCGAATGTCCGCGAGCAGCTCGTTGCCCTTGCTGGTCGGACGCTCGCCGGATTTCGAGATTGTCAGCGCGGCAGCCAACGCGCGCTGGGTCCAGGCGTGGCCTGCGCACTCCGCTATTGCAAATAATGGTTCCCAGTTGTCCTGCTCGCGATCGTTCAGAATCTCAGGCATCACTGGGCGAGCATTGCGCAACGACTCAGCGTAGTCGCAGGCAAAGCGCACAAACTTAGAGGAGATGATGTCGAACAGACCCTTTTCGGCATCGCGCATGCGCTCGACTTTCTCGGTCGGCAACTTGCGGCGGAGGGTGATCATGATGGCGCGACTCAGCGTGGCGTCAGGTAAGTGTCTATCCAGTGAAATACCAGCAATGGATTTGGCACAGTAGACGGAGTACTGCCTGGGTTCATAACTATCGTTGACAACTTCACTGCGCATCACGTATCCGTTCCGTCGATAGCCTGCATTGATCATGTTCGCCAGATCGGGATTTGACTTAATAAAGGAGTCAGCCTCATCGATGAAGAGAGTTGGGCGCTTAAGCTCGATCACTCGAAACATTGCCGAGGTACTGATGTTCGCGGCGAGCATTGGATTGCATGAAATCTTGCTGAGAACTTCCTGGCAGAGAGTCTTGGCGCAGGCTCGCTCAGGTGCGTTGATCGCGGCGATCGGCGTAATGTCGAACACATCCAAGAAATATGTGTGGGCAACCCATAATGCGAGCGCATCGGCTTGCACAGCATCCATAACGATAAAACGACGAATCATTGATGCCACTTCGCTCAAGAGATCCCCCGGGTTGATTTCACCGGCGTACGGCAGTTGCGTGCCCACCCGCTGAGTATCCTGCTCGGCGAGCATCTTGCGTTTGCTTTTGACAGCGTCGTCGAGGGTCCGCACTTGGACTCCCATTTCAGCTGCCTTACTTATGCGCACACGGTCATATTCAATTGCCGACAAGACTGCCAATTCAGCGATAACTACTTCGTCTGACTTGGGCGCGTGAGAGGAAGCGTGTTCCTCATTTTCTGGTTTGTTCTGCATATGCTTTCCTAACCGGTCCGTAGTAATAGGAAGACAAAGGTCGGACAGGAATTGCCTTTGTCCTTCCGCGCCACTTGCCACTTTCTCTTGGTGGCTAACCGTTCGGTTAGAGTCAATAACCCTGGAGCGCTTGATCTCACGGGTGGAGCAGACCGTGTAACTCACGCGGGTGGAGATAGATGTGTGCTGGATTCGCTTACATCTCGATATCAATAACGACCCTGTAGCAGCACTCAAGAGCGCGGCAGGTCATGCCCTAATGATCCACGGCCTTGCCTAGATTTTGGATATGTGAAGAGAAAAAAATGTAGGGCTGCCTTCCCACCACAGAGAAATTTGTACTTCCATCCGGCGGGAGGTAATCAAATCCATTGGAAAAAATACAACGCAGAAAAATGACTTACGGAGGAAGTGAGTTGAAACCCAGCTGGAAGGCTGTTCCGCTAGGTAGAACTCACGGGTCAATGCATGAAATTTCGACTCAAATTATCGAACTTCCGCTAGTCATTGCGGTGGGTTCAACCGAAAGCTCGTTCTTTTGGAAGCGTCTCTTGTGAACTGAATCAGAATGACGAGGCGGGGTGATGTTGCGGATTGCGTTACGGGAGCGTTGCGGCAGCGTGCGTGTGGCGCAACGGGGCGAGGGCATATCGGGGGTGGGTGCGGGTAACCCCCGAATCCGCAACGCGCAAGCCCATGCCAGTGTTGGAATTCCGGGCGGCGTTGCGGCGTTGCGGCAAATTCCCGGGAGGGGAACGACTCAGGTGCGCTTTATCCGCATGCGCCAACCCACCATGGCCAGCCCAAGGGCCATCATGGCGTAAGTCTCGGGCTCGGGCACCGGAGTGAGCAGGTAACTGCTGTACTGGCCAGACAGGCTGTTGTAGGCCTTCCCCACGATCTGGCCCTTGTCGTTGATGTCGGCTGCATCCAATAGCGCCCAGCCCTCGGCGACCGTGCCGCTGTCGAGGAAGCTGTTGATATCCACCATCGCGGTCCCATCCCACAGGAAAGCGCGTCGATCACCCGTGGCGGTCAGGGAAACGCCCACTACCTGCCCGAGATCATTGATCCCGGTGGCGTTGCTGTTGCCGCCGAACGAACCCAGGTCAATCACAGTGGTGCCATTCCACAGCGTCGCGCGCGGCGTGAAAGAGGCCGTCATGGAATAGCCCACTACCTGCCCCGCATTGTTGATGGCTGCGGGCACGCTGTAGCCGCCCTCCAGATTGTCCAGGATGGTTCGGGTGCCGCCGCTCCAGACGACCGCGTTCCCATCGTACCTGCCAACTATCGCCCCGGAATCGTTGATATCGATGGCAGCACTCTTGTATTCCAGATAGCTTGTCCCGGAACTGGCCGACCAGATCACTCCGTATGCTTCGGCACTTCCAACGACATCACCTTGAGAGTTGATGCCGTACGCAACTTCGGAGTAGTAAGAGGTGTTCAGGTCAGTGGCGACTCCGGAAGTGCCGCTCTGCCAGACAAAAGCGCCGTTATGAACTGTGTGGGTTGCGCTCGACCATCCCACGACCTGCCCCGCGTCGTTGATGTCCGTGGCGTAACTATTGACGGAGGTGGGTATACCCACTGCCGTGTTGTTGTCCCAGAACGTGGCATGGTTAGAGAACCCGAAGTAACTGTGATCGAAATCCGTGTAGCCCACGGCCTGCCCCAGGTTGTTGATGGCGAGAACCGTGCTTTGTGTTCCGCCACTCAGTACTGGAAGGGTGGTGAATGCATACCCGGCAGCCAGCGATGGCGATGCGAGGGACGCTCCAGCCAAAAGCAGGCACGCGCGAGCAATGAACCGATTGAAATGAGTCTTGTGCATTTTTTTCTCCTGATTCTGCTGAAAATGGTGACCCGTCGAGCCGCGCCTTTCGAAGTCATATCGGTGGCGCAACTGACGGTACCAAAGATTCATGACATAAGACTGACTAATCGATCGCCCCCAGAATGCCCTCCGCCTCGGTCTGCTCCAGCATGTAGTCGCGCAGCAGGTGGTAATGCTCGGCACACGTCTCGGCCAACGCCTGGTTGTCCAGGAAGGACAGATGGCTGTAGGCATAGAGGCAGGCCGTGATGCCCAGCGCATCCGCGGAGAGAATGTCTTCATGCCCGTTCAGGCCGACCACCGGAAAGTACTTGTCCGACAGAGGGGCCATGTAGAAGGCCCCATTGCTCAGGCGATAGAACGTCCAGTCCCCGTCTTCGTATTCCGGGGACAAAGACTCCGCCACGGCATGGATGAAGGGCTCGATGAGCAACGGGAAATGAATCCCGAAGACCCGGGATGTGTGCGAGCGGCGTTTACCATCGCTCAGACGCTGGCAAGCGATGGGAGTGGTGCAGAGCATGTGGGTCTCCAAAAAAAAATGGGGGTGTGCCCCGCCTCACACCCACGGACGTGCATGAGCCTCAGCGCGAAGCTGATCGTCTGACGTCGAGGGGGAGGCGGGGTAAGAGGTACTGCTTGGGGTGAAGCGGCCGGATCAGTGCAGACAACAATCCAGATCTTCATAAGGGATACCGGCCAGCAGGCCGGCTTGGGCCGGGAGGGCCAGAGGCAGCAATTCCTCGGGCAGGTCCCAGGTCAACACTACTTCGAGTGCATCGATCAGGCAGTTTTCAGCGGGCATTGCGTTTTCTCCTTGAGTGATAAATGGCAAAGGCAACCCCGCCGATCGCCAGTAAGAGCGTGGACAGGACGGGGTAGAGGTTGAACAACAGGAACACGCCGAGGACACCGAAGCCCCGAGTGCTGCTGAAGGCGAGGCAGATGGCCGTGGTGACGACCAAGGCCAGTACGGTGGATGACATCGAATCTCCGTACGAAAGTTTGGTAGTAATGGGAAATTCAGCCGTTTGGGTCGGCATTGGGTCGGCATTGCACCGACGCGAATCGGCGGTGTGGCGGAACTACTTGCAGTTCAAGAACTTAGTTCGAGAGAGTGGTGAGTTACACGCGGACTACGACTCCAAGGTTGGGATCGTCAATTCGGGCTTGGCTGTGCGCGGGGGCTTCTTGCTGGGCGTGGATGTGATCGCGCTTGGGGGCTGTTTCATCATGGTCTTCAGTTCCGTGATGAACCGGCTGGTGTCCAATGCTTCGTGTACGCGGCTGTTCTCCGCCTTCAGTCGCACGAGGCCTTCCGCCTTCAATGCAGCCAGGAGGAAGCCGGAGTTGTTGATGGACTGGCCGATATAGACCTGGCGCAGGGAGTGCGAGGTGATGCTCGTGGACTTGTCCAGCACTTTCTTCTGGATGGTCGAGATCGCGACCCACTCCCGCGAGAAATACCCCTTATTGCTGTTGGCGTGGATGCGGATCAGCAACTCGGATTTATCGTTGCAGCCGATATGGTAGGTGAGGGTGGATTTGCCGGTCAGGCTGTGACAGGTGCCGGTCTTGAGGATGCGGATATTTGGCTCAGGCGTGGTGGGGGTAGAAGCCGCTGCGGGTATAGGAGTAGCTGGCGATTGGGAGGCGGCATTAGATCTTTTCATGGTTTATCTCTGAGGGTTAAGTTAACGAGGGGGCCTTCAAATAAGATGGCCAAGAAGCCGCAACGACTAACGCACTTGCTCTTCCAGGCAAGTCCGCAATTTCCCCGTGACCCATGGCGCGTCCGGGATCAGGAAGCCGATACCAAACTGATTGTTGGTGAGATGGACGGCATGGAAGTAGTGACCAAGCTTGATGGCCCCGTCCCATGGGATATCAGCCAGCGGGCATCGCAGTTCGGGCAAATCAATGTCGATGTCACCTTCCTCGATCAGCACGATGTAGCCGCATTCAGGGCCAACCTGTTTGAGCATTTCCATGACGAGTGGAAGGGCCGAGTGCAGGGACGAAAGCTTGTCCAGGTCGGAACTGGATTTAAAAGTGAGCATGGGTTCTCCGGAATGAGGACGAAAAAAAAGCCCTGTGCGGGCTCGGTCGATGGATACACATTGATAGCGGGTCAGTTGGCTATGGCCGGTGTTGCGTAGGTTCGACAGAAGTCGAGCAAGTCGGGATCGATGTCGGGCTCATCCGGCACGAACAGCGCTGTGCCATTGCCGTCGTCGGTCATCACGAACAGCATCTCGTAACAGCGGCCGTCAGCATGGTGCTCCAGCCACTCGAAGCAGGGCATGAAATCCGGATCGCCAAACTTCGCATCGCCGAAAAGGTCGGTGGTGATCGGGCAACCACATTCGGCTTCCAGGCTGGCAGCGGTGTCGCCCGGCTCGACCAGGATGAGTCCCCCGAACTGGTCATAGGGTTCGTCAGTGTCCATCTCGGTCAGGCGTTGAAGTATCAGGGTCCGGATACCAGGGTAGGGAATGGATTCAGCATCGCGCAGATAACGCATGGTTGACTCCTTTCGGAAGTGAAAATGCAGGGGAATGGGAAGCGTCTTTACCGATCGGCCTTGTGGCGCTTCCATGTGAATGCCACGCCGATGAGTAGAGCGGCAACGACGGCGGCGATCAGGACTGCCTTGAGGGTGAAGGACAGCACTCCGACCCATACGGACAGCGCACCGAGCTTGATGAGGAGGAAGGCTGCCACAACTGCGATCAAGAAAATCCAGAACATAGGTACTCCTTGGGTAAGATGAAAAAGGCAAAAGCCCCGACGACCATTGCGGCCTATCGGGGCTTCCGGAGGGTTGCGACGCTTTCAGTTTATTGAGCCCATAGTGTCGCCGAAGACTCTTGGTGTTATACGGGATGAAAGTGCGTAAAGCTGCTGCAAAGCCAAGTAACCAAAGTTACGATCACTGCCTCAAGGGCCGAGACTCGTAGGCGAGTGGCTTACGGGGTGCTCACGAGTTTGGTCATTAGCTTTTATTCAATTCTGAGAAGGGGGAGAAGTGATGGGAAAAGCCGTAACGATCATTTCTGTCTTTATGCTTGGCATCGTCACCGGGTGCGCCACGCCGAAGGCAAACTACCAGCCTGTTACGATCGATATAAGCGAGCCGCCGATCAATTCAGTGAACGTTTCCCGAGTTGGGGACGAGATGCTCAAGCAAGGCAAATACCGTGAGCACGATGCGCTCTATGTCCATAGCCAAGTGAAGCCGCACTGGGCGTATACGGTCCATCCAGGTTACTTCCTGAAAATGGGCGAAGACGCCGATAACGAGTTCTATAGGATTGGCGGCGGTGGAGAGGACTCGGGCTACGTTGAAAAAGCAGTTATCGCTGACCCTTATAAAAGCCTGATGGTTAAACGGTCCAGTAATACGCTGTGTGTTGTTACTGTCTTCGATATTGCAGCTTGCCTAAATGGGGTTACTGAAGGTTTCGAGAGAGTGAAGAAGCCCGTCATCACCCAGGATGCGGTTCAGAAAACCCTCATTTACAACGGCAAATCAGGCAATAAGATCAACGTAGGCTACAGAGAGTTTTCCGGAAATATGGCCAGGCCCGCGTTCAACAACAACGTTGAATACGACATGAGCGAGTCGGCGCAGATCGGCTATAAGGGGGCGTTATTGGAAATCATCGAAGCGACCAACCAGCACATCAAGTACAAGGTCATATCAAATTTCAACAATGCAGCGCAGTAAAGCAACTGCACGGAAATTTCAGGATGAGTTCTGGGTCGTGGTCAGTCACCACACCGGGCTAAGAGAATGATCGACTGTGGAGTGGGCACTTAGTATTTGTGTGGCATGTGTGTTGCTGACATGTCACAGCCAGACAATTTTCTGGGAGGCCGTTCCTGATGTCTGGTGTTCGGCCTTAGCGGCTGGTCAGATTGATCGTTACATACGTCTGGTGTTCGGCACTTACCAGTCAAATCACCATTCCACGCCGTAGTTCCGTTGTGGCCACCGTCGCTGGCAGTAGCTGAGTAACATGGCTATTCCCTACTACTTCCAAAGGGAAAACTATTCCGAGCCTGGCCTATTATCGATGACATTGGACTCATAGTCGGCTCTTAGAAGCCTCTCTGCTTTTTCATTGAGGAATACAACACAGTCAGCATAGGTTTTTGCTTCCGATGCATGACTCAAATAAATCGCCAGTTGCTCTTGGAGCAGTTTGATTAATGTTTTATTGGCGCGATGCTCGTCAAACTTATCCAGAAGAATTTCAGCAGCAGCTGAAACTTGCTTCTCTGTCTTTCCAGTGAGGCCAGGCATTACAGATTTATAAGACTGTGCAAAGGCTTCCCAAATCTCTTCTGCAATTCCATCGTCTACTTCAGGCGCAAGTTCGTCGAGTTGCGCTGATAAGCATTCCTTGTTGAAAATATCTGTCTGAGCTTCCTCCGAAATTTCGACTTCCAATGGTGATGATGGAAGGTCAGTCCAATCAACGCGCCACTTATCTGAAGTGAATTCAGTTTGAACGCTTATCGTATTCTCTAAAATCCTATGCTTCTCAATATATTGGAGTTCAATTAGCGCAGGGCCGACACCTAGGTGTGAAGCCGACGTCAATAAAGCAATGGACTCTTGAAGCTGAGGCCTAGAATCAATTTTGAAACCATATTTAAAAATGAACCCTTTCAAGAAAATGGCCTTGGGATTCTTGCGATTATTTATAAGGTATTCAATTGAGCGGTTTGTAAAAGACTTATTTTCGCTAATTTGGCCGATATTCTTTGCTGTGCCTCCATCGAAGGACATTTCAGCCAGATACAAAATGAGATCGTCCGGCAAATTCCCTAGTGGCAGGTCAGTTGGAACTAAGTACAAAGGGGTTTCATAAATCGGACGTGGACGCTTTACTAAGCATCCAATACATCTCGCTGCGCTGTCAGGGGTTGCATCAAAGTCAAGGATGAACTGATTGTGACGAGACCGTATCTGGTTTAGAAGCACATGCAGTCGCTCGTCAAGCCTTACGTACTTCTCCTTCTGCTCATAATAGGAAGTTCTAAGTAATTCCTGTTTGACTTTAACCCAAACATCTTCAATGCGTTCTTCAGAATATGTCGCAGGGTTCTTTAGATTGTCTTTGTACCAATAAAAGAACAGTAGGCCGCCGATTGCTAACACTGCGAGAATCAAAAGATCCATTTCTCAGCCAAATTTTTGGGGTCTTAATTGAGGAATCGACTAAGCCAACGTAATACTTCGCTCCAAGGGGCCTGAGCGCCAGCGAGAGGTGCAAGCACGACGGCAGAGACGATGACATCTTTTTTTATGTTACGTGAAATGAGGGCTTTAAAGCGCTTCTCATCGTCCTAGAATTCGCAGTACGGGTCTGGCTTGGGGGGGCGTCTCTATCATTTCTTGCTCCTACGTGTGATACACCCATTTTCAACTGCGGGCAATTTCACGACTATGGGGGATTTCGCAGAGCATTAAAACTTTCAGAAATTTGCTTGAACCCCCTCTTGATTTGTCCATTAAATGGGGCAACTTCGGTTTTCTGTCTGACGGCTGTGGCATCGGTAGCGGTGCTCTCGGGTACCTCTCATTGCTCGACCTAATTGGGACATGCCTCACCAGGAAGGGATTGGCCCAGAAGACTCCAACCGAGATCACACCGTTCACTTGAGACGTTTGGGGGGCTTACAAGACAAGAGATTTCTGCTCTTTATTCCCTAAGGTGTGGGTTTGCACATGACTTCTCCCTGTACAACGTCCACCCTACTAAACCTGAACTTACTCATTACTTTCATCTGCGTGTCGATACCGATGCGCCTCTTGTGCTGCCCGCAAAAAGACCATGGAACGGGGATTACAGGCATACGCCATTGGAGTGCGCTACTGCGGTTGGGCTTACACGTGTGGGTGATCTTGTGGAGGATATCTACCGTAACCTTCAGCGGTTGGCTAAAAGTCGAGACCTCGAAATTCGATTGTTAGGTGGCGCTATGGAGCTAAACGACCGATACGGTGTGATGAAGAGGACGAGAGCGGCGCCAGCATAGAACTGTCACGGCGCCACCAAATGAAAACGGCCCCCATTACTGGGGGCCGTTTGAGAATGCTGGTGGCCAGTCGCGGAATCGAACCACGGACACGCGGATTTTCAATCCGCTGCTCTACCAACTGAGCTAACTGGCCATTGTGTTTGCGTGGGTGGGTACCACGCGGATTTTGGCTGCGGCCGGGCTTGCGCCCTTGACTTGCTGCGCAAGTTAGCCTGCGCCGCAACCTGTCCTGCGGCCAGGTTGTCAATCCGCTGCTCTACCAACTGAGCTGACTGGCCGCAAAAGAGGGCGCAATTTAACCGGTTTGGCCGTCTCCCGTCAAGCCGGACGGGCTCAGCAGGCCAGTCCGTGCAGGCCGCAGAGATGGCGTTTGGCGACGGCCAGTCCGATCCACATCCACAGCAGCACGAAGAAGGCGACCCAGGGTACGTGGGCGTCGAGGATGGCGCGCGGGGTGACGAAGCGAACGGCGCGTACGGCGGGGCTGGCGACGAGGCGAAGCAGGCGGTAGAAGGCGTTCTGCTCGCGGTACTTGCCGGCGAGCACCGCGAGGATGCCCTGGCCGAGCAGGGCAAGCAGGGCCAGTTCGACGAGGCCGCGCAGAATGGAGACGAGGAGGATATCGAGAGGCATGGGCAGACGCGTGAGCTGGACTCGGCGATTCTAGCCCAGCTTGTCAGCGCTGCGCCCGGCCGGGACAATGCGCACTCTTCGATCTGCTGGATTCCCTGATGAATTTCGACCGCTGGCGCCATGGTCTGCGTGGCGCGTTCTTCACCCTGCTGCGCCAGCGCACGCGCGCGATCGAGGCTTATCGCGAGAGCCTGCGCGCCGACCCCGGGCACCTTGGCACGCTGCGCACGCTGGGCTGGCTGGAGGCGCAGCGCGAGCAGTGGGCCGCCGCCGAACGGCTTTTGCGACACGTGGTCGAGCTGGCGCCGGAGGATGCACACGGCTGGTTCAACCTGGGCTACGTGTGCGACAAGGGCGGCATGGACGAGCAGGCGGTGGGAGCTTTGCTGCGCGCCACCGCGCTCGATCCGAACAACGACCGCGCATGGTACGGCTTGGGGCTCGTGCATGCGCGCAACGGGCGTCATCGCGAGGCGGCGGAGGCCCTGACCGAGGCCGGCAGACTGCAGCCGATGAACAATCTGGCGTGGTATGCGCTCGGCATGGCCTGGCAGCATTGCAACGAACCGGACAAGGTGGCGGCGGTGATCGAGCACACGCTGGTGCACGATCCGCAGACGGCGCGGCGCCTGATCCAGGATTGCGGCCGGAGCGATTTCGCGCATCGCCTCGGCTGAGCCGAACGCAGACGAAAAAAGCCGGCCCGCGGGCCGGCTATTAAATGGCACGCCAGCAGGCGTGCAGGCAGGTCTTATGCTGCCTCGGTCTTGATGTCGCCTTCCAGGCTGGGGTAGCGCACGTGGTCGACCAGGTCCTGGATGTCCTTGGCCGGGGCCTTGGAGATCAGCGAACCGACGATCACGCCGAGGAAGCCGGCCGGCATGCCGAACACGCCCGCTGCAATCGGCGCGATCCCGAACCACTGGTTAGCCGCGACGCCGCCGAAGAAGTCGTAGGTCGTGTACATGTAGTACATGCACACGAGAAGACCGGCGAGCATGCCGACGACCGCACCGAGGTAGTTGGCGCGCTTCCAGAACACGCCGAGCACCAGCGCGGGGAAGAACGCCGATGCGGCCAGCGAGAACGCGGCGCCGACGAGGAACAGGATGTCGCCCGGCTTCAGCGAAGCGGTGTACGCGGCGAACAGCGCCACCACCAGCAGCAGGCCCTTGGAGATGGCCAGGCGGCGGACGGTGGACGCCTTCGGGTCGATCATCTTGTAGTACACGTCGTGCGACAGCGCGTTGGCGATGGTCAGCAGGAGGCCGTCCGCGGTGGACAGCGCCGCAGCCAGACCGCCCGCTGCCACCATGCCCGAGATCACGTAGGGCAGGCCGGCGATCTCCGGCGTGGCCAGCACGACGAGATCGCCGCCAAGGGTGATCTCGGCGAGCTGCACCAGGCCATCCTTGTTGAGGTCGACGATCTTCATCAGCGTGGCATCCACGGCCGACCAGTTCGCCACCCAGGACGGCAGCGAGGCGAACGACGAGCCGACCAGGTTGTTGTAGACCTCGAACTTGACCAGAACCGCCAGGGCGGGCGCGGTGAAGTACAGGAGGAAGATGAAGAACAGCGACCAGAATACCGACTTGCGTGCCTCGCGCACCGAAGGCGTGGTGTAGTAGCGCATCAGGATGTGCGGCAGCGAGGCTGTGCCGACCATCAGGCACAGCACCAGCGCGATGAAGTTGCGGCGTTTCTTGTCGGTTTCCGCCTGGTCTTCGGCGCGGGCCGCGGCGATCTCCGCTTCGGTCGCGTTGGGGTTGTCCTTCAGCAGCTTCTTCTCCGCCCCCTTGCCTGCGAATGACGTGGCGTGCGCCGGGACGGGCGCGGTGCCCTTCTTGGCGCCGTCGGCGGCTTTCTTCAGCTTGGCCATCAGGGCGTCGGGGCCGGTGAGCTCGGCGATTTCCTTCTGCTTGGCCTCGATCTTCTTGGCATCGGGCGCGGGCGCGGCGTTCAGTTCGGCCAGTTCGGCGTCGAGCGCGGCACGGGCTTCGCCCACCATCGTGTCGGCGTTGCCGGCGGCGATGGCGGCTTCCAGGGCCTTGATCTTGTCTTCGGCGGCGGTCTGCTTTTCCTTGTAGATCGTGCGCACCGAGGCTTCGGCGGCACCGAGCGTGGTGGTCGGGTCGTTGAGTTCCTTTTCCTTGGCCGTGACCTGCTGCAGCACCTGGCCGTAGGCGACCTGCGGGACCGGCACGCCGGTGTGCTTCACCGACAGCCACACCACAGGGATCATGTAGGCGATGATCAGGATGATGTACTGCGCAACTTGGGTCCAGGTGACGGCACGCATGCCGCCGAGGAAGGAACACACCAGGATGCCGGCCAGGCCGACGAACACGCCGATCTGGAATTCCAGGCCGGTGAGACGGGCGGTGATGATGCCCACGCCGTAGATCTGCGCGACCACGTAGACGAAGGAGCAGATGATGGCCGCGATGACGCCGATGGTGCGCGGCAGGTTGCCGCCGTAGCGTGCGCCGAGGAAGTCGGGGATGGTGAACTGGCCGAACTTGCGCAGGTAGGGCGCGAGGAATAGCGCCACCAGCACGTAGCCGCCGGTCCAGCCCATCACGAAGGCGAGGCCGTCGTAGCCGGTGAGGTACAGGGTACCCGCCATGCCGATGAAGGACGCGGCAGACATCCAGTCCGCGCCGGTCGCCATGCCGTTGAACAGCGCGGGTACGCGACGGCCGGCGACGTAGTACTCCGACACGTCGGCGGTCTTCGACATGATGCCGATGCCGGCGTACAGCATGATGGTGGCGGCGAGGAAGATGTAGCCGATCCACTTGGCGGGCAGACCCATCTGCTCCAGCACCGCGAGCACGATGACGAAGGCGATGAAGCCGCCGGTGTAGAAGCTGTAGTACTTCTTCAGCTGCGAATAGAACTGGCTCTGGGTCAGGGCGCTCATGTTATTCGTCCCCCTCGTGCACGCCGTATTCCTTGTCCATCTTGTTCATGGCATGGGCGTAGTACCAGATGACAAGCACGTAGATGATGAGCGCACCCTGTGCGCCCATGTAGAAGGCGAAGGGGAAGCCCAGGATGACGATGTCATTGAGCTGGGGGGCGAAGTAGATGACGACGAATGTCACTACGAACCAGATGGCGAGCAGGACTGCGGTGAGCCGCAGGTTCTTGCGCCAGTACTCGTGATGTCTTTCCGACAACTGCATGGCAGATCCTCCGATGAGCGTGTTGAGGGGGCGCGCTGTGATTGATTTGGTATGCGCGTGCGCGGAGTTTAAGGATTTGTGACGCGCGCCACAAACGAATTAGGGCTGGCTAATGCATTTTTTTGTACAGCGCGCGCAGGCGCGGGGCACGGTGGTATTAATGTGCCATCAGCCAGCGGCGTGCTCGCAGCAGCTTTTGCAGCTTTCCCGGTGTGACGATGCCATCTCGCCGCAGCGCCGCCAGCAGCACCAGCCACAGTTCGGCGGTGGCGTAGGCGTCAGCCAGGGCGCCGTGGCGTGCGTAGACCTCGATGCCGAAATGCGCGAGCCAGTCGTCGAGGTGCCGGCACTGCGCGGCGGCGTCGGGATACAGCAGCGGCGCGACCACCGCCGCGTCGAACCAGGGCGCCTTATCCGGCAAGCCCAGTTGCGCGCGCAGTTCGCGCCGCAGGATGGCCTGGTCGAAGCCGGCATGAAAGGCCACGCGCGGTGCGTTGCGCGCGAACTCCAGCCAGTCGAGCAACGCAGCGTGTGGCGTCTGGCCTGCGCGTTGCGCGTTGCCGCCGATGCCGTGGATCAGGATGTTGGCGGCGTCGGTGGAGTGGGCCTGCCGCAGCCCGGTTTCCAGACTGGGGCCGATCGCGATGCGGCCCGCCTCGACCGCCACCGCGCCGATCGCGAGCAGGGGATCGCGTTCGGCGTCGAGTCCGCCGGTCTCGGTATCGACCACGGCCCAGCGTACGGCATCCAGGGGCTGGTCGAGATCGAAGTGCTGCCGGCGCAGCCCATCCAGCCGTGCACTGCGGGCGGCGTCCAGCGTCGGGCGGTGCGGGCGGGTGAACGGCCAGATCACAGTCCGTAGTCCATGGCCAGCCGCGCCTGCACCTTGCGCGCCTGGCGCAGCGCTTCCTTGAGGATGCGGCGGTCGAGCGGATTCAGCGCATCGGGGTCGACGTGGTTGTCGGGCACGCGCCCGCTGCGCAGCTGGGCATGCTGGTGGCGCAGCCGCAGCAGCTGCAGGAAATGGAAGGCGCGGTTCCAGTCGGCCAGCTCGCTGTCTGGAATGTGCAGGGCGTGGGCGGCCTCGCGCAGGCGCTTGGCGGTGTTGGTCTGAGGGCTGCCGGCTGCAAGCGCGAAAATGCGCGCGGCATCGACGAAGGGCGTGGTGCCGTTGAGCTTGAGGTCGAGCGTGTGCGGGTGCGCGGCATCCTCCGACAGCACGAAATCGCGCACCACTCCGAGCGGCGGGCGGTTGCGCAGGGCATTGCCGGCCATCTGGTGCAGGAAGCGCGGGTTCTTCTGCGCCGCCTGGTTAAGCCAGGCGCGCAGCTCGAAGGCAAGCGCAGGGTCGCCCGCGAGCGGGCGGAAATCGAAGAAGATGCTGGCGTGGAGCAGGGCCTCGGGTGAACCGTGGTCGATCCAGTCGGAAAACTGCCGCTGCCAGTCGGCGGCCGACAGGCACCACTGCGGATTGCTCGCCATGATGCCGCCCTTGCACAGCGGAAAGCCGCAGGCATCGAGCCGTGCATTCACGCGCTGCGCGAAGGCGCGCAGCGCGCGTTGCTGCTCCGAATGCGCAGCCTGGAAGATGAGCGCATTGTCCTGGTCGGTGGAAAGCGTCTGTTCCATGCGCCCTTCCGAGCCGAGCGCGAGCCAGCACCAGCGCACGTCTGCGAGAGCGGTGTCGCGCGCGCTTTCGAGTGCGATCAGGCGTTCGGTCAGGCGGTCGTTGAGGCTGGAGATGATCGCCGTCAGGTTCTCCGCGTCCATGCCCTGTGCCAGGAGGCTGTGCGCCAGATCACCGATGTCGCGTGCCAGTCCCGGTAGACGGGCGGGGTCGTCGATGCGCGCGAGCGCCGAGGTCACGCCTTCCACCGACAGGCGGCGCAGCGCGAAGATGTCCTTTTCCGATACCACGCCGACCAGCCGGTGTTCGCGCACCAGCGGCAGGTGGTGGATGCCTTGGCGCGCCATCAGCACCAGGGCATCGGCGATCGGCGCGTCGGCCGCGAGCGCCGCCGGCTGCGGTGTCATCACGCTGGATACGGGCGTGTCGAGGGGAATTTCTGCGAGCGTCACGCGCCCCAGCACGTCCTTCAGCGTGAGGATGCCGACCGGCCGGCCAGCCGCGTCGATGGCCACGATGGAGCCGACGCGGGCCGTGTCCATCGTCGCAAGCGCCTCGCGCAGCGGCGCATCGGGCGACACGCTGAGCGGGGCGCGGCGGATCAGGGTGTCGAGCGGCCGCCCGAAGCGGCTGTCGTCGTCGAGCGCCAGCGCATATTCGGCCTGCACCGCGCGCTGCGATTCCTCCAGCAGGCTGGCGATGCGGCGCGTGCAGAAGTCGTTGAACGCGGCACTCTGCGCCAGCAGGGCATGGAAATCCCGTGCGGGCAGCAGATAGCAGAAGACGTCGGTGGCGGCGAGATAACGGTTGGCCACGCCGCGGCCGGCGAGCAGCGCGCCGAGCGGGAACATCTCGCCGACGGCGAGCTGGAATACGGTCTGGCCGTCCTGCGTGGTGCCGGCGACCGTGCCCTGCTTCACGATGGTGAGTGACTCTGGCGCCGCGTCGCCGGGTTCGAGCAGCGTATCGCCCTGCGCGAAATATGCGACCGAGAGGCGTTGCACCAGCCACACCACGTCGGCCTCGGCCATGGCCGAAAAAGGCGCCTGCCGGCGCAGCGCGTCGAGCGTGGCGCGGTGCAGGCTGTTGGCAAGCGGCTGGGTGGGCGTCATGCAGGGCTCCGTGATCCGGTGATGTGTTTCCGGGATGATAGCGGGCCACACATGAAAAAGCCCCGTCTAAGGGGCTTGTTCGGGAGTGTGCTGCGCACGGTCAGTTCGGTGCGCTGACGGAAAGATAAGCGGGCAGCGTATCCTGGAATTCGACGTCGTCGGCAATGTCCTGCCGGCTGTTGCACCAGAGCGCGGCGAGCACGCCGAAGGCCAGGCAGGCCGGGCTCTTGTAGCCGCCCTTGCGGCAGATCAGGGTGACCGTGTGGCGCGGCATCTCCGGTTTGAGCATGACAGGGTAGAGGCCCTGCCGATGGTTGGCGATGGTGTTGGGCAGGATGGTCGCCAGCCGGCCGAGCCGCACGACTTCGGCGATCACGCTCAGGGAGTTGGTTTCCATCACGATGTGCGGCGTGATCGACATTTCGCGGCAGTACTGGTCGAAGTGACGGCGCAGCGCAAAGTCCGAATTCAGCAGGATCAGCGACTCGTGTTCGAGCGCCTGAACGCTCATCGCGCCGTCCTGCCCGGCGCGCGGATGGGTCTTGCCCACGGCGAGGTTGAGCGTCTCGGTAAAGAGGATGTTGGCCTCGATTTCCTGCGAACGCGCCTCGGTCGACAGCACGTTGGAAAACGAGATGCCCATGTCGAGGGTGCCCTCGGCCACTTCGGTTTCGACGGCATCCTGCGGCATTTCCTGCGTGCTGACGGTGATGCCGGGGTAGCGCGAGTTGAAATACTCCAGCAGTGGACTGACGAGATGGTCGGTGATGGGCGTCATGCCCAGGCGCAGCGAACCCCGGCTCAGGTCCTGCAGTTCGTGGATGGCGCGCTTGCCTTCCTCGAGTTCGTGCAGGGCGCGGCGCGCATAGCGCAGGTAGACCTCGCCGGCAGCGGTGAGGCGCACGTTGCGGCCGCTGCGGTCGAGCAGCTGCACGTCGAGCAGGTCTTCGAGTTGCTTGATCTGTTGCGACAGCGTCGGCTGCGAGACGAAGAGCATTTCCGCGGCGCGCGTGAAGCTCTGCAGATCGGCGACGGCGATGAGGTAGCGAATCGAGCGTGGGAATACGAGATTGCGATCCATAGCGAAACCCTATAGGCCCCATCGGAATTTAGTCTTGGAAAACTATAGCCGGATGGTTCATTGTTGTGAACAACGAATTGCAGGCGAGTTCCGGTTGCCTGGGGGTATGAATGTGTCCCCTGGTACGGCACAGGATCGGCATATTCGGAAACGTTTATGGAGTCGCGGGCGGGGCTGCCCGTTCATGCTCCGAGCAACCGCTTCGCAACAAGTCGCAACCCCTAGGAGGAAGACCATGCATATTGAACCCGGAATCGTTGATGGCGCCAAGATGGTGCTGAGTTACGGCACGGCACTTGCCGTGTTCGCCTACACGGCCAAGCTGGCCTGGGGCACGATCAAGCAGAGCGGCCCGCTGGCGCTGGCCCTGCGCAGCGCCATCGTGACCGCGCTGGTGTTCTGCTTCTTCGAGGTCTTGCCGCATTACCCGGTCGGGGTCTCCGAAGTGCACTTCATCCTCGGCTCCACGCTCTTCCTCATGTTCGGCGCCGCGCCGGCGGCCATCGGCCTCGCGCTCGGGCTGCTTGCACAAGGGGCTCTACTGGCGCCCGCAGACCTGCCGCAGTACGGCATGAACGTAACCACGCTGCTGGTGCCGCTCTTCGCCGTGGCCGCGCTTGCCCGCCGCATCGTTCCCGCGAACACGGCCTACAAGGATGTGAGCTACGCCCAGTGCTTCAAGCTTTCCACCGCCTATCAGGCTGGCGTGGTGACCTGGGTCGGCTTCTGGGCCTTCTACGGCCATGGCGTGAGCGCCGCAACGCTTGCGGATGTCAGCACCTTCGGCCTCGCCTACATGTCGGTCGTGCTCATCGAGCCGCTGGTCGACATGGCGGTGCTGGCTGCGGCGAAGAGTCTGCACCAGCTGCGTGACAGCATGGTCTTCCACGACCGCTTCCATCGCGTGACTGCCCACGCCGGCCGTTGATCCGGGGTCCCGGGATGGCGGAGCGGGTCCGTTTCCCGGGCTTCTGCACAGACCACGCAAGACAGCAAGGAGTTTTCCGGATGAACAAGGTTGAAATGAAGGAGGCGATTCTTGCGGCCAAATTCGCAAAGAACCTGAAATGGAGCGACATCGCGCGGGCTGCCGGCCTGTCCGACGAGTTCACCTGCTCGGCATGTCTCGGCATGAATCACCTGGAAAAGAGCCAGGCCGATGCGGTTGCCGCCGTGCTCGATCTCGACGGCGAAGTCTCGACCGCCTTGCAGCAGTTTCCGCTCAAGACCTGGGACAGCACGATCCCGACCGACCCGCTGATCTATCGGTGGTACGAAATGCTGAACGTCTACGGCGGCACCATCAAGGAGCTGATCAACGAGAAGTTCGGCGACGGCATCATGAGCGCGATCGACTTCATCATGAAGATCGACCGGCAGGAAGACCCCAGGGGTGACCGCGTGCTGGTCACCATCAGCGGGAAGTTCCTGCCCTACAGGTCGTGGTAAGGCTTCAGGAAACCTGGCCTGCCGGCGAGCGCGGCCAGGCTTGATCGAATGACAGCGCGCGGGAACGGGGAAATGGTTGCCGCCGCATGGAACACGACCCGCGACCGGGTATGGCCTCCGGTCTTGCGGGTCACGGCGAGGGTCTGCTGTAACGGGCGGGCACTCGCCTGCAAGGAACTAGGGCTCCTCAAATCCGACTGCTCCTCCTGTGTCGGATGCACTAGGGTTGCCGCCCCCTCGCGGGGCGGCTTTTTTTTCCACGCGCGGCGCCGGCCGGGACTGGCGGATCGGGCTGCGATCCTGACGGACAAGAGAGCGAGGCGAACATGGCGGCACGCGATCCCCACCGCTTCATCAACGAACTCGACGATGCCGCCCTTGCACGGCTGGTGGCGCGACTCGAAGGGCGGGCCCGCGACGACGTGTTTGCCCGCTTGCTCGACAAATATGCCAATCAGCTCGCCATGCCGGCGACGACCCGCATCCTCGAAGTGGGGTGCGGCACGGGGGCCGTGCTGCGGGCGATCGCGCGGCGCGCGGATTTCGGCGGCCAGGCAACCGGCGTCGATCATTGCCCGACCTTCATCGAGCATGCGCGCAGTTTCGCGGAAACGGAAAGGCTGGGCGACCGCCTGGATTTCCGTGTGGGTGATGCGCACCGGCTCGACTTCCCCACCGGAACCTTCGACATCGTGATCGCGCATACGCTCATCAGCCACGTGACCGCGCCGCTCGCGGTGCTCGGCGAGATGGCGCGTGTGGTCCGGCCGGGCGGTTCCGTGGTGGTGTTCGACGGCGATTATGCCTCGCTGACCTATGCGTTTGCCGACCACGATTTCGGCGCAAAGATGGATTCCGCACTGGCGCGGGCCACGTTCAACAACCCGCGCGTGATGCGCGACCTGCCGCGCCTGTTGCCGGAGCTGGGCCTCAAGCTGGTTGCGGGCTGGGGCGATGCCGTTGCCGAAATCGGCCAGGGCAGCTATTTCAAGTCCTTTGCGGAAACCTATGTGCCCTACGTCAAGCGCGCGGGCGTGCTGCCCGATCAGGCGATCGACATCTGGTTCGATGCGCAGATGCGCGCCACGATGAACGGCACCTTCTTCGCTGCCTGCAATTACTACACCTACATCACCCGCCGTGTCTGAACCCTGCTTTTCAGCCCGGGGCATGCGCCAGGGGAGGTATAGGTGCGCCCCGCGATCCGGATCGTAAAACAGCGTTTCTTGTTATAGCCAACCCCTATTGAGCTTATCGAAATTAAGTCTTGGAAATAAAAAATCGAATCGCGCATAGTGGACTGCATCAGCGAAGCACCGTGTGGTCATGTTTCGGAAATGTGAATGCGGCAGACCATGTGCGTTTCGCTGAAAGGAAATGACGGCTTCCACGAAGCCGGCGTGATCACGAAGCAAAATCCGTCGACCAGTTTGCAAACCAGATAAGGAGTCGTAAACCATGTCATCGTCCACCCGAGAAGAAGTGCTCCGACATCTTCAGACGACCCCGCTTCTGCAGCCCGCGCTGCACAAGCAGACCCATGCCCCCGCCCCCACCGAAATCGACCATACCCTGTTCCGGGCCTATACGCGTACGTCGCACGACATCGGCGGCGAACCCGACGTGCCCATCGAGTATCACGAGAAGGAAGAGGAAGTCTGGGAACTGAACACCTTCGCCACCTGCGAGTGCCTCGCCTGGCGCGGCGTGTGGACCGCCGAGGAGCGGCGCCGCAAGCAGAACGTCGATGTCGGCCAGACCGTGTACCTGGGCATGCCCTACTACGGCCGCTGGCTGATGACCGCCGCCCGCATCCTGGTCGACAAGCAGTACTGCACGCTGACCGAGCTGCACAACAAGATGGTCGAACTGCGCGAACGCGTCGCTGCCGGCAAGGGCCTGGGCGAATACGTGCCGCCGAAGAGCAAGTAATCCGAGAGGGGAACAAGATGAGCCACAAACCCGAATGGGACCGCACCCACCACGCCAAGATGGCCACCGGCATCGGCGATCCGCAATGCTTCAAGGGCATGGCAGGCCAGCCCAAGTTCAAGGAAGGCGATCGCGTCCGCATCAAGGATCTGCCCGACCTGTTCTACACCCGCACCATGACCTACACCCGCGGCGCAACCGGCACCATCGTCAAGCTGGTGTACGAAAGCCCGGCGGCCGAAGACGAGGCCTTCGGCAACGAGGATCACGTGGAATGGTTCTACAGCATCGTGTTCATGCAGAAGGATCTGTGGCCCGAGTACAGCGACACCTTCTCGAACGACACGCTGGAGACTGAAATCCCCGAGCGCTATCTCGAGAAGGCCTGAGCCCCCTGCGGAAATTTTTGAGTAAAGGATAAACAAGATGTCAGCAGATCACGACCACGATCACGATCACGGCCATAGCCACGATCACAAGCCCGCCCCCATGGTGGATGAAGTCAGCGATTTCGAGATTCTCGAAATGGCGGTGCGCGAACTGGCCATCGAAAAGGGCCTCTTCTCCGCCGAGGACCATCGCGTCTGGAAGGAATACGTCCACACCCTCGGCCCCCTGCCCGCTGCGCGTCTCGTCGCCAAGGCCTGGCTCGACCCCGAGTACAAGAAGCTCTGCATCGAGGATGGCGTGGAAGCGAGCAAGGCCGTCGGCATCAACTGGGTGACCAGCCCGCCGACCCAGTTCGGTACGCCCAGCGACTACTGCAACCTGCGCGTGCTGGCCGATACCCCGACGCTCAAGCACGTGGTGGTATGCACCCTGTGCTCCTGCTATCCGCGTCCGATCCTGGGCCAGTCGCCCGAGTGGTATCGCACCCCCAACTACCGCCGCCGCATCGTGCGCTGGCCGCGCCAGGTGCTCGCCGAATTCGGCATGCAGCTGCCACCCGAGGTGCAGATCCGCGTGGCCGATTCGAACCAGAAGACTCGCTACATCGTGATGCCCGAGCGTCCAGCCGGCACCGAGGGCTGGACGGAAGACCAGCTGGCCGAAATCGTCACCCGCGACTGCCTGATCGGCGTGGCGCTGCCCAAGCCGGGTGTCACCGCCAACGCCAAGCGTCCGGTGCTGAAGGCGAACCGCCCGGTGCACCACGACCATTGAACCGCGGAATCAACCTGAACGAGGAGTGAACCATGGGCATGCTTGAAAACGGCGTGGCAACGCATACCGGATGGCAGGGCACGGACCTGACCCCGATTCCCGTGCTCGAGGAAGTCCGCGCCCATGGGCGCGTCTGGGAAGACCTGGCGTCGCAGTATGGCGTCACCAACCCGGATCCGCCCTGGAAGATCGATCTGGAGGCGACCTGCGACATGCTCGCCGCCGATTCCTGCGTCAAGCCGTACGACGAAGTGGAGCCGGGCTCCTGCGTGCTGCCGTCGCTGGAGCGCCGGGCCGAGGAAGACGATCTCTCCGAGACGATCTACGAGGATGTGCCTTTCCCCGAGCGGCAACTCCTCGCGCTGGCGCATTCGATGCTGAAGCGCGGCCTGTTCACCGAGGCCGAACTGGCAGAGCAGATGCGCAAGGTGGAAGAAAAGCTGAAAAACGTTTGAAGCAGGGCTCCGGGAGCGGGCATTCCGTTCCCGGTGCGTGAACCCGGGATGGGCGACGCATGCCGCCGGACGTTCCCGACGAACAATAGTACAGAACTGCAGCGCGGCCGGGCCGGGCGGGTGGTTGGAGAGGATGAACAGATGTCTATACGTGGTACCGAAATCCGGATCGAGGGACTGTCGCAGCGTTATCCCACGCGCAAGGTCCCGACCTTCAACCGTGTGGATCTGGTGTCGCCTCCGGGCGAAGCGCTGGCGATCATCGGCCGTTCCGGCTGCGGCAAGTCGACCCTGCTGCACATCCTGGCCGGCATCACCAAGGGCACGGAAGGTCGCGTGCTGCTGAACGGCACCGAGGTGAATGCCCCCTCGCCGCGCTGGGTGATGATGTTCCAGGCACCGCACCTCTACCCCTGGATGACCGTCACGCAGAACGTGGGCGTGGGCCTCACCTTTGCCCGCTGGGGCAAGAAGGAGATCGAGGAACGCGTGAACGAGGCGATCCGCCTGGTCGAGCTGCAGGATTTTGCCCAGGCCAACGTGCAGGATCTGTCGGGTGGCCAGCAGCAGCGCGTCGCGCTGGCGCGCTCGCTGGTCATGGAGCCGGAACTGCTGCTGCTCGACGAACCCTTCTCGGCGCTCGATGCCTTCACCCGCGCGGCCCTGCAGAAGGACGTGCGTTCGATTTCCAAGCGCCTCGGCTTCAACATCGTGATCGTGACGCACGACATCGACGAAGCCGTGATCATGGCCGACCGGGCCGTGATCATGGCCGGGTCGCCGGGCGACATCGTGCACGAGATGGACGTCGACCTGCCCGATCCGCGCGACCGGACCGATCCCGAGGTGCAGAAACTCCGCGCCCGCCTGATGGCGACCTTCCAGGAAGCCGCCAACTACAAGAAACCCGAGGTCGCACTTGCCTGACGGACGCTGAATGCCCCGATCAAGATTGCCCGGCGCCTTGCTAGCGGGACCGGGCCCACGCAGCCGGGTGGCCGGCATATAACTTAGGAGACCGAGAATGAAGAAATATCTTGAAGAAATGCATGCCCGCCCGCGCGCGCTGGTGCATGTCGACGGATGTTCCTGCGGTACGTGCGGCAAATCCAGGTCGGTCGATCCGCGCCTGCAGGCGGTCTTGCCGGACGATCCGGATATCGCCGATGGCATGGTCGATCCGAATCTGGCAATCAACTACGATCCCCTCTTCAGTTCGGTTCTCGGTACGGGCGTGAGTCGCCGCGATCTGCTCAAGATGGCCGGCGTCGCGGCGCTGGGCGGCCTGGGCGGCATGATGGGGTCGGCCTCGGCCTTTGCCCAGCAGAAGAAGGCGGACGGCAAGAAATTCACCAAACCCTTCGACCCGGTCGTCAAGATCGGTTACATCCCCATCACCGATGCGGCCACCCTGCTGGTGGCGCACGAGATGGGCTTCTTCAAGAAGGAAGGCATCGAATCCGAGCCGCCGACCCTGATCCGTGGCTGGTCGCCGCTGGTCGAGGCCTTCTCGGCGCAGCGCTTCAACCTCACGCACCTGCTGATCCCGGTGCCGATCTACATGCGCTACCACAACAAGTTCCCGGTGAAGATCACGGCCTGGAACCACACCAACGGCTCCGGCATCATCGTCAGCAAGAAGGCGAACATCAAGGAACCCAAGGACCTCGGCGGCAAGCAATTCGCGGTGCCCTACTGGTACTCGATCCACAACATCATCTCGCAGAAGATCATGCGCGATGCCGGCCTCACTCCGGTGATCCGTCCGCAGGATGCCAAGCTCGCACCCAACGAAGTCAACCTGCTGGTGCTGAATCCGCCCGACATGCCCCCCGCGCTGGCTGCAGGGCAGATCGACGGCTACTGCGTCGCCGAGCCGTTCAATGCGCTGGGCGAGATCCGTGCCGGCGGCGAGATGCTGCGCTTCACCGGCGACGTCTGGAAGGGGCACCCCTGCTGCGTGGTGTGCATGCACGAAGACGACGCCATGGACCCCGCCCGCGCACAGTGGGCGCAGGGCGTGCACAACGCCATCGTCAAGGCGCAGCTCCATCTCAGCGCCAACCGCAAGGCCATGGCGCAGATGCTCTCCAAGGATGGCAAGAAGTATCTGCCCTTCCCGGCCGAAGTGGTCGAGCGCGCGCTCATGTTCTACGAGCCGGCCGATTACGCGCAGCCGGCCGCGATCCAGCATCCCGACTGGGAACAGAGCCGCATCAACTTCCAGGGCTGGCCGTTCCCGAGCGCGACCAAGCAGGTGGTCGCCGAGATGAAGAGCACCCTGGTCGGCGGCGAGATCGACTTCGTCAAGAAGCTCAGTCCCGATTTCGTGGCCAAGGATCTGGTGCAGTACACCTACATCAAGAAGGCGCTCGACGCGAATCCGAAGTGGAAGTGGGACCTCAGCGTGCCGCAGAAGGGTAATCCGTTCGACCGTAAAGAGGTGATCGAGTTATGAGTCAAGCGGTCACCCCCGCCGCCGGAGGCGGCGGGTTTTCAGCCCAGGGGGCGCAGGCCGGATTCAGACGCCTGGCGTGGGGCATCGCGGGGATCGCGATCCTCGCACTGATCTGGCTGATCGCCGGCGAACTGCTGGCGAACAACCCGACCACCAAGACTTTCACCACCTTCGGTCTGATTCCCACGCTCGAGGCTTTCCCCGAGCTGTGGGGGGCGGGCAAGATCCAGGCCGCATCGCAGGCCAGTCTCTATCGCCTGGGCATGGGCCTTGCCATTGCCATTGCCATCGGCGTTCCGATCGGCGTGATCATGGGGCGCGTGAAATGGTTCCACAACTACAGCAATTCGCCCTTCCAGTTCCTGCGGATGATCAGTCCGCTGTCGTGGATGCCGCTGGCGGTGCTGGTGTTTGCCACCTGGAATGGCTCGATCATCTTCCTGATCGCCATCGCGTCGGTGTGGCCGGTGATGTTCGCCACTGCCGCAGGCCTCGCCAAGGTCGATCCAAACTGGTTCAAGGTCGCACGCAATCTCGGGGCCTCGCCGCTGCAGATGCTGACGCAGATCATCATGCCGGCGATCGCCTTCGACATCTTCTCGGGCATCCGGCTCGCGCTGGGCGTTGCCTGGATCGTGCTGGTGCCGGCGGAGTACCTGGGCGTGACGTCGGGTCTGGGTTACGCGATCGAGGATGCGCGCGAAACCCTGTCGTACAACCACCTGACCGCGCTGGTGCTGACCATCGGCTGCATCGGCTACGTGCTCGACAGCATACTGGTGATGCTCATCAAGCGCTTCAGCTGGCATCGCGGTGGGGCGACCTGATGATGTACCGCAATTTCAAACCGATGGCCGCTTCGGGCGGCCCCGTCGGAGCCGGCAGTTCGGTCCGGTCCGGCGATCTCGATAAAAAAACGGGCCTGGCTTGCGTGCTGGCAGCAGGCGGATGTCTGCGGGATCCGCTACTGGATCCCCGTGCCCGGGCGGAGGGAATTCAATGATGAGCAACAACATGGCGATGCCGGATGTCGTCAGCGCAGGGGTGAGCGGAAACTGCCTCTCCCGCATGGTGAAGTCTTCAGCGCATAAATCCGCGCATTTCTTCGGCGGTCTCGCTGTCCTGTTCGCGCTGTGGTGGGCAGGAATCCACTTCATCACACAGAATCCGGACATGTCCCAGTTCGCGGATTTCGCGCCCCAGGCTGCGTTCGAGGCGATGCCGGACCTGTGGGACGACGGCACCATTCCCGATGCGCTGGAAACCAGCGGCTATCGCCTTGGAATGGGCATGCTTCTCGCCATCCTGATCGGCGTACCGATCGGCATTCTGATGGGGCGCATCCGCTGGTTCCAGCAACTGACCGATGTACCGTTCCAGTTCCTGCGCATGATCAGCCCGCTGTCGTGGGAGCCGATCGCCGTGGTGGTGTTCGCCGGCTGGGAAGAGGCGATCATCTTCCTGATCACGGCGGCGGCCATCTGGCCGGTGGCGTTCGCCACGGCAGCCGGCCTGGCCAAGGTCGACCCCAACTGGTTCAAGGTTGCGCGCAATCTCGGTGCCAAGCCGTGGCACATGGTGACCAAGATCATCATGCCGGCGATTACCTTCGACATCCTGACCGGTATCCGCCTGGCGCTCGGCGTGGCGTGGATCGTGATCATCCCGGCGGAATTCCTCGGTGTGACCTCCGGTTTCGGCTATGCCATCCAGGATGCCCGCGAGAGCCTGGAATACTCGAGCCTGATGGCGCTGGTGGTGATCATCGGTGCGGTCGGCTACGTGCTCGACACGATCTGCGTGCTGCTGATCAAGCGCTACAGCTGGCACAAGGGCTGAGCATGCACCCATCCGTCCACATCCATTCAAAGAGGTAAAGCCGACATGGCAAGAATCAACATCGTGTGCGTCACGGGCACGCGGGAAAAACTGCAGATGGCCGCGATGTTCGCATCGGTCGCGGCCGCGACGGGAGACGAGGTCTCGGTCTTCCTGTCGATGAACGCGATGCCCTATTTCGTCAAGGGCCACTCGGACGAGGCGCCGGTGGAAGGCGAGATGGGTTCGCTGATGTCGCAGAAGGGGGTGCCGCCCTTCAAGCAGCTGTTCCAGCAGGCGGTCGAGCTGGGCGACGCCAAGCTCCTGCCGTGCTCGATGGCAATGGACCTGATGAAGATCACCAGGGAAGACATGGATGCCGAGGTGGGGCAGCCGACCGGGCTGACGCGTTTCCTGAGCGACGCCGAAGGCGGCCAGATCCTGACCTTCTGAGACGCGCCCAATCACAACCGGAGAATGAACATGAGCGAAAAACTGATCGACGCACGCGACACCTTCTGCCCTGGCCCGCTGATGGAACTCATCACGCACATGAAGCAGGCCCAGGTGGGCGACACCCTGGAACTGCTCTCGACCGACGAGGGCTCCGGGGCGGACGTGCCCGAATGGGTGCACAAGGTCGGGCACGAGCTTGTCAGCACTGAGAAGGTCGAGGGCGTCTGGCACATCAAGATTCGCAAGGCCAAATAACCGTCTTCTGCCGGCCCTGCCGGCATGCCCCGGAGAGTTCCGCTTAGGAGAATGCAATGAGAATCTTAGTCGTCGGTGGTGGTACGGGCGGTACCATCGTGGCCAACAATCTCGCCCGCCGGCTGGCCGGCGAGATCCGCTCCGGCAGGGTGAAGATCCGGATGCTGTCGGCGTCCGATAAACACATGTATCAGCCCGGTCTGCTCTACGTGGCTTTCGGCCAGATGATGCCGGACGAGCTCTACCGCGATCAGGCGAGCCTGCTGGAGTCGAGCATCGAATTCCACGTCGATCCTGTCGAGAAATTCCTGCTCGACCAGAACAAGGTCGTGACCCGCAGCGGCAAGACCTACGAGTACGACATCCTGGTGATGGCGACCGGCTCGCGCATCGTGCCGGAGAGCATCCCCGGTCTGGCAGAAGGTGCGGAGACCTTCTACAGCGAGGCCGGCGCGGTCAAGCTCTTCAAGAAGCTGCGCGAATTCGAGGGCGGGCGCATCGCGCTGGTCGTCGGCGTGCCGCACAAATGCCCGATCGCGCCGGTGGAAGCCATCTTCTCCCTGCACGACTACCTGAAGGCGCGCGGCATCCGCGACAAATGCACGATCAAGTACCACTACCCCATCGGCCGGCTGCATACCATCAAGGAAGTCGCCACCTGGGTGAAGCCGCACTTCGAGCGCATGGGCATCGAGCACGAGACCCTCTTCAACATCAAGGAAGTGGACGTCGAGAACAAGGTGGTGCGCAGCGAGGAAGGCACCGAATCTCCCTACGACCTGCTCATCGCCATTCCGCCGCACCGCGGCATGGCCGTGGTCGAGCAGAACGGCATGGGCGAGGGCGGCTGGATCCCGACCGACCGCTTCAGGCTCACCATGAACGGCCACGACAACGTCTACGTGGTAGGCGACACGACCAACCTGCCGGTGAGCAAGACCGGTTCGGCCGCGCACTTCGAGGCGGAAGTCATCTCCGACAACATCGCTTCGATGATCAAGATCGGCGCCCCGGTGCGGGACTATGACGGCAAGGTGTACTGCTTCATCGAAACCGGCCACGACAGCGCGACCTACGCGATGTTCAACTACCAGAATCCACCCGATCTGAAAGAGCCGAACAAACCCATGCACTGGTTCAAGACGTCGTATAACAAGATGTACTGGACCAGCGTACGCGGTCTTCTCTGAGGAATCCTGTCATGACCAACGAAACTTCCACGCCCGGCACGATCGACCCGAAAGACCTGCAGCAGCTTGCCGAAGTGGCCACGCTCATCACTGCCGCGCGCGACGCGATGTCGGACGACATCGTCTCGCGGGTGGCCGGCGCACTGAGCGAGGGCATGACCCTGCTCGACCGCCTGACGCGAAACGAGGGCCTGATGAGCCTGCTGCAGGTGCTCGACCGCCAGGAAAGCCAGTATTTCCTGGTGGCCCTGTCCAAGGCCATCCACGCATCGAGCCAGGAAATTTCCGCCGCTCCGCCCGCCGTTGGCGGGATTGGCTGCACCCTGCGGGTGATGCGGGACCCCGGCATCCTGGAAGGCCTGCGCCTGATGTCGCTGATCGGCAAGCATCTCAGCGACAGCCTGCGCGAGCAGCATCGTCGCGGCGGGTGAAGCCGGGCGACAGGGTGCGCATTCCCGGGACATCCACGAACGGCCGCCTGCGGGCGGCCGTTATTTTGCACGGCTTCAGAACGATGCCTTGATGCGCAGGCTCCAGACCACAGCATTGTTGGCTGCGGCGTCCCCGCCGGGGCGGCGTATCCACTGCACGTCGGGTGTCAGCAGCAGATGGGGATTCGGGCGCCAGTTGTAAAAGAGTTCGGCCTGCTGTTCGCTGCCGGCCGCCACGTAGCCGAAGTCGGCCACGGTGTCTGCGTCCGCATCCAGTACCGGCGCAGCCTGGCGGAAGGCCGAACTGCTGCGCAGCCAGCCCCAGGCCAGCCCCAGCGCGTCGTCCTCGCGCCCCCACAGGCTGCCGGAAACCTGCAGGCCCAGCGTGAGCGCACGGTCGAAGGCCACGTAGCCGCGGGTGGAATGCCCGTAGCGGGCAAACACGCCGGCGGTTTCTGTGAGCCGTTGATCGGCGGAAACGCCCCAGCCGGTATGCGTCTCCTCGCGGATATCGGCTTCGTTGTTGAACGGGGTGGCGCGCCTGTTGCGCCAGGCATAGAGCCGGTAGCTTCCCGGCTGCGTACCCAGCGTCGGACCGGCGTACTCGGCCTGTACGATGGAAAGCGGATCGCCGGGCGGGCGCTCGAAGGATACATCCGAGCCTGCGCCGAACAGGCCCAGTGAGGCGGCCCAGCTCCGCTCCGCACCGAGACTGCCCGTATACGCCAGCCGTACGCCGGGTGCGAAACCGTAGGCATCGCCGCCGATGTCGCCGCCCGAATCGAGCAGCGGGTTGTGCACGAAGACGTTGTTGAGGAAGGCCTCGGATTCGTCGTCGGCGAGTGCGTTCTGGTCGAAGAACCCGAAGGGATCGATCTTGCCCAGCGCAAATTCGAGTTGCCCCGATGCATCGCCAGCCATGCCCAGAGGCAGCGCAAGCTGATACCAGACCTGCGCGAGGATGGCTTTTGCGCCACCGTCCTCGTCGCCGAAGGCGGTCGAGTTCACGGCGCCAGTGAACATGGGACCGAGGGATTCCAGGGCATTTTCGCGGCCGGCGCGGGCATGGGCATAAAGCAGGCCGCGTGCTGTGCCGAAGTGGCCGAGAGGCAGTTCCAGTTCCAGATCGGCGCGCAGCGAACCGGCGTTCTTGTCCGGGTCGCCCGGTGTGTCGTGCGTTGCATGCTGGCCAACCAGCAGCAGTGCCCCGGAAATGTGGGCGCCCGAGTGTACCGATTCCGCGACGGGCGCGGAATCTGTCGACGCAGCCGGGGTGGCTGTCTGCAGTGCCAGTGCACCCAGCAGGATCATGGAAAGGCGGTTCAGATTGCAGGGCCGTGCGTGTCTCCTGGGCATGTAGGCATCTCGTCTTGGGTTGGGTTGCTTCACTGTCGCTGGTTGCGCGCAAAAAATCCAAGACGATCTGCCGATCATTCCTATCGGTTCTGCTGATGGCACGCAGCGGCCCGTTTGAGATAAGCAGACAAACAAAAAGCCCCGCCGAAGCGGGGCTTTTTTCGGGCGGGTGCCGGTCCGGACGGGCTTACATCATGCCCATGCCGCCCATGTCGCCCATGCCGCCGCCCATCGGGGCCGCCGGTTTGTCTTCCGGCAGGTCGGCGACCATGCAGTCGGTCGTCAGCATCAGGCCGGCGATGGAAGCGGCATTCTGCAGCGCGGTGCGGGTGACCTTGGTGGGGTCGAGCACGCCCATTTCCATCATGTCGCCATAGGTGCCGTTTCCGGCGTTGTAGCCGAAGTTGCCGCTGCCTTCGAGCACCTTGTTGACGACGACCGAGGATTCCTCGCCGCAGTTCTTCACGATCTGGCGCAGCGGCTCCTCGATGGCGCGCAGCACGATCTTAACGCCGGCGTCCTGGTCGTGGTTGTCGCCCTTGATCGCGGCGGCCTTGGACTTGGCGCGCAGCAATGCGACGCCGCCGCCGGGGACGATGCCTTCTTCAACGGCGGCACGGGTGGCGTGCAGCGCGTCCTCGACGCGGGCCTTCTTCTCCTTCATCTCGACTTCGGTGGCTGCGCCGACCTTGATGACGGCCACGCCGCCGGCCAGCTTGGCCTTGCGCTCCTGCAGCTTCTCCTTGTCGTAGTCGGATGTGACCTCCTCGATCTGCTTGTTGATCTGGGCGATGCGGCTCTTGATTGCCTCGGCATTGCCGGCACCGTCGATGATGGTGGTGTTTTCCTTGCCCACCTCGATGCGCTTGGCGCGACCCAGGTCCTGCAGCGTGGCCTTTTCCAGGGTGAGGCCGACTTCCTCGGCGATAACGGTGCCGCCGGTGAGGATGGCCATGTCTTCCAGCATCGCCTTGCGACGGTCGCCGAAGCCCGGAGCCTTGACGGCGCAGGTCTTGAGGATGCCGCGGATGTTGTTGACGACCAGTGTGGCGAGCGCTTCGCCGTCGACGTCCTCGGCGACGATCATCAGCGGCTTGCCGGCCTTGGCGACCTGTTCCAGTACGGGCAGCAGGTCGCGGATGTTGGAGATCTTCTTGTCGAACAGCAGGACGAAGGGATCCTCCAGCACGGCCATCTGCTTGTCGGGGTTGTTGATGAAGTAGGGCGACAGGTAACCGCGGTCGAACTGCATGCCCTCGACGACATCGAGTTCGTTCTCCAGGCCCGAGCCGTCTTCCACGGTGATCACGCCTTCCTTGCCGACCTTGTCCATCGCGTCGGCGATGATCTGGCCGATGGGCGCGTCGGAGTTGGCGGAGATGGAACCGACCTGGGCGATTTCCTTGCTGGTGGTGCAGGGGCGCGAGATCGCCTTGAGCTCTTCGGTGATGGCGATGACGGCCTTGTCGATGCCGCGCTTCAGATCCATGGGGTTCATGCCGGCGGCGACGAACTTCATGCCTTCGTTGACGATGGCCTGGGCCAGAACCGTGGCGGTCGTGGTGCCGTCACCGGCCACATCGGAGGTCTTGGAAGCGACTTCCTTGACCATCTGCGCGCCCATGTTCTCGAGCTTGTCCTTCAGCTCGATTTCCTTGGCGACCGACACGCCGTCCTTGGTCACGGTGGGGGCGCCGAAGGAACGGTCGAGCACCACGTTGCGGCCCTTGGGGCCCAGGGTTACCTTGACGGCATCCGCCAGGACATTGACGCCAGCCACCATGCGGTGACGCGCGGAATCGCCAAAACGTACGTCTTTTGCAGCCATGTTGTTTAACTCCTAGATTCGAATTCGGTGGGGGAACGCGGGGCTCAGGCCTCGACCACGCCCATGATGTCTTCCTCGCGCATCACGAGGAGTTCTTCGCCTTCGACCTTGACGGCCTGGCCGGCGTACTTGCCGAACAGCACGCGGTCGCCGACTTTCACGTCGAGCGGGATCAGCTTGCCCTGGTCGTCCTTCTTGCCGGGGCCGACGGCAATGATTTCGCCCTGGTCGGGTTTCTCGGTGCTGGCGGAATCGGGAATCACGATGCCCGAAGCGGTCTTGCGTTCATCTTCCTTGCGCTTGACAATCACACGGTCGTGCAGGGGACGGATTTTCATTGAGAGTCTCCAATGCGTTGCGGGATGAGCGGCCAATCCGGTCAAAGACTGGCCTGTATGAATTTAAGCGGCGACTCGTGTTGTTAGCACTCGGCGCCGGCGAGTGCTAATAATAGGGGCCCAGGATGACAATTTCAAGCCCATGGGCACTCTAATAAGCCGTACGCGGGCAGCCGTCTGGCATCCCTGTACCCAGATGAAGCAGCTCGATGCCGCACCGCCGCTGGCAATCGCGCGCGGAGAAGGACCATGGCTGATCGACCAGAACGGACGGCGCTATCTGGATGCGATCTCGAGCTGGTGGGTGAACCTCTTTGGCCATTGCAACCCGCGCATCAACGCGGCGATCACCGACCAGCTCGAGAAAATCGAGCACGTGATGCTGGCAGGGGCCACCCATGTACCGGTGGTGGAACTGTCGGAACGCCTGGCGAAGCTCACCGGGCTGGGGCATGCCTTCTACGCTTCGGATGGCGCGTCTGCGACGGAAATCGCATTAAAAATGAGCGCTCACTTCTGGCGCAATGCCGGAAAAAACTCGAAGAATGGTTTCGTCAGCCTGCATAATGCCTATCACGGGGAAACCGTGGGTGCGCTCTCGGTCACCGACATTCCGCTGTTCAAAACCACCTATGCGCCGTTGGTGCGCCACACCGCACAGGTACCGAGCCCCGACGCGCGCCTGGCCGCGCCGGGTGAATCGGCCGAAGCCTGGGCCCTGCGTTGCGCCGATGCGCTGGAGAGGCATCTGGCAGGGCATGCCGCTGTCACTGCCGCCTTCATCGTCGAGCCGCTGGTGCAAGGTGCGGCAGGCATGGCGATGTATCATCCGGCCTACTTGCGGCGTGCACGGGAGCTGTGCGATCGATACGACGTGCACCTGATCGCCGACGAAATCGCCGTCGGTTTCGGTCGCACCGGCACGATGTTCGCCTGCGAGCAGGCCGGGATCAAACCCGATTTCATTTGCCTGTCCAAGGGCCTCACCGGCGGTTACCTGCCCTTGTCTGCGGTGCTGACGACCGATACGGTCTATGCTGCGTTTTACGGCGACGAGACCGCGCGCGGCTTCCTGCATTCGCATTCCTATACCGGCAATCCGCTCGCCTGCCGGGCGGCGCTGGCTGTGCTGGATATTTTCCAGGCGGATGACGTGATTGCCGCCAACCGGGCCAAGGCCGAAGCATTCACCGATATCCTGGCAGAAGTGATGGCTCACCCTGAAATTCAAGGCCCGCGCCATCTGGGCATGATCTGGGCGTTCGACGTACCGGCGGCCACGCCGGGCTTTGCCGGCCGGTTTCACCGGGCTGCGTTGGCACAGGGCGTATTCATACGCCCCGTCGACCATACGGTCTACGCGATGCCGCCCTACGTGGCGACGCCCGACGACATGCGCCAGCTGGCCCATGCGCTGGCGGCCGGGCTGGATAAAAAGGTGATCGCCCCATGAAACTGACTTTTCTCGGCGCGGCGCGCGAAGTCACCGGTTCGAGCTATCTGGTCGAGACCGACGGCCTGCGCTTTCTCGTCGATTGCGGCATGTTCCAGGGCGGGCGCGAGACGCGCGCCAAAAACCAGCGCGCGTTCCCCTTCGATCCTGCGGGTCTCGATTTCGTCCTCCTCACCCATGCGCACATCGACCATTCCGGCCTGCTCCCGCGCCTGGTCGCGCTCGGCTTCAAGGGGGCGATCCATGCCACCCGCGCCACCTGCGACCTGCTGGCAGTGATGCTGCCGGATTCCGCGCACATCCAGGAAAAGGAAGCCGAATACGATACGCTGCGGCGTTTCCGCTCCGACCTGAAGCGTGCGCGCATGCGCAGCCGGCCCGATAGGGCGCCGCTCTACACCGTGGCGCAGGCGCAGGCGAGCCTCAAGCGACTGAATCCGGTGGACTACGATCTGGAGATCGCGCCGCATCCGCGCGTGCGCTGCTGTTTCCGCGATGCCGGCCACATCCTCGGCTCGGCCATCGTCGAGGTGTGGGTCGAGGAAGCCGGCAAGCGGCGCAAGATCGTGTTCTCCGGCGACCTCGGCCAGCCCGCGCGCCCGCTTCTGCGGGATCCCACCCCCATCCTCGACGCGGACTACCTGCTGGTCGAATCGACCTACGGCGACCGCAACCACAAGAGCCTCGAAGCCACGCAGGACGAACTGGTCGAAGCGGTGACCGACACGCTGGAACGCAAGGGCGGCAACGTCGTCGTGCCGGCCTTCGCCGTGGGCCGCACGCAGGACATGCTCTACCTGCTGGCCGACCTGACGCGGCAGGGGCGCCTTCCCAAGCTGTCCGTGTTCGTCGATTCGCCCATGGCCACTGCGGCCACCGAGATCACCTACCGGCACATGGCGCTTCTGGATGCGGAAACCCACGCCCTGATGGGCAGAGGCGGCGGCGCACAGCACTTCCGCAAGCTGAACTTTGTCGAGGACGTGGAAGAATCCAAGGCGCTCGACCGCATCACCGGCGGCGCCGTGATCATTTCGGCAAGCGGCATGTGCGAGGCGGGCCGCATCAAGTTCCACCTGCGCGCGAATCTGCCACGCCGCGAATCCAGCATTCTCATCACCGGTTTCCAGGCCGCCGGCACGTTCGGGCGCCGCCTGGTCGACGGCGCGAAACGCGTGCGCCTGCTGGGCGAGGACATTCCGGTACGCGCCGATCTCTATACGCTGGGCGGGCTGTCTGCGCATGCCGACCGCACGGCGTTGCTGGGCTGGCTCGGCCATTTCCGGGAGGCGCCGCGCAAGGTCTTCGTGGTGCATGGCGAGGAAAACGTGGCCAGCGGTTTTGCCGACACCCTGCGGGCGCACTTCGGCTGGAATGCCGAGGCGCCGCAACCCGGGCAGGGCGTGTTGATCGAATGAGGCGGGCCATGCGCCGCCCGGCCGGGATTGCGCTGCTGTCGCTGACGAGCGGTCTGGGGAGTGTCCGGGCCGCCTCGCTCGCGGCATGGGAAAGCTGCAGCGCGATCGTCAGCGATGCCGACCGCCTGGCCTGCTATGACCGCGTGGCAGGCCGCGCGCAGCCCGAAGCGGCACAGCCGGCATCGACGGGGATGCCGGGCCCGGACGCGGCGGCTGCGTCGCCGCAGGCATCCGGACCGGAGCTGCTGTCGGCGCTGTCGCGTCATTGGGAACTCGACGACCCGGCCAAGCAGGGAACCTTCCTGTTCCGCCCGCACCGCGCCAGCTACTTCCTGCCGCTGAAATACAGCAACCGGCCGAACAACACGCCTTTCAGTACCCTGCTGGACCCCTCCGTCCCCGGACTCGACTCGACGGAGGCCAGGCTGCAGTTGAGCTTCAAGGTCAAGGCGCTGGAAGGGGTTTTCGACCGCGACACCCTCGACCTGTGGTTTGGCTACACCGTGACCTCCCACTGGCAGGCCTACAACGACACGATTTCCTCGCCCTTCCGCGAGACGAACTACGAGCCGGAAGCGATGCTGGTGTGGCGAACGGATTATCGCCTGGCGGGCTTCCGGGGACGCTTCGTCAATTTCGGTCTGGTGCACCAGTCGAACGGCCGGGGCGAGAACCTGTCGCGCAGCTGGAACCGCGCCTATGCGCAACTCGGCTTCGAGCGGGGCAATCTGTCCCTGCTGGTGCGCCCCTGGTATCGCATCCCTGAAAACGACCACGAGGACGACAATCCCGACATCGGGAAGTACCTCGGTCACGGGGACCTGCAACTGGTCTATCGCGACGGGCGCCAGACCTACTCGTTGCTGGTGCGCAACAACCTGCGCCGCGATAACAACCGCGGTGCCCTCGATCTGAGCTGGCGCTTTCCGCTGCACGGGCGCCTCAGCGGCTATGTGCAGGTTTTCAGCGGCTACGGCGAATCGCTCATCGACTACGACCACATCCAGCAGACGTTCGGCTTCGGCATCAGTCTTGCGGAAGGCATCTGAGCCGCACTCAACCCAGATAATCCATTAGGCGGCCCTTCGGGCCTACGCGCGCGCTGGTGGACGCTTCGCGGCGTCTCGACACCCGCGCTTCGTGCCCATAGGCCTAGCTATGGGCTTGTCGCGCGTGCGCCGATCTACTCGCGAACCGCCTCGCCATCATCGCGCGTCCTAATGGATTATCTGGGTTCAATGCGGTGTGCGCCGGGCCCGTTCCAGCAGTTCGCGCACATGCTTCACCGGGATCGCGTAGGTGATGCCGGAGGGCGCGCTGAGGGCGGCTTCCTTGGCGCCCTTGACGTAGACCGAGTTGACCACGCCCAGCACTTCGCCCGTATCCGGGTGCCATACCGGGCTCCCGCTGTTGCCGGGATAGGCGATGGCGTCGAGCTCGAACACCTCGAAGGCGTCCCGGGCCTGCTTCAGGGTGCGTGCATTGAGCTGCGCGGCCTGCCGCAGTGGGGTGAAGATGGGGACGATCGCGGCCAGGCCCGCACGGTGCGTCGAGGGGTTGAGGCCCAGTACCGAGCCGATGGGATAACCGGTGAAATAGAGTTGCCAGCCTTCGCGCGCGCGTTCCGAGTCGCCCAGTTTCAGTGCGGGCAGAGGATCGCCCTCGATCTTCAGCACCGCCAGGTCGCGTGCCCTGTCGAGGGCAACGATCCGGGCTGCACGCACGTTCACCTGGCGGTCGCGCCCAACGAAGACGGCATGGGTTTCCTTCTTCTCGCTGTCGAGCGGCTTGTCGAAGATGTGGGCGCACGATACGACATGCCGCCCATCCAGCACCGCGAAACCGGTCCCCAGCAGGTTGGCGCGCGGGCTGCCGGTGGGGTTGAACACCCCGACGCCCACCACCCCGGGCTTGACCGTGAGCAGGGTATCGGCGACGTCGGCCCGGGCAGAAGGGCTGCCGATGAGCAAGAGTACAAGCAGGGCAGCACTGGTATGCAGTTTGCTGAATCCCTGCGCGACAAAATCGGACAGCCATCCCGGAAGCGTCATGCAAATTCGATACAATCCGGGCGGCAATAAGGACTTTATTTTCATAAGGGAATCCAGAATGAGCATAGTGGCGGTAGTGGGCCTGGGCTACGTGGGCCTGCCCCTGGCGGTCGAATTCGGCAAGAAAATGACCACCATCGGCTATGACCTGTCGGTCGAGAAAATCGAGAACTACCGTCGATTCTGCGACCCGACCGGCGAAGTTTCAACGGAAGACCTCAAGGCCGCCACCCAGTTGACCGTGACGACCGACCCGGCCGATCTGGCAAAAGCCGATTTCATCATCGTCGCCGTGCCCACCCCGGTGGACGAGGCGCATATCCCGGATTTCTCGCCGCTGGTCGGTTCCAGCACCACCGTGGGCAAATACATGAAGAAAGGCGCGACGGTGGTCTACGAGTCCACAGTCTACCCCGGCGCGACCGAGGAGGTTTGCATTCCCCTGCTGGAAAAGCATTCCGGCATGAAGTGGTTGCAGGACTTCCACGTCGGCTACTCGCCCGAACGGGTCAACCCGGGCGACAGGGAACGCACCATCACCAAGATCACCAAGGTCGTTTCGGGCGACGATGCCGCCACGCTCGACAAGGTGGCCGAACTCTATGCCTCGGTCATCGTCGCCGGTGTGCACCGTGCGTCGTCGATCAAGGTTGCCGAGGCCGCAAAGGTCATCGAGAACACCCAGCGCGACCTCAACATCGCGCTGATGAACGAACTCTCGCTGATCTTCCACCGCCTTGGCATCGACACGCTGGAAGTCCTGAAGGCGGCCGGCACCAAGTGGAACTTCCTGCCCTTCCGTCCGGGCCTCGTTGGCGGCCACTGCATCGGCGTCGATCCCTACTACCTCACCCACAAGGCCGAGATGCTGGGCTACCACCCGCAGGTGATCCTCGCGGGCCGCCGCATCAACGACGGCATGGGCGCCTACGTCGCGCAGGAAACCGTGAAAAAGATGATTGCCAACGGCGTGCAGGTGAAAGGCGCGAAGGTCAACGTGCTCGGCCTCACCTTCAAGGAAAACTGTCCCGATCTGCGCAACTCCAAGGTCGTCGACGTGATCCGCGAGCTGCAGTCCTTCGGCTGCGACGTGCGCGTGCACGACCCGCTCGGCGAAGCGAAGGAGGCCGAACACGAATACGGCATCACCCTGACGGACTGGAATGTCCTGCCCGAATGCGACGCGCTGGTGGCTGCGGTGTCGCATGCGGCCTATCTGGATAAACCCTTCGGCGAGCTGACCGCCAAACTGAAAAAGGGTGGCGTCTTCACCGACGTCAAGTCGGCCTACGATCCGGCCACGGTCAAGGCCGCAGGCTTCAGCCTCTGGAGGCTTTGATGCCCGCTGCGTTCGACGCGCTGAAGCAGCAGCTCGCAGCCGGGCCGAAAACCTGGCTCGTTACCGGTGCTGCCGGCTTCATCGGCTGCAACCTGGTCGAGGCACTCTTGATGCTCGACCAGAAGGTGGTCGGTCTCGACAACTTCGCCACCGGTCGCGAGAAGAATCTGGCCCAGGTGCAGGCCAGCGTCGGACCGGAACGCTGGGCGCGCTTCAGCTTCAAACGCGGCGACATCCGCGATCTCATCACCTGCCACACCGTCTGCGCGGGCGTCGATTACGTGCTCCACCAGGCCGCGCTCGGTTCGGTGCCGCGCTCGATCGAGGACCCGCTGTCGACCCACGCGGCCAACAATACCGGCTTCATCAACATGCTGGTCGCCGCGCGCGACGCCAGGGTGAAGCGCTTCGTCTACGCAGCCTCGTCGTCCACCTATGGCGACCACCCCGGTCTGCCCAAGGTCGAGGACGTGATCGGCAAGCCGCTTTCGCCTTACGCGGTGACCAAACTGGTGAACGAACTCTACGCGGACGTCTTCGGCCGGTGCTACGGCATGGAATCCATCGGTCTGCGCTACTTCAACATCTTTGGCCGCCGCCAGGACCCGAATGGCGCCTATGCTGCCGTGATCCCCAAGTGGGTAGCGAGCATGATCGCGAACGAACCGGTGTACATCAACGGCGACGGGGAGACCAGCCGCGATTTCTGCTACATCGACAACGTCATCCAGGCCAACCTGCTCGCCGCCACCGCAACCCACCCCGAAGCGGCGAACCAGGTCTACAACGTCGCGGTCGGTGAGCGCACCACGCTGAACCAGCTGTACGAGGCAATCCGTTCCAGCCTCGTGCCGCGCTTTCCGCACCTGGCCGGCGCCCGGCCTGTATACCGCGATTTCCGCAGCGGCGACGTGCGCCATTCGCTCGCCGATATCGGCAAGGCGAGAGCCCGGCTGGGCTATGAGCCGACGCATCGCATCGACTCGGGGCTGGCCGAGGCGATGGACTGGTACGTCGCGGATCTCTCGCCGCGCTGAATTGACGGTGAGGTGCCCGCGCCCGGCGCGGGCATAATGGCGCGATGTCGTATGTGCGCCTGTTGAAATTCTTTCTGTTCGGCTGGCTCGCGGCAGGCGTCGCGCAGGCCGCCGAACTGCCGCCCGCCTTCGTCTCTGCCCTGCAGCGTGCCGCCATACCGCTCGATCGGGTGGCGATCGTGGTGCAGCCGCTGGACGCCGATGCGCCGCGCCTGTCGCATCAGGCGGAGGCTGCGATGAACCCGGCCTCGGTCATGAAGCTGGTGACCAGCTTTGCGGCCCTGCAGCAACTGGGACCGGCCTATACATGGACGACCGAGGTCTGGGCGGATGGCCCGCTGCAGGACGGCGTGCTCGACGGCGACCTCGTCGTGCGCGGCAACGGCGATCCCACGCTTACGCTGGAACGCATGTGGCTGCTGCAACGCGAACTGCGCGCGCGCGGCGTGCGCCATGTACGCGGCAATCTGGTCCTCGACACGAGCCGCTTCGACCTGCCCCCCGTCGATCCGGGCGCATTCGACGACGCGCCCTTCGCACCCTACAATGCGCCCGCCGGTGCGCTGGTCGCCAATTTCAACGCCATCACACTGCGCCTTGCGCCGCACGGCGACGGCGTGCGCATCGTGCCCGACATCGCCCTGCCGGGCGTGACGCTGACCTCGGAATTGAAGCTGGCCGACGCCGACGCGTGCAACGGCTGGCGCGACCTGCTCGCCCCGGGGTTCGCCGATGCCGCGCGCGCCGAGCTGGTCGTCACGGGCCGCTACGCGCGGGACTGCGGTGAACAGAGCTGGACCCTCAGCCTGTTCGAGCCGGCGGCGACCTTCGACCTGATATTCCGCAGCCTGTGGGCCGATTCCGGCGGCAGGATCGACGGCCGGACGGTGGGCGGGCATGCGCCGAAAACGCCCCCCCTCTTGGCATTCGATTCCGAGCCATTGGCGGACGCGCTGCGCCGGCTCAACAAGTATTCCAACAACCTGATGACGAAGAACCTCTTCCTGACGCTCGGTGCCGAAGCCTACGGTTCACCCGCGACTCCGGACAAGGGTGCGCAGGCCGTGCGCGCCGCGCTGGTGCGGCAGGGTGTCGCCACCGGCAAGCTGGTGCTGGACAACGGCTCGGGACTTTCGCGCATCGAGCGCATCAGTGCGGCCACGCTCGCCCAGCTGCTGCGGGTGGCGTATCGCAGTCCGCTGTTTGCGGAATTCGAATCCGCGTTGCCCGTCCTGGCGCTCGACGGCACATTGAAGCGCCGTTTCAACGGCAGCCCGGCAGCCGGCAATGCCCATCTCAAGACCGGCACCCTGCGCGATGCAAGTGCGCTCGCAGGCACGGTGCTCACCGCACGCGGCCGGCGCGTTGCCTTCGTCATGCTGGTGAACCATGCCAACGCGCAACGGGCCACCGAGGCGCAGCGCGTGTTGCTGGAGTGGACGTGGGCCGACACACCCGAAGAGGCGCAGGCGCAATGAATCCGGGCTGCCGCATGCTCGGACTGTTTCTGGTGCTGCTGGGGCTGTTCCAGTCGCTGCCGGTCGCGGTCGAGGCCTGGGAGGCGCGCGCGTGGCCGGATAGCGTGTCCGGATGGATCCGGCTGATGCTGCTGCCGGTCGCGCTGTGGCTTTACCTGCGCTATTTCAGCATCCTGGGATGCAGAAGCTGCGGAACCGACGATGACGTTCGATGAATTGCCGGAATGGGCGCACTGGATCGCGCAGGACGCCGACGGCACCTGGTGGGCCTACGAGGCCGAGCCCAACCAGCAGGATCGCGGCTGGTATGAAAACGAGGTTGGCCGCATCCTCCGCCTGGATCGGACCGAGCCGCCCGCCGACTGGCAGGCGACGCTGAAACGCGTGCGCTGACCGTCTACTCGAAATGGCGCGCATGGAAGCGCGCCAGCACGACCTCGCCGTGCGTCAGACTGAGCGTCCTGCCACCGATACGGTAGGCGGTGGTGCGCGCGAAGGCGTCGAGCAGTGCGGCTTCCTGCGCCATCATCCTGGCGGGACAGGCCATGCGCGTACTGGCGAGCGGTCCCATGGACAGGCTGCCCTGGCTGCCGAGGACATACGTGCCCATGAGCTTGTTGCAGCCGCTGTTGCCGCTGGCGCGGCCGGCGAGCAGGAGCATGTGGGCCTCGCGTTCGCCGGGCAGCGCACGGGCAGCCTGCCCGGCCACTTCGACCAGCTTCCAGTAGGTGTTTTCCAGTGTGGCCGCCGGTACGGCATCGCGTACGGACTGCAGCGCGACGTCGGCGCGCATGCCGGCGCCGCGGGTGAGCACGGGCGACGGATCCCGCGTGGCGTACAGCACTTCGCCTCCGCTGCCGACGAGCGTTGCGCGCAGCACGTAGCGGCCTGCCGGATCGACGTCATCGGGATAAAACGGCAGTTCGAATGCCAGCGGCATCTGGCGGCCGTGCGTGGGCAGGGTCAGTCGCGCCAGGCGACCGGCGCCGCTGAGGCCATCCGGTCGCGGCGCTTCGATCAGTTCCACCGTCAGCAGGGCGTCCGCCGGCAGGGTGATGCGTTCCGCAGAACGCACGCTGCCGGCGATGCGGTCGAGCGTGGCCGCCTGGACAGGGACGCATGCCAGCAGGGCGGAAAGCATCAGGCGCGGCAGCATGCGGGTTCAGCCGGCGGTGCTGCCTTCGGCGATCTGGTGTGTCCAGGCCATGGCTTCGATCTCCGCGGCTGTGAGATCGGACAGCGAAAGGCCGCCCGCCGCCTCCAGCAGCGCAAGCGTGCGGCTCAGGTCGTGGTGCTCGACGCTTTCGGCCAGATCGAGCAGCGTGCCGAGCTCGCCCTCGCGGCGCAGCAGTGCATCCTCGAGCGGCTCGCCGAGATTCAGCTCCCGCACGAGTTCGGGCAGCGGCTTGCCGATGACGTTCTCGATAAGCGAGAAGATACCGGTCATGAACGCGCGCTCGCACTGCGCGGCATCGCCGCCGCGGCGTTGGGCCAGCAGCTCCATCATGCGGCCCCGGGTGGCGGCCATCAGCAGCAGGGGGCTCGGGTAGGGTGAGGCTTCCTGCAGGGTGAACACCAGCAGCTGCAGCCAGCGCTGCAGCTGCCTGCGGCCGAGCAGCATGATTGCCTGGGCGACCGACCCGATGCGGCGGGCGCTTCCGCTGCCTGCGGAATTCACCAGGCGCAGAAGGTTGTAGGTGAGGTTCGGATTCTGCTTGAATACCTGCTCGATCTGGGTCGTGTCGGCATCGGCCAGCACCAGATCCAGCAGCTGGAGCAGTGCGAGTTGGGCCGGATGGGCGCGTCGTGCGCTCAGCACGGCAGGCCGGGCGAAGTAATACCCCTGGAAGAGTTCGAATCCGAGGCGATGGCAGAGATCGGCCTGCTCCGCGCTGTCGACTTTTTCCGCCAGCAGCCTGACCGGCCACTTCTTCAGCCGGCCTACGATGCCGCGCAATTCGTCCCGACGGTGGAGCAGCAGGTCGATCTTCACGATGTCCACCAGATCGAGCAGGGGGCGGTAGCTGTCGTCGTAGACGAAATCGTCCAGTGCGAGCATGAAACCCTGCTGCTTGAGCGAACGGCAGCGATCGACGATGGCGTCGGTCACGGTCACGGTTTCCAGCAGTTCGAGGACGACCTGCGAGCCGGGCAGGATCTCGATGAGATCGGAAAGCAGCATCTCGCCGCTGACATTGATGAAACCGAGATGCGGCCCGAGTACGGCCTGCACGCCCATTTCGCTGAAGGCGTGATGGATCACGCTGGCGGTTGCCTGCATGTCGTCGGTGACGCCGGCCTCGCGCGTGTGGCCGGAGCGGAACAGGAGTTCGTAGGCGACGATGCGCTGTTCGCGATCGAGGATGGGCTGACGGCCCAGGAAGATCTCGTTGATTGCCACGTCAGAGCCCCAGGGTGTGCCAGATCGCGTCGATGCGTGCCTTGACGGCGGCATCCATCACAATCGGTGTGCCCCACTCGCGTGCGGTTTCGCCCGGCCACTTGTTGGTGGCGTCGATGCCCATCTTGCTGCCCAGTCCCGAGACCGGACTGGCGAAGTCGAGATAATCGATCGGGGTGTTCTCGACCAGCAACGTGTCGCGCGCCGGATCGACACGCGTGGTCAGTGCCCAGATCACTTCCTTCCAGTCGCGCACGTTCACGTCGTCGTCGGTGACGAGGATGAACTTGGTGTACATGAACTGGCGCAGGAAACTCCACACGCCGAACATCACGCGCTTGGCGTGGCCGGGGTAGCTCTTCTTCATCGACACCACGGCCATCCTGTACGAGCAGCCTTCGGGCGGCAGATAGAAATCGACGATCTCGGGAAACTGCTTCTGCAGCAGCGGCACGAAGACCTCGTTGAGTGCAACGCCCAGGATGGCTGGTTCGTCCGGTGGCTTGCCGGTGTAGGTCGAGTGGTAGATCGGTTCACGCCGCATGGTGATGCGCTCGACCGTGAAGACGGGAAAGGTTTCCTGTTCGTTGTAGTAGCCGGTGTGGTCGCCGTACGGGCCTTCAAGCGCGGTTTCTCCGGGATGGATCACGCCTTCGAGGACGATTTCGCTGGAAGCAGGCACCTGCAGATCGTTGCCGAGACACTGCGTCACCTCGGTCTTGGCGCCTCGCAACAGCCCGGCGAACTGGTATTCGGATAGCGTGTCCGGCACCGGCGTCACCGCGCCGAGGATGGTCGCGGGGTCGGCGCCCAGCGCGACCGCAACCGGGAAGGGCTGGCCGGGGTGGGCCTGCTGGAATTCGCGGAAGTCGAGCGCGCCACCGCGATGCGCCAGCCAGCGCATGATGAGCTTGTTGCGGCCGACCACCTGCTGCCGGTAGATACCGAGGTTCTGCCGTTTCTTGTGCGGACCGCGTGTCACCGTCAGTCCCCAGGTCACCAGGGGAGCCACGTCGCCGGGCCAGCAGTGCTGGATCGGCAGGCTCGCCAGATCGACGTCCGTACCCTCCCATACGATGTCCTGGCAGGGCGCACCCTTCACTTCCTTGGGTGCCATGTTGAGGACCTGCTTCAGCACCGGCCACTTTTCCCAGGCATCGCGCAGGCCTTTCGGTGGTTCGGGTTCCTTGAGATAGGCCAGAAGCTTGCCGACTTCGCGCAGCCGTTCGGGCTCTTCCTCGCCCATGCCCAGCGCGACGCGCCGGACCGTACCGAAGAGATTGGCGAGCACCGGGATCGAGTGCCCTTTCGGATGTTCGAACAGCAAAGCCGGCCCGCCAGCGCGCAGCACGCGGTCGGCGATCTCGGTCATTTCCAGCCTGGAGTCGATTTCGGCAGCGATGCGCTTCAGTTCGCCCCGCTGTTCGAGTTGCGTAATGAAGTCGCGGAGGTCGCGGTAGATCATGAGCGGATGCGTGCGAGCAGTGCAGTGGTGGAGGTCTGGTGCTGGAACGGGATGGCGTGCACGCTGCCGCCCCAGCCGCGCACCTCGCGCGTGCCCACGATCCGGTCCGGCGCCCAGTCGCCGCCCTTCACCAGGATCTCGGGCCGCACGGCAAGGATGAGTGCGAGCGGCGTGTCGGCATCGAACGACGTGACCAGGGATACCGATTCGAGGGCGGCCAGCAGCGCCATGCGGTCTTCCAGGCGATTGATCGGACGGTCTTCGCCCTTGCCCTGGCGGCGCACCGAGGCATCGGTGTTGACGCCGACTACGAGCGAGGCGCCGAGAGCGCGCGCCTCGTCAAGGTAGGTGACGTGGCCGCGATGCAGGATATCGAAACAGCCGTTGGTGAATACCAGCGGACGCGGCAGTGCCGCAAGCGCATCTTCGAGCGCGTCGGCCGCGACGATCTTGCGCTCGAAGCGGGCGCGCGGCATCAGTTGATGTATTCGAACAGGGTCACGACCTTGGTGACGCCCGACGTGGTCCGCGCAATCTCGGTCGAGGCATCGGCTTCCGGCTGCGTCACCAGCCCCATGAGGTAGACCACACCGGCTTCGGTGACCACTTTGATTTTGATGCCGGGTACGCGTTCGTCACGGATCAGGCGCGTTTTCACCTTGCTGGTGATCGACACGTCATTTGCATCCGAGGTGAGCGAGGTCACGCCGGATACGCTGAGTTCGTTGAATACCGTGCGCACGTCGGGAATGCCCTTGATGACCTCCGTTGCACGTGCCCGGGTGGCCTCGTCCGGCACCTGCCCGACCAGGAGTACCTGGCGGTTGTAGCTGATGGCGGAAATGTTGTCGGTTTTCTGTGGAAAGGCCTCGCGCAGGCGGCTCATGGCGCGGATTTCGATTTCCTGGTCGCCGACGTAGACGCCGGCGGTGCGGCGGTCGAGAGCGACCGATGTGCCGACGGCTGCGCCGCCGACGACGGCGGTGGCGCAGCCCTGGAGCTGGACGATTGCCAGGCCGGCGAGCGCCAGGGGAAGCAGGCGGGTGGGGGGCAGTAGGTTCATTCCTCAACTCCTAGCAGTAGGCTGTCCACAGCATCGCACAGGCAATGAATGGTCAGCAGGTGGACTTCCTGGATGCGCGCCGTGGATTCGGCTGGCACGCACAGGAAGACGTCGGTGTCCGTCATTTGTTCCGCGAGCCCGCCGCCCTTGCGCCCGGTGAGCGCGATCACCGCGATGCCGCGCGCGCGTGCGGCCTGCACCGCCTGCAGCACGCTGGGCGAATTGCCGCTGGTGGAAATCGCCAGCAGGACGTCGCCCGGGTGGCCCAGTGCCTTCACCTGGCGCGCGAAGACCTGATCGTAGGCATAGTCGTTGGCGATCGAGGTCAGCGTCGAGGTGTCGGTGGTGAGCGCGATCGCGGCGAGCCCGGGGCGCTCCTGCTCGAAGCGGTTGATCATCTCGGACGAGAAGTGCTGGGCATCGGCGGCCGAACCGCCGTTGCCGCAGGCGAGGATCTTGTTGCCCTGCGCGAGTGCATGCACGATCAGTCGTGCGGCCGCCTCGATGCCGGGAGACAGTCCCTCGGCAGCATCGAGCTTGGCTTGCGCGGAGGCCTTGAAGTGGTCGAGGATGCGGTCGGTGAGCGGCATGGAGCGGGATTATCCCATATCGTCGAAGGCGTTCCGCAACCAATCGGGTTGGGTATCGTCGCGCATGGCGACCACATCGAAGCGGCAGGGCGGCAGGCGCTTGAGCGTACCGAGGTACTGCCGGGCGGCAGCCAGCAGTTTCTTCTGCTTGGCCGGCGTGACGCTGGCCAGGCCGTCGCCGAAGTCGCGACGGTTGCGCAGGCGGACCTCGACGAAGACCAGCGTGTCGCTGTCTTGCATGATCAGGTCGATCTCGCCGAAGCGGCAACGCCAGTTGCGCGCCACGGGCGTGAGCCCGTTTGCGACTAGGTAGGCTTCGGCGTGTGCCTCGGCAGTCTGGCCCAGCAGGCGTTTCAACATCTGCGACAATGCGTAACATGAACGATGCGTCCCATCATACCCCGCTGCCGCCCGCGCTTTATGTCGTGGCGACGCCCATCGGCAACCTGGGCGACATTACCTTGCGGGCGCTCGATACGCTCGCGCGGGTGGACCGGGTCGCGGCAGAGGATACGCGTGTCTCTGGTACGCTGCTTGCGCACTTTGGCATGAAGAAGCCGCTCGTTTCCATACGCGAGCACAACGAACGCGAGGCAGCCGGACAGGTCATCGCCTGGATCGCGGCCGGCGAATCCGTCGCCTATCTCTCGGATGCCGGCACGCCTGCGATTTCCGATCCCGGCGCACGGCTGGTCGCCGCCGTGCGTTCGGCAGGGCTGACGGTCGTGCCGGTTCCGGGCGTGGCAGCGGTGACGACGGCCCTGTCCGCGGCCGGTGTCGAATCCGCGAGCTGGCTGTTCCAGGGCTTCCTGCCGCCCAAGCCGGGTCCGCGCCGTGCCGTGCTGCAGTCGCTTGCCACCCTGCCCGCCGCGCTCGTGTTCTACGAGGCACCGCACCGCATCGAGGAAACGCTGGCCGACATGGCTGCAGTGCTCGATGCGGAACGCCCCGTCACGCTCGCACGCGAACTCACCAAGAAATTCGAGTCCATCGTCACCCTGCCGCTCGCCGAAGCGCCGGATTGGCTGGCAACCGATCCCAACCACGTGCGCGGCGAGTTCGTCGTCGTCGTGCATGCGCCGCGCGAAGCGGCTTCAGCGGCCGACCCCGAGGCGCTGCGCGTACTCGACATCCTTGCAGGCGAACTGCCGCCGCCGCTCGCGGCCAAGCTCGCAGCTAAAATCACTGGGCGTACCAAGGCCGAGCTCTATCAGATGACGCTCGCCCGGAAACCGGTTTCCACATCATGATCGACACACTGACCCTGACCCGCCCCGACGACTGGCACATCCATTTCCGCGACGGCGCCGCCATGCAGAGCGTGCTGCCCGATACCGCGCGCGTGTTCGGCCGCGCGATTGTCATGCCCAATCTCAAGCCGCCCGTCCTGGGTGTCGACGACGCGGCCGCGTATCGTGCGCGCTTGCTTGCCGCGGTGCCGCCAGGCGTGCGTTTCGAACCCTTGATGACGCTGTATCTCACCGACAACACCCAGCCCGAGGAGATCGTCAGGGCGAAGCAAAGCGGCTTCGTGCACGCGGTGAAGTATTATCCTGCGGGCGCCACGACCAATTCCGATTCCGGTGTTACCGCGCTTTCCCGTGCTTACAAGGCCATCGCCACCATGGAAGAGGTTGGCATGCCGCTGCTGCTGCATGGCGAAGTCGTCGACGCCGACATCGATGTGTTCGACCGCGAGGCCGTGTTCATCGAGCGCCACCTCGTCCGCCTGATGCAGGATTTTCCGCGCCTGAAGATCGTGCTCGAACACATCACCACTCGGCAGGCCGCCGAGTTCGTGGCGAGTGCGCCGGCCGGCGTCGGGGCCACGATCACCGTGCACCATCTGCTGTATAACCGCAATGCGATGTTCAAGGGTGGCATCCGCCCGCATTTTTACTGCCTGCCCATCATCAAGCGCGAGACCCACCGGCAGGCGCTGGTGGCGGCGGCGATTTCCGGCAACCCCAAATTCTTCCTCGGTACCGATTCGGCGCCGCATGCAGTCGGTGCCAAGGAGTCGTCGTGCGGTTGTGCCGGAATCTACACGGCGCACGCGGCCATCGAGCTGTATGCAGAGGTCTTCGAGGATGCCGGTGCGCTCGACCAGCTGGAAGCCTTTGCCAGCTTTCATGGTCCGGATTTCTATGGCCTGCCGCGCAATGCGGACACGATCACGCTGCGCCGCGTGAGCCGTGAGATTCCGGCCAGCCTCGGCCTGGGCGAAGCCAGCCTGGTTCCGCTGCGTGCGGGCGAATCGGTACGCTGGCGGGTGGCCGTCTTCCCCTGATCCCGGTACGCAGCTTTCGGATCGATCGCGCATAGAAACGGCAGACCATGTGTTGTCTGCCGTTGCGGAAGCGAGCCAGCACTTCCAGGAGACACGCGGCATTGCGCCGCGCGGAGGAGGCGGTCAGGGGAAGGCCGGGATCGTCGGCTCCACACCGGAATTCATGGCTTCTGGATGGTGCGAGGCGACCAGCTTGCGGATGTCCTCGACGCGTCCAGACGGCGCATCCACCATCATCAGGATGTGGCCCGCCGCAATGGCCGAATCGAAAGCCTTCAATCGCGAATTGGGGATCGAACTGGCCACCATGCTTGCGACCCATGCGCCGAATGCGGCCCCGACCAGGGCAGTGAGGAGGATGGTGACGAGTTGCAGGTCCATGCCCGCAGGCGGGAAGAACACGGCCACCAGTCCGGCGATGATGCCGATGCCGCCACCGACGGCAAGGCCGGTTTCGGCACCGTGGATGAAATCGGATTTCTGCAGGATCGAGGCCTCGTTGAGCCCCGCGAGTGCCGCGCTATCGCGCGCCAAGACATGGATGTGGTGATCTTCGATACGGGCGAGCAGAAGGTCGTCTCGGATCTGTCGGGCGCTGTTCGTGTCCGGCACCATGAAATACAGACGTCGTCTCATGATGGTCTCCAGGGCGGGTCGGATTGAACCCGGTCACCTTGGCTTAGCAAATCATCCGAACGAGTCAAGCGACATTTATAATGCATGCGGGAAAGTCGGCCAGGCAGCCGCTGCCGCACATGCGGGAGAGGAAAGTCCGGGCTCCACAGAGCAGGATGACGGCTAACGGCCGTACGCCGTGAGGCGAGGAACAGGGCCACAGAGACGAGCGTATTCAGTTACGGTGAAACGCGGTAACCTCCATCCGGAGCAACACCAAATAGGCGGACGATGACGCTGCTCGCCGAGTCCGCGGGTAGGTGGCTTGAGCCGGCCAGCAATGGCCGGACTAGAGGAATGGTTGTCCATGACAGAACCCGGCTTATCGGCCGGCTTTCCCGCTACTTATTAAATTCAATGATTTACGGCATTTTTCTAAAATTCAGCAAAAAATAAGCCCCTAAGCATCGGTTTTTCCAGAAACTTATCCACAGCTGCGAACGACCCCTAAGTCTTTGAGACATAGGGGTTTTTTTGCGCCTGCCGTATTGACCCCCCCAAAACTATCCCCTATAGTGGGAGCAAGTGGTGATCGGTGGGAATTTGTGGGATTATTCGCTCCGTTCCATCGGGTCACAAATCGAGAGGGGAGACATGTTTCGGGGGGTGGCGACGGTCAGTCTGGATAGCAAGAGCCGGCTTGTGGTGCCGGCGCGCTATCGCGACGCCTTCCTCGTCAATGGCGGGGGGCGTGTCGTGGTGACTGCCGATCCCACCCGTTGCCTCCTGCTCTATCCCTTGCCCGAATGGGAGCCGCTCGAAAAGCGGCTCGTCAGTGAGCTTTCGGATTTCAACCCGCGCACGCGCGGCCTCAAGCAGCTGCTCGTCGGCTACGCGCACGACATGGAGATGGACGGGGCGGGGCGCATCCTCTTGCCGCCGATGCTGAAAAAGTTTGCCGATCTCGACAAGAACGTGGTGATGGTCGGGCAGGGCGGCCGGGTCGAGTTGTGGAACGAGGCGCGCTGGGCGGAAAAGATCGACCAGACGCTGGGTTTTGGTGGCGACGAGGTGCTGCCGGCCGAGCTGGAGGGCTTTACGTTGTGACGGATCCCGCCCATGTGCCGGTGCTGGCACAGGAGGCGGTGGCAGCGCTGGCGATCGAACCGGACGGGGTCTATGTGGACGCCACCTTCGGACGCGGCGGCCACAGCCGCCTGATCCTGGGGCGCCTGGGGCCGACGGGGCGGTTGATCGCGCTGGACCGCGATCCCGAAGCCATCCGGGCCGGGGTGGGACTGGATGATGCGCGGCTCACGCTGGTGAGGCGCGCGTTCTCGAAATTGGGCGCGGTGCTCGACGAACTGGGGGTCGCGCGGGTGAACGGGATTCTGCTGGACATCGGTGTGTCGTCGCCGCAGCTCGACGATGCCGCACGCGGCTTCAGCTTCCGTTTCGATGCGCCGCTCGACATGCGCATGGATCCGGAAAGCGGCCTGTCCGCGGCGGACTGGCTGGCAACGGCGACAGAGGGGGAGATCGGTGAAGTCATCCGCAACTACGGGGAAGAGCGGTTTGCTCGATCGATTGCGCGCGCGATTGTTGCGGCACGGCAAAAACAAGCGATCCGCACAACGGGGCAACTTGCGGACCTCATCGCGGCCAGCGTCAAGAAGCGCGAGCCGGGGCAACACCCCGCCACGCGCAGCTTCCAGGCTCTACGGATTCATCTCAACCGCGAGCTCGAAGAGTTGAGCGACGTGCTGCCGCAATGCGTTGACCGATTGCTGCCCGGCGGACGCCTCGCCGTGATCAGCTTTCACTCGCTGGAGGACCGGATCGTCAAGCGCTTCATGCGTGGCGAGGCGCAGGGCGAGCAGCCGCCGGCACGCCTGCCGATTCCCGCTGCCATGCTGAAACCGGGACGCCTCAAGCTGGTCGGGCGTGCACAGCATGCGTCGGATGCCGAAGTCGCGGCCAATCCGCGGGCACGCAGCGCAGTACTGCGGGTGGCGGAAAGGATGGCGGCTTGAGCCGGGTCAACATCATTCTGGCTTTCGTGCTGATCGCGTGCGCGCTGGCGGTCGTGCAGGCGCAGCACCGTGCACGCAGTTATTTCGTCGAGCTGGAGCGCCTGAAGAGGGAGGCGCGTGCCCTCGAGGAGCAATGGGGGCAGCTGCAGCTGGAACAGAGTACCTGGGCCAATCCCGCACGGGTAGATGCGATCGCGCGCGAACGCCTTGGCTTGCAGCCCGCACCCCAGGAACGCATCCACGTCGAGAGCCTGGCGGAAGTGCCATGAACTACCACGCACGCAAACTGCTGAAGCTGCACCTCGCGCCCTGGCGCATGGCGACCGTTGCCGGTCTCCTGCTGGGGGGGCTTACGGTCGTGGCGGCGCGCGCGTTCTATCTGCAGGGGCTCAATACCGACTATCTCCAGGGCAAGGGCGATGCCGTTGCCAACCGCAATCTCACCCTGCCGGCGCATCGTGGCCAGGTGTCGGACCGCCACGGCCAGCTGCTCGCCATCAGCACGCCAGTCGAGGCCTTGTGGGCGCGACCCGCCGATCTCAGGCTGAGCGATGCGCAGCGCGCACAGCTGGCGGAGGCCCTCGACATGCCGCTGGTCGCGTTGAACAAGCGGCTTGCGCATCGCACGCGCGGTGAGTTCAACGTCAAGCGCCCGGTCACGCCCGAACAGGCGGCGCGGATTGCCGCCATGGGCGTGCCCGGGCTGCATCTGCGTCGCGAATTCCGCCGCTACTACCCAGCGGGCGAGGTGGCCGCGCATGTCGTCGGCTTCACCAACATCGACGACATCGGCCAGGAAGGCGTCGAGCGCGCCTACCAGGAATGGCTCGCCGGCCGTGCGGGCGAGCGGCAGATCCTGCGCGACCGGCGCGGCAACACCATCCGCGACCTGGCGCCGATCAAGACCGCGCAGATGGGGGGCAATCTCGCGCTGGCGCTCGACCTGAAGATCCAGTATCTCGCCCACCGCGAGCTGGCCGCCGCCATCGTCCATCACAAGGCCAAGGGCGGTAGTGTCGTCGTGCTCGACGCCAAGACCGGCGAGATCCTCGCGCTCGCAAACCAGCCCGACTTCAATCCCAACAACCGCCGCGACTACAAGCCGGGCCCGATGCGCAACCGCGCGGTCATCGACACCTTCGAGCCAGGTTCCACCATCAAGCCCTTCGTCGCGGCCGCCGTGCTGGAGCGCGGGCTGTTCCATCCGGATAGCGTGCTGGATACGCCGGAAACCTGGCGCGTCGCCAACAAGCTGGTGCGCGACGTGCATCCGCACCCGCGCATGACGGTGACCGAGATCATCCAGAAATCCAGCAACGTCGGTGCGGTAAAGCTGGCGATGTCGCTGACGCCACGGCAATATTGGGAAGTGCTGCACCGTTCCGGTTTCGGCGAATTGCCGGGCTCGGGTTTCCCGGGCGAAACCGCAGGTCGCCTGCGCGATGCCGCCACCTGGAAGCCGGTCGAGCATGCCACCATGGCTTACGGCTACGGGCTTTCGGTGAGCCTGTTGCAGCTTGCGCGTGCCTATATGGCCTTTGCCAACGACGGCGAGGTGATGCCGTTGTCCTTCCTCAAGCGGGAGCCGCAGGAGATCGTCGGCGAGCGCGTGTTTTCCCCTGCCGTCGCACGCGAAGTCAGGGCGATGATGGAAACCGTCACGCAGGAAGGCGGGACCGGCCTGCGCACCCGCGTGCCCGGTTACCGCGTCGCCGGCAAGACCGGCACCGCACACAAGCTGGTCGATGGCCGCTACGCGCCAGACCGTTATCTGTCGTCGTTTGTCGGCATGGCGCCGGCATCGAATCCGCGCCTCATCATCGGAGTGGTGATCGACGAGCCTTCGGGCGGCGTCTACTACGGTGGCAGCGTTGCCGGCCCTGTGTTTGCCCAGGTCATGGCGGCCAGCCTGCGCCAGCTCGCCCTGCCGCCGGATGCACCGGAAACCGCCACGCGCATGACGCAGAGCACCGTCCAGCCCGGTGGGGGCGCATGATGGCGAAGTCTCATGCCAAACCCCGTTCGTCCGGCTCACGCCATGCAGAGGCGATCCGCGAAACGGTGCCGCACATCCTCGAACGGCTCGGCGTGCCGGTCGCCGAATTGATCAACGACAGCCGCAAGGCCGCGCCCGGCGCGGTGTTCGCCGCCTATCCCGGCGAGACGCGCGACGGGCGCGACTTCATTCCGCAGGCAGTGGCGCAACGCGTCGACGGCGTGCTGTGGGACGCCGATCATTTCCAATGGGATCCTGCACTTCCGGTGGCCAATGCCGGCGTCGTCGACCTGCGTCACCGCATCGGCGAGATCGCCGCGCATGTCTACGGTGCGCCCTCGCGAGCGTTGCACATGATCGGCATCACCGGCACCAACGGCAAGACCTCGGTGGCGCACTGGGTCGCCCAGGCACTGACGCGGCTTGGCCGCAAGACGGCCATCGTCGGCACGGTCGGCAACGGTTTTCCCGGCGTACTCACGCCCGCGCTGAATACCACGCCCGATGCCATCGCCCTGCAGCAGCGGCTGGCCCATTATCGCCAGCAGGGTGCGGCGGCCTGCGCCATGGAGGTGTCGTCGCACGGGCTCGCGCAGGGGCGCGTCAACGGCACCGCATTCAACGTGGCCGTGCTCACCAACCTGTCGCGCGATCATCTGGATTACCACGGCGACATGGAAAGCTATGCGGCGGCCAAGGCGCGACTCTTCGCCTGGCCGGGGCTGGAGAGCATCGTGCTCAATGTCGATGACCCCTTCGGCCGGCAGCTCGAGGGCGAGACCCGGCCCGCGCGCGTCGCCGGCTATGGCTTTGCGCGCGGAGCGGTCATCGGTGAGAACCTGCGTCTCTCGCAGGCCGGGATGCACATGAAAGTACGTACCGACTGGGGCGACGCCGAACTCGATGCACCGCTTCTGGGGCGTTTCAACGCGGCGAATCTGCTGGCCGTTCTGACCACGCTGCTGGTTTCGAACGTGGGACTGGCGGATGCCTGCTCCGCTCTTGCCCATGTCGTGCCGCCGCCAGGCCGCATGGAAACCCTGGGCGGCGGGGCGCATCCCCTGGTCGTGGTGGACTACGCCCACACCCCCGATGCACTGGAAAAGGTACTGGCCACCCTGCGCGAGATCGCGGGCGGCGGGCGCTTGATCTGCGTCTTTGGCTGCGGCGGCAATCGTGACCGCGGCAAGCGGCCGCTGATGGGCGAGGCAGCCGGTCGGGTCGCCGACGAGGTGTGGGTCACCAGCGACAATCCGCGCCAGGAGAATCCGCAGAGCATCATCGATGACATCCTGCCGGGCCTGCGCAGTACCGGCAGCAAGCATGGCCTGCATGTCGAGCCGGATCGTGCGCGCGCCATCTTCGAGGCCGTTGGCGGTGCGCACCGGGGCGATGTCGTGCTGATCGCCGGCAAGGGCCACGAGGACTACCAGGAAATTGGCCACGAGCAGCTGCCGTTCTCTGACGTGGCCGTGGCGAGAAAGGCGCTCGACGCATGGACATGAACCTCGGACTCGGTGAGGTGGCGGCCATGCTCGGCGTTTCCTACACAGGGGGCGATGCCCTGGTGAAGCGGGTGTCCACCGACAGCCGCAGCCTGCAGCCCGGTGACCTCTTCGTCGCGCTGCGCGGCGAAACCTTCGACGGCGGTGCCTTCGCCAGGCAGGCCCTGAGGCAGGGTGCGGCCGGCGTGGTGCTCGACCGCATGCAGGCCCCGGATATCGCGGATGCCATCCGTGTCGACGATACCCGCCTGGCACTGGGCCGCCTGGCCGCCCGCTGGCGAGAGCGTTTCGACCCGCCGGTCGTCGCCATCACCGGCAGCAACGGCAAAACCACGGTGAAGGAGATGCTCGCCGCGATCATGCGCATGGAAACCGGGAATCCCGACGCCGTGCTCGCCACCGAAGGCAATCTCAACAACGATATCGGCGTGCCGCTCATGCTCCTGCGCCTGCGCGCGTCGCATCAGTTTGCGGTGCTGGAAATGGGCATGAACCATGCAGGCGAGATCGACTACCTGACCCGTATTGCCCGTCCGGACGTGGCGCTGGTCAACAACGCACTCACCGCACACATCGGTTTTCTGGGGTCGGTCGAGGCCATCGCACGCGCCAAGGGCGAAATCTTCAACGGGCTCAGGGATGCCGGCATCGCCGTATTCAATGGCGACGATCCGCATGCCCCGATCTGGCGCGAGGCCAACACGCAGCGCTGTATCGTCGATTTCGGCCTGGTGGCCAAGAACAAGGTTCGTGGTCATCTGCAGGCGCACGACTTCGGCACGTCGCTCACCATCGATCTGCCCGGTGCACAGCTGGAGGTCGACCTCAAGGTGCCGGGCGAGCACAACGCAATGAACGCGCTGGCCGCTGCCGCCGCGGCGTTTTCGCTCGACGTCAGCCACCGCAGCATCGTTGCGGGACTATCCGGGTTCAGCGGGGTGAAGGGCCGCCTGCAACGCAAGCCGGCGTTGCACGGCAGCACCTTCATCGATGACACCTACAACGCCAATCCGGATTCGGTGAAGGCCGCGCTCGCCGTGCTTGCCCGGCAGCCGGGGAAGAAGCTCCTGGTGCTGGGAGACATGGGCGAACTGGGCGAGGACGCGGCCATGCTGCATGCCCAGATCGGTCTGGCCGCACGCGCGGCCGGTACGGATCGCCTGCTCGCACTGGGCGAGCTGACGAAGGAAACCGTCGGTTCATTCGGGCCTGGCGCCATGCATTTCGAGCGCATCGAGGAATTGCTTGCCGAACTCGAAAATGCGCTCGACGCGGACACCACCGTACTCGTCAAGGGCTCGCGCTTCATGAAGATGGAGCGCGTGGTCAACAGCTTCATGGAGACGCACTGATATGCTGCTATGGCTCTTCCAGCAACTCGGCGAGGATGTGCGGGCGTTCAACGTCTTCAATTACCTCACCCTGCGTGCGGTGCTCGCCACGCTGACTGCGCTGACGATTTCCTTCATCGTGGGACCTGCCGTCATCCGCAAGCTCACGCAGCTGAAGATCGGCCAGTCGGTTCGCACCGACGGTCCGCAGACTCACCTGGTCAAGGCCGGCACGCCTACCATGGGCGGCGCACTGATACTGGTTTCGGTAGCCATCACCACCCTGCTGTGGGCGGATCTGACGAACCAATATGTCTGGGTTGCACTCGTCACCCTGCTCGGCTTTGGCGTCATCGGTTGGGTCGATGACTGGCGCAAGGTGGTGGAGAAGAACTCGCGCGGCCTGCCGTCGCGCTGGAAGTATTTCTGGCAGTCGGTGATCGGGCTGGCCGTGGCGGCCTATCTGTGGAACGCCGCCAGCCTGCCGGCGCACACCGAGCTCATCATCCCCTTCGCGAAGCATGCGACCCTGGCACTCTCGGCGGCAGCCTTCATTGCACTGACGTATTTCGTCATCGTCGGTGCCTCCAACGCGGTCAACCTGACCGACGGCCTCGACGGGCTGGCCATCCTGCCGACCGTGATGGTCGCCTCGGCGCTCGCGATCTTCGCCTACGTCGCCGGCAACGCCGTGTTTTCCAAATACCTGGGCCTGCCCTACGTTCCGGGGGCGGGCGAACTCGCCGTGTTCTGTGCGGCCATGGCCGGTGCGGGTCTCGCCTTCCTCTGGTTCAACGCCTATCCGGCCGAGGTCTTCATGGGTGATGTCGGCGCACTCGCACTCGGTGCCGCGCTCGGCGTCGTCGCCGTCATCGTGCGACAGGAAATCGTGCTCTTCATCATGTGTGGCGTGTTCGTGATGGAAACGCTCTCGGTCATGGTGCAGGTGGCCTCATTCAGGCTCACCGGCAAGCGCGTGTTCCGCATGGCGCCTATTCATCACCACTACGAACTGAAAGGCTGGAAGGAAAACCAGGTGGTGGTGCGTTTCTGGATCATCAGCATGATGCTGGTGCTGATCGGCCTCGCGAGCCTGAAAATCCGATGAACTACGACAGCCTCGAACTCTCCGGCAAGAAGGTTCTTGTGCTCGGTCTGGGCGACACGGGCCTGTCGTGCGCCCGCTGGCTGGCGGCGCGCGGCGCCGACGTGTCCGTGGCCGACAGCCGCGATGCGCCGCCGCACGAAGCGCGGCTGGCCGAACTGCTGCCAGATGTGAAGCTCGATACGGGGCGCTTCGACTCCGCACGGCTGATTGCAGCCGATCTCCTGGTCGTGAGTCCGGGCGTACCCCTGTCCGATCCGGCTGTGTCACACGCAATCGCACATGGCGTGGAGACGGTCGGCGACGTCGAACTCTTCGCGCGTGCGATCCGGGCACTGAATGCGCAGCGGGAACACCCGATGCGGGTAATCGCCATCACCGGAAGCAACGGCAAGAGCACCGTCACCGCCATGTGCGGCGACATGTGCCGCACGGCCGGCCTGGAAACCTGCGTGGCAGGCAACATCGGCCTGCCCGTGCTGGATGCGCTGCTGGAAATCGAGCAGGGTTTCGCCCCGGCACCGCAGGTCTGGGTGCTGGAATTGTCGTCGTTCCAGCTCGAAACCACGGCCAGTCTCGATGCCGATGCCGCGACGGTTCTCAACCTGTCGGAAGACCACATGGACCGCTACGCCGACATGAACGCCTATGCCGCCGCCAAGGCGCGCATCTTCAGCGGCCGCGGCGTGCAGGTGCTGAATCGCGACGACCCGCGCTCGATGGCGATGGCATTGCCGGGCCGGCGCGTGGTGAGCTTCGGGCTCGATCGATGCCCGAGAGCCGAGAACTTCGGCCTGTGCGAGGACGAACTCTGTCTCGGCGGCGACATGCTGATGCCGATCGCCGCATTGCCCGTGGCAGGCCTGCACAATGCCGCGAATGCGCTTGCCGCGCTGGCGCTCACCCGTGCGCTCGATCTGCCGGTGGAAGCCCTGCTGCGCGGTCTGGCCCACTTCAAAGGCCTGCCGCACCGTGTCGAGAAAGTCGCCGAGATCGAGGGCGTGATCTACTACGACGATTCCAAGGGCACCAACGTCGGCGCCACCGAAGCTGCGCTGTACGGCATGGGGGCGCGGAAAGCCGTGGTCATCCTCGGCGGCGACGGCAAGGGGCAGGATTTCGCACCGCTGAAGGCGGCGGTCGAGGCCAATGCGCGCGCCGTGCTGCTGATCGGCCGCGATGCGCCGCTGATCGAGGCCGCCATCGCCGGCAGCGGCATCCCGGCCCATCTTGCCACCACGCTGGGCGAAGCCGTCACGGCTGCGCACCGGCTCGCGCATCCCGGCGATGCCGTGCTCCTGTCGCCCGCCTGCGCGAGTTTCGACATGTTCCGCAACTACACGCACCGCGCCGAGGTGTTCATCGAGGCGGTGAAGAAGCTCGCGGCGGAAAGGGGCGAGGCCTGATGCTCTACACTGCCCGCGCACCCAAGCCCAGCGCAGAGCTCGATTTCAGCCTGCTGTGGCTGGCGCTCGGCCTGCTCGCCATCGGCTGGGTGATGGTGTATTCCGCCTCCATCGCCATTGCGGAGGCGGCACGCTACACCGGACACAACGGCGAGTTCTATCTGGTGCGCCAGGGCATTTTCATCCTGCTCGGGATCGGCGCGGGCATGGCCGCCTTCCAGGTGCCGATGCGCGTGTGGCAGCAGGCGGCGCCCTATCTTTTCCTGGGGGGGATGCTGTTGCTGGTGGTGGTGCTCGTACCCGGCATCGGCCGCGAGGTCAACGGCAGCCGGCGCTGGATTCCGCTCGGCTTCGCCAACCTGCAGCCATCCGAGCTTATGAAGTTTCTGGCCGTGCTCTACGCGGCCGACTACGCGACGCGCAAGGCGGCACTGATGCACGATCTCAGGCGCGGCTTCCTGCCGATGGCGGCGGTAATGTTCCTGACCGGCGTGCTGCTGTTGAGCGAGCCGGATTTCGGCGCCTTCGTCGTCATCGTCAGCATCGCCATGGGCATCCTGTTCCTTGGCGGGCTCAACTGGCGCCTGTTTGCCGGCCTGATCGTGGTGCTGCTTGCGGGCTTCGCGGCGCTGATCCTGAGTTCGGATTACCGGCGCGAGCGCCTGTTCAACTTCCTCGATCCGTTCAAGGATCCCTACGGCAGTGGCTATCAACTGTCCCATGCGCTCATCGCCTTCGGGCGCGGGGAGTGGCTGGGTCTAGGCCTTGGCGGCAGCGTGGAGAAGCTGTTCTACCTGCCCGAGGCGCATACTGATTTCCTGCTCGCCGTGATTGCCGAGGAATTCGGTTTCATAGGGGTGCTGGTGGTGCTGGTGCTGTTCGGCTGGCTGATCGCCAAGGCCTTCTTCATCGCACGCCGAGCGGCGCAGCTCGAACGCAACTTCTGCGCGCTGGTGGCCGCGGGCATCGGCATCTGGCTCGGCGTGCAGTCGCTCATCAACATGGGCGTCAATGTCGGGCTCCTGCCGACCAAGGGCCTTACCCTGCCCTTCCTGTCCTTCGGCGGCAGCGGCATCGTCGCCAACTGCCTGGCCATTGCCGTGCTGCTGCGCATCGACTGGGAGCACCGGCAGATGATGAGGGGTAAGACATTTTGATGATGTCCGTAATGGCTATTCGACTAGCTTCCCCTCTACCCAACCCTCTCCCGCTTGCGGGAGAGGGAGCGAACGCGGGCGCGGCCCGCCCAAACCGACTTAACCGCACCCTCATGGTCATGGCCGGCGGCACCGGCGGTCACGTCTATCCGGCGCTCGCCGTGGCCGATACCCTGCGCGCGCGCGGCTGGGACGTGTTCTGGCTGGGCACGCGCACCGGGCTGGAGGCACGCGTGGTGCCGGCAGCGGGCATCGACATGGTGTGGGTGGCGATGGGCGGCGTGCGTGGCAAGGGCGTCGTGCGCAAGCTGTTGCTGCCGGCCATGCTGCTGGTGGCGTTCTGGCAGAGTCTGCGCGCGATTCTCCGGCGTCGTCCCGATGCAGTGCTCGGCATGGGCGGTTACACGGCATTTCCCGGCGGCATGATGGCGAGCCTGCTGAACCGGCCGCTGGTGGTCCACGAACAGAATTCCGTGGGGGGCTTGACCAACCGCGTGCTCGCCTGCCTGGCTGACCGTGTACTCACCGCCTTCCCGCAGGCTTTCACCCACGCACACGACCGGCCGATCCTCTGCCGCAAGGTGGAGGCCGAGTGGGTGGGCAATCCGGTGCGCAGCGACATTGCCGCATCGGCAGCGAACGACCGTGCGCACCGCAGCGGGCCGCTGCGCGTGCTGGTGGTGGGCGGCAGCCTCGGTGCGTCGGCCTTGAACGATCTGGTGCCGAAAGCGCTCGCGCGGCTGCCCGCCGAGCGTCGCCCTGCCGTCGTCCACCAGTCGGGTCGCCAGCATCTCGATGCATTGCGTGCGAACTATGCCGCCGCCGGCGTCGAGGCCGACGTGCGCGATTACATCGAGGACATGGCCGCCGAATACCGTGCCTGCGACGTCGCCATCTGCCGTGCCGGCGCGATGACCGTTGCCGAACTCGCCTGCGCCGGGGTGCCCGCGGTTCTCGTGCCCTTCCCGTTCGCCGTGGACGACCACCAGACCGGCAATGCCGCCTTCCTGTCCGAGGCCGGTGCAGCCTGGCTGATGCAGCAGAAGGATTTGAGCGCCGAGAAACTCGCCGCGCTGATCGGCGGGCTCGACCGCGCGACCCTGGCAGCCATGTCGGACAAGGCACGCGCGCTGGCGAAACCGGATGCGACTGCGCGTGTCGCCGACGTGTGCGAGGCGCTGGCGCGATGAAACATGCCGTCAAACACATTCACTTTGCTGGTATGGTCGGCCCGGGCAGGGAGCAGGGCTCCCGCTTGCGAGATGCGGGCGGCCGCAAGGGGCGCCGGAGACCGATGCCGGACGCCCACCGCGGAGGGCGCGGCTGATGAGGCATGCCGTTAAGCAGATCCACTTCGTCGGCATCGGCGGCGTCGGCATGAGCGGCATCGCCGAGGTGCTGCTGAACCTGGGCTATGCCGTCTCCGGTTCCGACCTGGCAGACAACGCCGTGACGCAGCGCCTGGCCAAGCTCGGCGCACGCATCCGCAGAGGGCACGCAGCGGAGAATATCACCGGCGCAGATGCGGTCGTCACCTCCACTGCCGTTCAGGAAGACAATCCGGAAGTCCTCGCGGCGCGTGAGAAGAAGATTCCCATCGTGCCGCGTGCGCTGATGCTGGCAGAGCTGATGCGGCTGAAGCAGGGCATCGCGATTGCCGGGACGCACGGCAAGACCACCACGACCAGCCTCGTCGCCAGCATCCTCGGCGAGGCGGGGATGGACCCCACCTATGTCATCGGCGGCAAGCTCACTGCCGCTGGCACCAATGCGCGGCTCGGCAAGGGCGATTTCCTCGTCGCCGAGGCCGACGAGTCCGACGCCTCCTTCCTGTACCTCACGCCCGTGATCGCCATCGTCACCAATATCGACGCCGATCACATGGACACCTACGGCCACGATTTCGAGCGCCTGAAAACCGCCTTCGTCGATTTCTGCCAGCGCCTGCCTTTCTACGGCATGGCGGTGCTGTGCATCGACGATCCCCATGTGAAGGAAATTCTGCCGCGCATCAGCAAGCCGATCACCACTTACGGTTTCGACGCGGCAGCGCAGGTACGCGCGGTGAACCCGCGATTCGAGGCGGGGCGAATGCATTTCACCGTGCAACGCGAGGGGCTCGCCGATCTCGACGTGGTACTGAACCATCCCGGCATGCACAACGTGCTCAATGCGCTCGCGGCGATCGCCGTGGCCACCGAGGTCGATGCGGACGACGCCGCCATCGTCAGGGCGCTGGCGGAGTTCCACGGCGTCGGCCGGCGCTTCCAGCGCTACGGCGAACAGGCGGCGAAGGGTGGCGGCACGTATTGCCTGGTCGACGACTACGGCCATCACCCGGTGGAAATGGCCGCCACCGTTGCCGCAGCACGCGGCGCCTTTCCGGGGCGGCGTCTGGTGCTGGCCTTCCAGCCGCATCGCTACACCCGCACGCGCGACTGCTTCGAGGATTTCGTGAAAGTGCTGTCGGAGGTCGATGCGCTGGTACTCACCGAGGTCTATCCTGCGGGCGAGCCCCCCATCGTGGCGGCAGACGGCCGTGCGCTCGCGCGCGCCGTTCGTGTGGCCGGCAAGGTCGAGCCGGTATTCGCGGAAAACGTGATGGATGTCGTGGCGACGATCCGCGAGCTTGCCCGCGACGGCGATGTGGTGCTGGTAATGGGGGCCGGCAGCATCGGGCAGGTGGCGCCTGCGCTGGGAGTCCGGCATGCGGCATGACTATCGCATGAACGAACCCGACATCGCCGGCGGCGGGCCTGTGCTGCGCGGCCGCTTTCTCTACAACGAGCCGATGAAGAAGCACGTCTCCTGGCGGGCCGGCGGCAGCGCGCAGAGACTCTACATTCCGGCCGATCTCGAAGACCTGACCTGGCTGATACGTGCAGTTCCGCTGCGCGAGGATATCCATATGGTCGGGCTGGGCAGCAACCTGCTGGTGCGCGATGGCGGCGTGACCGGCGTGGTGATCCTGCTGCATGGCGTGCTGAAGAAACTTGCCATCGAGTCGCGTACCCAGGGCCTGCCGCCGCCACCGGAAGGAACCGAGACGGCCCTGATCTATGCACAGGCAGGTGTGGCCTCGCCCAAGCTCGCGCGCTTCGCCGCCACCCACGATCTGGTCGGCGGCGAATTCTGGGCCGGGATTCCCGGCACGGTCGGCGGCGCGATCGCCATGAACGCCGGCTGCTACGGCAACGAAACCTGGGACAGGCTGGTGCAGGTGCAGACCCTCGACCGCCAGGGCCAGATCAACGAGCGCCTGCCGGGGGAGTACGTTACTGGCTACCGCCATGTCGCGCTCAAGCAACCGCACCAGGAATGGTTCATCGGCGGCTGGTTCCGCCTGGAAAAAGGCGACGGTGCCGCTGCACGCGAGCGCATCAAGCAGTTGCTGCAACAGCGCATCGCATCGCAGCCGCTGCAGCAGCCCAATGCCGGATCGGTTTTCCGCAATCCACCCGGCGACTATGCCGCGCGCCTCATCGAAAGCTGCGGCCTCAAGGGACATCGCATCGGCGACGCGCAGGTATCGGAGAAGCACGCCAATTTCATCGTCAATCTCGGCAACGCCACGGCGACCGATATCGAACGCCTGATCGAACACATCGAAGACACCGTGGAGGTACGTACCAACGTGCGGCTCCTCCGCGAGGTCCGCATCATTGGAGAACGGCAGTGAGTCAGCACGCAGGCGCGAAGCGCTTCGGCAAGGTCGCGGTCATGCTGGGAGGAGCCTCGGCGGAACGCTCGGTATCGCTCAACAGCGGCAACGCGGTGCTTGCGGCGCTGATGCGCCAGGGCATCGATGTGCATCCCTTCGATCCGGCCACCCGCAGCCTTGGCGATCTCATCAGCGGCGAATTCGACCGCGTCTTCATCGCGCTGCACGGGCGCTACGGCGAGGACGGCTGCATGCAGGGCGCGCTCGAACTGCTGCATCTGCCATATACCGGCAGCGGCGTGATGGCCTCGGCACTCGGCATGGACAAGTGGCGCACCAAGCTGCTGTGGCGCGCCGCAGGCCTGCCGACCGCTGACTGGGCCATCCTCTCGGCCGACAGCGACTTTGCCGCGGTGGAGCAGCAGCTCGGCCTGCCCATCTTCGTGAAGCCGGCGCGCGAAGGCTCCAGCATCGGCATGAGCAAGGTGACCGAGCCGGGCACCTTGCGCGCCGCCTTCGAAACAGCCGCAGAGCACGACAGCCTGGTGCTTGCGGAAAAATTCATCGACGGACCGGAATTCACTGCCGGCATCCTGGGCGATGCCGCGCTGCCCCTGATCCGCCTTGAGCCGGCCAGGGAGAAGGCCTTCTACGATTTCGAGGCCAAGTACCTGCGCAACGACACGCAGTACCACTGTCCGGCAGGGTTGCCGGACGACAAGGAGCAGGCCTTGCGCCGGCTTGCGCTCGACGCCTTCCGTCTGCTCGGCGGGCGCGGCTGGGGCCGCGTGGACCTGATGCTGGACCGCTTCGGCAACCCCTACCTGCTGGAAGCCAACACCTCGCCCGGCATGACCGACCACAGTCTAGTGCCGATGGCCGCGCGTGCCGCCGGCAAGGATTTCGACGCACTGTGCCTGGCGATCCTGGAGCAGACGCTATGAGCCGGTCGCCTGAACTCGACGCCCACCCGCTCTGCCAGGTCGCGCGCGTGCTGACCTGGGGCGCGATCGGGTTGCTGGTCTATGGCGTGTCCGGCTGGGTGGTGGCGCAGCCCTGGTTCGCGCTGTCCACGCTCGAGGTGAAGACCCCGGTGCAACACGTCACCGAAGCGCAGATTCGCCTGGTGGCCGAGCGCAAGGTGCGCGGCACCTTCTTCACCGTCGATCTCGAACGTGTGCGTGAAAGCCTGGAGAAACTGCCCTGGGTGCGCGAGGCGCGCGTCGAACGCCGCTGGCCCGATACCCTGGTCGTCTCGCTCGTCGAGCACGTGCCGCTCGCGCGCTGGAATGCCGAGGCGCTGGTGAACGGTGACGGCGAGGTCTTCGTCGCCGCCGTGTCCGGCAAGCTGCCGCGCCTGTCGGGGCCGGACGATGCCAGCACCGAGGTGGTGGCTGCCTTCCACCGCTACAACGCGGTGCTTGCGCCGCTTGGCATGGCGATCGAGACCTTGCGACTGTCTCCCCGGCGCGCCTGGCGCATGCGCCTCGACTCCGGCATCGAGCTTGCGCTTGGCCGGGACGATACCGACGCACGGCTCGCACGTTTCGTCCAGCTCTATCCACGCCTGTTCGGCGCGCGTCCGGCGGCAGACGGCGAGAACCATGCTGCCGTCGCGCCCATCGCGGTCGATCTGCGCTATGCCGACGGCTTCGCCATCCGCATGCCCGACAACCGCATGCCTGCCAGCTTCGCGCCGCAGGCACCGGAAACCCCAAGCAAACCGAGTACAACATGAGCAAGCCCAGAGATCCCAAGAACCTCGTCGTCGGCCTCGACATCGGCACGTCGAAAATCGTCTGCATCGTCGCCGAGGTCAACGACGAGGGCGGCCTCGACATCATCGGCATGGGCACGCATCCCTCGCGGGGCCTGCGCCGCGGCGTGGTCGTCAACATCGAGGCCACGGTCAACGCCATCCAGCGCGCGCTGGAGGAGGCCGAGCTGATGGCCGACTGCAAGATCCGCGAGGTGTATACCGGCATCGCCGGCAGCCACATCAAGAGCTTCAACTCGCACGGCATGTTCGCCATCAAGGACAAGGAAATCAGCCAGATGGACGTCGACCGCGTGGTCGAGACCGCGCGCGCGGTGAACATCCCCACCGACCAGCAGATCCTGCACACCATCCCGCAGGAATTCATCGTCGACGGCCAGGAAGACGTGCGCGATCCGCTCGGCATGAGCGCGGTGCGCCTGGAGGTGAAGGTGCACATCGTCACCGGCGCGGTCTCCGCCGCGCAGAACATCATCAAGTGCGTGCGCCGCTGCGGGCTCGAAGTCGGCGACCTGGTGCTGCAGCCGCTGGCCAGCGCGATGGCGGTGCTCACCGAGGACGAAAAGGAACTCGGCGTGTGCCTGGTCGACATCGGCGGCGGCACCACCGACATCGCCGTGTTCACCAACGGCGCCATCCGTCACACCGCCGTGATTCCGGTGGCGGGCGACCAGGTCAACAACGACATCGCGGTGGCGCTGCGCACCCCGCCCAAGGAGGCCGAGGACATCAAGATCCAGTACGGCTGCGCCTTGCGCCAGCTGGCCGACGCGCGCGACATGATCGAGGTGCCCGGCATCGGCGACCGCCCGCCGCGCACGCTTTCCCGGCAGACGCTGGCCGAATTCATCGAGCCGCGCATGGAGGAACTGTATTCGCTGGTGCAGGCCGAGCTGCGCCGTTCCGGCTTCGAGGAGCTGCTGTCATCCGGCATCGTCATCACCGGCGGCTCGGCCGGCATGCAGGGCATGGTCGAACTCGGCGAAGAGGTGTTCCACATGCCGGTGCGCCTGGGCTGGCCGCGCTACGAAGGCGGGCTGGCCGAAGTGATGCACAACCCGCGTTACGCCACCTGCATGGGCCTCTTGATGGCCGGGCAGGAAGCGCGCGGGCGCGACGCGCCCAAGCTGTCGGGCAGCAGTTTCAAGGACGTGCTGGAGCGTATGAAGAACTGGTTCAAGGGGAATTTCTGACGCTGCCGCGATGGATTGCGGCCAGCGTCGAAACAGGTTTTGGCGGTCGTGCCCGATGCCCAGGGACATCGCGGCAAACACGCCAAAGATTTTTGCGTGTGGGTTTGTTTTTGGCATTAAAGGAGGAAGCAAATGTTTGAACTGATGGACGTGGATACTCAGGATGCGGTGATCAAGGTGATTGGCGTGGGCGGCTGTGGCGGCAACGCGGTCGATCACATGATCAATTCGGGGCTTAGTGGCGTGGAGTTCATCGCCATCAATACCGACGCGCAGGCCTTGAAGCGCAACCAGGCCAAGATGCAGCTGCAGCTCGGCAACGGCGTGACCAAGGGCCTGGGTGCCGGGGCCAACCCCGAAGTCGGCCGCGAAGCCGCGCTCGAAGACCGTGAACGCATCGCCGAAATGATCGACGGTGCGGACATGCTCTTCATCACCGCCGGCATGGGCGGCGGCACCGGAACCGGGGCTGCCCCGGTGGTGGCCGAAGTCGCCAAGGAGCTCGGCATCCTCACCGTGGCGGTCGTCACCAAACCCTTCATGTTCGAAGGCAAGCGGGTGCGTGCCGCCAACGCGGGCATCGAGGCGCTGGCGCGCCACGTCGATTCGCTGATCATCATCCCCAACGAAAAGCTCATGCAGGTGCTGGGCGATGACGTGTCGATGCTGGATGCCTTCAAGGCCGCGAACAACGTGCTCTTCGGCGCGGTGGGCGGCATTGCCGAGGTCATCAACTGCCCCGGCCTCGTCAACGTCGACTTTGCCGACGTGCGCACCGTGATGAGCGAAATGGGCATGGCCATGATGGGTTCGGCCCAGGCCAGCGGCGAAAACCGCGCCAAGGTCGCGGCCGAGCAGGCCGTGGCCAGCCCGCTGCTCGAATCGGTCGACCTGCGCGGCGCACGCGGCATCCTCGTCAACATCACCGCGTCGTCCAGCGTGAAGATGCGCGAAATCCACGACGTGATGAACACCATCAAGGAGTTCACCGCCGAGGAAGCCACCGTCATCGTCGGCCAGGTGCTCGACGACAGCATGGAAGACGCCCTGCGCGTGACCATGGTCGCCACCGGCCTCGGCAACCCTGTTGCCCGCCCGCAGCCGCGCCCCATGCAGATCATCAAGACCGGTACCGACGATGTACCGATGATGGTGGGTGCAGGCGAGGAACTGCCCAGCGTGATGACCAGCCGCCGCAGCCGCACGATCCAGGCCATGGCCGATTCCGGCATCGACACCCTGGACATCCCGGCCTTCCTGCGCAAGCAGGCAGACTGAGCGTGTCTGTTGCCGACTTGTCGGCTTTACAAGCACGGCCTGCCCCTTGCGGGTAGAGATGCGCACGAACCGAATCTGCACGCGCCGGTCGTAAGCCGGCACGCGCGGATTCGGCGCGTTGCGTGTGTCAAAGGCTAAAATGACGACATGATCAGACAGCGCACTCTCAAAAGCCCGGTCACCGCCACTGGCGTGGGCCTGCACTCCGGCGTCAAGGTCGAGATGACCCTGCGTCCCGCCGGACCCGATACCGGCATCGTCTTTCGCCGCATGGACCTCGATCCGCCTGCGGATCTGAAGGCCGACCCCTTTCTTGTCACCGATACCCGGCTGTGTTCCCTGCTGGAATCCGGCCCGGCCAGGGTGTCTACCGTCGAGCATCTCATGTCCGCGCTCGCGGGCCTGGGCATCGACAATCTTCTGGTCGACCTCACCGGGCCCGAGATCCCCATCATGGACGGCTCCTCGGCGCCCTTCGTCTTCCTGCTGCAGTCCGCCGGCATCGTCGAGCAGGATGCGCCCAAGCAATACGTACGCATCAAACAACCCATCGAAGTGAAGGATGGCGACAAGTGGGCGCGCTTCATTCCCCACAATGGTTTCAAGATCGAATTCACCATCGACTTCAAGCACCCCGTGTTCGATAAAAGCGGCAAGACCGTCAGCATCGATTTCGCCGACACCGCCTACACCAAGGAGGTCGCCCGTGCGCGCACCTTCGGCTTCATGCACGAGGTCGAAACCCTGCGCAACAACGGGCTGGCGCTGGGCGGTTCGCTCGACAACGCCATCGTCATGGATGAATACCGCGTGCTCAACCAGGATGGCCTGCGCTACGACGACGAGTTCGTGAAGCACAAGGTCCTCGACGCCATCGGCGATCTCTATCTTTTCGGCCATCCCATCATCGGCGCCTTCGAGGCCTACAAGTCCGGCCACGCGCTCAACAACGCCCTGCTGCGCGAACTGTCACAGCATCAGGAAGCCTGGGAACTCGTCAGCTTCGCGCGCGAGGAAGACGCCCCGCCCGCCTACCTCCGCCTGCATCCGCTCGCCACCGCATGATCGTCCTGCGCCTGCTGATCGTCGCCCTGCTCGTTGCGGTGGTGGCGCTCGGCCTGGCCTGGCTGCTTACCGGCAATCGCACGTATTTGAGTTACATCGGCCGCGTGCTGCGCTTCGCCCTCGTCGTTGGCGTCATTGCGGCGCTGTTCTATGTAGTGGAGCGGCTGGTTTTGCGGTGAGCGGCGTCCGGGAATGCCATCCGGGAAACCGGAGCACGGCCTTCAGGGGGGCGGATGGCCCGAACAACATGGCCAGAGCCTTGCCTGCCGTCCGGCAGGAACTCATCCGGCGTCATTGGGGTCAGCATCGATAATCGCCCTCCGGCTGTCCTTCCGACCCCTCTCGATCCCGCCCCGGGGGCGGGCTACCCGTCCTTCCCGCCAATCCGGTTTGGTTGTCCCGGTGCCACTGGCCACAAATCGTCATCACAAGTACAAAAAGACCATCTATAGTGGTACGAATTCAAGTCCCGGCAGGGACGTCCGCTATAGGGGTTCCGTCTACCCCCCCCCGCTGGGCCATCCAGCTCCAGGAGATCACTGTGCCTGCATTGCAAGCTTTGTATGCCCGTTATCGCAATCCCGTCGGCGTGCTCGCGTCGGCCCCCCATGCTCCATCCGATACCGCGCGCCGCGCGGTGCGCGAGGCCCTGGCGGGCCTGGAATCGGCGCTGACCATTTCCTGCCTGGCTTCCCCCGACAAACTGACGGAGGACGGCGTCCACGCGTATGCCCTGGCGTTGATGCAACTGCGCGAGACTGCTGTGGCGGCAGGCTGCCGCCGGCTTGTCGCGGCCTGTGATGCGCTTTCGGTGACCGTATCGCGGCTGATCGAGAACCGTGCGGGCTGCCGCCGCGATCAATGCGATGCGCTGGCCCGATTCGTGGCCCATGCACGGGCGATGGTCGAGATGGAAGCGGGTGAGCGCGTGCCGGACGTCTGCCTGCTGGCAGACCGGCTGGTTGCAGCGCACACAGGCACGCTGCAGTGACGGCTTACCAGCCCGCTTCGAGGTCGTAACCGAAGTCGGCTCGGCAGTTGCGCCGGTACCGCTCCAAGAAAATAGGCTTTGTCCGCTTCGGTGTAGAGTGCAAGAGGATTGTCCCCATCGGGGCGCACGACACGATTGGGCCAGGTGGGATCCTCGCGTGCCGACATTTCCGATTTTGTAGAGCGGGCGGTCGCCATCTGCAGGGTTTCATCACCGATGCCTGCCAGCCCAAGCCAGTCGGCCGCCCGGCGCAGGGTATCGAAGGTCTGTGCCGACAAATCCTCTTAACGCACCAACCGGACTGCATCGGGTCGGGCGCGCCGCACTCTTCCCCAGCTGTTCAGGAAACGCATGCCCCACCAGATATCCTTGTCGAACTTGTGCGGCCCTCCGGCCGCACGCATTTTGTCTAGCCGGCCGCGCAGATAGTCGGAAAAATCGACCCTGTATGTGGCCTCGAAACCTTTGTAATGCGAGGCCAGTACCACGCGCAGATCGCGTACGAGCAGTACGTGGCCTGGCGTGCACAATAGCCATTGCGCCATCCGCCCGGTGAACAGCGGATTGGGAATTTGGTGGTTGCGCGCGAGGCTGGGTATGCCGGCATACCCGGTGGGCTGCTTGGGAGAGCCGATGATGTGGCAATTCTGGATGTGGCGCGGCACTTCGAGTTGATAGTGCTTCGCCATCGCGAGTGTGAGCATGTTGAACAGCCAGTGCGTGCCCGACTGGTTCATGCTGACAAGGTAGCCGTCGAAGCCCCGTGTCTTGAGCCACGACAGATTCGTGGCGTCGCGTACGAGGCGCAGGTAGCCGTATCTGAGTTCCATGCTTGCTTCATCCGCTCCGCAACGGACGATCAAGGTTTGTTGTTGCGGTCCGACACGAGACACCGATCCGCTTGTGCCGTCATTATCCTGTAAAAATCGACAGTGCGGATTCAGGCCAGCTTGAAAAGGCGTACCGGCCGGCTCTGGCCGCGCAGAATCACAGCCCCCAGGTCGATTGCCCCTTCCGGCGGCTCGTCCAGATTGGCCAGGATGGTTTCCGAAATCAGCAGGCGGGCATCGTAGTCCTTGGTGGCCTGTTCGATGCGGGCGGCGAGATTCACCGTTTCGCCGACGAGAGTGTATTCCTTGCGTTGCTGGGTGCCGACGTTGCCGGTGACGAGCTGGCCGGCATGCAGGCCGATGCCGACCTGGGTGGGCGGGATGGCGCCACTGGCGTTGAGGGCCTCCACGCGATCGAGGATGGCGCGCGCGGCATTCAGCGCATGCGGCACCCGTTTCGCGTCGTCGGCCGGGGCGCCGAACACTGCCATGAAGCCGTCGCCGAGGAACTTGTTGACGATGCCGCGGTGCGCGTTGACCACATCGATGAGCTCGCCGAACAGGGTGTTGAGGTAGAGCATCACCTCGTGCGGCGTCTTGTTGGCGGCAATGCGGCTGAAGCCGCGGATATCGAGGAACAGTACGCAGGCATCGCGGGTTTCGCCCTCGATGTCGAGGGTCTGCCGCAGCAGGCGTTCGGCAATTTCGGGCGAGACGTGCTGGCCGAATACGCTCACGGCGTGGTCGCGCGCCTGCGCGTTTTCGACCGAGGCCTGCATCTGCCGCCGCAGTGCCACGGTGAGAAAGCCTGCGAGCACGCCGGAAGCCATGAGCAGCGCGGCCTTCACCAGATACGCCGATGGGTCGGTGAGCATTTCCAGATTGGCCGCAGGCGGGTCCGCGCCACCCACGAAGACCGTCGCGATGAGCATGAATTGAACGGTGGCGACTGTTCCGCTGAACACGCACACCCAGAAATCCAGGTACAGCGCGGCCATGAAGATGAACAGCGGATACAGCATGGGCGTGGCCGAGGCCATGGCCTGCCAGGGGCCCATCACCAGCGTGAGCATGAGCATGATCACGGCAGGCACGCTGGTCTCGATGAACACGTTGGTGTAGCGGAACAGCCAGGAGGGCAGCCGGCTCTTCAGGAGCAGGCGGCCGATGCGCAGACGCAGCAGCCATTCATACACCAGCATGCCGCCGAAAAGAATCAGAAATGGCCAGAACAGCTCGCGGATCGGTTGCGCCAGCGCGGCCGGCCAGACGCCCGGCACGAACACGATGGCCAGGAGCAGCGCGATCATGAAGACGAAAATCCACACCGTGACCTCGGTGCGCTGGCGTTCAGCGGCGAGGATGCCGGCGAGGATGGCGGGCGTGGGCAGCATGTTCTCCATGATCTCTTGTCGTTATCGGGCGCGCATCCGGAACGGTGCGTTCAAAGTATAGGCGTCTCGCGGAAAAGCAGGAGCGCGGCGGCTTTCTCGGCTACGATGCGGCTCTTGCCATGCACGCTGTTCGCCATGCCCCGTTTCGCCACGCCGGTCCTGCTGCATGTTCTGGAGGCCCTTCCGCACCTGCTGCCCGAGCTGCCCGACCCGGCGGCACTGGCGGAGGACGCGCTGGTCGCGCTCTACGAGCGCGTGGTGGCGCAGGTAGAGACGCGCATGTGGGAAGCCGGCGAGACCGACTTCGTGTGCTGGCTCGAACGCTACCAGGCCCTGTTCCGCGAGCAGCAGGCGCTGATCGATTCGAGTGGCGCGCTAAGGCAGTACGCGTTCATCCTGGGCATCCCCGTAGCCGACCGGCCCGCACATGTGCGCAACTGCCTCGAAAGCATCCTGCAGCAATGCCGCCTCTACGGCTACGGCGGGCAGGATGCAGCCGGCCGCTACGCGAAGTTCACAGTCGTGCTGTCGGAAGACAGCCGCGATCCGCTGTGCGCGGCGGCACACCGGGCGCTGGCGGCGGAATACAGCGACAAGGGCCTGTCTGTGCTGCATTTCGATCTGCCCGAGCAGGTCGCGCTGCTGCAGGGGATTCCGGCGACCGAACGGCAGCAGCTGGGCCGCCTGCTCACCACCCAGCCGCCGGAACGCTTTTGGCGCAAGGGGCAGGCGGCCAACCGCAACCTCTGCATCCTGAAGATGCGGGAGCTGGCGCGGGATCCGGACAACACGCTCTTTTATCTGGTGGACAGCGACCAGTCCTTCCTGGTCAACCGGCCGGGCGGGCCCGGCGAGCAGGCTGTTCCGGCGCTGAACTATTTCCACACCATCGATCGCCTGTTTCGCATGCAGGACATCCGCGTGCTTACCGGCAAACTCGTCGGCGACCCGCCCGTGTCGCCCGCAGTAATGGCGGCGAATTTCCTCGACGATGCGCTGGCATTCCTGCACCGCATCGAGGCGCTCGACCCGCATGCCGCATGCAGCTTCCATGGACAGGCTACGCCGCTGCCCGGCGAGGCGGCCTACCACGATCTGGCGAAGCTGTTCGGGTTCGAGCAAGCGGCGCAGGCCTTCGACTACCGCTGCCCGCTCGCAGGGCCGCACGATCACGCTGCCTGCCTCGACACCTTCGCCGCCCGTTTGCGGGCCTTCTTCTTTGGCGAGCACCCCACGCGGCGCACCGGCTTTCAGTACACCGGACCGCTCACGACGCTGTCCCCCGCGCGCACGATCTATCCCGGAAACACCATCGTCAGCTTCGAAGGCCTGAAATACATCATCCCCTTCGGCCACCTGCGCCTGCGCATGTCCGGCCCCACCGCGGGGCGCCTGATCCAGGCCGAGATCGGCGCACGCTTCGCCTCGGTCAACCTGCCGATGCTGCATACCCGTACCACGGCCGATGACATGCGGGCCGAATTCCGCCCGGGCGTGGAGCAGCGGGACGATGCGGCCATTGATATCTCGGATGAGTTCGAGCGCCAGTTCTTCGGCGACCTGATGCTGTTTTCCGTGGTGGCCTGGCTGAAGCGGCATGACCTGGAGGGGCTGGTCGACAGCCCGGCCGTGGCGGCGGTGGTGCGGCAGACCGAGACCGAACTGCTGGCCCTGTACGCGAACAAGCACGCGGCGGTGCAGGATCGGCTCGCCGAACTGGAAGCCTGGCTGGCTGCGGCCTCGCCGGCGCGGCTCGGTGCCGCGGCGCGGGCGCAGTTGCAAGGCTTTCTGCTGAACATGCAGGCGAATTTCGGCGACGCCGCACCCGCCTGGCAGCAGATCCAGTCGGAGGCGCACCGGGCGACACGTCGCGGACAGATCGTCGATGCGCTGGCGCATTACCGCGCGGAGCGCACGGTCTGGGATCGCCTGGTCAGCTGAGCGATGCGGCCGCGTGGGCGACCAGACTCGCACGGCACGCGGCATAAGCCTGTTCCGCCCTGGCGAGCGAAGCGGCGTCGAGTGCGATATCGGGATAGCTGTTGACCGTGTCGAGCACCCGTCCGGCGCCGATGGCGGACGAGGAGTCGCCCGCACCGGCGAGGCCGGTCTTGCTGAAGCGCTGGTAGCGCTGCGACAGCGGCGTGCCAAGCTCCAGCCGCTTGCCCAGCCAGTCCAGTGTTCCCGGCGGGTCGCCGTGAAGGCGTTCCGCATCGAAATAGCAATAACGCCCTCTGTAGCGGGTGCCGAAGGCGGTCAGCGCCTGCAGGCGTTCGATGTAGTACATCGCTGCGCCGACGGAATCGGCATACGGTTCGTCCGGGGTTCTTCCGGCGAACAGGTGAACGATGCTTTTGAGCGTGGGGAGCGGTGCGCGCACGCTCACGAGCACGACCGCAGCTGCCGACCCGAGCGCATCCAGATCGAGCGTGTAGTCGTTGTGCAGGAGCTTGTCGAAGAGGTAACGGCTGCCGGGCTTGAGGCGGTCCGAGGCAGCGTACTGCGCGGCCTGGCGATCGAGATCCGCGGGCGAGCGGTAGCTGCGGTGCATTTCATAGTAGCCGTCGATCTCGGGGTGCGAGCCGAGCAGATGGCCTGTCAGGCTGGTGTAGGCCCGCATGTGGGAAAGCAGGAAGATGCGTGCGTGTGGTCCGGCCACGGTCAGGGTTTGTGGGCGTGGTGGCGCAGCAGGCGGGTGAGCGCGTCCTTCAGCGGGCCGTCCTCGATGACGGCATTCAGGTGTGCCAATCCTTCCAGCGCAGCGGGCGGCAGACCAGCCTTGTCGACGGGGTGGACGTAGCGTGCCAGCAGCTCGGGACTGACCGTGCTGCGCACGGTCGCAACGGTAATGCCGCGCTTGCCCAGCGCCGCGACCAGTGCCTCGGTCTGCTGGCGCAGGCGGCTGGCGACGGCGCCGCTGGCGCAGGCCAGCGAAAGCACGCCGGCCTCGAAGGTCTGCACGCGCACATGGCCGACTAGCGGGGCAGGCAGGGCGCGGTCGAGCGCGGCCTGGAGCCTGAGCAGGGCCTGTGCACGTGCGGCGACGCCCTGCGGCAGCTGGCGGGCGAGGAGGTCGGACAAGCTGGAGGTGCTCACCGGCGCGGAACCTTCCGCCGCCGGGTGGCTCGGAGCGCTGTCTTCGCAGCGTCACGGACGGTCAGGGGCGCTATGTTAAAATTCAACGATTTACCGCGTCCAGCGGGCATTCCGGATTCCCCATGCTGCAATCCCTGTTCAAGAAAGTCTTCGGCAGCCGCAACGACCGGCTGATCAAACAATACCTGCAAAAGGTCAAGGCGATCAACGCGCTGGAACCGGCGATGGAAAAACTCTCCGACGCCGAGCTGGCGGCGAAGACGGTGGAATTCCGCACGCGCCTGGAGCAGGGCGAGACGCTCGACAAGCTCCTGCCGGAAGCCTTTGCCGTGGTGCGGGAAGGCTCGAAGCGCGTTCTCGGCATGCGCCACTTCGACGTGCAGCTCATCGGCGGCATGGTGCTGAACGACGGCAAGATCGCCGAGATGCGCACCGGCGAGGGCAAGACGCTGATGGCCACGCTCGCAGCCTACCTCAATGCGCTGCCCGGCAAGGGCGTGCACGTGGTCACGGTGAACGACTATCTGGCGCAGCGCGACGCCGAGAACATGGGCAAGCTGTACGGTTTCCTCGGCCTCACCACCGGCGTGAACCTGTCGCAGATGCCGCACGACCAGAAGCAGGCCGCCTACGCTGCCGACATCACCTACGGCACCAACAACGAGTACGGCTTCGACTACCTGCGCGACAACATGGTCTACCAGCTGGGCGACAAGGTGCAGCGTCCGCTGGCCTTCGGCATCATCGACGAGGTCGACTCCATCCTCATCGACGAAGCGCGTACGCCGCTCATCATCTCAGGCCAGGCAGACGACAACACGGAGCTCTATGTCCGCGTCAACGCCGTGCCGCCGCGCCTGACCCGCCAGGACAAGGAGGATGGCGAGGGCGACTACTGGGTGGACGAGAAGGGCCGCCAGGTGCTGCTGTCCGAATCCGGCCACGAGAAGGTCGAGGCCGTGCTGAACGAACTGGGCCTGCTGCCCGAGGGCGGCAGCCTGTACGACGCCAGCAACATCATGCTGATGCACCATGTGTACGCGGCGCTGCGCGCGCACGCGCTGTTCTTCAAGGACCAGCACTATGTGGTGCAGAACGGCGAAGTCATCATCGTCGACGAATTCACCGGCCGCCTGATGAGCGGGCGGCGCTGGTCCGAGGGCCTGCACCAGGCCGTGGAAGCCAAGGAGGGCGTGGCGATCCAGAAGGAAAACCAGACGCTGGCGTCGATCACCTTCCAGAACTACTTCCGCATGTACGAGAAGCTCTCGGGCATGACCGGCACGGCGGACACCGAAGCCTTCGAATTCCAGAGCATCTACGGCCTGGAAACCGTGGTCATCCCGACCCACCGGCCGATGATCCGCAAGGACGAGCACGACCAGGTCTACCGCACCAGCCGTGAACGCGATCAGGCCGTCATCAACGACATCCGCGCGCGCCACGCCAACGGCCAGCCGGTGCTGGTCGGCACCACGTCGATCGAAGCCAACGAACATCTCGCGTCCGAACTGAAAAAGGCCGGCCTGCCGCACAACGTGCTCAACGCCAAGCAGCACGAGCGCGAGGCCGAGGTCATCGCGCAGGCAGGCATGCCCGGCGGCATCACCATCGCCACCAACATGGCGGGCCGTGGCACCGACATCGTGCTGGGCGGCAACATCCAGAAGGACATCGACGCGATCCGTGCCGACGAAGCGTTGTCGGACAGCGAGAAGGACGCCCGCGTCGCCGCGCTCAAGGCCGACTGGCAGGTGCGTCACGATGCCGTGCTGGCATCGGGTGGCCTGCACATCATCGGCACCGAGCGTCACGAATCCCGCCGCGTCGACAACCAGCTGCGCGGCCGTTCCGGCCGTCAGGGCGATCCGGGTTCCAGCCGCTTCTTCCTGTCGCTGGAAGACCCGCTGCTGCGCATTTTCGCCTCCGACCGCGTTGCAGCAATCATGAACCGCCTGAAGATGCCCGAGGGCGAGGCGATCGAGCACCCGTGGGTGACGCGCGCGATCGAGAACGCGCAGCGCAAGGTCGAGCAGCGCAACTTCGACATCCGCAAGCAGCTTCTGGAATACGACGACGTGTCGAACGACCAGCGCAAGGTCATCTACGAGCAGCGCAACGAACTGCTGGCGAGCACCGACATTGCCGACACCATCCGCGCCATGCGCGACGATGTGCTGAACGAGGCGATCAACCTGCACATCGTACCGGGCAGCATGGACGAGCAGTGGGACGTGCCGGGCCTGGAGAAATTGCTCGCCGCGCAGTTCACCCTCGACCTGCCGCTGCAGCAGTGGCTGGACGAGAACAAGACGCTGGACGAGGACGGTCTGCGCAAGAAGATTTGCGAAGCCGCCGACCAGGCCTATCAGGCCAAGGAAGCGCTGGTCGGCGCTGACGGCCTGCACCAGTTCGAGCGTGCCGTGATGCTGCAAAGCCTGGATACCCACTGGCGCGAACATTTGTCGGCGCTCGACCACCTGCGCCAGGGCATCCACCTGCGCGGCTACGCACAGAAGCAACCCAAGCAGGAATACAAGCGCGAGGCCTTCGAACTCTTCTCCGCCATGCTCACCGCGATCAAGTCCGAGGTCACGCAGATCACCACCACCGTGCAGGTGCGTGCGCCCGAGGATGTCGCCGCGGTCGAACTGCACGAGCCGCCCGGTATGCAGTTCCAGCACACCGAGTACGACGAGGCGCAGGATTTCGCCGCCGCCGAGGCGGCGGAACTCGCTGCCGGCACCGCACCCGCAGCCGACGCCTATCCCAAGGTGGGGCGTAACGATCCCTGCCCCTGCGGGTCGGGCAAGAAATACAAGCACTGCCACGGCAGGCTCGCATAAGGAGACGCATCATGCCGTATTACGTTTTTCGCCTGGGTATGTTCAAGGTGCTCGAAAAAAAGGGCGAGTGGGCGAGCTTCAAGGAAGCCAAGGCGCAGGTGAATGAGCTGCGCAAGACGCTCGATCCGAAGAGCGGCGACCAGTACAAGATGATCTTCGCCGAGAACGAAATCGCCGCGCAGGAAACGCTCACCGCCGAGCGCGAACTCGACAAGACGCTGTCCGGCGACGACTGGTAAGCCCGCCGCGCGGATTCTCCTGCCATGTCCGGCTATAACGAAGACGCCTACAAACTCGCGCGCCAGGCCTACATCACGCACAGCTGCCCGTTCGAACGCGCGTTGCTGTCGCGCTGCGTCGCCTGTGCGCGTTCGAGGAAGCTCAACCTCGCCGAGCGCGAGGCGATCAACTGCGGCGACCCCGAGGCCCGCGAAAGCTGCCTGGCCTTCCATCGCGCCGTCCATGAAAACGCGCAGTTCGCGCTCAAGATCGCGCCCGGCACCCCCTGGCCGTTCGGCAAGGAAATCCGCGCGCAGTGCGGCGGCGTGCGCGGACTGGCGGCAGCCCGGGGCGGGCCGGGCGATGAAACCACCGACGTGGCCGCCACCGTGCTCGCCGCGCTGGCGGCCGGGGGCAGCATCGAGGCGCTGCCGTATTCGGAGATCATGCGCGCGGTGGTGCATTACGAACCGCGCAAGCGCCGCGGCTGAGGAACTTGCCAGACAAGTGCAGGTCTGCCCGAACACGGCTACACTTCGATCATGCGCGCGTCTCTTCATCGCTTCCTGCTGCTTTGCCTGATGCTGGCCCTGCCCCTGCAGGGCTTTGCTGCGCCCACGATGCTGTCGTGCGCGTTGGGGCACGGCAGCGCGCCGGCGACCGTCGAGGCGGCACCACCCTGTCATACGCAAGAATCACAGCCCGACGCGCCGCCGGCGCGTCATGACTGTACGCATTGCGGGGTGTGCATGCACGCGTCGGCGTTGCCGATACCGGTGACGCTGGCACTGCCCGCCGTGTCCGTGCCGCCTGCCTACGCCAGCGTGCCGGTCGCGATCCCGACCAGCCACGTCCCCGACGGCCCCGAACGACCGCCGCGCCCCGTCCTCGCCTGATCCCGCGCCGCACAAGCGGCATGATCAACCCTGCGCGGCCAGGCCGCGCTGTGAGGACACCATGAACACGATTCCGACTCCGCGCCGTCTGGCGCATGTGGCCTGCGCGCTCGCGCTCGCCGTCGGGCTGGCGCACGCCGAAGCGCCCATGCCCGCGCCGGTCGAGGCCGCCGCGCCTTTCGACCGCTTCCAGCCCTGGCGCGACACGCCCGTCGCCGACTGGCGTGCAACCAACGAACGCGTCCACGCCGTCGGCGGCTGGCGCACCTATCTGCGCGAGGCGCAGGACGACGCCGGCGGCGACGACCCGCATGCCCACCACCACCATCATTGAGGCGCGCATCATGCAGACATTCCCCATGCGACTGCCGCTTGCAGCGCTGGCCCTGGCCCTGTTGGGCGGCTGCGCCAGCCTGTCGGACGACCACGGCTTTGCCGCCGTCGAGACCGGTGTCGCCCGTCACCTGCCGCAGAAACCGGTCTGGACGCGCGATGCCGAATCGCGTGCCGCCGCCGATGCGCGCATCGAAGCCTTGCTCGCCGAGCCGCTCACGGCGGACGGCGCGGTGGAAATCGCGCTCCTCAACAACCCCGGCCTGCAGGCGGCCTACCACGAACTGGGATTCGCCGACGCCGAGCGCGTGCGCGCCGCGCGCCTGCCGAACCCCGGCCTGTCCATCGGCCGCCTCACGCGCGGCAGCGAGGTCGAATGGGAGCGCAGCCTGCATCTGAATCTGGCGGCCCTGCTTGCCCTGCCTCTGCGCGCTGACATCGAGGCGCGCCGCTTCGAGGCGACGCGGCAAGGCCTCGTACGCCAGACGCTGGCGGTGGCGCACGAGGCGCGTCGTGCCTGGATCGCGGCGGTCGCCGCCGGGGCCAGTGCCGGCTACCAGCGGCAGGCGATGGAAGCCGCCGAGGCGAGCGCCGAGCTGGCGCGCCGCATGGCCGCAGCCGGCAACTGGAGCACCCTGCAGCGTGCGCGCGAACAGGCCTTCTACGCCGATACCGCGCTGGCGGTGGCGCGTGCCGAACAGATGCGCATGGGTGCGCGCGAGCGCCTGCTGCGGGTGCTGGGGCTGACCGATCCCGCGCGCCTGCGTCTGCCCGAGCGCCTGCCCGCCCTGCCCGAGACCCTTCCGCCGCTGGCCGACGTCGAACAGCGCGCGCTCGACACCCGCCTGGATCTGGCCGGGGCGCGCATGGACGCCGAGGTGCAGGCTCGCAACCTGGGGCTCACCCGGCGCACCCGACTCATCAACGTGCTCGAACTGGGCGTCGTCAACAACGGCTCCAACGAAGCGCCGCAGCAGCGCGGCTACGAAATCAGCTTCGAGCTGCCGCTGTTCGATTTCGGCAGCGCCCGGGTCGCGCAGGCCGAGGCGCTCTACGGCCAGACGCTCGCCCGCGCACGGGAAATCGCTGTCGATGCACGCTCGGAAATCCGCGAGGCGTATGCCATGCGCGCCAGCCAGTACGCCATCGCGCGGCATCTCGCCGACGAGGTCGTGCCCTTGCGCAAGCGCATTTCCGAAGAAAACGTGTTGCGCTACAACGGCATGTTGATCAGCGTGTTCGAGCTGCTGGCCGACGCGCGGGTGCAGATTGCCGCCGTCAACGCCGCGCTCGACGCGCAGCGCGATTACTGGCTGGCGGAGGCCGACTGGGCGATGGCGCAGCTGGGCACGCCCGGCATCGCCGGCCAGCCCGGCATGGCCAGCGAGCCTGCCATGACCTCATCCGCTTCCGCCGACGCCGGCCATTGAAAGGATTCCCCATGACTTCAAGACGCGACTTTTTCAGACTGGCCGGCGCTGCCGCGGCGGCCAGCGTTTCCCCCGTGGCGATGGCGCGGCTGCCGGAAATCGTCAGCCAGAATTCGCCGGCCACCCAGCCGCCGCTCATGCCGGCGAGCGGCCGTCCCTACAACCCCGTGGTCACGCTCAACGGCTGGACCCTGCCCTGGCGCATGAAGGACGGAGTGAAGGAATTCCATCTGGTGGCCGAACCCGTGGTGCGGGAAATCGCCCCCGGCATGAAGGCGCACCTGTGGGGCTACAACGGCCAGAGCCCCGGCCCCACCATCGAGGTGGTCGAAGGCGACCGGGTGCGCCTGTACGTCACCAACCGCCTGCCCGAGCACACCACCGTGCACTGGCACGGCCAGCGCCTGCCCAACGGCATGGACGGCCTGGGCGGGCTGACCCAGCCGCACATCAAGCCGGGCCAGACCTTTGTCTACGAATTCGTCGCGCGCCGTCCCGGCACCTTCATGTACCACCCGCACGCCGACGAGATGACGCAGATGGCGATGGGCATGATGGGCTTCTGGGTCACCCACCCCAAAGGCAGGCATCCGCTCATCGAGCGCGTCGACCGCGACTTCTGTTTCCTGCTTAACAGCTACGACATCGAGCCTGGCAGCTACACGCCCAAGGTCAACACCATGCTCGACTTCAATCTGTGGACCTGGAACAGCCGCGCGTTTCCCGGCATCGACAGCCTCAACGTGCGGCTGAACGACCGGGTACGCATCCGCATCGGCAACCTCACCATGACCAACCACCCCATCCACCTGCACGGCGTGGAATTCGAGGTCACCGGCACCGACGGCGGCCCCACGCCCAAGGGGTCGCGCTGGCCCGAAGTCACCACCGACATCGCAGTCGGGCAGATGCGGCAGATCGAGTTCCTCGCCGACGAGGAAGGCGACTGGGCCTTCCACTGCCACAAGAGCCACCACGCCATGAACCCCATGGGGCATGACGTGCCGACCATGATCGGCGTCGACCATACGGGGCTGGCGCGAAAGATCACGAAACTCGTGCCCGACTACATGGTCATGGGCGAACGCGGCATGGCCGACATGAGCGAGATGGAAATGCCGCTGCCCGACAACACCCTGCCGATGATGACCGGCACCGGACAGTTCGGCGCGATCGAGATGGGCGGCATGTTCAGCGTGATGAAGGTGCGCCGCAACCAGAAACCCGGCGACTATTCTGATCCCGGCTGGTACCGGCAGCCGCCCGGCACCACCGCGCGGCTGGTCGATGCCCCGGTGGACGCGCCGCGCGCGCCGCAGGCGGCGTCACCAACAGGACACGACGGCGACCTCGAAGTCCAGGTGCGCAAACCCACCAGCCACGATGGCCATCATTGAGGAGGAAACACCATGAAAACCGACTGGAAAGCACCCGGCTGGCGTGGCGTGTGCGCCGCGCTGGCGCTCCTGGCCGCATCGGCCATCGCCCCGGCGTGGGCGGCCGATGCGGCAGCCGACTGGAGCACCGCCACGGTGCGCAAGCTCGACCCGGCGAACGGCCGCGTCACGCTGCGCCACGGCCCCATTGCCAATCTCGACATGCCGTCGATGACCATGGTGTTCCGCGCCACGCCGGAACAGTTGCAGGGCCTGAAAGCCGGCGATGCCGTGCGCTTTCGCGCCGAGCGCGCGGACGGCGCGTTCCGCGTCCTGGCCATCGAGCCCGCCGGGGTGGGAAATTAGAAAAATCTAATATACTCGCCGCTTTCATCCATCCCCCAGGAGCCGACATGAGCATGACCCCGATGGACCTCGTCGCCGAAGCGCGCACGCAAATCACTGAAATCGACCTCGCCGCCGCGCAGGCCGCGCTGCCTGGCGCGCTGGTGCTCGACGTGCGCGAGCCCGCCGAATTCGACGCCGGCCGCCTGCCGGGTGCGATCAACATCCCGCGCGGCCTGCTCGAATTCAAGATCGGCGACCATCCCGCGCTGTCGAAGAAGGATGCCGACATCCTCATCTACTGCAAGACCAGCGGCCGCGCTGCGCTCGCCGCCGCCAACCTCAAGCGCATGGGCTACACCCGGGTGCGGTCGATCCATGGCGGCTTCGACGCCTGGAGCCAGGCCGGATTGGCGGTGGAGAAGGAAGCGACGCAGTTCGGCGAGTAAGGCTGCCGGCCCGCTTCGGGCCGTGTCAGCCGGCGGCGGGCCTGCCCGTCGCGGCGTCCGCAGGGGGCGCTTGCGGACAGTCCAGGCAAACCGCCAGCCCGACGCCGCCGTCCGCGCGCGGCAGGCCGTCTTCCAGCGTCAGCCGCGCACCCGAACGCTCGGCGATGCGCTCGACGATGGACAGGCCGAGGCCGCATCCTTCGGCCTCGGTCTCGCCGCGCGCAAAGCGGGCGCGCAGGCTGGTGCGCGCGGCGGGCGCGAGACCCGGCCCGTCGTCGCTGACAGTCAGGCGCGCGCGCCCGGCGGCGCAGCGCAGCGTGACCCGGATGCGCGCGCCCGGGCCGGCGTAATGCACGGCGTTGGCAACGAGGTTGCGCGCGGCAATCTCGAACCAGGTGCGCCCGAGCAGCGGCGTGCAGCCGGGGTCGGCATCACGTTCCAGCGTCTGCCGGTTGTGCGCCGCTGCGGCCCGGTAGGGCTCGCAGCTGGCCTTGAGGGCGGCCGCAGCGTCATAGGCGGCTGGCGCGGGTGCGGCCGCATGTTCGACCCGCGCCAGCGTCAGCAGCTGTTCCACCAGATGCGTCATGCGGTCGACGCCGGCAATGACCTGTCCCAGCGCGTGCTGCTGGCTGCTGCCGGGCTGCGCGCGCTGCGCCACCTGCGCCTGGATTTTCAGCGCGGCCAGCGGCGTGCGCAGTTCGTGCGCGGCGTCGGCGGTGAAGCGCCGCTCGTTATCCAGGGTGGCGGATACCCGTTGCAGCAGGGCGTTGAACGCATCCCGCAACGGCACGATTTCCTGGGGCAGGGGTGAGGCGCAGTCCAGGGGCGTCAACGCGGCCGGGTCGAGTGCGCGGACGGACTGCGCGAGGGCATCGACCGGGCGCAGCGCGCGGTTCACCACCCAGCCCACCAGCAGGGCCATGAGCGGCAGGATGAGCAGCATCGGCACGAGCAGCGACAGCCCGGTCTCGCGGGCCAGCCGGTCGCGCGCGCTGTGGCGCTGGCTGACGATGACCCGGTATGCGCTGTCCGGGTCGCGCACGGAAAAGAGCCGCCAGTTTTTCTCGCGGTGAACGCGGTTGCTGTAGCCCGACGGGACCGGCAGCGAAAAGCCGCTGTGGCCGACCGAAAGCGTGATCCGTTCCGGCGCGCCTGCGGTTTCGCGCCAGATTTCGTAAGCGATGGGAACGGCGTGGCGTTGGGTGCGTTCTCCCCCCCGTCGACGAACTGGTCGAGCTTGCCACCGGTGGCGATGGCGAGCAGGGTTTCGGCAACCTGCGCCAGTTGTGTGTCCAGCAGCTCGTCGGCCTCGTGGTGCGCCCGCAGGTAGACCACGACCGTGGAGAGCAGGCCGACGCCAAGGATCGCCAGGCTGACCAGCCAGATCAGGCGGCGGTGCAGTGAGTAGGCCGTGCCGTTCATGCGTCCATGGCGTAACCCACGCCCCGCACCGTGCGGATGACGTCGTTGCCCAGCTTCTTGCGCAGGTGGTGGATGTGGACTTCGAGCGCGTTGCTCTCGACGGCGTCGCCCCAGGCGTAGAGCTGCTCTTCGAGCGCGCGCCGGCTCATCACCTGGCCGGCGTGCTCCATCAGGACCTGCAGCAGGTTGAACTCACGCAGTGTCAGGTCAACGGCGTCGCCGCCGTGGGTCACCCGGCGCGTTGCCGGATCGAGCACGATGCCGCCCGCGCACAGGGTCGGGCTGGGGCGGCCGTGCGCACGCCGCACCAGCGCGCGCAGGCGCGCGGCCAGCTCGTCGAGGTCGAAGGGTTTCAGCACATAGTCGTCGGCCCCGAGATCGAGGCCGCGCACCTTGTCTTCCAGCTGGTTGCGCGCGGTCAGGATCAGCACCGGCGTGTTGTCCTGCCGGGCACGCAGCCAGCTCAGCACCGAGAGGCCGTCGCGCCTGGGCAGGCCCAGATCGAGCACGAGGGCGGTGAAGGTTTCCGTGGTCAGCGCGGCGACGGCCGCCTCGCCATCGCGCACCCAGTCGACGGCGTAGCCCGCCTGCGTCAGGCCGGACTGGAGCCCGTCACCGAGCAGGCGGTCGTCTTCTACCAGCAGGAGGCGCATGGGTCGGGCAAACGGCGCGCAGGAACGAGAAGCGGCGAGCATAGCAGTCAGGCGTGTCCGGGCGAAACGGGCGGGCCGTCACGCCGGGCCGATCCGTGAGCCGGGCGCGGGCGGGGACGAGTGCTCATGGCCATCGGTCGGCGGAACGGATAAGCACTGTCACACCCGGAACTTAAGACTGACTTAAGCCTTCCCACCCAACATGGCGTCCTGGCTGCCCGAATGGCAGTCGCACACTTTTCATGGATTGATGGCAAACTTCGCCGTGATGACCCGTGTAGTCCGCTTCCTCCTGCTGGCGAGTTTTGTCTTCCTGCAAGCGCTGTCGCCGCTGATGCACGCGCACGCCGGCGACCTGCCGCAGCATCACACCGAAGGCCTGCACCTGCACGTCGTCGTGGATCATGGCGATGCGGCCGATATCCAGACCGCTCACGGTCACGACGTGGAAATGTCGATCGGCCTCCTGCGTGGCCGCAGCGAGCCGCATCCGGCCTTCGTTGCTGGCGAATGGCTGGTCCTCGCGCTGTTGCGGGCCGACTTGCCGGCGGCATCGGCTCCCGTTTCATCCGCTCCGCTGCCTGACAGCGTCTCCCCTCCGTCCTACGCACGACCGTTTGCACTCGCCCCCCCGCGGGCCTGATCGCCAGGGCGGCGCGTTCTTGCGCGCCGGAAATCGATCCGTTGCATCCGGGGAGTTCACATGTCTGTCGTATCCGTTGTTTCCTGCGGCCGCGTGCTCGGCGCGGGCCTCATCCTGTGTCTGGCAAGTGTTGCGCCGCTGTCGGCGGCGGACACGCTGCCATTGACCGCCGCGCAGAAAAAGAATCTTGGCATTGTCACCACGGTTGCCGCCGCGCAGGGCAGCGGCCCCGCGCTCACCTATCCGGCGCGGGTCGTCTTGCCGCCCGCCAGCGTACGCGTGGTGGCGGCGGCCGGGGCCGGCCTGGTCACCCGGTTGCATGTGCAGGCGGGCGACACGGTCAAGCGCGGCGCGCCGCTGTTGACACTGTCGATGCCCGGTCTGGCTGATGCGCAGAATGCGCTGACGCAGGCGCGACTGAAATCGCAGCTAGCCGTCGCCAACGCCGCGCGTGACGAGAAGCTGTTCGCCGAAGGATTGATCGCCGAGTCCCGGCTGCGTGTGACGCAGGCCGAGGCTCAGTCGGCGCGCGCCAGCCTGGCGGCAGCGCAGACCGCACTGACGATGCTGGGTGCGGGCAAGGTGACGGGCAGCAGCATCACCCTGGCGGCACCGATAGCCGGCGTGGTGACGGAGAGCACCGCCGAGCCCGGCCAGCGCGTCGATGCCGGCATGGCGCTGGTGAAGGTCGCGGACCTGTCGAAACTGGCGCTGGAGATCCCGCTGTCGCCGGCGCAGGCGCAACAGGTCACCGTCGGACAATCGGTCACGGTCGCGGGCAGTGCCGCCAGCGGCCGTATCGTCGCGCTGCTGCCGCAGCTCACCGCCGCGCAAAGCGTGCTGGCGCGCGCCAGCCTGGCCGATCCGCAGAAACTGCTGCGACCGGGCCAGTCGGTGCAGGTCGCCATCGTCGGCGCGCAGTCGGCGCAAAGCCTGACGGTTCCAGCCGCCGCGCTGGTGTGGAAAGCCAATGCGCCCCATGTGTTCGTCGAAACCGCGCAAGGCTTCGTGCCGACGCCGGTGCAACTGGCTCGCCAGAATGCCAGTCAGGCCGAAATCACCGGTCTGACGGCTGGCAGCCGCGTCGCCATCCAGGGCGTGGCGGCGCTCAAGGCGCAGTGGCTGGGAGAGTAAGCCATGCTGAACATCCTGATCGAAACCGCGCTGGCGCGGCGCTGGCTGGTGCTTGCCCTGGCGCTGGTCCTGGCGGCGCTGGGCGTGCGCGCGTTCCAGCAGATTCCCATCGACGCCTTCCCCGACGTCTCGACCACCCAGGTCAAGCTGATCCTGAAAGCGCCCGGCATGACGCCAGAAGAGGTGGAAGCGCGCATCGCCCAACCGGTCGAGACCGAGCTCTTGGGCATTCCGAAACAGACCATCCTGCGCAGCCTGTCGAAGAACGCGCTGGTCGACATCACCGTCGATTTCGAGGAAGGCACCGACATCTACTGGGCACGCCAGCAGGTGGCCGAGCGTTTCGCCAACGTCAAGGGCGATCTGCCCGGTAACGTCTCGGGTGGGCTCGCCCCGATTTCCACACCCCTGTCCGAGCTCTTCATGTTCACCATCGAGGGGCCGCTCACGCTGGCGGAAAAACGCAGCCTGCTCGACTGGACGGTGCGCCCGCAATTGCGGGCGATTCCCGGCGTGGCCGACGTCAATTCGCTCGGCGGTCGCGTCGTCACCTACGCGGTGAGCCCGGACCCGGCGGCGCTCGCCGCGCGCGGCGTCACCTACGACGAATTGCGCGTGGCGCTGGAAACGAACACGCGTAACGATGGCGCCGGGCGCGTCAACGAAGGCGAGGAAACCTGGGTGGTGCGCGTCAACGGTGGCGTCGCTTCACTGGACGACTTGCGCCGCATCGGCGTCAAGGCAGTCGACGGCGTGGTCGTCACCGTCGGCGACGTCGCGCGCGTGGCGCTGGGCGAGATGACCCGCTACGGCGCGGTGACGCAGGACGGCCGGGGCGAGGCGGTGGAGGGCCTGGTGATCGGCCTGAAAGGCGTCAACGCGGGCGAGCTCATCAAGAACGTCAAGACCCGGCTTGCCGAGATCCAGGCCAGCCTGCCCAAGGGCGTGACGATCTCGACCTTCTACGATCGCGCGCAACTGGTCGACCGCGCCGTCGGCACGGTGAGCAAGGCGCTGCTCGAAGCGGCGGTGCTGGTGGTGATCCTGCTGCTCCTGTTCCTCGGCAACCTGCGCGCGGCCATCGTCGTGGCGCTGATCCTGCCGCTGTCAGTGCTGGCGACCTTCGTGCTGATGCGCCAGTTCGGGCTGTCCGCCAACCTGATGAGCCTGGGCGGACTGGCGATCGCCATCGGGCTGCTGGTCGACGCCGCGGTGGTGGTGGTGGAGAACGTCGTCGCGCACCTCGCACACGACCCGGAGAACACCAGCGAAACGCCGCTGCAGCGCGTGTTGTGGGCGACGCAGGAAGTCGCCAGCCCGGTGACCTCGGGCATCGCCATCATCGCCATCGTGTTCCTGCCGCTGCTCACGCTCGAAGGACTGGAAGGCAAGCTGTTCGCACCGGTCGCGCTGACCATCGTGTTCGCGCTGACCGCGTCCCTGCTGCTCGCGCTGACCGTGATCCCGGTGCTGGCCTCGGTATTGCTGAAACAGGGCGCGCACACCGATCCGTGGCTGTTGCGCCGCGCGCAGGGCCTCTACACGCCACTGCTCGATCGTGCGCTGGCGCGGCCGAAGATCGTCTACGCCACCGCCGGCGTGCTGATGCTGGCAGCGGTCGGCGTCTATCCGCTGATCGGCAAGACCTTCATGCCGACCATGGACGAAGGCGACATCCTGGTGCAGCTGGAAAAGCTGCCGTCGATCAGCCTGGAAGAATCCGTCGCACAGGATTTGCGGGTGCAGCAGGCGTTGCTGAAGAACGTGCCGGAGATCCGCCGCATCGTCGCGCGCGCCGGGGCCGACGAACTCGGCCTCGATCCGATGGGGCTCAACGACACCGACTCCTTCCTGGTGTTGAAACCGATGGCCGAGTGGCGCAGACCCGACAAGGCGTGGCTGACCGGAGAAATCCGCAGCGTGGTCGAGGGCTTCCCCGGCATCGCCTACAACTTCACCCAGCCGATCGACATGCGGGTGTCGGAGATGCTGACCGGCTCGCGCGGCGACGTCGCGATCAAGATCTTCGGGCCCGACCTCGCCACGCTCAATCGCCTGGCCGGCGAGATCTTCGGCGTGGTCGGGAAGATTCCCGGGGCGTCCGACGTCTACACCCAGCAGAACGAGGGGGTGCAGTACCTGCAGGCGGAAATCGACCGCGACGCCGCCGGCCGTTTCGGCCTGTCCGCCGACGACGTCGCCATGCTGCTGCGCACCCAGCTCGAAGGCGAGGTCATCGGCACGATCCAGCAGCAGGGACGGCGCGTGCCGCTGCAACTGCGCGGGCCCGCCGGTCTGCGCGAATCGCCCGACGCCTTGCAGGCGATCCGCCTGAGCCTGGCGGACGGCCGCGAGATCGGCCTCGACCAGGTGGCGCATCTGGCGCGTACCACCGGCCCGGTGGCGGTGAAACGCGAGAACGCCGCACGCTTCACCGTGGTGCAGAGCAACGTCGCCGGGCGCGACCTGGTCGGCTTCGTCGAGGATGCGAAAGCCGCCGTCGCGCAGCAGGTCAAACTGCCGCCCGGCTACAGCCTCACCTGGGGCGGCCAGTTCGAAAACCAGCAGCGTGCCGCGCAAAGGCTGATGATCGTGGTGCCGGTGGCGCTGCTGCTGATCGGCTTCCTGCTCTACGTCACCTTCGGCGATCTCCGCCAGGCGCTGCTGGTGATGATGAACGTGCCGCTGGCGCTGATCGGCGGCATCTTCGCGCTCTGGGCGTCGGGCGAATACCTGTCGGTGCCCGCCTCGGTCGGCTTCATCGCGCTCCTCGGCATCGCGGTGTTGAACGGCGTGGTGCTGGTCAGCCACTTCAACCAGCTGCGCGCGCAGGGCCTGCATGGCGACGCAGTGGTGCGCGAAGGCGCATTGCGCCGCCTGCGTCCGGTATTGATGACAGCCAGTATCGCCGCCTTTGGCCTGGTGCCCTTGCTATTCGCCAGCGGGCCGGGCTCGGAAATCCAGCGGCCGTTGGCCATCGTTGTCATCGGCGGGCTGATCAGCGCCACATTGCTGACGCTGGTGGTGCTGCCTCTGCTGTACCGCCAATTCATCCTGAAAGGGGCAGCCTCATGAAGACCTTGCAAGGTTTGGTATTTGCTTGTGCGCTGTCATGCACCATGCCAGCGCAGGCCGCTTATTTACCTGAACCTGCTGCAGCCGTGGCTGCCTTGTGGGCGACACCGGAGGTTGCGGAGGCGCGCAGTGCATTCGATGCGCAGCGTCTGCGCAGCCGGGGCGTAGAGGCAGGGCGCGAAGAGTGGTCGGTGGCTGTGGAAGCCGCCCGGCGTCGCATCCAGACTACGCCACGCGATACGCAGCCGGAGTGGAGCCTCGCCCTGTCGCGCCCTGTGCGTCTGCCGGCACGTGCAGCCGCCGATCGCGCGCTGGCAGGTGCTGCGGTAGCTTACGCGGAGGCGAATCTCGGCGTGGCGTTGCACGAGTCAGGGCGCCACCTGCTTACGCTTTGGTTTGACTGGCTGGGTGCGGCGGCTGAAGCGCGCGCTTGGCACGCCCAGATTGCCGTGGTGGAACGGCAACTGGCGGCGGTCGATGCGCGCATACGCCTTGGCGAGGTGCCGCGCGCCGATCGCATCAATGCCGAGGCCGCGCGGGCCCAGGCAAAGCTGCGGCAGCAGGAAGCTGAACACCGCATGCTGCTAACGTACACAAGGCTGCAGGCTGACTTTCCCGGCCTGCAGCCGGTGGCCGACGTCGAGCTGCCTGAGCCCACGGTGCCATCCGGCAGCACCGATGCACACGTGGAAGCTGTGTTGGCGCACAACCATGAACTTGCACGTGCACGCCGACAGGTCGAATTTCTGCAAGCCGAAGCGCGCCAGTTCGCTGCACGTGCCAGCCCCGATCCGAGCCTGGGCCTGTTCTATCGCGACGAGGCGGGCGGAGACGAGCGCGTGCTGGGCCTGAGTTTGGGATTGACGCTGCCGGGCAATGCGCGGCGTAACGACCGTCTGACGGCAGAACAACTCGCCACGGACGCACAGGTGTCTGCGTTGCGTCTGGAGCAACGTCTGCGCGTGGAAGCACGGGCCGACTTCGAAACTGCAGTGTCGCAGGTACGGAACTGGCAGCAAGCCGAACTGGCTGCACGGGCACTGGCGGAGGCGGCGCGGCTGGCCGAGCGCGCCTACGCCCTAGGTGAGGGCAGTTTTGACCAGATTTTGCAGAACCAGCGTCTGGCGCTTGATGGCGCGCTGGGTGCGCTACGGGCGCGGCTCGATGCGCTGTCTGCCGATGCTCGCCTGCAACTGGATAGCCACCGACTTTGGCCTCTCGACCTGGACGGCGTGGCAGACCGTGCGCATGCACATCCGTGACGCGCGGCACGCGTCGATCGAGGACGGCAGGACGCCCCCGCATGCCGCCCGTCAATGAGGAAACAACTCGATGAAGATTTCCAACGTTCTGATCCTGTTCGCCTTGGGCGGCCTTGCCGGATGCGCCGGCTTGGGACAAAGCCCGACAGCCGCCGACGGGCTGGCGCCTGACGCTGGTTTCCTCAAACTGATGCACCCGGCAGCGGCTCTTGCCGAGGTCTCGCTGGATGGCAAGCGCTACGTTGGCGAGTGGCATGAGCGTCGCTGCTTTACGACGGAATGTCGAGGTGTGTTCTGGAATATCGGCAAGGTACAGCGCAAGCATGTCCGTCGAGGCGATACCACCCTCATGGCGGACGATGCGTCACGTCTGGCGTGCTCGTGGGTCAGGTACCGCGAGAAGGTCGTCGGGCGTTGCGAGGACCCCGATGGTCGGGTTTTCCGCTTGACCGGGGTCTAGGAGCCTGACGGGCATGAGGCCGGTCTATTGCGCTAGTGGCAAGAGCAGTCAATATTTCCCGATTTCTCGTTATATTAGGTCCACCTCGCGCATCCAAATCGGGCAAAGCTGTCCTCGCTTCTCCCACGCGGCTCGCTACGATGGCTCAAGTCCGACAGGCCCCTGGTCACGATACTTCGTGGCCACGCCCCCGTCTGGACGGGCGGCTCCTCTCAGTGTGCGGCAGGCTGGGGCTGCGGATGCGTTGCGACCGCAGTGGGGGTGATTGGTGCCGCACCGCTCATCTTGCGCGCTTCATCCTGCATGGCCGTGACCTGCTCCGGCTTCAACTGCATGACGAGGCTGTCGCGTGCCTTGGCGGCAGCCTCCACGCCCTGCGCGGCGGCGAGGTTGAACCACAGGTAGGCGCGGGGCTTGTCGACCGCGGTACCTGTGCCGAAACGGTAGAGCTCGCCCAGGCTGTACTGGGCAGGGGCGTAGCCGCGTTGCGCGGTCTTATGGATCCATTCGAAAGCGGCCTTGTAGTCCTGCACCACGCCGCGGCCCTGGAGCAGGGCCAGACCGTAGCGATACTGGGCTTCGAGGTTGCCCTGCTGCGCCGCGCGCTCGAACCACCGGGCGGCTTCGTTTTCGTTCTTGATGACACCGTCGCCTTCCGCGTAGCGCATCGCCAGGGCGAGCTGGGCGTCGGCATCCCCCTGGGCGGCGCGTTCGTGCGGGACCTGCGTGAAGCCGGTATCGGCCGGCCGGACGGTTTGCTGTGGCGCGGCGAGCCAGGCGGTGGCGGCGACGAGACCGGCGCCCGCCCCAAGCAGCAACACGGGCTTGAGCGGGCTGAAAACCCAGAAGCGATGATGGCAGTCGCGACAGCGCAGGGGTGTGAAGAGCGCAATGCGGCGGATGCCGTCGTAGGCATGGAGCTTGGCGCCGCGCAGCTTGTCGCTGCCGCATTGTGGACAGGTATGCGCCATCGGGCTCAGCGGGATTGGGCGACCATGTAGTCGACTGCGGCCCTGACCGCGTCGTCGGACAGCGAGGTATTGCCGCCCTTGGCGGGCATTGCGCCCTTGCCGCGCAGGGCGACGGCATAGAGCGTATCCATGCCCTGCGCAAGGCGCGGCGACCAGGCGGCTGCATCGCCGGTCTTCGGCGCACCGGCTATGCCCTTGTCATGACAGAAGGCGCAGGCCTGGCGGTAGGTTTGCTGGCCTGCCGCCGGGTCGGCCAACTGGGTCGGTGCGGCTGCAGGCGCAGGCGCCGCAGCGGGCGCGGGTTCCGCTGTGGCCGGTGCAGGGCTGGCTTCCACTTGTGGGGCTTCCGCTGCGGGTACGGGCGCAGCGGGTTCGGTCGTCGCGGCAGGCGGTGGGCTATCCGGGGCGGGTGCGGTTTGTGGCGGGGTGGATTCGCCGCAGGCCGTCAGCGTTGCGGCCAGAATGGCTGCAAGGGTCAGTTTCGTATTCATGCTTCGCTCCACAGTCAGGGTGACCGGGCGCCGTCCCTGATGCGCAACCCGGCTGGTGGCAGGGCGCCCCGCAGGCTTGAATTATGAAGCCAAATGTCGCGAAGCGGACGGCTGATCAGAGCTTGCCGCCGCCCTCGACGAACATGTACGCCACGGCGTGGCCCAGGTCGGCCTCGGCCAGGTCGGCGTTGCCACCCTTGGCGGGCATGCCGTTCTTGCCCTTGAGCGCGGCCTGATAGAGTCCGTCATAGCCTTGTGCCAGTCGGGCCGACCAGCCGGCTTTGTCGCCCAGCTTCGGCGCACCGGCAACGCCGGCATCATGGCAGGCGGCGCAGTTGGCGGCGTAAACTGCCTTGCCCTTGGCCGGATCGCCCTTGGCTGCCACGCCCGCTGCCGCGGCAGCGGGCTCGGGCGCCTTGAAGTTCGCACCGGCGGAATTGGCCATGTAGGCCACGGCGCGCGCCACTTCGACATCGGAGAGGTCGCCGTCGCCGCCGCGTGCGGGCATCTGGTTGAACCCTTCGATCGCATGCTTGACCAGGGTGTCGAAACCCTTGCCGATGCGCGCGGCCCAGTCGCCCTTGTTGTCGAACTTGGGCGCGCCCAGCGCGCCGGCCGCGTGGCAGGAGGCGCAGACGGCGTCGTAGACTTCCTGACCGGATTTCTCGACCTTGGGCGCGTTGGCGTCGACGGCGGCGAGCGTGGCAAAGGGCTTGATGCGCTCGACTGTGGCCTTCTGGGCGACTTCGCTGGAGGCGTCGGGCAGATGGCTGTCCTGGATGCCGAGCACGAGCTGGACGATCAGGAAGATGGCCAACAGCGGGGCGAACAGGCCGGCGAGGATGGAAATGATGACTTCCTGCGGAGTCGCCTGGGTCATCTTGGCGTGCGTATCGGCCATGAGAGTTATCCTTGGTGGGGGCGCAACGAAAGCGGCGATTATAAGGAAAGCGGCCCGCGCGGGAAAGGCCGCGGATAGACGTGGTCAGGCAAACCCGCTATGCTTCGGCGTCCCGGAAGTGGCTCCCACTTCAAGGCGCCCGTAGCTCAGCTGGATAGAGTACTGCCCTCCGAAGGCAGGGGTCGTGCGTTCGAATCGCGCCGGGCGCGCCAGTTACCTCCCTACAGCCCCACACCCGCGAGGGTTGTCTCGCAGCCCGACGGGTTTACACTTCGTGGCTGGAATCCTCTCGAGTCTTGCATCATGGCCATCCCCACCCCTACCGACATCAAACTGCACCAGGCTTCGAAGAAGCTGGAAATCGCCTTTGCCGACGGCGCGCATTTCGAGTTGCCGTTCGAGTTCCTGCGGGTCTATTCGCCGTCCGCTGAAGTGCGCGGCCATGGTCCGGGGCAGGAAGTGCTGCAGGTCGGCAAGAAGGGCGTGACGATCAACGCGGCCGAGCCTGTCGGACTCTACGGCATCAACTTCTTCTTTTCCGACGGCCACGACACCGGCATCTATTCCTGGGAATATCTCTATGACCTGGGGGTCAACCACGACGTGCTGTGGGCAGACTACCTGCGCCGCATGGACGAGGCCAAGGCTTCGCGCGACCCCGGCATCGCCGCGGTGTTCGACCGCAAGGTGCAGCCGAAGTAGACCGCATGGCGGTTGCGCGCCCGAACGACGCGCCCCGTGGGGCGCGTTTTGTTTGCGTGCCGGGGCCGGCATGAGCTTCGTTGCGGCAGTGGCCGAAGCCATTACCCGGGCGACCGGGGTGCCATTCGTGCCGCGCGCATCGCGCGGCGTATCCGGCGGCGACATCCACATGGCCTCGGTGCTGGAAGACGGCGCACGGCGATTTTTCGTTAAAGCGAACCAGCCGGACCGGCTGCCGGTGTTCGAGGCCGAGGCCGACGGGCTCGCCGCGCTGGCAGCGAGCGGCGCCGTGCGCGTGCCGCAGGTGGTGTGCAGCGGCATGGCAGCCGGCCAGGCATTCCTGGTGCTGGAACACCTGGACCTGCGCGGCCACGGTGATGCTGCGCGCCTGGGGGCGCAACTGGTGGCGCTGCACCGCACGCCGCAAGCGCATTTCGGCTGGTCGCGCGACAACTGGATCGGTGCGACGCCGCAGCCCAATGGCTGGGCCGACGACTGGATTGCCTTCTGGCGCGATGCGCGTCTGGGCTTCCAGTTCGAACTGGCTGCGCAGAACGGCTACGGTGGTGCGCTGCTACGCGATGGCGAGGCGTTGCGTGCCAACCTGCCGGCATTCTTTGCCGGCTACATGCCCGCGCCTTCGCTCCTCCACGGCGATCTGTGGGGCGGCAACCATGGCTATCTGCCAGACGGGATGCCGGTGCTGTTCGATCCGGCGCCGTATGTGGGTGACCGCGAATGCGATCTTGCCATGACCGAGCTTTTCGGCGGCTTCTCGCCCGGCTTCCAGGCGGCCTATCGCGCGGGCTGGCCACTCGATCCGGGCTATGCGACGCGCAGGACACTCTACAATCTCTATCACATCCTCAACCATGCCAATCTGTTCGGCGGCGGCTATGCGGCTCAGGCCGCACGCATGACCGCCGCGCTGCTGGCGGAGATCAGGTGAATATGCTGTTCCGGCGTTTTCTGATGACGGGCCTGGCCTTCGCGCTCGTTGCGTGTACCGGCCTGCCGATGAACGCCGTGCCACCTAGGGTCAGCATCGCCGATGTCGAGGTGAAGAGTCTGGGGCTGTTCGAACAGAAGTTCGACGTGGGCCTGCGCGTAGCCAACCCCAACGATTTCGACCTGAAGATCGAGGGCCTGGACTTCGACCTGGAAGTGAACGGGCGGCCGTTTGCCAGCGGTCTGTCGCGCGTGTCGACGCTGGTGCCGGCGGCATCGAGCACGGTGCTGCGGGTGGAAGCGATCATGCAGTCGAAGAACCTGGTCCGCCAGATCAGGACCCTGCCGCCGGAAACGCTGAAAGAGGGCGTGCCCTACCGCATCAAGGGCCGGGTCAGGACCGACAGGACTTCGGCCTGGCTGCCTTTCGACCATGCAGGCGTGTACGGTGGTGAGGCGAAAAAACCCGGGGGCAAGGCGATCTAAGTTTCGTGCGCTATTCGCAGCGCATGCCGTCGGCGATCCAGGCCTCGACGTCCTTTTTCCATTCCGTGTAACCGCCTGGTACGGCCGGCTTAGGCCCCCCGGGCGTCATGCCCGAATCGAGCGCCCAGCGGATGCGGCCATCGTGCAGCAGGTGTTCCGCAAGCTTCCTGCCGCCCGGGTCATTGCCCATGCGCACCTTCACCAGCCGGCAGGTGGCGGCGGGCGAGAATCCCGTGTAATCCATGCCGTTGGGGGCCATCCAGTCGGTGTGCGGAGGCAGGCCGATCACATCCGGACGATGGCATTGCGTGCACAGATAACGGCTGCGGTGGGAATTGAAATTACGGCCGTTGTGCTCGCGCGAGTTGAACTGGTGGCATTCGAGACAGCGTGCATGGTGGAACTTGGCGTGCAGTCTGTCCGCAAAGCGCACGGGATCGCTTGCGGCGGCAGGCAGGCAGAAGCACGCGAGCAGTACGAGCGTCAGGGGGCGCATGGTCTCATGCAGCAAGTCCCCGCAGCGTCGGCACGGCCAGGCCAAGTCGGTCAGCGTGTTCCAGGGCGCGCGCCAGGCGGGACGGCGCGGAGCGGCCAGTGCAGCCATGGTCGGGATCGCCTGCGAAGGCTTCGAGCACGCCGGCGAAGAGCTTCTCGCGGTCGAAGACATGGCCGGCGAGCCTGTCCTGGATGTCCATGACCTCGTTGGCGACGGTGCGCGCGAAACCCTCGTGCTGCGCCCATAGCTGCGCCACTGTGCCGCCGGTTTTCAGGCCCGCGATATTGGTGGTCAGGATATAGACATTCTTCCTCACCAGCTCGAACAGGAGTTCCTCGCCCGGCGCGACCTCGCGGGCGGGCAGGTCGATCGACCCCAGCGCATCGCACAGCAGCCTGGCGCCAGGGCCAGCCACGGGCGAAGCAAGCAGAGGCCTGGCGTCGGTGCCTTTCTTCTTTTCGAACCACACCGAAATCACGGTAGGGTCGGTGTAGCGATATTTTTCCCAGTCGCGCGGCAGAAGTTCGTTCTGGATCAGCGCGACGCGCGGCCGCCATGCGCCGGGCATGGCGGCAAGTACCATGTGGAGGTCGTTCTCGGCAACCGCGACCAGCACCAGCGCAGGGTCGGGGTGCGCGCGCGCGACACTGGACATGTCGCCGCCGCGGGTGACCGGTACCACGATATTGCCGGTACGCAGGAAACCGCCGGCAAACACGCGGCCGAGCTGGCCGATGCCGACGACAACGATGGTGTTCATTCCAGCCCCCTCGAATGCAGGTACTCGTCATAGGTACCCATGTAGTACTCGACGCCGTCGGGCGTGATTTCGAGGATGCGCGTGGCGAGCGAGGACACGAACTGGCGATCGTGCGAGACGAAGATCAGCGTGCCCTTGAAGAGTTCGAGCGCGAGGTTGAGCGACTCGATGGATTCCATGTCCATGTGGTTGGTCGGTTCGTCCATCACCAGCACGTTGTGACGGCCGAGCATGAGCTTGCCGTAGAGCATGCGGCCCTTCTCGCCGCCGGAGAGCACGCGTACGGATTTCTTCACCTCGTCGCCGGAGAACAGCAGACGGCCGAGGATGCCGCGCAGCACCTGTTCGTCGTCACCGGCCTGGGCCCACTGGTGCATCCAGTCGGTGAGGTTGAGATCCATGTCGAAATCGGCGGCGTGGTCTTGCGAGAAGTAGCCGATGCTGGCGTTCTCGCTCCAGCGTACCTCGCCGGCCTGCGGTGTCAGTTCGCCCATCAGGAGCTTCATCAGCGTGGATTTGCCGACGCCGTTGCCGCCGATGACGGCGAGCTTCTCGCCGGCTTCGAGCGAGAGATTCACGCCGGAAAACAGCGGCGAGCCGTCATAGCCGAAGGCCAGGTTCTCGACTTCGAGCGCGCGGCGGTGCAACGCCTTCTCGGGCTCGAACCGGATGTAGGGGTTCTGCCGCGAACTGGGCTTGAAGTCGTCGATCTTGATCTTGTCGATCATCTTCATGCGGCTGGTCGCCTGGCGCGCCTTCGACTTGTTGGCCGAGAAGCGACGCACGAATTCCTGCAGCTCGGCGACTTTCTCCTTGGCGCGCGCGTTGGCCGCGGCCTGGCGCGCCTTGGCCTCGCTGGAGGCGAGCATGTAGTCGTCGTAGTTGCCCGGCCACACCTTGATCGTGCCGTAGTCGAGGTCGGCCATGTGGGTGCAGACCTGGTTCAAAAAGTGCCGGTCGTGCGAGATGACGATGATGGTCGCGTTGCTCTCGTTCAGCACGCCCTCCAGCCAGCGGATGGTGTTGATGTCGAGGTTGTTGGTCGGTTCGTCGAGCAGCAGGATGTCGGGGTTGGAAAAGAGCGCCTGCGCCAGCAGTACGCGCAGCTTGAAACCCGGGGCAATCTCGGCCATGGTGCCCTGGTGCTGCTCGGTCGGGATGCCCACGCCCAGCAAGAGTTCGCCCGCCCGCGCCTCGGCGTCGTAGCCGCCCATTTCGCCGTACTTGGCCTCGAGCTCGGCGGCGTGCAGATAATCCGCTTCGGTCGCGTCGGGGTTCATGTAGATGGCGTCCTTTTCCTGCATCACCTTCCACATTTCGGCGTGGCCCTGCAGCACGACGTCGAGCACGCGCTGGTTCTCGTAGGCGAACTGGTCCTGGCGCAGCCAGGCCATGCGCTCGCCGGGATCGAGCGAGACGTTGCCGGCGGTCGGTTCCAGCTCGCCGGCGAGGATCTTCATGAAGGTGGACTTGCCGCAGCCGTTGGCGCCGATGAGGCCATAGCGGTTGCCGTCGCCGAACTTGACGTTGACGTTCTCGAACAGGGGCTTGGTCGAGAATTGCAGGGTGATGGAAGACGCGGTGAGCACGACGGGAATCCTGAAATGCCGGAAAAACGGCGCATTTTATCATTGCACCGTGACGCGCCCTGGCGGGCGCAAGGACTCAACCCGCCGGCGCGGTCCGGGCGCCGGCCAGCGCGGGATGGCGTGCGACCGGACGGTCGAGAAAATAGCCCTGCACCAGGTCGACGCCGTAATTGCGCAGCAGGGCGAGCGTCCTGCCGTCCTCGACGTATTCCGCGATGACCGATTTGCCGAGGCCGAGCGCGACGCTGACCATGGCCTGCACGAAAACCTGGTTGTCGGGGTCATTGGGCAGGTCGCGGATGAAGATGCCGTCGATCTTGATGGTGTCGACGTCGAGATGCTTCAGGTAGGCGAAGGAGGCGAAGCCGACGCCGAAGTCGTCGAGGCTGACGCCGCAGCCGAACTGGCCCAGCGCCTCGATCATGCGCTGGGCATCGTGCAGATCGGAGACGGCGGCGGTTTCGGTGATCTCGAAAATGAGACGGCGCGGATCCACCCGGGCAACGCGCAATTCCTCGCTGATGAACTGCGGCAAGTCGGGCTCGGACAGGGAACGGCCCGACAGGTTGACGGCGATCGGCGGGATGTCGGGATTGTCGGCCAGCATGCGCACGACCTCGTGGATGACCCAGCGGTCGATGTCGAGGATGCGCCCGCTCTTCTCGGCCAGGGGAATGAAATGGCCGGGCATGATGAGCTCTGCGAGCTCGCGCTCGTCGATCATGCGGATGAGCGCTTCCAGGTGCGACAGCGTGCCGTCCTCGGCGCGATAGACGCCCTGGAAATGCAGCTGGAACAGGCCCTTGTCGATGGCGTTGCTGATGCGCTCGCTCCACGACAGGCGGGAACGCATTTCGCTGTCGGCTTCGTCGTCGGCGCGGAACACGCGCCAGGTGTTCTTGCCTGCCCCCTTGGCCTGGTACATGGCGATGTCGGCACGTGCCACCAGCTCGTCGGCGTCGGTCGCATGCGTGGGATAGTAGGCGATGCCGAGACTGGTGGTCAGCCGCAGGTTCTGGCCTTCGAAACGGAAGGGGATCTGCGCGATCGCACGCACCACGCGCTCGGCGAGCGCCTCGGCCTCGTGATCCTGCACGCCGGGTAGCAGGATGGCGAACTCGTCGCCACCGAGGCGGGCCAGCACCTCGTTGCGCCGCACCAGCGCACCGATCTCGCCGGCCACGCGGATCAGCAGTGCATCACCGGCGCGGTGGCCGTAGGTGTCGTTGATGGTCTTGAATTCGTCGAGGTCGAAGAACATCACCGCGGCACGCAGCTGATGACGGTCGGATTCGAGCATGGTGCGCGCGAGTTCCTGCTGGAAGCGGTGCCGGTTGTAGAGCCCGGTCAATGCATCGCGTTCGGCCAGGTACACCAGCTGTTCGGCGGTCTGCCGCTCGCGCGTCACATCTTCGTAGATCCACAGGTGGCCGATGAAGCGGCCTTCCCGGTCGCGCACGGGGTAATCGAGTTCGGTGATGACGCGACCGTCCGTCATCTGGATCTCGTAGCTGTCCGAGAGCTCGCGGGTTTCCAGAACGGACAGGAGGTGGCGCGAGAAATGGTCGGGGCGCGCCAGCGTGGACGCGGATTTTGCGAGTACGTCGTGGACCGGCAGGCCGATCAGGCCGGCGCCCTCGTCGATCATCCACATGCGGGTGAAGGTGGGGTTGTGGTAGATCACGCGGCCGTCCGCGGCAACGAACAGGATGCCCAGGTTCATCGCCGACAGCAGGGACACCAGGCGTGCACGCTCCTGTTCGGTCTCGTCCAGATACTTGCGCTGCAGGGTTTCCGCCGCGCGCAATTCGTTCACGGCCTGGCGCAGGTTGGCCTCGGTCGCCTTGAGGTCGTCGATGCTGTGGATGCTGGCGCGGATGCCCTGATAGATGCCGTTGTAATCGTGGATCGGCTGCCAGTTCACGGCGCCCCAGAAATGACCGCCGTCCTTGCGGCACAGCCGCAGGACATAGCCTTCGCCCGAGGTGCCGCGCAGGGCCTGGCGCAACTGGAATTCGGCGGCATTGCGGTCTTCTGGATGGATGATGTCGGACGGAAAGTTCATCTTGCCCATGCAGGTCCCGACGCTGTAGCCCAGCATGCGTTCGACCGACGGGTTGATCCACAGCAGTCTGCCTTCGGGCGACAGCCAGAACTCGAGGTCGTGGGTGTAGTCGGCGATGGCATGGAAGCGTGCCTCGTTTTCGCGTGAACGCTGGATGTTGAAGCGCACCGACTCGGCCATGAGGTTGAACGTGTCGATCAACTGGCCGATCTCGTCTTCGCCCGCACTCTCCAGCTGGACGTCGAGGTCGCCTTGCGCCATGCGCTTGCTGGCCCGCGTCAGCGCATCGAAGCGGCGGATCACGCCGCCGGCCGAAAGCGCCAGCAGGATGCCGGTGAGCAGCAGGGCCACCGCTGCAATGACGAGACTGTCACGCAGGTAGCGTGCACGCGCTTCGTTCATGAACGTTCCCGACAGCACCAGTACGACTTCGCCGTAGCGTTCGCCGGCGAGAACGACCGGCAGCGCCACCTGGAAATCGGTCGCCTCTGCGCTGCTGCCGATCTGGTGCACGATCCGACTGGCGTTGTCCCGCACCGCGATCATCCTCAGGCCGCTGTCGCGATGCAGGGTTTCGACGATGTCGCGTACGCTGGCATCGTCCTGCTGCGACAGCGGGGCCTGCAGTGACACGGCGAGCGTGCCGGCGATTTCGCGCACGCGCTGGCTTGCCTGGGCTTCCAGGGCGTTCTGGTTGAGGCGGACACCGTTCCAGATCAGGAAAGCCAGCATGGCCGCCTCCACGGCCAGCGCGGCGAGCGTCAGCTTGTAGCGCAGGGAGAGCCGGCTCCACCAGGATTTCATGGTGTATTCCGCAACATGTCCTGCACCTGCAGGGCATAGGGCCGGAAAGCACGCAGTTCGCTGCCGTCCACGGGGGCGAAACCGCCGTAACCGCCGCGTTTCATGAAGGCCTGGCCTTCGGACGAGGCTTCGAAGATCTGCAGCGCCTTGCGGATGGCTAGCGCTTCGTCGTCGCGCAGACGCGGGTGGGTCAGAACCATGAGGCTGGATACGGACGGGCTCTCCAGCAGCACCCGCAGCTGGTTGCGCTGGTCGGGCGGGAGCAGCCGGTAGGGGTGCAGGCCCAGCGCTGCCGCATCCGCGCGCCCGCCGATGACCTGCATGACGGCGTTGTTGTGGGTGCCGGCATCCAGCAGGCGGTAGTCGGCGCCCGCCCGCAGGCCATGCGCGGCCAGTTCGGCCTGGGTTGCCAGCACGGTCACGGCAAGCGCATCGGCACGGGCAAGGGTCCTGTCCTGCAGGTCCTCCGGCGCACGGTAGGGGGAATCGGCGCGCACGACCAGCAGTCCGTGCGTGGGGGTCGCGTATTTGAGCAGCGGACGGTAACCCGCATCCTGGCGCGCCAGCCAGGCCAGGTGGGGGGCCGTGAGGAGAATATCGTACTGTCCCTTGCGGGTGCGCTCGACAAAGGTCCGGAAATCGCGCGCACTGTAGACCACGACGCGGCGTTGCAACCGTTTCTCCAGTGTGCGGGCGAGTGGCTGGTAGATCTCGATCACCTGGCGTGCCGACAGATTGGGGAAGACACCAAAGGACAGGGGCGCCTGCTCGGACCGTGCCCAGGCGGCTGGCCACAGCAGCGCCAGCATCAGGCAGAAGCGCGTCAACTCAATTCGCATGCGGGTCTCCTTCGCGTTCGGCCAGCAGGCGACGCGTGCGCTGCAGATAGCGGTCCATGCCCGCAAGCGTCCGGTGGTTGGCCGCCAGGATGCGCAGCGGTGCGCGAACGGCATACTTGAGCAGGGCGCGCTGCAGGCTGGCAAGCGTGGCTGCGGGCAGGTCGCCCCGCGCGCTGAAAACCAGCAGGGGGACGGTGCCGATTTCGTGGACGATGCGTACGCGTTCGATATTGTCCTTGCGGACGAAAGGCATGCCCGCCAGCGCGCCGACAGCGAAGTCCGCGCGACCGTCCAGTACCGCTTGCACCGAAGCGCTGTGCCCACCGGTTTCGAGCAGGGTGTAGTCCCCGATGTTCAGGTGGCGGTGCTCGGCGAGCCAGGTCTCCGCAGCCAGCGTGATGAGCATCGCGCGGTCCGGTACCGCAACGACCGCGCCCCGGGCCAGCGGGGTGCCCGGCCGGGACGTGGTGGCAAGCAGGTAGACCGGGGTGTCGGGGGCGTAGCGTGCCACGGGTTGCCAGCGGTGTTCGATCTGGGCGAGCCGTGCCAGATGCGCGGGGGCGAGTGCGAGATCATAGTCGCCCGCGAGCATGCGCTGGCCGAAAACCACCGTGTTCCGGGCCGTGACGATCCTGACCGGACGTTTCAGGGCGACGCGCAGATGTGCGGCGAGCGCGTGATGCTCGGCGATCAGGGTGCGTGCGCCCTGATAGGGCAATACGCCCACGACGAATTCCCGCGCAGCCTGCACGGCGGGTGCCCATGCCAGCAGACTGCACGCCAGCCAGGCGATCAAGAGACGGTACACGGATCCTTACCCTCGGGTTATATCTGCTTTTCGAGAACCTTGGATCTCCGCTTGTAGTTGTAGAGCGCCTGTTTGCGCTGCGGCAGCCGGTCCGGGCTGCTATCGACGAAGCCGCGCTCCTCGAACCAGTGCTCGGTGCGGGTCGTCAGCACGAACAGTCGCTTGAAACCGGCTTTTTTGCCATTCCTTTCTGCGGCGGCCAGCAGCAGGTCGCCGAAACCGCGCCCACGGTAGTCCCGTGAAACCGCGAGACAGGCGAGTTCGGCCGCCTGCTCTTCGGGAAACGGGTAGAGCGCCGCGCAGCCGGCGACGACGCCGTCCGATTCCAGCACGAGGAAACGGTCGACTTCCATCTCCAGCAGCTCGCGCGAACGGCGCACCAGGATGCCCTCCCGCTCCAGCGGCTCGATCAGACCGAGGATGCCGCCGACATCGTCGATCGTCGCAGGGCGCAGGGTTTCCAGCGGGGTGGGCGAGATCATCGTGCCGACGCCCTCGCGGGTGAAGAGTTCGGACAGCAGTGCGCCATCGCGCCGCCGGCTGATGAGGTGCGCGCGTTTCACGCCCTGGGTGCAGGCGCTGATCGCGCACGGCAGGTAGTAGGTCACGTCCTCCGGCAGCTTCCTGCCTTTATCCAGAAGCTGGCGCGCCTCGTTCACGGTCAGCGCGCTGTGGATGGCGCGACCCTTGTCGGGTACGCCGTCCGTGTCCATCAGGAAGATGAGCTTGTCCGCGGCGAGTTCGACCGCAGCCTGGGTGGCAACGTCTTCCAGGCTGAGGTTGAAGATCTCGCCGGTGGGCGAGTATCCGATGGGGGAGAGCAGCACGATGTCGTGCTGGTCCAGCCGTCGCCTGATTGCCGCGGCGTCGATCTTGCGTACCTCGCCGGTATGCAGCAGATCGACGCCGTCGATCACGCCGATCGGTTGGGCGGTGACGAAGTTGCCCGAGGCCACGCGGATGTCGGCGCCCGCCATCGGCGTATTGGCGATGCCGAGCGAGAGCAGGGCCTCGATCTCCACGCGTACGGTACCGGCGGCCTCCTTGACGCATGCCAGCGCATTGTCGTCGGTGACGCGCAGACCGCTCACGTAGCGGATGGCCGCGCCGTTTTCGGTCAGCCGCGCCTCCACCTGGGGACGCACGCCGTGAATCAGCACCAGGCGCACCCCGAGGCTGTTCAGCAGGTTGACGTCGTGCGCCAGCTGCACGAAAGCGCCATCCGCGACCAGCTCGCCGCCAAAGGCGATGATGAAGGTCTTGCCGCGAAAGCCGTGGATGTAGGGCGCTGCCGAGCGGAACCAGTGGACGAAGTTGGTGGTGTCTTTCAAGTGGGTGGCCTGAAAACGCGGGGGTTCGAAGGCGAAGGATACCGAAAACCCAGCCCAGGCGCAGTGTCGGCGGTGTCGTGTCGAAAATAAATGGAATAGATCGCAGGGTGCGGCCGTCATAAGCACAGGCCGGCTTTGGGCGGCTTCGAGTGATCCATTGAGGAGACGAAAACATGATGGAACGGATGCAAGCGAGGATGGGGGCGGTGCTCGGCAGCTTCGTGCTGGCGGGGGCGCTGGCGTTGCCTGCCCCGGGCGTGGCGGCCGACAAGGCGAGGATGGTGATCCAGGTCAGCCAGAACGACCCGGCGGTGTGGAATCTCGCGTTGAACAACGCGAAGAACATCCAGAAGGACGTCGGCAAGGACAACGTCGATCTGGAGATCGTCGCCTACGGTCCAGGCATCGGCATGCTTAAGGCCGAATCCGAGGTGGCCAACCGCATCGGCGAGGCGGTGGATTCGGGTGTGCGCGTACTGGCCTGCCAGAACACGATGCGCAACCAGAAACTGAAGAACGAGGACATGCTTGCCAAGGTGGGTTATGTGCCCTCGGGCGTGGTCGAGATCATGCAGAAACAGCAGCAGGGTTTTACCTATCTGCGCCCCTGAATGCAAAACTCTTGCAGTATGAAAAACCGGGCGCGCGCCCGGTTTTCATTTGTGCCCTCCGTTCAGAAATCGCCCCACAGGGTCTGCATCGCAGCCAGTGCGGCCAGTGCTGCCGTCTCGGTGCGTAGGATGCGGGCCCCCAGACGAACCGGGATGGCGCCTGCAACGTGCAGGGCGGTAATTTCGTCGTCTTCGAATCCGCCTTCCGGCCCGGCGACAAGGCTATCCATGCCGGCGGGCGGCGGCAGGTCGGCCAGCCGCGTGCTGGCTTCGGGCGACAGGAACAGCAGCCGTCCCGGGGCCCGCATGCCGAGCCAGTTCGCGAGTGGCTGCGGCGGGGCGACAGGCGGCAGGTGGTTGCGCCCGCTCTGCTCGCAGGCGCTGGCAACCACGCCCTGCCAGTGCGCCACGCGGCGGTCCGCGCGTTCGCTGCTAAGCTTGACCACGCTGCGCCTGGCTGCGATCGGCTGGATCGCCGCGACGCCGAGCTCGACGGCTTTCTGCAGCGTGTAGTCCATGCGCTCGCCGCTGGAGATACCCTGTGCCAGAAGTATCTGCAGCTTCGATTCGCGCTCGACTGCCCGAAACCCTGTGATACTGATCGCGACCTCATCCCGGTGGATGCGCTCGATGCAGGCCGCGTATTCGCCACCATTGCCGTCGAACAGCGTGACAGCGCTGCCCGGCACCAGCCGCAACGCCCGCGCGGCGTGCCGGGCGGGACCGGGCGGCAGGTTGAAGCGGGCTCCGAGGGCGAGCGGCAGGTCGAGGTAAAAGCGCGGAACAGGCATCTTGGTATTATGCAGCTGGTATCCATTTCCCAGCGGAAGCAAGCATGGTTTCACTGACGACGCCCGTATGCGATTTTGGCTGGAAAGCCCCCGATTTCAGCCTGACCGGCGTGGACGGCCATCTCTGGACACGCGATCAGGCGATGGGACCGAACGGCCTGCTCGTCATGTTCATCTGCAATCACTGCCCCTACGTCAAGGCGATTCGCCCGCGGCTGGTGCGCGACCTCGCGGAACTGAAGCGCGACCACGGCATCCACGCCATCGCCATCATGTCCAACGATCCGGCCGAGTATGCTGAGGACAGTTTCGACAACATGAAGGCCGTCGCAGCGGAATTTGATTTCCCGTTTCCCTATGTCCTCGACGAAACCCAGCAGGTGGCACAAGCCTATGGTGCCGTGTGTACCCCGGACTTCTTCGGCCTGAACCGCAGGGCTGAATTGCAGTATCGGGGCCGTTTCGACGAATCGCGCAAGGAAACTGCGCCGGAGGGCGTGCGTCGCGATCTCTTCGAGGCGATGAAGGAAATTGCCGCCACCCAGCGAGGCCCTGCCGAGCAGGTTCCCAGCATGGGCTGTTCGATCAAGTGGAAGGACGCCTGATCTTGGCGCCGCAGACGGAGATGCTGGAAGCGGTCAAGAACCTGGTACGCGAGGTCGCGCAACGCGAAGTGACGACGCGTTTCCTCAAGGTTGCGCACAGCCACAAGCAGGACGGCAGCCTCTTTACCGAGGCCGATGCAGCGACCCAGGCTGCCCTGGAAGCCGCCCTGCCGGCGATCCGCGACGTGCCGGTACTGGGCGAGGAGATGACCGAGCAGCAACAGCAGGATGCATGGGATGCGGGACGCGATGGCCTGTGGTGCGTCGACCCTATCGACGGCACGTCCAACTTCGTTGCCGGCGTGCCCTATTTCGCCGTGTCGGTGGCCTACCTCTACAAGGGCGAGCGCCAGCTGGGGGTGATCTACGATCCCATCGCGGACGAGATGTTCAGCGCGGAGCGAGGCCATGGCGCGCATTTGAACGGCACGCCGCTGCCGCTGCGTGCGCCGGCGACCGAATTGCGCCGTGCACTCGCTGGTGTGGAACTGAAGCGCATCGACCGCGAGCTTGCCGGCCGGCTGGCGTCCTGGCCGCCCTATGCCTCGCAGCGCAACTTCGGCGCCTCCACGCTCGACTGGTGCTACACCGCTGCCGGCCGCTTCGACATCTACGTGCACGGCGGACAGAAACTGTGGGATTACGCGGCCGGGGCGCTGATCCTGGAAGAAGCCGGCGGACGCCTGGCGAGCCTGTCGGGGAATTTCGATATCGCCAATGTCTGGGAGCGTTCGGTGGTCGCGTCGGCCAGTCCCGCCCTGTTCGAACTCTGGCGCGATTGGCTGAAGGCGGCGGGCGCATAAATCCCGGCTTGACCCGAATAAAAACATTTTAGGCAGCACGCCTTAAACCTGTCCGTGAGCTTATCGGCTTAAGCCCTTGGCCGGCCGCCGCTTTTCCGCCCCGGCAAGGCGGCTTGCCGAAGCCGGGGCTGCTGACGGATAATCAGGGTTTTTGCATATTCTGCCCAAGGTGTCGCCACGAGGCGTTTCCGGCGGAAATGCCGCAGGTTTTCATTACTTCAAGAAGGGAACGCAATGCCTACCCGTAACGATCTGGCCAATGCCATCCGTGCACTCGCGATGGACGCCGTCGAAAAAGCCAAATCCGGCCACCCCGGCGCCCCCATGGGCATGGCGGAAATCGCCGAGACGCTGTGGAATCACCACATGCGCCATAACCCGACCAATCCGAAGTGGGCGGATCGCGACCGTTTCGTGCTGTCGAACGGACACGGCTCGATGCTGATCTACGCACTCTTGCACCTGACCGGCTACGACTTGAGCATTGAAGACCTGAAGCAGTTCCGCCAGCTGCATTCCAAGACCCCGGGTCACCCGGAGTACGGCTACACCCCGGGCGTCGAGACTACGACCGGCCCGCTCGGTCAGGGCATCACCAATGCCGTCGGCATGGCCATGGCGGAGAAGATCCTCGCCGCCGAATTCAACAAGCCCGATCACACCATCGTCGACCACCACACCTACGTGTTCCTCGGCGACGGCTGCATGATGGAAGGCATCTCGCACGAAGCCTGCGCGCTGGCCGGCACCTGGAAGCTGAACAAGCTGATCGCCTTCTGGGACGACAACGGCATCTCCATCGACGGCCACATCGAGCACTGGTACACCGACGACACCGCCAAGCGTTTTGAAGCCTATGGCTGGAACGTCGTGCCGAACGTCGACGGCCATGACGTCGCCGCCATCGAGGCCGCGATCCAGAAAGCCAAGGCCAGCACCGACAAGCCGACGCTGATCTGCTGCAAGACCATCATCGGCAAGGGTTCGCCCAACAAGGCCGGCACCCACGACGTGCACGGCGCCGCGCTGGGCGCCGCCGAAGTCGAGGCCACCCGCAAGCACATGGGCTGGAACCATGCCCCGTTCGAGATTCCGGCCGACATCTACGCCGGCTGGGACGCCAAGACCAAGGGCCAGGGGCTCGAAACCCTGTGGAACAACAAGTTCGCCGAATACAAGAAGGCTTACCCGGCCGAGGGTGCCGAGTTCGAGCGCCGCATGAAGGGCGAGCTGCCTGCCAACTGGAAGGCGCACGTCGCCGAGAAGCTGGCCGAGATCAACGCCAAGGCCGAGACCGTCGCCACCCGCAAGGCCAGCCAGATCGCGATCAACGCGCTGGCGCCCGCGCTGCCCGAGTTCCTCGGCGGCTCGGCCGACCTCACAGGCTCCAACCTCACCAACTGGACCGGCTGCAAGCCCGTGCGCAGCGGCAACCCCGGCAACTACATCAGCTACGGCGTGCGTGAATTCGGCATGGCCGCGATCATGAATGGCATGGCGCTGCACGGCGGTCTCCTGCCCTTCGGCGGCACCTTCCTGATGTTCTCCGAATACTCGCGCAACGCCATCCGCATGGCGGCATTGATGAAGCAGCGCGTGATCCACGTGTTCACGCACGACTCCATCGGCCTCGGCGAAGACGGCCCGACCCACCAGCCGGTCGAGCAGACCGCCACCCTGCGCATGATCCCCAACATCGACGTCTGGCGTCCGTGCGACACGGTCGAGACGATGGTCGGCTGGGCGCATTCGGTCGAGCGCGCCGACGGCCCCACCTGCCACATCCTCTCCCGCCAGAACCTGCCTTTCGTCAAGCGCGACGAGGACACCATCGCCAACATCGCCAAGGGCGGCTACGTGCTGAAGGATGCCGCGGGCGCCAAGGCCATCATCATCGCCACCGGCTCTGAAGTCTCCCTGGCGCTGAAGGCCCAGGAAGCGCTGGCTGCCGAAGGCATCGCGGTGCGCGTGGTGTCGATGCCGTCGACCAACACCTTCGACAAGCAGGATGCAGCCTATCGCGAGAGCGTGCTGCCGAAAGGGCTGCCGCGCGTCGCCGTCGAGGCGGGTGTGTCCGATTTCTGGCGCAAGTATGTGGGCCTCGAAGGGGCCGTGATTGGCTGGGATCACTTCGGCGAATCGGCCCCGGCCGACGAACTATTCAAGGAATTCGGCTTCACGCCGGAGAATGTCGCCGCCGCGGTGAAGAGCGTTATCTGAGGGACTGGGGGCTAGGATTTAGGGACTAGGGAATGTGCGGACTGAAGTCCGCGCCTTACCCGGTTCCCCCTAGCCCCTAGATCCTAGTTCCTAGCCCCTAGAAAAAGATTTTCAACCTCACTGGAGACTGACACATGGCAATCAAAGTTGGCATCAACGGTTTTGGCCGCATCGGCCGCATGGCATTCCGCGCGATCGCGAAGGACTTTCCGGGCATCGAAGTAGTCGCGATCAACGACCTGCTCGAACCCGACTACCTCGCCTACATGCTGAAGTACGATTCCGTGCACGGCAACTTCAAGGGCGACATCGCCGTCGACGGCAACAATCTGGTGGTGAACGGCAAGAAGATTCGCCTGACCGCCGAGAAAGACCCCGCCAACCTGAAGTGGAACGAGGCGGGCGCCGACATCGTGCTGGAATGCACCGGCTTCTTCCTTGACGACGAATCCTGCCAGGCCCATATCAAGGCCGGCGCCAGGAAAGTCGTCATGTCTGCACCCTCCAAGGACAAGACCCCGATGTTCGTGTACGGCGTGAACCACAGCACCTACGCCGGCCAGGCCATCGTGTCCGCGGCGTCCTGCACCACCAACTGCCTGGCGCCGGTCGCGAAGGTGCTGAACGACAACTGGGGCATCAAGCGCGGCCTGATGACCACCGTGCACGCTGCCACCGCCACCCAGAAGACCGTTGACGGCCCGTCGAAGAAAGACTGGCGCGGCGGCCGCGGCATCCTGGAAAACATCATTCCGTCCTCCACCGGTGCTGCCAAGGCCGTGGGCGTCGTGCTGCCCGAACTGAACGGCAAGCTGACCGGCATGGCCTTCCGCGTTCCGACCTCCGATGTCTCCGTGGTTGACCTGACGGTCGAGCTGAACAAGGAAGCCAAGTACGCCGATATCTGCGCCGCCATGAAGGCTGCCTCGCAGTCCGGCGACATCAGCAAGACTCTGGGTTACACCGACGAGAAGGTCGTTTCCACCGACTTCCGCGGCAATGGCTACTCCTCGATCTTCGACGCCGAGGCTGGCATTGCCCTGGATGGCACCTTCGTCAAGGTCGTCGCCTGGTACGACAACGAGTACGGCTACACCTGCAACATGCTGCGCTTCGTCGAGCACGTGGCGAAGTAAGGGGCTAGGGGATGGGATCTAGGATTTAGGGGGTCTTGTGCGGGCTTCGCCCGCGCGTTCAAAAAATGGCGTGGCTCTCGGCCGCACCACCCCTAGTCCCTAGATCCTAGTCCCTAAATCCCAGCTGAGCTTTAAGGCCTGGCGCGGCCCCAACCCCGCGTCAACCCTTAAACCTTACTGATCAGGAGAAAGCACCATGGCATTCAAACGCGTCACCGATCTCGATCTCGCAGGCAAGCGCGTCTTCATCCGCGCCGACATGAACGTGCCCGTCAAGGACGGCAAGGTTACCTCCGACGCCCGCATCACCGCTTCCATGCGTACTATCGAGCACTGCCTCAAGGCCGGCGCCAAGGTCATGGTCACATCGCACCTCGGCCGTCCCACCGAAGGCGAGTTCAAGGAAGAGGATTCGCTCAAGCCTGTGGTTGACGTGATCGCGCAGAAGCTCGGCAAGAACATCCGCCTGATCCGCGAATGGGTGGACGGCGGTTTCGACGTGGCCGACGGCGAGCTGGTCGTGCTGGAAAACTGCCGCGTCAACAAGGGTGAGAAGAAGAACGTCGACGAGACCGCAAAGAAATACGCCGCGCTGTGCGACGTTTTCGTGATGGACGCTTTCGGCACCGCGCACCGCGCCGAAGCCTCGACCCACGGCATCGCCAAGTTCGCGCCGGTCGCCGCGGCCGGCATCCTGCTCACCGAAGAGCTCGACGCGCTCGCCAAGGCGCTTGCCAACCCGGCGCGCCCGATGGTCGCCATCGTCGGCGGCTCCAAGGTTTCCACCAAGCTGACCGTTCTGGAAGCGCTGTCGGAGAAGGTCGACCAGCTCGTGGTCGGCGGCGGCATCGCCAACACCTTCCTCGCTGCCATGGGCAAGAACGTCGGCAAGTCGCTGTGCGAACATGACCTGATTCCCACTGCCAAGGCGCTCATCGACAAGATGGCCGCGCGCGGCGCCTCGATTCCGATCGCCGTGGACGTGGTCGTCGGCAAGCAGTTCGACGCCAACGAACCCGCCGTGCTGAAGAATGCCGACGAAGTGAGCGACGACGACATGATTTTCGATATCGGCCCGAAGAGCGCGCAGGAACTCGCCGACATCATCGCCCTGGCGGGCACCATCGTGTGGAACGGCCCGGTCGGCGTGTTTGAATTCGACCAGTTCGGCGAAGGGACCAAGACCGTGTCGATGGCCATTGCCAACGCTTCAGGCTTCTCCCTGGCTGGTGGCGGTGACACCATCGCCGCCATCCAGAAGTACGACATCTACGACAAGGTGAGCTACATCTCCACCGCCGGCGGCGCCTTCCTCGAGTACCTCGAAGGCAAGGTCCTGCCCGCCGTGGCGATCCTGGAGGAAAGGGCGCAGTAAGGGATTAGGGGCTAGGAGATAGGGATAGGGGGGTTTTGTGCGGGCTTCGCCCGTGCATTTGAAAATGGCGCGGCCCCGGCCGCACCTCCCCTAAATCCTAGCCCCTAGATCCTCCTGACCCCTGAGCCATTCCACCACGCACCCGTACCCCCAAATGATCCGCAGAACCAAAATCGTCGCCACCCTCGGCCCCGCCTGTTCCGATGCCAAAACCCTGGACCGGATGATGGAGGCGGGCATCGACGTGGTGCGCCTCAACTTTTCTCACGGCTCCGCGCAGGACCATATCGACCGCGCCGAACTGGTGCGCTCGCTGGCGCGCGCGCGCGGTCGTGCGGTCGGCGTGCTGGTCGACCTGCAGGGCCCCAAGATCCGCATCGGAAAATTCAAGGACGGCAAGATCGTGCTGGCCAGGGGCGACCGCTTCATCCTGGATGCCGCCTGCACCCTGGGCGACCAGAGCCGCGTCGGCCTCGACTACAAGGAGCTGCCGAACGACGTGGCGCGTGGCGTGACGCTGCTGCTGGACGACGGCCGCATCGAGTTCTGGGTCGAGGAGGTCAAGGGTACCGAGATCCATTGCACCGTGGTGCAGGGCGGTGTGCTGTCCAACAACAAGGGCATCAACCGCAAGGGCGGGGGCCTGTCCGCTGCCGCGCTGACCGAAAAGGACATCGAGGACATCAAGACGGCGGCCGCGCTCAAGGCCGACTACCTGGCCGTGTCCTTCCCGCGCTCCGGTGCCGACATGCGGCAGGCGCGCGAACTGCTGCGCGCGGCCGGCGGCAAGAGCCAGCTGGTCGCCAAGATCGAGCGCTGCGAGGCGATCGAGCACCTGGAGGAAATCCTCGAAGCCTCCGACGCCATCATGGTGGCGCGCGGTGATCTCGGCGTGGAAGTGGGCGACGCGGCCGTGCCTGCATTACAGAAGCGCATGATCCGCATGGCGATCGAGCGTAACAAGACCGTGATCACTGCCACCCAGATGATGGAGTCGATGATCACCAGCCCGATCCCCACCCGCGCCGAAGTCTCGGACGTCGCCAACGCGGTGCTCGACGGCACCGACGCGGTGATGCTGTCGGCCGAGACCGCGGCGGGCCAGTTCCCGGTCGAGGCGGTACAGGCGATGCACCGCGTCTGCCTGGAAGCCGAGAAGGAGGCCGAGCCGGATTTCTCCAACGACCGTCTGATGAAGAGTTTCCTGCGTGCCGACGAGGCGATCGCGATGTCGGCGGTATTCACTTCGGTGCATCTCAATATCAAGGCCATCGCGGCGCTCACGGAATCGGGGAATACCTGCCTGTGGATGAGCCGGCTGTCCACACGCGTGCCGATCTACGCCTTGACACCCCAGGTCGAAACCCGTAGAAAAGTCACTCTGTTCCGCGGTGTCTACCCCATCAACCTCAAAACGTCGACCAAGGAGCGCGATGTCTTGCTGGCTGAGGCGGAAGAAGAGTTGCGCCGGCGCGGCGCCGTACGCGAAGGCGACCTGATCCTGCTCACCATCGGCGAACCCATCGGCCAGTCCGGGGGCACCAATACCATGAAAATCGTTCGCGTGGGCAGCTCGAAAAAATCCTGATTTTCAGCCTATTCATCAACCTCTAGGAGACTCTCAAATGGCCCTGATTTCCCTTCGTCAACTGCTCGACCATGCCGCCGAAAACGGCTATGGCCTGCCCGCCTTCAACGTCAACAACATGGAGCAGGTCAAGGCCATCATGGAAGCCGCCGCCGCGGTGGACAGCCCGGTCATCCTGCAAGGTTCCGCGGGCGCGCGTTCCTACGCCGGCGAACCCTTCCTGCGCCACCTGATCCTGGCCGCCATCGAAATGTATCCGCAGATTCCCATCTGCATGCACCAGGACCACGGCGCTTCGCCCAGCATCTGCTTCCGCTCCATCCAGTCCGGCTTCAGCTCGGTGATGATGGATGGCTCGCTGAAGGAAGACGGCAAGACCCCGTCGACCTACGAGTACAACGTCGAGACCACCCGCAAGGTGTCAGAACTGGCGCATGCCTGCGGCGTGTCGGTCGAAGGCGAACTGGGCTGCCTGGGCTCGCTCGAAACCGGCAAGGCCGGCGAGGAAGACGGTCATGGCGCCGAAGGTACCCTGGATCATTCCATGTTGCTCACCGATCCCAACGAGGCGGCCGATTTCGTCTCCAAGACCCACGTCGACGCCCTGGCCATCGCCATCGGCACCTCGCACGGCGCATACAAGTTCACCCAGAAGCCCACCGGCAAGGTGCTGCGCATCGACCGCGTCAAGGAAATTCACGCCCGCATCCCCAACGTGCACCTGGTCATGCATGGTTCCTCGTCGGTGCCGGAAGACTGGCTCGCCATCATCAACAGCTACGGCGGCGACATGGGCCAGACCTACGGCGTGCCGGTCGAAGAGATCGTCGAGGGCATCAGGAACGGCGTGCGCAAGGTGAACATCGACACCGACCTGCGCATGGCCTCCACCGGCGCTATCCGCAAGCACCTGGCCGAAGACAAGAAGAACTTCGACCCGCGCAAATTCCTCAAGGAATCGACCAAGGCGATGAGCGGCATCTGCAAGGCCCGCTACGAAGCCTTCGGCTCCGCCGGCATGGCCAGCAAGATCAGCAAGGTCTACAGCCTCGAGGAAATGCAGAAGCGCTACGACAAGGGCGAACTGGACCCCAAGGTCAACTGATCGCCTGCGGCCTTGTAAAAAAAGGATGCTGCGGCATCCTTTTTTATTGATGGACAGACGAACAGGCTCTATATATATTTATATAAGGATGCTGTTGTCCTTGTTTTGGTTTTTTATTCAACTTCACTCGGAGCGCCTCATGAACAAGCTGATTGCCCTGACCGTCCTTGCCCTCGCCGCCCTGCCCGTACAGGCCAGTCCCCAACTGGCCGCCAAGAGCAAGTGCATGTCCTGCCACCAGGTCGACAAGAAAGTCCTCGGCCCCTCATTCAAGGAAATCGCCGCCAAGTACAAGGGCCAGGCCAACGCCGAAGCGATGCTGGCCGACGGCATCGTCAACGGCGTGAAGGGCAAATGGGGCAAGATCCCGATGCCTGCCCAGAAGATCCCGGCAGCCGATGCGACTGCCCTGTCGAAGTGGATCCTGACGCTGTAAGCGTGCGGCGCTAGCCGAGCATCGCTTTCAGTGCGGCCAGCCGGTGACTGCCGCTGGCCTTGGATTCCGCATCAGGCGCGGCATCCGGACGCCGGATGTCGTCGCCCAGTTCATCGATGAAGCGCGAGGGTTCACAGGACACCGATTCGCGCGCCCGCTTGCGTCGCGCGCAGTAGGTCATCGTTAGCGACTTGCGTGCCCGCGTCACGCCGACGTACATCAGCCGGCGCTCCTCCTCCAGCCGGCCTTCGTCCATCGCATCGCGGTGAGGCAGGATGTTTTCCTCCACGCCGACCAGGAAGACGTGGCCAAACTCAAGACCCTTGGCAGCGTGCAGGGTCGACAGCCGCACCGCGTCGGGTTCCTCGTCCTCGCGACCTTCCAGCAGCGTGATCAGGGCGATGGTCTGCGTGAGCTGCAGCAGATCCTTCTCGTCTTCCTCGCCTTTCTTCGCGATCCAGGTGGCGAATTCGCGCACGTTGTCCCAGCGCGACTGCGCCGCGCGCGGGTCGTCCTGGTCGAACAGCCAGGCTTCGTAGCCGATGGCCTGCAGCAGATCGTTCAGCAGTTCGCCTGCCGGCTCGTGTGCGATGCGAGCCTCGAAGCGGTTGATGAACTGGCAGAACTCGACCAGCGGTGCGAGCTGCCGCTCGCCGATCTTCGCCGCGGCGGCGGCCGAGAACACCGCCTCGAACAGGCTTGTATGCAGCGTCGCCGCGACCTGGCCGAGCTTTTCCAGGGTGGCGGCGCCTATGCCCCGCTTGGGCGTGGTGACGGCGCGAATGAAGGCCGGGTCGTCGTCGTCGTTGGCGATGAGCCGCAGGTAGGCGATGATGTCCTTGATCTCGCTCTTGTCGAAGAAGGACTGGCCGCCAGAGAGCTGGTAGGGCACCTTCTCGTTGCGCAGGGCCTGCTCGAATACCCGGGCCTGGTAGTTGCCGCGGTAGAGGATCGCGTAGTCGCGCCATTCGGTGCGGTGCTGGAACTTGTGCGACAGCAGCCTCATGACGACCGATTCGGCCTCATGTTCGTCGTCGCGCGCAGGCAGTACCTGGACCGGGTCGCCCACGCCGAGGTCGCTCCAGAGGCGTTTTTCGAAGAGCTTGGGATTGTTCGCGATGAGGCTGTTGGCGGCCTTGAGGATGCGTACCGTCGAGCGGTAGTTCTGCTCCAGCTTCACAACATGCAGTTGCGGATAATCGTCGCGCAGCTGCCGCAGGTTGTCTGCCGATGCGCCGCGCCAGCCGTAGATCGCCTGATCGTCGTCGCCAACTGCGGTAAAGGCGGCACGCACGCCGGTGAGCTTCTGCAGCAGGCGGTACTGTGCGGCGTTGGTGTCCTGGTATTCGTCGACGAGGATGTGGCGCAGGCGGTTCTGCCATGTCTCGCGCAGGTCGGCGTGCGTGTCGAGCAGCTCGGCCGGCAGGCGGATGAGGTCGTCGAAATCGACCGCTTGATAGGCGCGCAGCGTGGCATCGTAGCGGTCGTAGATCTTCGCATAGGCGCGCGCGTTGTCGTCCTCGGCGGCGGCGTGCGCGACGGCAGGCGACACCAGTTCGTTCTTCCACAGCGAGATACGCGTGACGGCGCGGCGGATTTCCTGCATGTCGGTCGTCTTGAGGATCTCCGACACGATCTGCATCGCATCCGCGGAATCGAGGATGGAAAAACCGGGCTTCAGTCCGGCCTGCAACGCGTTCTCGCGCAGCATGCGCAAACCCAGCGAATGGAAGGTGGTGACGATAAGCCCCCTGGTGTCGACGCCCTGCAGGAGCTTGGCCGCACGGTCCTGCATTTCCCGCGCGGCCTTGTTGGTGAAGGTGATGGCGGCGATCGAGGATGGTCTGTAACCGCATTCGCCAATGAGATAGGCGATCTTTTGCGTGATCACGCGCGTCTTGCCCGAGCCCGCACCGGCCAGCACCAGGAGCGGGCCGTCGAGGTATTTCACCGCTTCGCGCTGCGGCGGGTTGAGCGCGGCGGTGAGGTTCATGCCGTGCCGAATTCGCGTTCGAGCCAGGCGTTGATGGCGTCCGATTCGTACAGCCAGGTCTGCTTGCCGTCGGCGGCAGTGATCAACAGGCAGGGTACCTGCGCCTTGCCGCCGCCATCGATGAGTGCGGCACGATGGGTGGCATCGCCGCGTGCGTCACGCAGTTCGATATCCAGTGCCAGACGCCGCAGTGTGCGACGTACCTTGATGCAGAACGGACAGGTCGGAAAATGATAGAGCGCAAGCGTCCGGCTGCGTGCGTCCACCGCGGCCTGTGCTTCCGGCGTGCGTACCATGGATTTGGGCCGGGTCAGCCGGTCGCCCAGCAGCAGGAAGGGGCCGAGAACGGCACGCAGGGAGCGGAAGAACAGGCGAATCAGGGATTTCATGGAGGGAAGTCGAAAAAGCGGAAATGGCGAGACGGTATGATGCGGGACATCGTAACGTCCGCGCTATTTTATATGGCCCGCTATGCCATTGGCGACATCCAGGGATGCCGCGCCTCGCTCGAACGCATGCTGGAGCGGATCCGTTTCGATCCCGCTGCCGACCGGCTCTGGTTCGTAGGGGATCTCGTCAATCGCGGCCCCGATTCGCTGGGGACGCTGCGCCTCATCCGTGATCTGGGTGAGGCCGCGATCTGCGTGCTGGGCAACCACGATCTTCATTTGCTGGCGCTGGCCGAAGGCCTCGGGCGGCGGCACAAGGGTGACACGCTCGATGCCGTTCTGGCGGCGCCCGACCGCGACCTGCTGCTGGAATGGCTGCGGCATCGGCGGCTGGCGTGGCTGGAAGACGGGTTCCTGCTCGTCCATGCCGGCGTGCTGCCCGGCTGGACGGCGAAGGACGCACTGGCGCGTGCAGCCGAGGCCGAGGCTGCCCTGCAGGGTCCCGACTACCGCACGTTCCTCGAACGCATGTACGGCAATGTCCCCGTGGCCTGGGTGCCCGATTTGCAGGGTTACGAGCGCCTGCGCGTGATCGTCAACGCGTTCACGCGGCTGCGCTACTGCTCGGCGACAGGCGAGATGGAATTCCATCACAAGGGCGCACCGGGCACGCAGCCGGCAGGCTGGCTGCCATGGTTCGCGGTGCCTGGACGGGCCACTACCGACGTCACCTGCGTGATCGGTCACTGGTCCACGCTGGGGCTCGTCAACCGGCCCGGCCTGATCGCGCTCGATACGGGCTGCCTGTGGGGCGGTCGGCTTACTGCGGTGCGGCTGGAGGATCGACAGGCGTTTGCGCTGGACTGTCCGCAGGCGCTGCGCCAAGACCGCCCGTAGGGCGAGCGTCTGGCGGCGTGCCCCTTGCGGGTGCTGCGCCCAAAAGCCTCGCGGTTGCCGTTTCGGCAGCAGCCGCGAGTTCGCGCCGGTGTCCATCGGGGCGGATGGGCGCGCCGAAATGCAGTTCCGCGACGAGTCCGGGGGCGTCGACGATACGCTTCAGGCTCTCCCACAGGCTGATATCGTCGATGTAGGCCGGAGCGGCGCTGTACGCGCCATCCAGGGTTCGATAGCGCAAGGCTGCCGGGACCACCGGGCAATCGAGTTCGACGGCCGGCTGCAGCAGCGAGGGCAGGAAGCGCTTGATCCCGCGTCCGTCGCTGGTCGTGCCTTCTGGAAACACGGCCACCCAGCAGCCCGTGGACATCAGCGTGCGCATCTCGGCGTTGATGCGGGCGGTGTCGGCACGCCGGCCGCGTTCCAGGAACAGCGTGCCGACCTTGTGCGCCAGCCAGCCCACCACTGGCCAGGCGCGCACCTCCGATTTCGACACGAAGTGCACACGGCGCGCGACGAGTATGAGATAGATGTCCAGCCAGGATACGTGATTGCAAACCAGCAGCGCCCCTCGGGGCAGGTTGGGCGGCGGTGTGCTGCGCATGCGCACACCGAGCACGCGCAACAGGCGCCCCGCCCACCAGCGGATCACGCCGTCGCGTTGGCGCATACCCAGAAACGGCAGGGCGAGGGCCGCCAGCAGCACGCCCGACACAAGATGGACGGCGAGAAGGGCGATGCGAACGAAACGTCGAATGGCGATTTGCGGGTGGATCATCACCCCCGCATTGTAAAGCGCGCCCCGCTTCTGGACAGGATGGCGCTCCGGGCAGACGGGCGTGGTATCAGCCGAGGAAACGTCGGGCATAGCCGCGGTTGAGCTGTGCCATGGGCAGGAGCATCAGCAGATCGGCTGTATTGAAATCCGGGTCCCAGGCGGGCTCGCCGCATACCATCGCACCCAGACGCGTATACCCTTTGATCAGCGGCGGCAGCAACGCAGCCTGACCGTCGTCCAGCGATTCCACCGGCAGGCGGTAACGCGGGACGGCGCGCCACTCGATCGGTGCAAGATGGCGTTCGGCGATCTGGCGGTAGACCCTGGCGGCGACGTGCCCGCCGTCGCTCATGGCGATGCTGGCGCAGCCGACGATGTATTCGTGGCCGTGGCGCGTCATGTAATCGGCCAGCCCCAGCCACAGGCGGGCGATAACCGAACCGCTGCGGTGATCGGGGTGCACGCAGGAGCGGCCCAGTTCGGCCATGCGCGGGCGCAGGAAATTCAGGCGGGTGAGATCGAACTCCTGTTCGGAGTAGTAGCTGCCGACGCGCTTTGCGGATTCGGGCGACAGGATGCGATACGTGCCGACAACCTCGCCGCTCTCCAGTTCGCGTACCAGCAGGTGGTCGCAGAAAGGGTCGTACAGATCGATATCGTGGCCGGGCAGAATGGTCGACAGGCGTGCGCCCATCTCTTCGGCAAAGACCTTGTAGCGCAGGCGCTGGGCCTCGCGGATTTCGGCATCGTCCACGGCCAGCGATACATGGTAGCGGCTGGCCGGGGCGATTTGCGGGGTGCTGCGGACGTCGAGCATGGGGCGCTCCCGTGTATGGAATGCGCCCAGCTTAGAGAGGCGGTGTGAACGCGGCGTGACGCTCAAGTTGCGAAACGATGACGCGCCCCCGTCTCAGTGCGATACCCGCGTCGTGCCGCCTCCCGAAAGGATCCGAACACGGTCGCCCACGCGGAAGCTTTCGTCGGCGGCCTGGGTGACTGCAATGAGGCGCCCGGAGTCGAGCCGGATGGTGATTTCCACGCCTTTCTCGCGGGTGATCGCTTCCTCGGCTGTCGCACCGCCCAGCCCGCCCAGTACTGCGCCGACGGTGGCGCCGACCACGCGGCCCTTGCCACCGCCGACCGTGCTGCCGGCCACGCCGCCGACCACGGCGCCGGCTCCGGCGCCGATCGGTGTCTTGGTTCCCTCGATGTTCACTTCCCGCACCGATTCGACCACCCCCATCTGTACTTCTTGCACGGTGCGTGTCTGTGCGCGGCTGTAGTCCTTGCCGCCGGTGCCCGAGGCACACCCGGCAAGGACGAAGGCACCCGCCGTCAGACACAATCCCAGCAGGCGGACAGACAAGGCATGAGGTGCGGATGACATGACAGTCCCTCCAATGGCTTACATTTCATTCTAGGCGATCCAGGCGCGCGCGCACGCATATCGCCGGTGTAGTATTTGCGCCCTGCCTGCCCGGTTATCCAGCCCTGGTCGGGCTGCTTCTCTCCACAAGGACAAATTGCATGGGTTTTGATTTCCGCCAGCGCGCAGACGCCCGGCAGGCGGCCATTCCTGCAGGGGCCTGGCTCATGCTCGCACCTGCCCTGGTGCCGTTTTTCTTCCAGATGGGGCGCGGGTTGGGGAATACCGGGTTTGTGCTCGCCTGGGTGGCCCTCGCGGTGCTGGTGGTGAAACAGCGCGCCTGGCGTGCGGTCCCGATGTATGGCGCGCTTGTGCTCTGGATCCTGCTGCTGGTCTCGGGGGGTGTCAGCGCCGCCCTGTCGATCGCCCCGGCCGATGCGATGGAAAAATGGGTGCGCTACGCCTGGATGGGATCGATCTATTTTCTCATGGCCATGCTTCTGAGCCGTCGGGACCATCCGGCGCTCGGTTGGATGCTCGAACGCATCGGTTGGATCGGCCTGGCGAGTTTCGGCTGGTTGCTGGGGCATACCCTCCTGACCTACGACATACCCGGTTTCCAGCCCCAGTTCCATATTCGCGGGCTGGTGCCGGCCTACCTATCGCCTTTTGTCCTGTACTGGATGGCGCGTCGCTTCACGGGGATGACGCGTTCCGGCGTCATGGGGGCGTACAGCATCGTGCTGGCCTGGCTCCTGGTGCATGCCAACAGCCTGACCGAAGTGCTGGCGCTGGCGGCGGCGTTGTTCGTACTGGCCATGTTCCGGGTTCCGACGCTGCGTTTGCGGCTGGGCGTGCTGACGGCCCTGCTGGCAGGCTTCGTGGCGCTGATTCTGGCGTTCGACCCGGCCGGAAAGGTGATCGTATCGAATGCACCGGGGACTGCAGTCCAAACGGACGGCAACGCGTGGATCGCGTTTGCCGACAAGCTGAGCAGTCAGCGTACGCTGATCTGGCGACAGGCCGTCGCCACGCCGCCGCCCAACCCATGGCTGGGGGTCGGCGCGGGCAACGTCGGCGCATTTTCGCCGGTGCGCATGGAAGGCCTCGGTGCGGTCAAGCACCTGCACAATCTCTTCCTCGACATGTGGTACGAGCTCGGTTTCATCGGTGCGGCCCTGCTCCTGGCGCTGAGCACAGGCCAGTTCGTGCATGCGCTACGGCGGCGCGACCCGGCCACGATGCCGCTCCTGTATGCCGCGACGGCGGCGATCCTGGTGGCAGCCCTGCTCGAGCAGAGTTATCGCTCGTATCATCTGGCCCTGTTCCTGCCATTCCTGTTTGCCCTTTTTGCGTACGCGCCGCGTGCCGAGTCATCGAGAGCCCCCGCATGAGTGCCGTTCCCCAGCCACGCTGTTTTCTGCTCAGTACCGGACGCTGCGGCTCCTCTCTCCTGGCGGCGATTCTGACCGAGGCAGGCGCCGATTTCGGCGAGCGCTACAGCGGTCAGTGGAACGAGCGGACGGGTGCGTTCGAGTCGTTCGCCATCGGTCGGGCGACCGCGCATTACCAGCGCTCGCTCGAACTGCGCCGCGACAGCCACCTGTCGAAATGGCGCATGTGGCGGCGCAAGTGGCATCGCGGCCTGACCCGGATCTATCTGCAGCGCGCCCTGCGACGGGCGGCTTTCGCCAAGTGCGGGGACTCGGCCATACCCTTGCTGGCACGCAAGCTGGGTTATCGACCGAGTGTCGTCTTCCTGTATCGCCACTACGTCGACCAGACTTTCAGCGCGCACCAGCGGCACGGCAGCGACTACGTCGAACTGATCGACAAGTATTTCAGCCGCAATGCCACCGCGCTCATGACGGTGCAGTTCTACGGCGGCTGCGTGGTCAGCTACGAGGAAATCATGGATGCGAATGAAACGGCTTGGGCTGCGGCACTGGCGCGTGCGACCGGGCTCGAAGCGGACAGGATTCTCGCCAGCCGGGCGAAGATCGTGCGCCCGCAGCCGCCGGCCACCGCGCGCATCATTCCGCCCGATGCACGGGCCGACGCGCTGCTGGTCCAGCTGGCTGCATTCAAGGGCCGTTACGTCGAACCCGACCGGCTTGCGCAGCGCGTCTAGAGGCTCTTGCCGAAGACCTGCTGCAGGCGCCCGGAAATGGCGGCGCGATCCGGCGCGTGATTCTGCCCGCCGCGCGATTCGATCTTGATCGAACCCATCACGCTGGCCAGCTGGCCAGTCGTTTCCCAGTCCCAGCCATGCGTGATGCCGTACAGGAACCCGGCCCGAAAGGCGTCGCCGCAGCCGGTGGGGTCGACCACCGCGCGGGCGGGCACGACGGGAATGTCGATGACCGCGCCGCCGGCATGGAGGCGCGAGCCCGCCTCGCCGCGCGTCACCACCAGGCATTTCACCCTGGTGGCGAGGGCGTCGAGCGAGAGCCCCGTGCGCGTCTGCAGGAGCTCGGCCTCGTAGTCGTTGAGCGTGACGTAATCGGCGAGCCCCACCATTTCCAGCAGTTCGTCGCCATTGAACAGCGGCATGCCCTGGCCCGGATCGAACACGAAGGGAATGCCCGCCGCGCGGAACTGACGGCAGTGGTTCAGCATGCCGTCGCGACCGTCTGGCGAGACGATGCCCAATCCGATGTCGCGGGCGCGCGACGCATCGTTCTCGTGCGAGAAATTCATCGCGCCGGGATGGAAGGCGGTGATCTGGTTGTCGGCAAGATCGGTCGTGATGAAGGCCTGCGCGGTAAAGGTACCCGGCAGATGGCGGATCGCTTCGCGCGTGATGCCAAGCGCGTCCAGTCGTCCGGCATAGGGGCCGAAATCGTCGCCCACGGTCGCCATGATCACCGGCTCGCCACCGAGCAGTTTCAGGTTGTACGCGATGTTGCCGGCGCAGCCGCCGTATTCGCGCCGCAGTTCCGGTACCAGGAAGGACACGTTCAGCATGTGGATCTTGTCCGGCAGGATGTGGTGCTTGAAGTGATCCTGGAACACCATGATCGAATCGAAAGCGAGGGAACCGCAGATAAGCGTGCGCATGGGGCATGTGGGCTGAAAACGACAGCGGCGATTATACGCAGGCCGGAAAACCGCGGTTTCACCGAAGATTCATGCATTTGACAGCGCACGGTCATGCAGCGCTTCCATGCTGCGCGCATGAACACGCGACGTACTGCGCTTCTGTGGTCGATCCCCGCTGCCCTGTTCGCCAGCGACGTGCTGGCATGGGGGCTGTACACCCACGTCTATTTCGCGCAGCTCCTGGTCTGGGCAGTCCCGCTGCTCGACCCGGCGCTGCGGCGTGCGGTGCGGCGGTTTCCGCAACGGCTGGTTGCGGGCGCCTGCCTGCCCGATCTGGCGTTGGTCGGCAAGACCGCAGGTACGCGGGCCTTCGATGCCAGCCATCGCTGGGAGACGGCGCATACCCTCCTTGACAAGGCGAACGACGACGAATCGCGTGCCTGCGCAGTCGGCGCGATGAGCCATCTGTGGGTGGACATCATTGCGCACAACCATTTTGTGCCGGCGCACGAGCACCTGTGGTGGAATGTGCCGATGCTCACGCACGCGGCGTCGGAGTGGGCGATGGACCGCCACATTGCGCGCCACCTGTTCCGTCCCCCTGCTATCCTGCTGAAAGCCGATGCCTGGCTGGTTGAATACGTGGCGGACAACTTCGACTGCACGCCGGGCGCCGCGCGGCGTGCAATCCGCCAGCTCGCGGGCGCCGAACGGCTGCTGCGGCAGAGTTGCCTGCCGAATCTGCTCCATGTTGCGGGGCGCACGCTGGACCGCGCGCTGACGGCACGTTTCGATTACTACATTCAGGAAACCACGGCGCGTCTGCCGCAGATGAACCGTGTGCTTGCGGGCGAGGCCCCCGCCTGGATGGCGGATTGTCCCCCGGTGGATGTCGCGCGTGCGCGCATTGCGGCGCATGCGCCGGAACTGGTGGCATGCCGCATGCCGCTGCCGGGCGACCTGTTCGAGGTGGAGGCGGCTGCGTACATACGCGCGGCCTGACCAGGGCTGGGGCCTGCTAACGCCATTTTCGCGCCTGCGGCGAGGCCGATTCGGAATGCAGCCCGCGAAGCAGGCCCTAGCAGCCTGTCGGACTTGAGACTGATCTACTGCGCCAGCGGGAAGAGCGGTCCATTCTTGCCCGATTTCTCGTTACATAGGTCCACTATGCGCCTCGAAATCGGGCAAAACTGTCCTCGCTCTCCCACCCGGCTCGCTACGATCACTCAAGTCCGACAGGCTGCTAGATCAGAGAAAGCGACAGCACGGCAATACCCGTACCCAGCAGTGCCCCGACCGCGACATCGCTCATGTAATGCAGGCCCAGCACCAGGCGGGAGAGTCCGACCAGTGCGGTGAAGGGCCACACCAGCCAGCCGAGTGCCGGATAGTATGCAGTGGCGACGATGCTGAACACCACTGCATGCAGGGTGTGGCCCGAGGGAAAGCTGAAGCGGTCGAGCGGCGCGGTCAGGCAGCAGATCGAGGGGCACACCTGGTAGGGACGCGGCCGCTCGGTCGCGCCCTTGAGCCACTTGTAGACCAGCGTGCCGGCGAGTCCCGCCGCGATCATGTGCAGCACGGCCTGCAGCGCGTCGAGGCCGTCTGCCACGAGCAGGGTGCCCATCAGCACGTACCAGAATACGCCGTCGCCAAGCCGGCTCGATGCGCGGAACAGCGCGACCATCCATGCGGGCAGCCGCACGCCGTTCAGGCGCTCCAGCCAGGCATGCTCGCGCGCGGCGAGTCGATCGAGACCGTTGCAGGCAACCAGACCGAGGCGGGTGGCACGCATGGCGTGGCGTTTCAGGTTGCGCGGGCGGAAGACCAGTCGAGCGCGGGATCGGTGGCCTGCTGAGCTTGGGCCAGGCGCAGCAGCACGCGTTCGAAGCTGTCGACGATGGCATCCCAGGAGAGCTGTGCGGCACGTGCGCTGGCGGCACGACCGAGCTTGCGCTGGCGCACGCGATCCGCGGCGAGCTCGGCCGCCAGCGCGACAAAGGCCGCTTCGTTTTCCGGCACGGCCTTGAGGCCGTTTTCGCCGTGGCGGATCACTTCTTCGGCCGCCGCGCAATCGTAGGCGATCACGGCCAGCCCCGACGCCATGGCCTCGATGGTGACGTTGCCCCAGGTTTCGGTCAGGCTGGGGAAGAGGAACACGTCGCCTGAGGCGTAGTGCGCGGCAAGCTCTTCCCCGATCTTCGTGCCACAGAAGAGTGCGTCAGGGCGTTTCGCCTGCCACGTTGCGCGCTCGGGGCCGTCGCCCACCAGCACCAGGCGGACGGCGGGGTTTGCCTCGCGCATGGCATCGTAGGCGGCGAACACCAGGGCGAGGTTCTTTTCGGCGGCGAGACGCCCGACGTACAGTGCAACCGGTTCGTCCTCGCCGACGCCCCACTGCGCGCGCAGCGCGGCGTCGCGGCGGCCGGGATGAAACAGCTTGGTGTCCACGCCGCGGCCGATGATCTCGATGTTCTCGTAACCGTAGGACAGCAGTTCGCGGCGGATGCCCTCGGTCGGCACCAGCGTCACTGCCGCCTTGTTATGGAACTTGCGCAGATAGGCGACGATGGCGCGGCGCAGCAGGCCGAAGCCATAGTGACTGCTGTAGCTGTGGAAATTGGTGTGGAAGTCGCTCGCGACCGGCAGCCGCAGCTTGTTCGCGGCGGCCAGCGCCGACCAGCCGAGCGGGCCCTCGGTGGCGATCTGCACCACGTCAGGGCGGTGCTTGGTCCACAGTTTCGTCAGCGCAGCCTTGGCCGGAAGGCCCATCTTCAGGCCTTCGTAGCGCGGCAACGGGATGCCGCGCTGCAGATGTTCGGTGAATGTCGCGGTTGGCTGCGGCACGTCGTCGGCATGCTGGCGCGGGCGGATCAGCTGGATCTGGTGGTTGCGCACCTGCAAGCCGTTGACGAGACGCCCGAGCGTCATCGCCACGCCGTTGACTTCGGGCGGATAGGTTTCGGTCACCACCGCGATGCGCAGCTGCGGGCGCATCGACGGCAAGGTCTGGCAGGTGAAATCGGCTGCATCCATGCCGCGCAGCATGCGCGAGACGTGCGACAGATTGATGAACCGGTCGTGACGCTTTGGTGAAAGCGCTCAGGCGGCGAGCGGCAGGGTCTGCTGCGCAATGTCGCGCAGCAACAGGATGTCGCGGTAGGCGCCGGGCTCGAAGCCCATGCGCGTGCCGCCACGCTTGTCGTAGATGAGATCCTCGAAGAAGGCGCCGATCTCGGGAGTGTTCCACACGTGGACCAGTTTTTCGAGGAGGTGGGGATAGGCCTCGAGCCCGGGGCCGGGTTCGAGGCCGTCCTGGGAAATCGGGTGGCCTGACAGATTGACGTTGAAATAGCGGCGGCATTCTGTGCTGGCTGCGGCATAGCCCGCGGTGTCGCCGGCACGATGCAGGAGGTCGAGCAGCAGGAGCCAGGGCACGGGCGATTCGGTCGGCGCTTCGCGCAGGTGCTCCTGCAGCAGATGCACGGCGAGATCGCCGTGGCCGTGGGCCATGAAGACCTCGGCCTGGTCCAGGATGTCCTCCTTGACCTCGGTGCCGTCCTGCGGGGCAGGCGGAAGTGGCACGTCCGCCATGCGCACGGGGGCTGCCTGGGTGGACAGGTCGGATGCCGGCATGCGCTCGGTGGACACGTCGTTCGATGCCTGGGTGCTTGCAGCGGGGGCCCAGGCGAGGGTGTCCGGCAGAACGGTGTCGGGCGTCGTCTGCGTGCGTCGGCGCATCCAGGCGACCAGGGCGGCGCCGCTGCCGAGCAGGCCGATGGCCAGCAGATACAGGGGCCATTGTGGTCGGGCCGGCTGCGCTGGGGGGGCGGTCGCGGCTCGCTGCTGGGCCTCCAGTTCGGCATTGCGTTGCCGCAGCGCGGCCAGTTGCGCTTCCAGGTGGGCAAGCTTGCGGGACAGGGCCGTGTTTTCGTCCGACAGTTCGGTGGCCGTGAGCGATTCGGGAGCGGGCGCCGCCGGGTCGGGCAGGCTGGCGTCGAGCCGCAGGGATAGGGCACGCTCGCTTTCGGGCGTACGGTTGTGCTTCCCGGAGAGGACCAGTCGTGGCCCGCCGGCTGGCTGCGGGCGGGGGGGGGCCGGGCG
>JBFMCW010000006.1:0-118176 GCA_040754275.1 Pseudomonadota bacterium
ATCCGTTGTGTCGGCACAGTATTGCCGACCTACCGCGAGCCTGCGATGCGATTCGTCGCAAACGCTGGATATCGATTTTGCCCTCCACAAGCTGCTGGTATACGGCGAGCGCGAAGGCGGCTTTGCCGCCAAATCCAGCAAGGACCTGCACCAGTCGGCCTCGCTGCTGGCGTATTACCGCGAGCACGGCACATGGGATATCGACGAAGCCTGGGCCGACCTCGTCTCGCGCGGCAAGGGTTGGGTTCGCCGCGCGCTGCAGGGTGTGAAAGCGCTGGATCGTGCATACCCTGAACTCGGCGCGGGAGGCTGGCTCAAGGCAGCGTAGCCGGCAGACCGTGCCGGCCACGCCCCCCCATGCACGGGCCAAACCACCCCGACACCTCATTTTTGAATGGATTACCCACGCTCCAGCCAGTTTTCCATCTCCAGCCCTGGCACACGCGAAAACTCGCCCACGTTGTCCGTCACCATCACCGCCTTCAACGTCAACGCCTGCGCGGCAATCCAGGTATCGTTCGCGCCGATGGGCGTGCCCCGACTTTCGAGCGCGGCCCGGATGCGTCCGTAGCAGCGGCTGGTTTCCACATCCAGCATTGCAAGCGGAATCTGCCCTGCAAGTTCGGTCAGGCGCGCATGGTTGCGCTCCGAATGGGCACTTTTTCCGGCCCCGAATTCCAGTTCACCCAACACAACAGGAGAAAGAATCAAATCCGACAGGGGCGTGCGCTCGAGTCGGGCGCGCACCGCCTCGTTGCCCTTCATGGCGGCGATCAGGATGTTGGTGTCCAGCAGATAACGCATGTTCAACCTAGAAACCGTATTTGGGCGCGCCCGATGGTGCGTTTGGGCGGGTGTCTGCCGCGAAGCAACGAGGCGGCAGGCCGGGGCCTGCAACGAGGCGCGAGAGCGGAGTCGTTGCCGCTTTAGCGGTATTACGAATCCGGCCTGCCCCTTGCGGGTACAAAGGCAGGCGCACGGCCAAGCGTGCCAGCGGGTGCGTAGCGCTCTCACCCAAATGGTGAGCCTGATCGAAGGCAAGAAACGCAGTGTTCATGCGGCATTCCTCAAGGTGGAAAGCGGTCAACTGCGGTTTCCAGGTTCAATCCAGCGAACCGACCGGCTCGGCCGGCACATCCGCAGGCGCTTCGATATCGATTTCCCGCCCGTCCCAAAACGGCCGGAACACCTCGGCCGCCATTTTCGGACGATCCGGCACCAGACGGGCAATGATCCGGCCGTGACGGCTGATCGCGATCTCTTCCCCTTTCGCCACCTCGGCCAACAAGGCCGAAAGATGCGACTTCATCTCTACTACAGGAACGGTTTTCATGGCTTTCCCCAGGCTATTCTGACCATATGGTCACAATAGCAGTGAGGTTTGCTATATGCAAGGCTGAACAAAAACAAAAAAGCCGGGGAAGCCCCGGCTTTTTGTCTGGCAGCCGCCTCAGAACCTGACGGCGAAACCGGCGGTGACCAGATCGATATCGGTGTCGTCGGTATCGAAGCGATCCCACTCGGCACGCAGGTCCATGTTGTCGAAGAGCTTGTAGCTGACCCCGAGACCGTAGTAAGGATCGTAGCGATCGTCTTCCCAGCTACCTGCTGCAGTACCGCCGGTGCCGGTGGCAACCGCCCGCGCATTGGTCAGCAGATAGGCCGCGCCGACCTTGCCCATGAGCGCAACCTTCTCGGTGACCGGGTAGCTGCCCACGGCGGCCAGCGTCCAGCCCTTGGTCTCGGCATCGGTGTACAGGGTGCCGGCGCCGGGTGCGGTGATCGTGCTGCTCGCGGTGAAGTCGTTCAGGTTCACAAATCCGCCTTCGACGGCGAAGTACTTGTTGAACTGATAGCCGGCGTAGACCTTCCAGCCTTCGCTACGGGTATTGGCCGAAGTGGACGAAGTCAGGCCGAGCGAACCCAGGTCCGAATCGACGGTGGACGCGATGTCGCGGTAGTTGGACTGGCCGATGCCCAGACCGCCGTACAGGCCGGTGAAGTCGATGCCGGCCCAGTCGTCCTCGCCGTACTCTTCCAGCGCGCCGGGACCGGGGTCAAGCACCCAGCCAAGGGTGAGGCCCCAGACGTTCTGGTGCATATTAAATGAAGCGCAATCGACAATATTCTGGTTACATGCCGATTGACTATTGGACGCCACATACATGTAGCTACCCGTCACTTCCAAATTATCGTTTGCCCTATAAGTAAGGCCGACTGAATAGTGTTTCTCAACAGTGGCGGGTGCCAGCAAATTAAAAGTCACCTGATCATCGGGAATCGGAGTTTTTCCGTAGTTATAACCCGCACGAACTTGCAATCTGTTGTTTACGCCGTATTGGATTCCAAGCTTGTATACAGTCTGATTTTTCCAACCAAATCCCATTCCATTGTCGTTACCAAGATCGGTACCGTCATCAACCAAGGCGGGGATACCAAGACTAGGCATTGAGAAAACGCCCGGACCACGATTCCCGACTGAAGCAATATCGTTGTAATTGATACGCAGCACATCCGCAGCGATCACCAGATTCTTTACAGGTTTGATGGCAATACCGATCCCATAATTTTCTGGAATATCAAAATCGCCCTGCTCCGCAAATAGACCACGATACTTGTCGAATTTGCTCATCCAGGTTCTTGATGCATAAGTTACGCCAATGGCGACTTTGTCATCAAGGAACTCACCCAACCAGCCCAATTTCACACCTGCCCCATAACTGTAGTCAAACCCTTGATCGGTCAAATGCGCGGGGTCGCTACTGACAGGAAACAGTTGAAATGCACCTAATCCATAAGCGCGAAAACGCGTCTCGGCCAGAACGAGAGAGGCGCCAACAGCATGATTCTCATTGACTTTGTATGCCGCTGAAATTGGTACCAACAACTGCATCATGTCCACACCAATCGTTTTATCAACCGGAGGGGTGCCATTTAATGAGAATATATTTTCACGGTAGGTGGTGTTCATGCCTCCATTACCAACTACTGCTAGTGCAACATGCAGTTTATCGGTGAGCGGCATACTGAAGCCCATCTCTGGCATTAAGAAATACTTAGCATCACTTTCGACATTGCCATCAAAGTAACCCGTGTCTGTAAAGAATCCGAATGAGGGTGTGCCAGGATCATTTGAAATTGACGCGTGTCGCTCCGGATTAAATACTGCAAACCCCATATCACCCCGCATGCCCGTATTCACGGCATTGGCCGGGTTGGCAGCTGTTGACAGGGAGTCACGACCATAAGCTATACCGACGCCACCCATGCCCTGGGAACGGATACCAAAGCCGGGCAGAAAATAGCCATTGGTTGCATGAGCAGGGAAGGCAGCCAGACAGGCCGCAGCCAGCGCAGCGTGTTTGAAAGACAGACGCATATCTCCTCCTAGAGTCTTATTGAAATTCACACAGTTACAAGGAGAGTTCTCCGCCCCCCAAACGACCGGTCAAATGTTACCAGCGGCCCGCCCGCCCGGGGGACAAATCGCCCCCGCACTTCACACCTGTCACATAAAAGAGACGTTCGGCGGCCTGCTTCACAAACAATACGGCGGTGTGTCCCCGCCGTATTGTTTGTGTCCCGGCAAAAATCACCGGGACTGGTTGAGGCCCACAGGCCTCAGGCGAACATCAGGCCATCAGCTTGCGGCGACGCACTGCGAAACCAACCAGACCCAGACCAGCCAGCATCATGCCGTAGGTGGAAGCTTCGGGTACAGGTACTGCAGTACCGGTGACTTTCCAGGTACCGATAAAGTTGTTGAAAGAACCACCCACAATGGTGGACGACCAGATAGCCGAAAACGAATTGTCAACGGAACTCCATGTGCCGACTATCGAAGGAGAGCCTTGATTGAAATCAGTACCGTTATAGTTCGCAAACCAGCTGCTCAGATTCATGGTAATCGCGCCGCCACTTACATCGGCGGTGGGAACAGGGCCACCAGCGATAGAGCCTGCAGGCGTAGTTGTTGCGCCAAGGTTGCTCGCAGCAGTGTAAACGTTGACAGCGCCACCGAAGAACATCATGTCAACGATGCTCGCCGCGTTAGCCCCACCACTAAAAGTACCGGCCCCATGGTAACCATCAACCAGGTTGTACGTCCCATCAACACCAGTAACAGTCGCAGTGCCGACGTTACCACCCGTACCCGTGGCCATACAGCTCGTGCCGCTAGAGCCGGGAGCATCCATGCAAAAAGAAACGGTGCTCAAGGTCAAGCTGGACACGGCAACTGCTTGGGCAGCCATCGGGGCTGCAAAAGCACCTGTAGCCAACAGCGCGGTCAACATAGTTTTCTGAAATTTCATGTTCTCTATCTCCTCATGTAGATAAGTTTTCGATCGAACTACCTTGCTACATCCTCCTGCCACTCGGTACCGGCATGGCCGGCACCTGCAAATCCCTTCGCGGCGAGCCTGTTTAAGCAATGCCTGTTCCAGCCTTCATAAGAAAAACTGTATGTCCGCGCCCACAAAGCATTTAATCGACGAATGAAACCGCAGGGCTGAAAGCGGCTGGTAGATTCAAACCACTGGTGTAAAAAAAATCGACGTTTGGAGCATGTGATTTTCAGGGAATCTGGCTGGTTTCCAGTACTTTGTTCAGGGTTTCTGCCTGGACTTGATAGATTTTCGATTATCAAACAATCGTTTATGCATACAGGGCCGGCTTGAATCCGGGTGTAAGATTTATCGACATTTTGCGTTTTAATAAATTATGTTGATTTACGCATAACAAATAGTTCATCAAATCGGCGCGCGGGAGGATGCGATGTCCTTTCCGGCATGGCGCGCCAGCGCGGGCGCCTGGAATGGGCCCGCCCGTTTAATCCCCGCTCGTTCGTTAAGCGGAGAGGGCCCGGGACCGACGTCGGGTGCTTTCCCGGCGATCGAGTCGGGCTGGCGGCGGCAAGGTATTGCCGCCCTACGGCTGCTGAACCGAGTTTGCGGCGGCAAGGGGTTGCCGCCCTACGACTGAACTGAATTTGCGGCGGCAAGGGGTTGCAGTCGCCGTAGGTCGGGAATACTTTCCCGACAATCAGCCAACAGGCGGCGGCAAGGTGTTGCCGCCCTACGACTGAATCATGCTGGCGGCGGAAAAGTGTTGCCGCCCTGCGGCTGCCTCCTCGCCCGTTCAGTTTGGCTGTCGCCGTAGGTCGGGAATACTTTCCCGACAATCAGCCAACAGGCGGCGGCAAGGTGTTGCCGCCCTACGGCTGAATCATGCTGGCGGCGGCAAGGTATTGCCGCCCTACGGTTGCCTGCCCGCCCGTTCAATACGCGTTCTGGTCGCGCCACACCACGGCGAGCGTCTTGCCAATGATCATGCGGTCGAACAGGAGCGGCCTTGGGCATGGTGGCGTGTGGTACTGGATGCGGGCACGCATCTTGTCGAGGGTTTCGATTCGCTAATGACGTAACCGTCTAGCAGATCTCGACGATCGCCTGGCCTTCTGCCAAAAGCGCTATGGCGGCCTTTCCGGCACTGGCAAACACGGCCTGCAAGCGTCGATTGGTGACGTTTCCGCACGTCACCCATAGCAATTGCGGTGGGGCACCGAACCGGGATACCAGCTCGACAAAATCGCTGTCCTTACTGATCAGGACTATGCCGGGCTGTCCAGCTTTCTGGAAGATTTCCAGGTCATGCGCATCTCTCAAGCCCAGTTCGCGCAAGGATTTCGCATCGACGCCGAATTCCGCCGACAGCCATCCTGCAAGCTGCGGCGGCAACTGGGCATCAACCCAGAATTTCATGCCGCGAGGCGCACGATGTCCGTTCTGCGGGCGGCGAACTGCAGGCAGGCGAGGATGTCCTCGCGTTCCAGGTCGGGAAAGTCAGTCAGCACCTCCTCCATGCTGACGCCATCGCCCAGCATTTCGAGAATGTCGCTGACCCGGATGCGCATGCCCCGCACGCAGGGGCGGCCACCGCATTTCCCGGCTTCGATGGTGATTCTTTCCAGCAGGTTGGCGTCCATGTCTGCTCCTTGGATGAGTGCTGCCATCGTAGCACCAGCAACGGGATTCGGCAGCAGGGCTGCCGCTCGCCAGGCTTGTGCCCTCAATACGCGTTCTGGTCGCGCCACACCACGGCGAGCGTCCTGCCGATGATCATGAGGTCGAACATGAGCGGCCTTATGGTGTGTCGCCCCCCGGGGGCATGCCTCCAGTCGGGGACGGTTTGCGCAGGCGGTCAGACGGGTTCGGACGCGCCCTGGGCAAACGGGTTGATGATGACCAGGCCTTCGATGTCTTGCACGTGTTGCATGTCCTCGGTGAGCAGGATGTCGCACCCCGCACGCCGGGCGGCGGCGACGATCTGGGCATCCCACCAGGAAAACCCGTACCGGTCGGCCAGCGACCACGCGCTTTCGAGCAAGCGGATGTCGGTGCCCACGGGGTTCCACAATGCCAGGTTGCGTACGTCGTCGCGCGCCAGCGCAACCGGAAGCCCGGGTTTGAGTTTGGCGGTGACGGTTGCGTAATATTCCTGCAGCACCTGGATGCTGAGCCGGCCGGTGTGCTGTTCCCACAGGCGGGCCATCCAGCGGTGGGCCAGCGCCTGCTTGTCGGGCCGGCCCGGGTCGCGTGCGTAGACGAGGATGTTGGTGTCGACAAAGGTTTTACCGCTCATGCAGGGATTCCCGGGCGGGATAGGGGCCGCCGGTCTCGTCGAGTCCCTGCGCGGGAACCGCGGCAAGCCAGGCCTGCATGGCCTCGGTGTACTGCTCTTCCTGGGCCATTTTCTCGGCCAGCAATTCGCCCAGCATGCGTGACACGCTGGTTTGATGGCGCGCAGCCCACACACGCGACCATTCGGCGACCCGCTCGTCCAGGGTGATGGTGACGTTTTTCATGAAACCCTCCTTTGCGACACGATTTCAGTGTAGCGCGATTTTCGTGTCCGCAAAACACGCTCGCCGCTCGGCGACGACCGCTCAATACGCGTTCTGGTCGCGCCACACCACGGCCAAGGTCTTGCCGATGATCATGAGGTCGAACATGAGCGACCAGTTGCGCATGGTGTCGATGTCGTACTGGATGCGGGCGCGCATCTTGTCGAGGGTTTCGGTTTCGCCTGATGCACTTGCGGACCTGCTCGTTGCGGACGACGGCGCGGGGCTTGACGATACGCCAGCGCCTTTCTATTCTGCGTGAATGTGAAACTGTGAGACTGTGAGGCACGCCATGAAAAACATCACCCTTTCCGTGGACGATGAAACCTGGCGTCAGGCGCGCATTCGGGCTGCCGAGCAGGGCACGACCGTGAGCGCGCTGGTGCGCGATTACCTGAACGCTTTGTCCCGCCGCGGCGCACCGAAGGCCGATCCGGCGGACGCATTGTTCGACGCACTGGATCGGGCCGGGCCGTACCGGGCTTCCAGCCGCATGAGCCGGGAGGAAGCCCATGCGCGCGGACGCGTTCGTTGATACCAATGTCTTGTTGTATGCAATGTCCACCGCGCCGGACGAAGCCGCCAAGCGACAGCAGGCGCGCGCAATTCTGAGGCAGCCGGATTGGGGGGTGTCGATTCAGGTGCTGCAGGAGTTTTACGCGAATGCAACCCGCCCGCCGCAACCGGCGATGCAGCACGAGGATGCGGAAGCCACCATCGTGCAGTTGCTGTTGCGCCCGGTGGCCGATGGCAATGCGGCGCTTGTGCTGGAAGCCCTGCGACTGAAAGCACGCTATCAGCTGTCGTATTGGGATGCTGCGATTGTGGCAGCCGCATTGCAACTGGGTGCCTCGGTGCTGTATTCGGAGGATTTGCAGGCCGGACAGGTATTCGAGGGGGTGCGGGTTGTGAATCCGTTTCTGCCGGATACGGCAAATTGAATCCGGCCGCTTATCTGGTTGCCGCCACTTTGTAGACCGCACTGCGCTCGCGCTTGCCTACCGCCACCACGGTAACGATCAGGCGACTATCGACCACGTCGTAAACCAGACGGTAGCCGCTGCTTCGAAGCTTGATTTTGTAGCGATTGCTGCGTCCTGCGAGCCGGGCTGACGGGACGTGTGGATTCTGCAGACGTTCGGCGAGTTTTTTCTTGAATTGCTCACGTACGGATTTATCCAGCTTGCCCCACTCTGTCAGGGCATCCGGATGAAACAGCAATTCATAGCTCATCCAGCTGGACTTTCACCGGACGTTTGCCGTCGGCATTCCGAGCATCGGCCAGGGCATTGAGTTCTGCGTCTTCCAGTCTTTCCATGAGCGCTTCGTAGGCCTTGACCGGCACGCAGTAAAAGGCTGGTTCGTTGCGATTGAGGATGACGACCGGAAACCCGTCGCCGGCAGCGACGGTACCCATGGGGTTGCGCTTGAGCTCGGATACGCTGGCGGTAACTTCGGCAAGAACGATGTTGGCCATGATGTACTCCCGAAAGGATGCGCTCAAGACCGATCAAGAGCACCTTTTGATAACTATCAAAAGTGCCATTTAAGGCGCTCATGGGACGATTGTCAATGCTGATCTGCGGTATGCAGCCCCTCAATACGCGTTCTGGTCGCGCCAGACGACGGCAAGGGTCTTGGCGATGATCATGAGGTCGAACATGAGCGACCAGTTGCGCATGTAGTCGATGTCGTACTGGATGCGGGCGCGCATCTTGTCGAGGGTTTCGGTTTCGCCCCTGAGGCCGTTGACCTGGGCCCACCCGGTGATGCCGGGCTTGACCTTGTGGCGCAGCATGTAGCCCTTGATGAGCTTGCGGTACTGCTCGTTGTGGGCGACGGCGTGGGGACGCGGGCCGACGACGCTCATGCGGCCCTGCAGGACGTTGATGAACTGGGGCAGTTCGTCGAGCGAGGTCTTGCGGATGAAGGCGCCGAAGGGGGTGACGCGGACATCGCAGCGGCCGGCCTGTTTCACCTGCTCGCCGTCTTCGCACACGGTCATGGAGCGGAATTTGTAGATGAGGATTTCCTGGCCGTCGAGCCCGTAGCGGCGCTGCTTGAAGATGACGGGGCCGGGCGAGGAGAGTTTCACGCCGATGGCGAGGATGAGCAGGAGGGGCCAGATCATGAGCAGGATGAGGCTGGCGATGACGACGTCGCTGATGCGCTTGCCGATGCCGGAGACGCCCAGGGTGGGCGATTCGGTGAGCGCCACGACGGGCATGCCATGGATGTGGTCGACGCGGGCCTGGATGAGGTCGGAGACGAAGATGTCAGGGACGAAGTAGACCGAGGCGGTGGTGTCGCGCAGGGCGTCCAGCAGGCTCAGGGTGCGCGGCTGCGAGGCCATGGGCAGGGTGATGTAGACGAGGTCGATGCCGTTGCGGTTGACGTAGTCGGGGATGTCGGCGAGCTTGCCCAGCAGCCGTTTCGGATCGACGAGCTCGGTGCGGGCGAGCGCGCGGTCGTCGAAGAAGCCGGCGACGTCGACGCCCAGGGCGCGGTCGTTGGCGAAGCGGCTGCGCAGTTCGGTGCCCAGGTGCCCTGCCCCGACGACGATGGCGCGCCGCCTGCCGCCTTCCAGCAGCAGCAGGCGCGGCAGGAGCTTGCGCACGATGCGGTGGGCGACGTACATGGCCACGGGGGTGATGAGCATCCACGCCATGACGAGATTGGGCGGAAACCAGTCGAGGTAGCCGGTGGAAAAGCCGAACAGGAGGATCAGGCCGGAAAGGAAGAACCACGGCATGACGACTTCGTTCCAGAAGGCGCGCAGGGTGACTTCGGGCCACTTGCCGGGGAAGGTGAGGGTGAAGACGATGAGGGCGAGGATGGGGTACGGCCCCTTGAAGGGCTCGCCGAAGTAAATCGCGCAACCGATCAGCACCAGCACGGCCACGAAGGGGTCGAGCAGGATCTTGGTCAGCGAGACGACCGAGAGCTGCTGCCGGAATAGCCACTGGTTATGGTTGGTCATTGTTGGATTATTTCAGGCGCATGTTGCGAAGAGGTTGCCAGCCGGTCGACAGACCCATGCACGCCGCACCCGGAACCTGTTCCCATGGCCGGGCGCCTCCCAGCGCCCGGCCCGGCGACATGGTCATTGCATGGAAACAAAACGGCTTCCCGCAGGAAGCCGTCGTGGCGGCATCGCGTGTTCAGCGCCGGTTCGCGCGCCGGCGCACGAGGGCGGCGACCAGCCCCAGTCCGGCGAGGAAGAACGCGTAGGTTTCGGGCTCGGGCACGGGGGTGGTGACGATTTCCAGGCCGGCGAATTTCTTTTCGATGAAGGCTGCACTCGCCGCGTTGAGGCTGCTGGCGATGAGGATGTTTTCGATGGTGACGTTGACGGCCGTGGCGATGCCGTCGGCACCGCCCCAGCCCAGCGGTACGGCGGCAGCGGCGGTTGCGGTCCAGTTGCTGGTGGCGAATCCCGAGGGGAAGGTGGTGGTGGCCGTGAGGGGTGCGGTGGCGCTGATCGCACCGACGACGGCCGGGGTGAACGGCGCATCGAGATCGACGAGCCGCAGTTGCCCGCCGACGGCCACGCCCTCGAAACCGGCAAAGTTGGTATTGATGTTGTAGTAGTCGCCGTTTTCGGTGAGGCTGGCACCGGCGATCTGATAGCCGGCGTTGGCGGTGACGGCGACGTTGAAGGTCTGGCTGGCGCTCACGAAGCCTGCGCCGCTGCTGGAGATGGCCTTGAAGTTCGTGGGCGTGAAGAACAGCGCATCCCCGCTGACGCTGGGGGTGCCGAAGAGTCCGGCCAGCGCGTCGTCGAAGGTGAAGCTGACGGTGGTACCGGCCAGGGTGACGGGAACCGCCTGGGCCTGCGCGGCGGCCAGGCACAGGGCACCGATGAGGGCCGCGCTGCGGAGGGGCTTCATTGCAATCATTGTGTCGTCTCTCAAATCCTGTGTGTCTGCGTTTCGTATTCTGAAAGCCCTTGGGGGACAGGGCCTTCGGTCTGCTCCCTGGAAATTCGAAGCAATATGCACGCCAGGCTGGCCATGCGGGGATATCCCCTTGTTCCGCAGTCATTTTTTGCGGGAGTTTGACACGCGGTATGGGCCGCGTCCAGTACCCGGAAAATCCCCTGTAAAGAAATCCGACAAATACGCATAACGGCCTGCGACGGACTGCCGCAGCCGATGCGCGTGCTATGCTGGGCGCGTTTTCATGTGGGGAATGGCGTGCTCAAGATCCTGCTGCTGATTGCAATCGTGTTCGTGGCGCTGGCGGTCTTCCGGGCCTACCAGCGTTCGCTCAACAAGCCTGCCGCCCCCGCGCGCGATACCGAGGTGGAAGACATGGTGAAATGCGCGCACTGCGGGGTGAATCTGCCGCGCAGCGAGGCCATCTATTCCGGCGGCGATTTCTTCTGCACGCCCGAGCACAAGCAACTCGGCAGGAAATGAGCGCGCCGGCGGCCGCCCTGCCCCGTCCCGATCCCCAAGGCTATTTCGCGTCGCACTGGCGCAGCCTCGACTATTTCAATCTCTATCGCCTGACGCTGGCGGTGGCGCTGGTGTTCACCGGGGTGCTGTTCGGCAACTCGGAACTGTTCGCGCCCGGGGCCGGCGACCGCTATCTCGGCTACGCCTACGTCTACCTGATCTGCGCGGCGCTGTTCGTGCTGGGCATCCGTGCGCGGCGGCCGGGATTCCAGGTGCAGCTCAGCACCCACATCGTCGCGGACATCCTGTTCACGCTCCTGCTGATGACGACCAGCGAACGGCTGGCCGGCGGACTGGGCCTGCTGCTGGTGATTTCGATCGCCTCGGGCGGACTGGTGGGCAGCGGACGGCTGACGCTGCTGTATGCGGCGATTGCGTCGATCGCGCTGCTGCTGCAGCACGGATTCAGCATTCTCGGCGGCGGCCGGGGGGTGGACAGTTTTTTCCAGGTGGGGCTGCTGTGCGCAGGCTATTTCGCGATCGGCTGGCTGGCGCATACGCTGACCCAGCGGGCGCTGCGCTCGGAACGCCTGGCCCAGCGCCAGGCCGAGGAGCTGGCCCTGCTGAACCGCATCAACGCATTGGCGATCGAGAATTCGCCAGAAGGCCTGCTGGCGCTCACGGGCGATGGCGTGGTACGCCACCTGAGTCCGCGCGCCCGCACGCTGCTGGGCATTGCCGGCGAGGTGAAGCCGGGACGCACGCGGCTGGCGGACTGCGCGCCGGAACTGGCGGCGGCGCTGCCCGATCACTGCACGCCCGGCGCCGCGCACGTCCTGAACATCCGCAACGCGCTTTTGCGCGTGCGCTGCATTCCGCTGGCCGCGTCCGACGACAGTCAGGTGCTGATGCTGGAGGACCAGAGCCAGGCCGAGCAGGCGGCGCAGCGCCTGAAGCTGGCCGCCCTGGGCCGGCTGACCGCCAACATCGCGCACGAGATCCGCAATCCGCTGTCGGCGATCAGCCACGCGGCCCAGCTGCTGCGCGAGGACACCCGCGACCCCGCACAGGCGAAACTCACCGCGATCATCGAAAACAATGCCCGCCGGCTCGACCGCCTGGTGGAAGAGGTGCTGACGCTCAACCGCCGCGACCGCCTCAACCCGGCAGACTTCGACGCGCCCACCCTGGCCGCCCTGGTCGAGGAGCTGCGGCAGACTGAAGAAATTCCGGCCGAAGCCGTCATTGTGGACATGCCCGAAACCCTGCATTTCCAGTTCGACCCCGATCATCTGCGCCAGATCGTGTGGAATCTGCTGCGCAATGCCTGGCGTCATGCCAGCCGGCAGGCGGGCTGCCTGCGCATCGAAGCCGCAGGCGACGGCGGCCGGATCGCGCTCGACATCGCGGACGACGGTCCGGGCGTGGCGCCCGAACACCGGGGCAAGCTGTTCGAACCCTTCTTCACCACCGACGCGCAGGGAACCGGGCTGGGGCTCTTCCTTGCGCGCGAACTGGCCGAGGCCAATCATGCGTCGCTGCGATTCGTTCCGGGCGCGGGCGGCGCGCGCTTTCGCCTGAGCCTTGCGGGGGACGCCTGAGATGGCCAGCGTGCCGCGCATCCTGCTGGTGGACGACGAGCCCGACCTGCTCGACCTGATGGAACTGACACTGGTGAAAATGGGCCTGGAAACCGATCGGGCCGCCAGCGTGACGGAAGCCCGCAGCAAACTCGCCGGCGGGCATTACGATCTGTGCCTCACCGACATGCGCCTGGGCGACGGCGAAGGGCTGGAGGTAATCGCCGCAGCCAGCGCCCTGCCCGTGCCCGTGCCCGTCGCGGTCATCACCGCCTACGGCAACGCGGGCAATGCCGTCGCGGCCCTCAAGGCCGGCGCCTTCGATTACCTGGCCAAGCCGGTCGCGCTCGACCAGCTGCGTGCGCTGATCAAGTCGGCGCTGGACGTGCCGGGTGCGACGAAAGCCGACGATCCGGCACGCGACCTGATCGGCGAATCGAGCGCCATGCAGGACATCCGCGCACGCATCGCCAAGCTGGCACGCACCCAGGCGCCAGTGCACATTTCCGGCGAATCGGGCAGCGGCAAGGAACTCGCTGCGCGCCTGATCCACCGCCTGGGCAACCGCGCCGACGGACCGTTCGTCGCGGTGAACTGCGGCGCGATCCCCGAGACGCTGATGGAGAGCGAGTTCTTCGGCTACCGCAAGGGCGCCTTCACCGGGGCCGACGCGGACCGCAACGGCTTCTTCCAGGCCGCCGACGGCGGGACCCTGTTTCTCGACGAGGTGGCGGACCTGCCGCTGTCGATGCAGGTGAAGCTTCTGCGCGTGCTGCAGGAGAAAAAGGTGCGCAAGGTGGGCGCCACCTCGGAGGATGCCGTGGACGTGCGCATCGTCAGCGCCACCCACCAGAACCTCGCTGCGCTGGTGGACGCCGGGCGCTTCCGCCAGGACCTGTACTACCGGCTCAACGTGATCGACCTGACCATGCCGAGCCTGCGCGAGCGCAGCGGCGACATCCCCCTGCTGGCGCGCGCCCTGCTCGACAAGCTGGGCGGCAGCGAGGCGACGCTAGACCGCGATGCGGAGCAGGCGTTGCGCGCCTATGCCTTTCCCGGCAACGTGCGCGAACTGGAAAACATTCTCGAGCGCGCGCTGGCGCTGTGCGAGAACCAGCGCATCGGCATCGCCGAACTGAATCTGGCGCCCGCCCTGCCGGCGGCGAACGGCACTGCCGGCAGCAAGTATCCACTGCAGGACTACCTCGACCAGATGGAGCGTGCCGCCATCCTCGAAGCGCTGGAACAGACGCGCCACAACAAGACCGCCGCGGCGCGCGTGCTCGGCGTGACCTTCCGCAGCCTGCGCTACCGGCTGGAGCGCCTGGGCATCGAATAGCGCCCGCCCGCTGTTGAAAGGCGGTTAAGGCCGGTTTAAGGAAGCCTCCCTAAGCTGCACGACATGTTCTCTGCACGAGAGGTGTCATGCACGCGGTCCTGAAACGGCTCAACGGAAGCGAAGCGCCCTCGGTCTTCGTTTCCCATCTCGATGCGCGGTCGGCCGACCGCCCCAGGGTCGAGCAGTTCATCGCCGGCGTGTTTGCCCGCCGCTATGCGGCCCGGGTGTCCAGTCTGGCGCCGAACCTGATCCTGCTGCAGGACCGCCTGCAGCAGATCATTGCCGCCGCCGGCTGGCGTCCAGCCCGGGCCGGGCCGCTCTTCCTCGAGCATTACCTGGACGATCCGATCGAGCATGCGATGGGCAGCCTGAATGGCCAGCCCGTCCGCCGCGAAAGCATCGTCGAGGTGGGCAACCTGGCCGCCGGAAAGTCGGGCGCGAGCGTGCATGTGATTCTGGCCCTGGCCGAGCACCTGGACCGCCTGGGCTACGAGTGGGTGGTGTTCACCGCCACCCGGGAACTGATCGGCATCTTCCAGCGGCTGGGCCTGCCGCTGCTTGCGCTCGCGAAGGCGGATCCGGCCCGGCTGGGCGACGAGGCCCGCCACTGGGGAAGCTACTACGACCGCGAGCCGGTTGTCGTTGCGGGCCGCATCTGCCTGGGCCTCGAACGCTTCGGGAGGCGGCTGTGAGCCGCTCGCCGGTGCTGGACAGCCTGGAAGCCCGCGATCCCGAGGCCGTCGTCCTGCGGGGCGCGGAATCGGCCTGGACGGTGCCGGCCATGCGCGAGGCGATCCAGGCGCTGCACAAGATGCTGGACCGGGGCGGCCGCCCTGCCGTCGTCGCGGTGCTCGCCGACAACGGCCCGGCCTGGGCGATGGCAGACCTCGCCGTGCTCGACGCCGGGATCGCCCACCTGCCCGTGCCCGGTTTCTTTTCTCCCGCACAGATGGCGCATGCGCTCGACCGCACCGGGGCGGCGGTCCTGCTGACCGACCAGCCGGAACGCATCGCCTCGCTGGGCCTGGGCTTCGCGCAGGCGGACACGTGGTGCGGGCTGGCGGTGATGCGCCGTCCCTGTGCCCGGGTCGCGCTGCCGGCCGGGACGGCGAAGATTTCCTTCACCTCGGGCAGTACGGGACAGCCCAAGGGCGTGTGCCTGAGTGCCCGCGGCCTGCTGCAGACCGCGCAGGCGATCACGGCGCGACTTTCCGGGGTGCCGGTCGAGCGGCATCTCGCGGTGCTGCCGCTGGCCTTGCTGCTGGAAAACGTGGCCGGGATCTACGCGCCGCTGCTGCAGGGCGCCACCCTGCACCTGCCCGGCCTGGCATCGCTGGGGTGGCAGGGCATGGCGGGATTCGATCCGGCCCGGCTCCAGCAGCGCGTGCAGGACAGCCAGGCCAACAGCGCGATTCTGGTTCCCGAGCTGCTGAAGGCCTGGACCTTCCATCTCGGCCGCCGCGGCGAGAACGCGCCGGCGAGCCTGCGTTATGTCGCGGTCGGCGGCGCCTGCGTCAGCCGCGAGCTTCTGCACGCAGCGAAAGCGCTTGGGCTGCCGGTCTATCAGGGTTACGGGCTGACCGAATGCGGCTCCGTCGTCTGCCTGAACCGGCCGGACGACGAGTGCGACGGGGTCGGCCGTCCGCTCGACCACGTCGAGGTCCGCATCGACGACAGCGGCGAAATCCGCATCGCTGCGCATGCCTTCCTGGGCTACCTGGGCGAGGCGCCGCATTCGCCCGACGCGGATTTTCCCACCGGCGACCTCGGGCACTGGACGCCGACGGGGCATCTGCAATTGCACGGACGCAGGAAAAACCTGCTGATCAACAGTTTCGGCCGCAACGTGGCGCCGGAGTGGATCGAGGCGGCCCTGCTGGCCGAGCCGGCCATCGCCCAGGCGGTTGTGGTCGGCGACGGCGAAGCCTGGCTGGCCGCCCTGCTGGCCCCCGCCGCGGGCGCCGACCCCGGTGCCGTGGCGGACGCCGTGGCCCGCGTCAACTCGGGCCTGCCGGATTACGCCCGCCTCGGCGGCTGGCTGCCGGTGCCGCCGTTTACCCCGGACAACGGCCTGGCGACGGGCAACGGGCGCCCGGTGCGCACCCGCATCCACCAGGAACACGCGGCCGCGCTCGCGGCGCTTTACAGTGAAAAGGAGTCGACCCATGTCGTTTTATGAGGATCTGATCGAGGCAACGACCACGGAGCGGCAAAGCCTGATGGCGGCGCCGGCGATCGCACGCTGCCTGGCGGGCGAAGTCGGCCGGGAAAGCTATCTCGCCTTTCTGGCCCAGGCCTACCACCACGTGCGGCACACCGCGCCGCTGATGATGCTGCTGGGCGGGCGCCTGCCGGAACGGCTGGCGTGGATGCGGCACGCGGTGGCGGAATACATCGACGAGGAAATGGGCCACGAGGAATGGATCCTCGACGACATCGCCGCCGCCGGCGGCGATGCCGACGCAATCCGGCACAGCCGGCCGGACCTGCCGGCCGAGCTGATGGTGGCCTACGCCTACGACGTCGTGAACCGCGGCAATCCTGCCGGGTATTTCGGCATGGTGTTCGTGCTCGAAGGCACCAGTGTCGCACTCGCCCTGCTCGCCGCCGACCGCATCCAGCAGGCACTCGGGCTGCCGGATGCGGCCTTCTCCTACCTGCGCTCGCACGGCACGCTCGACCAGGCGCACACCCGCCACCTGGCCGACCTGCTCGAACAGATGACGCCGGATGACCAGCAGGAAGTCATCCGCTGCGCGCGCGTGTTCTTCAAGCTTTACGGCGACATTTTCCGGGCACTGCCCGTTCAGGGAGACGCTTCATGCAATTGAACGAAACTCGCATCCTGCTCACCGGCGCCACTGGCGGCCTGGGGCAGGCACTGGCGATCCAGCTGGCCGCAACGGGCGCACGCGTGCTGCTCGCCGGCCGCGATGCCGGCAAGCTTGCCGAGCTGACCGCGCGGCTGGGCCACGGCCACAGCAGCGTGCGCGCCGATCTCACGCAACCCGAGGGCATGGCGGCGGTGGTCGGCGCCGCCCGCGAGTTCGGCGTCAACGTTCTCGTCAACAATGCCGGCATCGGCAGCTTCGGCCTGTATCCGGAGCAGGCCTGGCCCGATATCGCGCAGGTGGTGTCGACCAATCTGCTCATGCCGATGGAGCTCACCCACGCGCTGCTGCCCACGCTGAAGTCGCGACCGCAGGCGGCCATCGTCAACATCGGCTCGACCTTCGGCAGCCTGCCGTTTCCCGGATTTGCCGCCTACTCCGCCGCCAAGGCTGGGCTGCGCGGCCTGTCGCAGGCGCTGCGGCGCGAGCTCGCCGACACCGGCGTCAGGGTGATCCATCTGGCGCCGCGCGCGATCGACACGCCCCTGAATTCGCCCGCGGTGAATGCGCTGAACCGCGCGCTCGGCAACCGCCAGGACACACCCGCCGATGTCGCGCGGGCCGTGGTATCGGCACTCGAAGACGGCGCGGGCGAACGTCATATCGGCTTCCCCGAAAAACTGTTTGCCTGGCTGAACGGCCTGGCACCCTCCTGGATCGACCGCGGCCTCGCCGCCAAGCTGCCGGTGATCCGCCAGCATGCACATCACTCGCAATGAAGGAGCACTTGAACATGAACATCCTGTCGTGGATTCGTATGATGCTGTTGGGCGGACTGGCCCTGATGGCCGGCAGTACGCTGGCTTCCCCCGTGGACGAAGCGATCCGGCCGATCCAGGATCGCTGGGCGGAGATCAAGTATCGCCTGCCCGAAAAGCAGCAGCCGGGGCAGTATCAGGCGCTCGCCGCGCAGGTGCGCAAGCTCGCCGAACGCCATCCGGGGCGCGCGGAAGTGCTGATCTGGGAAGGCATCGTGCTGTCCAGCGAGGCCGGGGCACGCGGCGGGCTGGGGGCGCTGTCCCTCGTCAAGCAGGCGCGCGACCGGATCGAGGAAGCACTGGGGATCGACGACCAGGCCTTGAACGGCTCGGCCTACACCAGCCTCGCCACCCTGTACGCCAAGGTGCCCGGCTGGCCGATCGGTTTCGGCGACAAGGACCGCGCCGAAACGTATTTCAGGAAATCGCTCGCCATCAATCCGTCCGGGATTGACCCGAACTTCCTTTATGGCGAGTATCTTGCAGAGCGTGGCCGTCCGAAGGAGGCCCGCACCCATCTCGAAGCCGCACTCAAGGCCGCCCCCCGTCCCGGACGGGAACTGGCCGACAGCGGGCGGCGCAAGGAAATTCAGGCATTGCTGGATAAGCTCGACAAGGAAGCGAATTAATTGCGCGCGCTGCTGGTCGAAGATGATGCCCTGCTCGGCGACGGCATCCGTGCCGCGCTCAAGCTGGACGGCTACGCCGTCGACTGGGTCCGCGACGGCGAGATGGCGCGACGGGCACTGCTCGACCAGGCCTACGATCTGTGCGTGCTCGACCTGGGGCTTCCCAGGCGCAATGGTCTGAGCCTGCTCGCGGAATTGCGGGCACGCGGCGATCGCACACCGGTGCTGATTCTCACTGCGCGCGATACCAGCAGCGACAAGGTCGCGGGACTCGACGCCGGGGCCGACGATTACCTGACCAAACCTTTCGATCTCAGCGAGCTGCATGCCCGCCTGCGCGCCCTGCTGCGCCGGGCCGGCGGCGTGGCGCACCCGACCCTCGTGCATGGCGATGTCGTGCTCGACCCCTCGGCCAAGCGGGTGACGCGTGCCGGGGAGACGGTCAGCCTCTCTGCGCGCGAATACGCATTGCTGCACGATCTGCTTTCCCACCGCAACCATATTCGCACCCGCGCCCAGCTCGAGGAGAGCCTGTACGCCTGGGGCGAGGAAACGGAAAGCAATACGATCGAGGTCTATATCCACCACCTGCGCAAGAAGCTGGGCGCCGACCTGATCCGGACCGTGCGCGGCCTGGGCTACCAGATGGGCGATCCGGCATGATGCGAGCCCCGCGGTCCGCCGACAGGAAACGTTCCCTGCGACGGCGGCTCATGCTGCTGGTGTCGATGGCTGCCCTGCTGACCTGGGCCCTGGCCGCCGCGCTCAGCTATCGCCAGGCACGCCACGAGGTTCGCGAACTCATGGATGGGCAGATGGAACAGGCGGCGGCTTTCCTGCTGGCCCAGGTAGCGCACGCGCCTAACGATTTTGCGAGCCTGGCGGCAGACATGGCCCTGGAACAGGCTACCCGCAATCGCTATACCCGTTTCAGGCTGGAGTTCACCGTGCTCGGGCCGGGCGGAACGCTCGTCGCACGTTCGCAGTCCGGGCCGGCCCTGACGCCGAGGGATCCGCCGGGCATTGCCGACATCACGCTGGCCGGGGAACACTGGCGAAGCCTGCTCCTGATGACGCCCAAGGGCGAATACCGGGTTCGCGTGGCGCAGTCCCTGCAGGAATTCGACGATGAGGCACTCGAAATTGCCGCCAAGACGGTGCTGCCCTTCCTGCTGTTCATGCCCGTACTGCTGGGCCTGATCTATTTTTCGGTTCGGCGCGGACTCAAACCCCTGGACGATCTGGCCGACGAAGTGTCCATGCGTTCGCCGGAGAATCTGGGTGCCCTGAGCGACGCACGGGCCCCGCGCGAAGCCCGGCCACTGGTCGTGGCGCTCAACCGGCTGCTGTTGAGGCTCGATACGACGATCGAGAATGAACGACGCTTTACGGCCGACGCCGCGCATGAGTTGCGCACGCCCCTGGCGGCCATCCGCATCCAGGCCCAGGTTGCGCTGGCCAATGACGACCCGGACGAGCGACACCACGCCCTGCAGCAGGTTGTCTCCGGCGCCGATCGCGCCACCCGGCTGGTCGAGGGGCTGCTGCGACTGGCCCGGCTGGACCCGCTCGCCAGCCTGCCCAGCACGCATCGCGTCGATCTGGTCCGCCTGGCTGAAAGCGTGTTCGAGCAGGTGCATGAGGTCTCGCCGCGTCCTGCCGATCTCTCGCTTGAACTCGCGGTGCAGGAGATCGCCGTGGAGGGGGATGCCGATCTGCTGACCGTGGCGCTGCGCAATCTGCTCGACAATGCGCTGCGTTATACCGAGGCTGGCGTACCCATTACCGTCTCGGCACGGCTCGAACACGGCGAACCGGTTATGGCGGTCCGGGACGCAGGCCCGGGGGTCCCCGCTGCGGAATTGCCGAAGCTCATCGAACGTTTTTATCGGGGAAGCGACACGAAGGCGGAAGGCAGCGGTCTCGGCCTGGCCATCGTGCGGCGCATTGCGGAGCTGCATGGCGCACGCCTCGAAGTGGAGAACCTTGCCGAGAGCGGACTACTCGCCCGGCTGCGCTGGCCCGGCGATCGCTGACCGCCCGGGGTATTGACCGACATCTGGCTGCGCAGACGAGAAAAAAGCCAGCGCAAGGCTGGCTTCGGAAATGTGGTGCCGCTTGTCGGATTCGAACTGACGACCTACCGCTTACAAGGCGGTATTTGGCACTTCCAGCCAAATCCAGCGAAGTCCACAAACCAAGCAAATACGCGGCTTTCCAGTCCACAGTCGTCCAGCCTGATCTTTAGGTATCTTCCCAAAGTGGTATCTGGAAAGGTACCCTAGAGGCCCTAGATACCACCTCGACAGGTGACGACATGGCAAAGCAACTGCTCACCGATGCCAAGCTCAAGGGCATCAAGGCCAACGGCAAGACCCAGTGGCTTCACGATAACACCGGCCTGTACGTCAAGGTGAGTCCGGCCGGGAGCATGTCATTCTGCACCCGGTACACGATCAACGGCGTCCGGCGATGGCTGTACCACGGTGCCTATCCGGCGATGAGCTTGGCCGATGCCCAGAAGGCCCACATTGAGACGACGGGCGGGGCCGCCGATTGCAGGATTAAGCAAGACCCCGAGCTTGACCCCGCCGCCAAGCGTGAGGCCGAACGGAAGCGCCGGGCCGAAGAAAAGCGCCAGCGTGAGCAAGCCGATCTGCTCTCACCCACCGTCGCCAGCTTCGTCGAGTTGTACCTGACCCGCTACGCCGACAAAAAGAAGCGATCCGCACCGGAGGATCGCCGAATCCTCGAAAAGGACGTGGTTCCCGTGCTGGGCGAACTCAAGGTTAAGGAAGTCACCCGGCCCAACGTCGTCGAGGTCATCGACCGCATAGAAAGCCGAGAGGCGTTCAATCAGGCGTGGCAGACCTTCCGGGTCATGCGCCGTCTGTTCAACTTCGCTATCGAGCGCGGGGTGATCGACGCGAACCCCTGCCGGGGCATCAAGACCACGGCGACATACACCCCGAAGAACAGGGTGCTGGGCGAGGTCGAAATCAAGCGCCTGCTCGACTTCATGTACTCGCCCGCGTGCGGCTGGTCGGATGCCGTCAAGCTGCTGGTCGAGTTCCAGTTGACCACCGCAGTCCGGCCCGGCGAGGCCCGGCTCATGCAATGGAGCGAAATCGACGCGCGCGCCGCGACGTGGGTTATCCCGCCGGAACGGCTCAAGACGTGGAACACCAAGAAGAACCCGCAGCCGCATGTAGTCCCGTTGTCGGCCCGCGCCGTCCGGCTGCTGGAACGCGCGAAGCTGTTGCCGACTGTGGCGCCCGCCTACGTCTTCCCCGGCATCGAAAAGGACAAGCCGCTGTCCGAACAGGCTGTCGGCAAGGCCATCGCGCGCGATCTAGTTGCAGGTGGCGGACTCCATGAGGACGGCATCGTCGAGCCCTTCACGCCCCACGATCTACGCCGTACAGCCGCAACCCACATGGCCGCCCTTGGCTTCGGTAGCGTGGTGCCCTTCGTGCTCGGTCACACCCCGCAGACCGTCACCGGCCTGCATTACGACCACCACGACTATCTCGCCGAGAAACGCCGCGCCCTTGATACGTGGGCTCAACGCCTGTCTGGGCTCAAGTCTGGCGGCGCTGCCATGATCGTCGAGATAACCCATCGATACCCCGATGGCGTCGAGCTTCCCAAGGTCGGACAAATCGACATCACGCACCACAAGCTGAAACGCTGACGCCTATAACGTCCATCGGATTCCAATGAACGCTTGACGGAGTAACGCACCAGACCTATGATCCAGCTATTCTGGAAATAAGTACGCACAGCCCCTTCGTCGGGGCTGTTTTTGTTTGTGATGTAAGCCCGCCGGAAACCCCTGCCCGCCTTGTGCGGGCTTTTTCGTTTCTGCATCTGCCCGCCTTGAGCGGGTTTTTTTTCGTCCATCGAAAGGAAAACCATGTCCACACCGAACCGCATCATTGACCTGCCCGAGGTAATCGAGCGCACATCGTTCGGGCGATCCAGCCTTTACGCGATGATTGCAAACAACGAGTTCCCTAAGCCCATCAAGCTGTCCGCGCGTCGTGTCGGATGGGTCGAATCCGAAGTCAGCGACTGGGTTCAATCGCGCATCGCAGCCAGCCGCCCATCCAAACCCGAAGCAACGACCGAGGTAATCCGGGGGGCAGCGTGAGCACGCTCAAGCCCGCCACGAAGATTCACAACATCGCCAGTCATCTGTATGACGGCGAACGCCTGACCATGTTCGACGCCGAACGCCTTGGCGACCATGTTCTGCGCACCACAGTAGCCACACTCGAACGTCGTGGCGCAACCATCGCCCGGCGCATGGTCTCGCGCCCGACTCGCTTCGGTGCCGATGCCCATGTCTGCGAATACTGGGTCGAACCGGAACACCGCCCGGCCCTTGCTCGCCTGCTCGGTCTCGACGTGCATATTGAGCACAGCCCGGCACCGGACGCTCGCGCCTATCTGTTCCAGTCGCGGGGGGGCTGATCGTGGCGAAAAAACCGAAACGCCCCGAGATGTGCCAGGCCCCTTACTGCTCCATTCCGTGGAGCGTGCTGGATAGCCGCGCATATCAGGGCGCAACGCCGACAGCCAGGGCGCTGCTGTTCGAACTGTTGCGCCAGCACTCGGGCAGCAACAACGGACACCTTCACCTCGCACACAAGTGGCTCGCACCGCGCGGGTGGACATCGAAAGAGACCATCGAGCGTGCCCGCGATGACCTGCTTAAGCGCGGCCTGATCGTACAGACGAAGCAGGGCGGGCTATTCATCGGCGCCAGCCTGTACGCCGTGACATGGCTCCCGGTCTCGAATCACGTCGGACTCGAAACGTCGCCGAGCACCTACCACCCCGGCGCGTGGCTGCTGTGCGACCTGCCCAAAACCAACGGAAGGAAGTCGCCCGTGAAAAAAAGTTGCCACCCCGTCCATCGGGGCAGTCTCGCCCCGTCCATCGGGGCAGTAAGTGAACCTCTCGCCCCGTCCATCGGGGCGGTAGACCCTGTTTTTGACCACTCGCCTGCCCCGTCCATCGGGGACGATGTAAGTATGCCAGTGATGGCACGGAAAAACCTGTCCGCCGTTGGGTCCTTCCCGACGATGCGCGCCGCTGGCTGGCGCTGCGTCGGCTTGCTGCCGTCCGGTCGTATCCGTCCGCGCGTCGAGTTATTCAAGACCACCCCGGCCAATACCGGCCACCACCACGGCCACACCGGCCACCATGCCCACTGACTGAAAGGAAACATCGCACTATGAACCTGAAACCCATCACCGCCGCACTCGAAGCCGTCAAGGCCGAAGTCGCCGGCATCACCAAGAAACTCAACGAGGCCACCGCCCGCCGCGATGGCCTGCTGGCCGAAGTCCATGGTATCGACGCCGCCATTGAGGGCGCGGAAATCGCCCACGCCGCCGCCTTGGCTGCTGTAGAACTCGGGGAAGCGGACAACACCGCGGACACCGCCGCCGCGCTCGACATCGCCCGCGCTGCCCTGTCTCGCAAGTCCGAGGTGATCCAACAGCGCCGCACAGCCGACGCCCTGATCGATGGCCTGACCCGCCGCCATGAGGAAGCGCATCACCGCTACGTCGCCTTGGTCGAGCAGCACCGGGCAGCGCAGACCGAAGTCATCGTTGATCGCTGCCAACAGGCGATGGACGCCGCGCATGATGCCGTGGCCGAACTTCGCAACCGCATTGCCGAGGCTCAGGCCGCGCGCCGCGTGTTGGAAGGTCTGGACGCTGGCCATCGCTGGACTTTCGGCTCGCTCGACATCAACACCCACACCTTCAACACCGACCCGTCAGCCGTCAGCATCATCGCTGACAGCCTGCGCCGCGAACTCGAAGCCGCCTAAAGGAGACCGATACTATGCCCACCGCAATTGCGTACCGTGATGGCAAGGCCATCCGCACCACCGTCCTGTCCGCTGCCGATGCCGACAAGTTCGTGGTCCTCGCCGCCGCCGTGCGTGACGCCCAGAACGTCATGCGCAACAAGCCGGAGATGGACGCCAACGGCGACGCCCTCAAGGGGGTCACCCACGATGCCAACGTGCCGTACAGCGAGAGCGCCCCTGATGACATTTACAGCGTGCTGCCGCGCCTCGCCGAATTGCTCGGCACCCACGCCCGCGCGACTTACTCGCACCTGATGAGCGCAGCCAGCGTGCCGATCCCCGCGCCCTACCATCCCGCCGCCGCGCTGGCGTCTCAGGCGACCACGCTGGGGATGCTGCCGACCGATGGGCTGGCCTTCGACCGGACAGAGTTGATCACGGATGGCGTGCCGCCCGTACAGATCGGGACGATGACCGCGCTAGACGGCACCACCCACCCGGTTATGGCCGGTGGCAGCCACCCCACCGTCCGCGCATACGTCCGTTGGCGCGTTTAATCGAGTCGGGATAGGGGAAGGTATGGGCAAGGCGAAAAAAACCGCTCCAATCGAATCCTGTGGGTCCCGGGACGCTACCAGCGAAGGCGGATTCGTGATCGATGGAGCAACCGGCTTGCCCGTACCCCCCACCCCCAGCCGGAAGCGGGAGAAGTTCATCCCGCTGTCCACGCTCGACGACGTGAAGGTTGAACTGGCCCGCCTGTACCGGCAGACCAAGGCCGGCAAGGTGGCGACCACCGATGCGTCGCGGCTGGCGTTCATCCTGAACAGCTTGGGCCGGGTCATCGTGGACGCCGAACTGGAGCAGCGCATTGCCGCGCTGGAACAGTCCGAACAGTTGGAGGAATGAAAACTGTGAATCTTGAATCTCGAATCACCACACTTGAACAACGACACCGTGCCGCGCTCGCCGCGCTCGCACCCCTCGGCCTTCAACGATGCGACCGGGACGAAGCTGGTCACGTCATCGCCTGCGAGTCCCTTGTCTTCCAGCGCAACCCACCCGGCGTGGATGAACTCGGGCCGCTGGTGGCGCACGCCCGCGCGATGAAACGCCAGCCGTTCACGCGCTCGATATGCGACTACTCGGAGTGTCAGCACCGCGAGACCTGCCGGGCCGATGGCCGTCTGACAGGCTGGGGGCGTCATGAGTCTTGCTGACCGCATTGCTCGGCTGGAAGCGCGCCGGCCAGCATCGCCGTCCGATCCTGTTACCCGTGCCGCGCTGGAATTGCTCGACGACGCCGAACTCGCCGAAGTGGGCGACCTGTTCCGGGCGCATGGTGCCGACTGGACGGCAGACCTGCCGGTGGATGCGCAGGCCCGCATCGTGGCACTGCTCAACGGTGCCAAGGCTCGCGCTGTTCAGTCTGTAAATCCAGCAACGGCGCAGGCTGGCGGGGCGTGATGCTGAACACCGGCTGAACACGCTGAGCTTGAAATTGCGCTGCTACCCCGCGCATACTGGCTGGGCCAAGCCATGGCACTTCCTTTCCTTGGGGAACTCTCCCGGCCATCACTCGATGAGCCGGGATTTTTTTGTCCGCTTCCCAAATTTTCCCCAATGCCGCCAGCGAAGCCGCATCACTGCTGGCTGTTCGATTCCGTGTATGGGCACCAGACAGGGCGGGCGGAAAATATTTTGGGTTCCGCTATCCGCAGGGTGGCCGTTCATCTTGCGCCGATTCTCCGGGCTTCCGATACTGGCGACAGGCAATCCCGCCGACCACCAGAGAGAGCAGTCATGTACGTTCAACCGAACCTTGCCGTCCGTCTCAACGCCATCTTCGGCAGCCTCACGCCCGCCGAAATCTGCACCATGATGGAAATCACAGCCGCCTTCACCGATGAACCCGGAGAGCTGTCGCTGTGTCTTGCCGAGCAGGTCGAGATAGCCGAACAGCGCATCCTTGGTGACGCACTTCATGGCCGTGGCCTGACCGGGTGATGTGGGGTATCCCGGCCAAGTGGTATCCAGAATGGTATCCATCCGGGGGGGCCATAAAAAACGGCTCCCACCCAAAAGGCTGAGAGCCGCATGAATACTGGTGCCGCTTGTCGGATTTGAACTGACGACCTACCGCTTACAAGGCGGTTGCTCTACCCCTGAGCTAAAGCGGCGCGGGCGCCATTATAGCCACGCCGGTACGCGGCGCGGCGCATTCGGTTACTTGACGACCTTGAGAGCAGGCCGGCCCTTGGCGGCGGCCGGCGGTGCGTCGCCCGCGGGCACGGTGGGCGCGGGGGTGGGCGAGACATCCTCGGGTTCGAAATGCAGGCCCTGGCCGTTTTCGCGCGCGAAGATGGCGGCGACGCGGCCGACCGGGATCGCGATCTCGTGCGAAACGCCGCCGAAGCGCGCGGAGAACTGGATCCAGTCGTTGTCGAGCTTGAGATCGCGGGTGGCACCGGCGCTGATGTTGAGCACGATCTGCCCATCCTTGACGTAGCCGGGCGGCACGCGGGTGTGCGCATCGACTGCGACGAGGAGCTGCGGCGTGTAGCCCGAATCCACGCACCACTCGTAGAGTGCGCGGATGAGGTAGGGCCTGGTGGAGAGTTCGGCCATGGCCGGGTGCCGGCTTACTTGCGCAGCGCCTTTTCGGTCGGCGTGAGCGCGTTGATGAAGGCCGGGCGGCTGAACAGGCGCTCGCGGTACTTCAGCACCGGCGCGGCCATCTTGGGCAGCTCGATGCCGTAGTGCTCCAGGCGCCACAGCAGCGGGGCGATGGCGACGTCGAGCATGGAGAACTCGTCGTTCATCAGGTACTTCTGCTTGGTGAGGATGGGCGTGAGCTGAGAGAGGCTGTCTCGGATTTCGGCGCGCGCCTTGTCGGATGCCTTGCTGAGCGAATGTTCGAGCGTGTTCACATGGGTGAACAGGTCGTGCTCGAAGTTGAACAGCACCAGCCTGGCACGCGCACGCATCACGGGGTCGGGCGGCATCAGCTGCGGATGCGGGAAGCGTTCGTCGATGTACTCGTTGATGATGTTGGACTCGGTGAGGATCAGATCGCGTTCGACCAGAACGGGCATCCTGCCGGTGGGGCTGATGCTGGCGATTTCCTCGGGCTTGTTGTGCATGTCCACATCGATGACTTCGAAGTCCATGTCCTTTTCGAACAGGACGATGCGGCAGCGATGGCTGTACGGATCGGTGCTGCCGGAGTACAGGGTCATCATGGCGGGGGCTCCCTTGTGCGTTGCGTCTGTTTAATGCTTAAAACGCCAACAGCCGGACGGCGCCCGGCTGTTGGCGAACGGCGTGGGCCGGGTCAGTGTACGTCTTTCCAGAATTCCTTCTTCAGGTAATAAGCCACCACGAAGAAGAAGGCGAGGAAGGCCAGCACGACGACTCCGAGCTGCTTGCGCTGCATCTGCGCCGGTTCGCCCATCCACACCAGGTAGTTGACCAGATCGCCGATCATGGCGTCGTACTCGGCCAGGGTCACGCTGCCCGGCTTGGCGAGTTCGAGGCGCTCGATGACTTCGTGCCCGCCGTGCTTGGCGTACACCGGCACCAGTTCGCCCTGCAGGCTCCACAGCACGTGCGGCATGCCGACCTTGTCGAACACGGTATTGTTCCAGCCGGTGGGACGGGTGTCGTCGCGGTAGAAACTGCGCAGGTAGGTATAGAGCCAGTCGGCGCCGCGCGAACGCGCGATCACGGACAGGTCGGGCGGGGTCGCGCCGAACCACAGCTTGCCGTCGCTGCGCGTCATGGCGACCTTCATCAGTTCGCCCGGTTTCTCGGCGGAGAAGAGCAGGTTGTCCTTGATCTGGTCTTCGGTGAGGCCGATGTCCTGCAGGCGGGAATAGCGCATGGCGCTGGCGCTGTGGCAGTTGAGGCAATGGTTCACGAACATGCGCGCACCGCGCTGCAGCGACTCGTGGTCGGCGAGGTTCACGGGCGCCTTGTCGAGATGCACGCTGGGGCCGGAAGCAAAGGCGACGACGGGCGCGGCCAGCAGCAGGAACAGAAAATTCTTCACGCGTTTCATTTAGCCAGTCACCCTTTCCGGTTCCGGTTTGGTTTTGTCGATCGAGGTATACCAGGGCATCAACAGGAAAAACAGGAAGTAGATCACCGAGAACACCTGGGCGAAGATCGTGGCGACCGGGGTGGCCGGCAGCAGGCCGAGGTAGCCGAGACCGACGAAGGCGACGACGAACAGCGCCAGCGCGATCTTGTAGATCGGGCCGCGGTAGCGGATCGACTTGACCTTGCTGCGATCCAGCCAGGGCAGGAAGAAGAGCAGCACGATCGACAGGCCCATGGCCACGACGCCGGGGAACTGCGAGCCGAACATCGGCGGAACCGCACGCAGGATGGCGTAGAAGGGCGTGAAGTACCACAGGGGCGCGATGTGCTCGGGCGTCTTCAAGGGGTCGGCGGGAACGAAGTTGGCCGCTTCGAGGAAGTAGCCGCCCATGGCCGGTGCGAAGAAGACGATGGCCGAGAACACCATCAGGAAGACGATGACGCCAACGATATCCTTCACCGTGTAGTAGGGGTGGAAGGGAATGCCGTCGAGCGGGATGCCGGTGTTGGGGTCTTTCTTCTTCTTGATCTCGACCCCGTCCGGGTTGTTGGAACCGACTTCGTGCAGCGCAACGAGGTGCACCACGACCAGGGCGATGAGCACCAGCGGCAGCGCGATGACGTGGAAGGCGAAGAAGCGGTTGAGCGTGGCGTCGGAAATGACGTAGTCGCCGCGGATCCAGATCGACAGGTCCTCGCCGATGAAGGGCACGGCGGCGAACAGGTTCACGATCACCTGCGCGCCCCAGAAGGACATCTGGCCCCAGGGCAGCAGGTAGCCGAGGAAGGCTTCGGCCATCAGCATGAGATAGATCAGCACGCCGAAGATCCAGATCAGTTCACGCGGCTTCCGGTAGGAACCGTACATGAGGCCGCGGAACATGTGCAGGTAGACGACGACGAAGAACATCGAGGCGCCGGTGGAGTGCATGTAGCGGATCAGCCAGCCCCAGTCGACGTCGCGCATGATGTACTCGACGGATGCGAAGGCGAGATCCGAATCCGGCTTGTAGTTCATGGTGAGGAAGATGCCGGTGACGATCTGGATCACCAGCACCAGGAGCGCGAGCGAACCGAAGAAGTACCAGAAGTTGAAATTCTTGGGCGCGTAGTACTCGGAGAGGTGCGCCTTGTAGGTGGCGGTGAGCGGGAGGCGATCGTCGATCCAGCCCATCAGTTTTTGCATGGCGGTCATGTGTCAGCTTCCTTGCAGGCGGTGGTCTTTCGGCGTATCCACGCCGATCAGCAACTTGGCGTCGCCGACGTATTGATGGGGCGGAACGACAAGGTTGGTCGGTGCCGGGACGCCCTTGAACACACGCGCCGCGAGGTCGAAGCGCGAACCGTGGCAGGGGCAGAAGAAGCCGCCCGGCCAGTCAGCGCCCAGGTCGGCCGCGCCGATGTCCTTGCGGTAGGTGGGCGAGCAGCCGAGATGGGTGCAGATGCCGACCGCGACCAGCAGCTCGGGCTTGAGCGAGCGGGTGGCGTTCTTGCAGTAGTCGGGCTGCTGGGGCATGTCGCTCTTGGGATCGGCGAGCTGGGCGTCGTGCTTGCTGAGGTTGTCGAGCATTTCCTTGGTGCGGCTGACGACCCAGACCGGTTTGCCGCGCCATTCCACGGTGATCAGCATGCCGGGCTCGATCTTGCTGATATCCACTTCGACCGGTGCACCGGCCGCCCTGGCGCGCGCGCTCGGCAGCATGCTCATCACCAGCGGGACCGCCACGCCCGCCGCCGCGACCCCGCCAATTGCGCTGGTCGCCGCGATCAGGAACTTGCGTTTGCCCGCGTCCACTTTTTGCCCTTCGACATCCTGGCTCATGTTTGCCTAACCTAGAACGTGTTGCGATTAAACCGGCATTCTAACCAATTTGTCGCACCCTCCGGAAGCCTGCCCTCGCCCGTACGGAGCATAATCGCCGCTGGGCTATAATCCGCGCACGGCGACCCGCGCCGCATCCGCCCCCTCACCGACATGCGCAAACTCTGGCTGCTCTTTGCCCAATCCACGACTGTGGCACTGGCCGTGCTGTTCGTCATCGTGCTGTTCAAGCCCGATCTCCTGCGCTGGCGGACCCCGCCGCAGGGCCTCACGATCCAGCAGAACCACGTGCCGGCCACCCCGGCCGGCGCCCTGCCCGGGGATTCCTTCGCGCCTGCCGCCAACAGGGTGATCCCGGCGGTGGTGAACGTGTTCACCCAGCAGAAAGTGCGCGGCCCGTCCCACCCGGCGCTGCAGGACCCGATCTTCCGCTATTTCTTCGGCGACCGCCTCGATGCACGGCCGCGCCAGGCGTCCAACCTCGGCTCCGGCGTGATCGTCAGTCCCAATGGCTACATCCTCACCAACCACCACGTGGTGGAAGCGGCTGACGAGATCCAGATCGCGCTTGCCGACGGCAAGACGCTGCCCGCGCGCGTGGTGGGCGCCGACCCCGAGACGGATCTCGCGGTACTGAAGATCGACGCGATGAACCTGCCGGCCATCACCTTCGCCCAGCCGGACAGCCTCGAGGTCGGCGACTGGGTGCTGGCCGTGGGCAATCCCTTCGGCGTGGGCCAGACCGTCACCGCGGGCATCGTCAGCGCGCTCGGGCGTACACATCTGGGCATCAACACCTTCGAGAACTTCATCCAGACCGACGCCGCGATCAACCCGGGCAACTCCGGCGGCGCGCTGGTCGACGCCGCAGGCAACCTGGTCGGCGTGAACAGCGCGATCTACTCGCGTACCGGCGGCTCGCAGGGCATCGGTTTCGCGATCCCGGTTTCGATCGCGCGCCAGGTGATGGAGCAGATCATCAAGTCGGGCAGCGTGACGCGTGGCTGGGTCGGCATCGAGGTGCAGGACCTCACGCCCGAACTCGCCGAGTCTTTCGGCCTCAAGGCGACCGAGGGTGCGCTCATCGCGGGCGTGCTCAAGGGCGGCCCGGCGGACGCGGGCGGCGTGCGCCCGGGTGACATCCTGCTGGGCGTGAATGCAGGCACGGTATCGGATTCGGCCTCGCTGCTCAACCTCATCGCCGCGCTGCGGCCGGGCGAAACCGCGCAGCTCACGGTGGCGCGCAAGCAGCAGACACTGAAGCTCGCCGTGCGCGTCGGCCGCCGGCCGATGCAGCGCGCGGACGAACCGCTGCCGGACGCATCCGAACTCAATTGAGCCTGTCGAACAGGGCGGCGCGCGTCGGATACGCGTAAGGGTCGGCGTCCATCTCCGGTACCCGCCAGCCCAGCGCGGTGCGTGCCAGACGCGCGAGTTCCGCGTCGCCCAGGCCGAGACTCGCGCCGATCAGCACGTCGGAGGGCGAATACAGTGCGCCGTCGGCCAGCGCCGCTTCAGGTACCACCGTCGCCAGGAGCGGCCGCGCCTCGCGCAGCCAGCCCCGTTCGCTCCAGAAGGTTTTCCACGCGGTGCGCGCAAGGCGCAATGCAGCCGTGCGCGAGGCACGATTGCCGCTTGCCTGTGCGTGATCGAGCAGCCCCTGCACCACATAGGCGTAATCCTCCAGCTCCGCATCCGGCAGCGTACGGCCACGTGCCGTCGCCTTGATCAGGCGGTCGCCGCTCAGCATGCGCTGCAGGAGGAAGGCCTGTACGCGATCCGCCGCCTTGCGGTAGGCCGGATCGAGTGCAGCGGCGCGGCTGAAGGCCGACAGGGCCAGGCCATTGAGGCCGGCGTTCTGCTTGTCGTCAATGGGCAGGCTGCGCGTGCGGCGCAGCGGTTCGAGCGTGCGCGCTGCGTCTTCGAGCAGGAGGCGTTCTGCTGCGGTCGGCGTGCGGTATTCAGCAGGCAGGTAGCCTGCGTCGAAGCTGCGCGGCGCGTCGAGCCGCCATACGCGCCGGACCGCAGCGTAGACGCCGGGCGCCAGACGCCGCTGCAATTCCTCGGGCTCCCACAGATAGGTCGCGCCTTCGCGGCCGGAGGCGTCCACCGCCGAGGTGCTGGCGTAGAGCCCGCCATTTGCGCCGGACAGCGTCTCGCGCATGAAATCGAGCGTGCCGCGCGCGACCTCGCGGTAGCGCGGCTGTCGCAGCACCTGCGCAGCGCGCAGGTAGAGTGCCGCCAGATGGGCATTGTCGTAGAGCATCTTCTCGAAGTGCGGCGTATCCCAGCCGGGATCGACGGTATAGCGGAAGAAGCCTCCGCCGATGTGATCGCGCAGGCCGCGCGCCGCCATCTGGTCGAAGCTCAGGCGCAGGAATTCGCCGAGCTTCGCATCGGGCCGCGCAGCCTGGCGTTCGAGCAGGGCAGCGAGTTGTGGCGCCACGGGAAATTTGCTGACCTGGCCGAAGCCGCCGTGCAGCATGTCGGCTTCCTGCCATACGCCCTGCAGGAACTTGTCGGCTGCCTGCGCGCGGCGTTCGGGCGTCAGGGCCTCGCTGACGGGCCGCGCAACCGGTGGCGGCGCCGCCCGGCGGGCCAGGCTGCGCATGCCCTCCGGGTCGGCCGCCCAGCGCGCGGAGACGCGCTCGATCAGGCCGCGAAACTCGTCCGGCGGCGCATAGAGCAGGACGTAGACAGGGTAGCCATCCGGGGTGACGAAGGCATTGAGCGGCCAGCCTGCGATACCGTTGAGACGTGCGGAAAACTGTTGCAGCGTTTCGTCCAGCCCGCTGTTGAGTTCGCGATCGACCTTGACCGGAATGAAGCTGCGGTTGAGCTGTTCGGCAATGGCAGGGTTCCGGTAGCTTTCGCGCTGCATCACGTGGCACCAGTGGCAGGCGAAGTAGCCGACGGAGACGAACAGCAGCTTGTTCTCGCGCCGGGCTCGCGCGACGGTGTCTGCATTCCACTCCCGCCAGGCCACGGGATCGCTGCCATGCAGCGCGAGGTAAGGCGAAGCGTGCCGGGCGAGCTGGTTTCCGGGCACCGCGGCCTGCGCCGCCGGCAGTACGAGCGCGAGCGCGAAGAGTATCAGGCGCACCCGCTCATACACGGACATAGGTCCAGCCCTGCTGGAGCCGTGTGATGATTTCTCCAATGGCAGTCGGCGCGGTCCGTGCGACGGGCAGCAGCTCCACCTGCTGACCCTCGCCGGCAAAACGCGCGATGGTCTGGCTGCACGCCACCCATTTCAGGTTGGCATGCCGCCTGTGCATGCGCGCGATGCGTTCGGCGTAGGGGCTGTGGCCTGCACGCAGCAGCTTCAGGCCATGGCTGTTGGCGATGACCTCGACCTGCATGATGCGCCCCTCGCGGTCCGCCTCGTCAAGCAGGCGCTCGGCCTCGTCGAGCACGGCGAGCATCCTGTCGGGCGCGGCATTGTCGAGGTGCAGCATGACGCGGTTGGGATCGGGCACGCGCGCCAGGCTCACCGGCTGCAGGGCCGCGGCAGGGAGGGGCGGAGCGGAGGCCACGGAGGGCAGTGACTCCAGCCCCCGCAAGAGCCAGCCCACGACCAACCCAGCCGACAGCACGAGGCACCCGAAGGCGCACCGTCGCAGCATGGTGTGGCGCGCAGGTTCGGATACCGCGCCCATGTGCACACGCGGCGGCTCGGCGTACGCCAGTTTCACCATGTCGCGCAGACTGCGCACCGTGCAGACGCGGCGTGCCAGTTCGGGGTCGGACTGCATACGCGCAAGAAGCGCCTCGCGCTCGGCGGCGTCGAGTTCGCCGTCGACGAAGGCGTGCAGGGTTTCGTCCGAAACGAAGCCGTTCATTTCACTCTCCGCAGCGCAGGCTGGCCGGCGGCCTGCTGCATCTTGCGGTCCAGAATGCGCTTGAGTGCGGCACGCGCGCGCGACAGGCGGCTCATCACGGTGCCGACGGGGATGTCGAGGATGCGGGCCACCTCGGCATAGCCGAATTCCTCGAGGTCGACCAGAGTGAGTACCTGACGCTGTCCCGGCGGCAGGGTTGCGACGGCGGCGCGCACGCAGGCGACGATCTGTTCGCGGTCGCAGCATGCCTCGGGGGTGTCGGCGGACGACTCCAGTGCATCCTGCCAGTCGTCCACATTGTCGAAATCGCGGCTGGCACGCAGGTGGTCCATCCAGCAGCGATGCATGATCGACACCATCCAGGCCTTGAGTGCGCCCGATTCCCGCAGCTGGGCGCGCTGCACCCAGGCCTTGGAGAGCGTGTCCTGCACCAGGTCGTCCGCCAGTGCCGTTTCATGACACCAGGCGTACGCGATCCGGTAAAGCACGGGGCGCAGGGATTCGATGCTGGGTCGGGACGGGCCGAACAGGGTAGCCGCGATCGTCTTCATGCTCTCAATGACGCGTGGGATGGTTCATTTATTCCAGAAAAAAGCGCCGTCCGGAATGGAATAAGCGTGCCAGCCGGACCGTCTTATTCATGCCGGCAAGTCGCCGGACACCATATCAATCTACACGGAGACCCGCCATGAAATCCTGCCTGCCTGCCCCTCTCGTCCTCGCCCTGCTCCTCGGCACGGCTCCGGCCGTCCACGCGGCCGCCCCTCTCGAAGCCGCCGCGCCCGCTGCGGAAGAGAAAGTGGTCTACCACGTCAACGATACCGCCAATGCCCGTGCTGCCATGAACAATGTGAATAACCACATCAACGCAAGCCCGGATGCCAAGATCGTCGTCGTCACCCACGGCAAGGGCATCGATTTCCTGCTCAAGGGCGCCGAGGACAGCAACGGCAATCCCTATGAAATCGGCGTGCAGACCCTGAAGGCCAAGGGGGTCGATTTCCGCGTCTGCGCCAATACCCTCAGGTCGCGCAAGCTGGACGCGAGCGCCGTGGTCGAGGAAGCCACTGTCGTGCCCTCCGGGGTGGCCGAGATCGGCAAGCTGCAGGCAAAGGAAGGCTACGTCTACCTGAAGCCCTGATGCCATCCTCCCGGCGGCCCCGGCCGCCGCTTTACTGCGGCCTCGCGGCCGCTTTTTTCGCTCAGGACGGGCGGATGAAGTGCTCGCGGTAGTACTTCATCTCGTCGATGGATTCGTAGATGTCCGCCAGCGCCTCGTGCCTGCTGGATTTCTTGAAGCCCTCGGCCAGCCCCGGGCGCCAGCGCCTGGCCAGCTCCTTCAGCGTGCTGACGTCGAGGTTGCGGTAATGGAAGTACGCTTCGAGCTGAGGCATGTAGCGCGCCATGAAGCGGCGGTCCTGGCAGATCGAATTGCCGCACATGGGCGAGGTTCGCTCCGGCACATGCTGTTTCACGAAAGCGAGCATCTGCGCCTCGGCGTCGGCTTCGGAAAGCTGCGAGGCCTTCACGCGGTCGATCAGGCCCGACTTGCCATGCGTGCCCTTGTTCCAGTTGTCCATCGCGTCCAGTACCGCATCGGGCTGGTGGACGACCAGCACCGGAGCCTCGGCGACGGTATTGAGATCGGCATCGGTCACGACGATGGCGAGTTCGATGATGCGATCGGTGTCGGGCGACAGGCCGGTCATTTCCATGTCGATCCAGAGCAGATGGGTGGGGTTCGTCGCCATGGCGTTTTCCTGAATGAGAGAGTGCGCATTTTCGCATAGACCCTGTCCGGCGCGGGGTAGCCGAAGTCCGCCCTTGCGGCCATAATCCCCAGCATCCTTCCCGGGAGAATTCCATGAACATCCTGCCCCCAATGATCATTGCCGCGCTGCTCGCGCTGCCGGCGCACGCCGCCCCGTTCGACAAGGGCGACCCCAAGGCTGGCAAGTCCCTGCACGACAAGACCTGCACCGGTTGCCACGTCGGCATGTTCGGCGGCGACGGCAGCGCGATCTACACGCGCGCCGACCGCAAGTCGAAGACCGCGCAGCAGCTCGCCGCGCGCATCTCCGGCTGCAACGCCAATACCGGTGCGGGCTGGTTCCCCGAGGAGGAGGCCCACGTGGGCGCCTACCTCAACCAGCAGTATTACAAGTTCAAGTAAGGAGCCGCCATGACCACTGTCGTCGAGGAACTCGTCCGCAAGAAATGCGCGCCCTGCGAGGGCGGCGTCGCCGCGATGACCGATGCGCAGATCGCCCCCATGCTGAAGGGGCTGTCCGGCTGGACGCGCGACGGCATCAGGATCGCCAAGGAGTACAAGTTCAAGGATCACTACCAGGCGCAGGCCTTTACCAACGCCGTGATGTGGGTGTCGCACCGCGAGGATCACCACCCCTACCTCGTCGTCGGCTACAACACAGTCCGGGTGGAATACTGGACACACGCGATCAACGGCCTCTCGGAAAACGATTTCATCTGCGCGGCCAAGGTCGACCAGCTGTTCGAAATCTGAATTGGCGGCCGTCGAGTCCGGCCAGGTCGTCGCGGCGCACAGCCGGCGTTTCGTCGTCGAAACCGCGCAGGGTCCCCTGCCCTGCCTGGTAAGGGGCCGCCATCTGCAGGTGGTGTGCGGCGATCGCGTCGAATTCCGACGCGACGGCGACACGGGGGTGATCGAGTCGGTCCTGCCCCGCAGCTCGCTGCTGTATCGTTCGGACGCATTCAAGACCAAAGCCATCGCCGCCAACGTCACCCAGCTCGCCGTGGTCGTGGCGGCCCGACCGAGCTTCTCGCCGGAGCTGGTGCAGCGCTGCATCCTCGCTGCGGAGGATCAGGGCATTGCCGGGCTCATCGTGCTCAACAAGATCGACCTGCCGGAAACGCCGGCAGCGCGCGAACGCCTGGCGCCGCTCGTGCGCATCGGCTATCGCTACATCGAACTGTCGGCGCTGGCCGGTGCCGCGCCGCTGCTGCCCGCGCTGGCAGGCCATACCACGCTGATGATCGGTCAATCCGGCATGGGCAAGTCGACGCTGGTCAATGCCCTTTTCCCCGATGTCCGGGCCGAGACGGCCGACTACTCCGAAGCGCTCGACAGCGGTCGCCACACCACGACGCACACCCGGCTGTACCGGATCGATGCGGACTCGGCCCTGGTCGATTCGCCCGGGTTGCAGGAATTCGCCCTGCAGCATCTGAACGCCAACGCGCTGGCACGCGCCTTCGTCGAATTCCGTCCCTATCTCGGACACTGCCGCTTCCGCGATTGCAGGCACGAAGGCGAGCCCGGCTGCAGGCTGGTCGAGGCGGTCGAGGCCGGCGAGATCGATCCGGCGCGGCTGGCGCTCTTCCGCATGCTGCGGCGTGCACAGCACAAGGCGGCGCAAAGGCTATAACAGAAACACGCACGTACCCGGGAGACTGCGATGAAGATTTTCCTGACCCTGCTGGCCGCGCTGTGGCTGGCCACGAGCCCTCCCGCCCAGGCAGCCGGGAAGTGGGTGCAGACGCCCTACGCCCCGTCCAGGGTGATGTTCGAGTTCTATTTCGACGATCCGCAGAAAATCGGCAGCGCGCTGTACTGGGTGCGTTCGCTGATGAATCCGCTGACCGAGGCACCCTACAACTACCCGCCCGAGGATTTTTCCATCGTGGTGGTCATCCACGGCACCGAGATCGTCACGGTGGCGAAGAAGAACGCGGCGAAATACCAGGAGGTGGTCGACCGCATGCGCTACTATGCTGACCTGGGCGTGAAGTTCAAGGTGTGTGGCCAGGCCGCCGAGGACTACGGCTACGCGGTGAAGGACTTCCAGGATTTCGTCGAGGTGGTGCCGAACGCCATCACCGAGCTGGCGCACTGGCAGCAGCAGGGCTACGCGCTGATCGTGCCGCAGATCATGGACAAGAAAATCGATATCGAGTCGATTCGCTAGCACCCTGCCGGCCTGCTGTCATTTGCAGGTCGATATCACAGGGAGGCAAGGGAGGAAGGGAAGGGACTCAAAATCTCCCTTACCTCCCTGTGATATCCATACCCTGCTTGTCGTGCATCACTCCGGCCAGTGCTTGATGTAGCGCTTGAGCAGGCTGTTCTCGAAATTCGCTTCCTTGAGGCAGGCGCGCGCCACGTCGTGAAAGGAAATGATGCCGAGCAGCTTGTTGCCGTCGAGAATGGGCAGATGGCCGATGTGCGACTTGGTCATCACGTCGCGTGCGTAGTCGACCGAGTCCTCGGCGTTGGCCACGACGGGCTCGGTGACCATGATGGTGCTGACCTGTGCGTCCTTGAGGTCGCAGCCCTGGCTGACCATGCCGTGCACCACGTCGCGCTCGGTCAGCAGCCCGACCATTTCGCCGTTCTGCATCACGACCAGCGAGCCGACGCCCAGCTCGACCATCTTGCCGACCGCGCTCTGCACCGGATCGGTCGGCGCGATGCTGTAGATGGTGTCGGGTTTCAGGGTGAGAATTTCGCGAATCTGCATGGCTGTCTCCGGTACGCCCTTGGTATGGGGAAATGATACGGCCCGGCTCAGGCTCTGACCAGCCCGGCCTCGACCTTGGCACGCACCTCCGGTCCCTGCAACGCCTCGACCAGGGTCAGGGCGAAATCCATTGCGGTGCCGGGGCCACGCGAGGTGATGACCGTGCCGTCGGCCACCACCGGCGCCGCGCTGACGTCGACGCCCGGCGGCTTGATGGCATCGAGAAACCCCGGGTAGCTGGTGGCCTTGCGGCCCGACAGCACGCCGGCTTCCAGCAGCACGGTGGGTGCGGCACAGATGGCGGCGGTGTACTTGTTGGCGGCCGCCATGCGGCGGATCAGATCGAGGATGCGCGTGTCTTCCCTGAGGTGGGTCGCCCCGGGCATGCCGCCCGGCAGCACCACCATGTCGTAGTTTTCCTGCAGGGCGACGTCGAGCGTGAGATCGGGCACGAGCTGCACACCGCGGCTGGCCTGGACGATGCCGGGCTTCAGACCGGCCACCGTGACCTCGATGCCGGCACGGCGCAGGATGTCGATGATGGTGACGGCTTCGAGTTCCTCGCAGCCATCGGCCAGGGGGACAAGCACTTTGGCCATGACAGGCTCCTTGATCAGTCGCGGAAATTCTGGAACTGCAGCGGGAAATCGGCGATGGTCTTCCTCACCAGCGCGATCGTCTCCTGCAGCACGTCGCGCTTGGCGCCCGACACCCGCACGCTGTCGCCCTGGATGCTGGCCTGCACCTTAAGCTTGCTGTCCTTGATGCACTTGACGATCTTCTTCGCCAGTTCGGTTTCCACGCCGGTCTTGACGGTGATGCTGCGCTTGACCTTGTTGCCCGAGACCTTCTCCACGTTTCCGGCTTCGAGACATTTCACGTCGACGCCACGCTTGGCGAGCTTCTGCGACAGGATGTCCTGCACCTGGTCGAGCTGGAATTCGGTATCGGCGAACACGGTCAGCACGTAGTCGGCCTGTTCGACGCGTGCGTCCGACCCCTTGAAGTCGAAGCGGGTGGACACTTCCTTGTTGGCCTGGTCGACCGCGTTCTTTACTTCCTGCTTGTCCACTTCGGACACGATGTCAAAACTCGGCATCTGTCATTCCTCCACATCGAACGCAAACGATTGCACCGGTGGCCCGGATTCGTCGTGAAACTCGGCTGCCGCCATCACGCCCAGACGCGCCACCGCCTCGGCGTCGAGCGCGGGGGCGCGATAGGCCGCGTACATGGCCCCCAGGGCATAGGGGCTGCCGCTGCCGTAGGCATAGAACTTCGAGAATTCCTGCACCGTGCGATGCGCCGCCACCCCGAAGATGCCGTGCGGGTTGGCGATCAGCACGTCCATGCGGCTGGATTCGAGCTCGTCTTCCTTGTCTTCGCCGGGCTGCAGGTAATACTGCTCCTTCAGCACGCCATGCAGGGCGTTCCACACGCTGAAGATGTCCGCCACCGAATCGAGCGCAGGCACGCTCTCCAGTCCCGAGAAGTAGTCGGCGAGGATCAGCTTCATCGTCGCCGAACCGGTGATGCCGACGTAGCTCTCGCCGACGCGGATGATCTTCTCGTGATTCGCCACGTAGGCGGCGGATTCCTTGCCGCCGCCCCATTTGGTCAGCGTGTCGGCGGCGATGGCGATGCGGCCGTTCTTCCTGACGACGGTGACGGTGGACATCGCAAGCCCTGATTAACCGAAGTGACAGACGTAGTGATAGGGCTCGCCCGCCACCTCGATGTCGAAGCTGGAGTTGGCGGGAATGCTGAAGGACTCGCCCTCGGGACAGGTCTTCCAGTCCTCGCCCTTCAGGCGATAGCGGCAGGCGCCAGCGACAGTTTCCATGATCTCGGGCGCGGCGGTGTTGAAGGTCAGCGCAGCGGGCAGGATCACGCCGACCGATTTTTTCGTGCCGTCGGCAAGCTGGATGGTGTGCGACACGCACTTGCCGTCGAAATAGACGTTGGCCTTGGCGACCACCGAGACGTTGTTGAACTGTGACATGCTTACTTTCTCCGTGTGTCGAGTTTGGCGGCGATGCGCATGCGCAGCGCGTTGAGCTTGATGAAACCGCCTGCGTCCTTCTGGTCGTAGGCGCCGGCGTCGTCTTCGAAGGTGGCGATGGTCGAGTCGAACAGCGAGTCGGTCTTCGAGTCGCGGCCGACGACGATGACGTTGCCCTTGTAGAGCTTCAACCGCACCGTGCCGTTGACATGGGCCTGGGTATGGTCGATCAGCACCTGCAGGGCGCGGCGCTCGGGCGACCACCAGTAGCCGTTGTAGATGAGGCTCGCGTAGCGCGGCATCAGGTCATCCTTCAGGTGGGCGACTTCGCGGTCGAGCGTGATCGACTCGATGGCGCGGTGGCCTTTCAACAGGATGGTGCCGCCGGGGGTTTCGTAGCAGCCGCGCGACTTCATGCCGACGTAGCGGTTTTCCACCAGATCAAGGCGGCCGATGCCGTGTTTGCCGCCGAGTTGATTCAGCTTGGCCAGCACTTCGTGCGCCTTCATCGCCACGCCGTCGATGGCGACGACGTCGCCCTTCTCATATGCAAGCGTGATGTATTCGGCCGCATCGGGTGCCTTCTCGGGTGACACGGTCCAGCGCCACATGTCTTCCTCGGCTTCCGCATTCGGGTCTTCCAGATGTCGGCCTTCGTAGCTGATATGCAGCAGGTTGGCGTCCATCGAGTACGGCGAGCCGCCCTGGCGATGCTTCATGTCGATGGGAATGCCGTGGGTCTCGGCGTAGGCGAGCAGCTTCTCGCGCGAGAGCAGATCCCATTCGCGCCAGGGTGCGATCACCTTCACGTCGGGTTTCAGCGCGTAGGCGCCGAGTTCGAAACGCACCTGGTCGTTGCCCTTGCCGGTGGCACCGTGGCAGATGGCGTCGGCACCGGTTTCATTGACGATGTCGATGAGGCGCTTGGCAATGAGCGGGCGTGCGATCGAGGTGCCGAGGAGATACTCGCCTTCGTACACGGTATTGGCGCGGAACATGGGGAAGACGAAATCGCGCACGAATTCCTCGCGCAGGTCGTCGATGTAGATCTGATCGGGCTGGATGCCAAACTGCAGCGCCTTCTGGCGGGCAGGTTCGAGTTCCTCGCCCTGGCCGAGGTCGGCGGTGAAGGTGACGACTTCACATCGATAGGTGTCCTGCAGCCATTTCAGGATGACCGAGGTGTCGAGGCCGCCGGAATAGGCCAGTACAACTTTCTTGATATCGCTCATGGGAATGTTTCGATCAATGGGTGGAACCGGAAGTGTTCTTGTCGATGACTTCGACCATGCCCGGGAAGCCGCCAACCTTCAGGATGTCGAGATTGGCCACCTGGCTGGCCTTTTCGATCTCGATGCCAACGACGCGCCCGTCCTCGGAGAAGTTGAGCACGATGCCTTCGTGCGCCTCCCACGCCCGGGCGGGGTTTTCGGGACTGATTTCGACATAGAGCGAGTCCATGTCCTTGAAGTACGCAATATTCATTTGAGGGACCAGGGGTTGGGGGCTGGGAACAATGTGTCAGCTTTCGACCTTGCCGAGCAGCAGGTATTCCATCAGGGCCTTCTGCACGTGCAACCGATTCTCCGCCTCGTCCCACACGACCGACTGCGGACCATCGATCACCTCGGCCGTGACTTCCTCGCCGCGATGCGCCGGCAGGCAGTGCATGAAGAGTGCGTCGGGCCGGGCGACCTTCATCATCTCGGAATCGACGCACCAGTCGGCAAAGGCTTCCTTGCGTTCTTCGTTTTCGGCTTCGAAGCCCATGCTGGTCCACACATCGGTGGTCACCAGGTCGGCGCCCAGGCAGGCATCCATCGGGTCGGCAAAGCTCTCGAAATGGTCGGTACCGTAGAGATTGGCGCGCTCGGGTTCGACCTCGTAGCCGGGCGGCGTCGAGACGTGGACATTGAAATCCAGCACCTCGGCGGCCTGCAGCCAGGTATTGCACATGTTGTTCGAATCGCCGACCCAGGCCACGGTCTTGCCCTGGATCGGGCCACGGTGCTCGATGTAGGTGAAGATGTCGGCCAGGATCTGGCAGGGGTGGTATTCGTTGGTCAGGCCGTTGATCACCGGCACGCGCGAATGCGATGCGAAGCGCTCGATGATCTCCTGCTCGAAGGTGCGGATCATGACGATGTCGACCATGCGGGAGATGACCTCGCCAGCGTCCTCCACCGGTTCACCGCGCCCGAGCTGGGTGTCGCGCGTGTTGAGGTAGATTGCGCTGCCGCCGAGCTGGTGCATGCCGGCTTCGAACGAGAGGCGCGTGCGGGTCGAGCTCTTCTCGAAGATCATCGCCAGCGTGCGGTCGACCAGCGGGTGGTAGGGCTGGTAGCGCTTGAAGCGCGACTTGATGACGCGCGCGCGCTCGAACAGATAGTTCAGTTCGTCGCGCGCGAGGTCGTTGAATTGCAGGAAGTGCTTCGTCATCAGGCCGCCTGCTGCAGGTAGTTCTTGACGACGGACGATACGGACTCGACCAGCGCGGCCACCTCGGCGTCGCCATAGATCAGTGGCGGCACGAGGCGGATCACCCTGTCGGCGGTGACGTTGATCAGCACGCCGGCGTCGCGCGCCACGCCGACCAGTTCGCCGCAGGGCCGATCAAGCTCGACGCCGATCATCATGCCCTCGCCGCGAATCTCGACCACGCCGTGCACACCGGCCAGCCGCTCGCGCAGGCCGGCACGGATCGCTTCGCCGCGTACGCGCGCGTTCTCCAGCAAGCCTTCGGATTCGATGGCCTCCAGCGTGGCCAGCGCGGCCGCGCAGGCAAGCGGGTTGCCGCCGAAGGTCGAGCCGTGGTTGCCGGGCTTGAATACGTCCGCCGCCGCGCCGCGCGCGAGGCAGGCCCCGATCGGCACGCCCGAGCCCAGGCCCTTGGCGAGCGCCATCACATCGGGCATCACGCCGGCATGCTGGAAACCGAACCAGGTGCCGGTGCGACCGATGCCGGTCTGCACTTCGTCGAGCATCAGGAGCCAGCCGTGGGCGTCGCAGATCTTGCGCATTTCCGCCAGGTAGTCCGGCGCGAGCAGGTTGATCCCGCCCTCGCCCTGCACCACTTCGAGCAGCACGGCGACGACGCTCTTGTTGTGCTCGGCGACCTGGCGCACGGCCTCGATGTCGTTGTAGGGGACGCGGGCGAAGCCGGTCAGCAAGGGTTCGAAGCCCGCCTGGATCTTGCGCGAGCCGGTCGCCGTGAGCGTCGCCATGGTGCGGCCATGGAAGGCCTTTTCCATGACGATGATGGTCGGCACCTCGATGCCCTTGCCGTGGCCGTACAGGCGCGCCAGCTTGATTGCGGCCTCGTTGGCCTCGCAGCCCGAGTTGCAGAAGAAGGCGCGATCCATACCCGACAGCGCGCACAGGCGGTCGGCCAGTTGTTCCTGACGCGGCACACGGTAGAGATTGGAGGTGTGGATGACGGCGGCCGCCTGCTCGGCAATGGCTTTCACCAATCCAGGATGGGCATGCCCGAGGCCGTTCACGGCCACGCCGGCCACAGCGTCGAGATAGCGCTTGCCGGTCTCATCCCACAGGTAGGCCCCCTCGCCGCGCACGAAGGCCACGGGCTGGCGGGCGTAGGTGTTCATCAGGTGTGTCGTCATGGCAGTCCTCGTGCAGCTTCCGCGTGTTGCAGTTCTTGATGTTCGGACGACAGTCCGGCAGAAACAAAATAGAAAACGGCGGCCAAAGCCGCCGTTCCTGTTGCAGCGCCTTGATTATAGGCCGAAAAGCGCCCGATGCGACCACCCGCCGGCCATGAAGAACAGCATGGGGATGGACAGCATGACGTTGGTGCGCGACGCCAGGAAAGCCACCCGGCGCGCAGTGTTCTTTTCCGCGTCGGACGCCGGCGTGAGGCCCAGGATTTTCTTCTGGTTCGGCCAGATCAGCACCCAGACATTGAAGAGCATGATGGTGCCGAGCCAGGCGCCGATGCCCATGGGGCCCATGCCGTTGCGCAACAGGAAGGTATCGGTGAAGAGCGGCCCCAGCAGGGCGGCACCCGCCAGCCAGGTCACCACCGCCGCCCAGCGGAAAAACAGCAGGGCGCGCGGCGCGACGTGCTTGCTGATACCGGCAGCCGTACCATCAGCCGTGGCGTTCTTCAGCGCGGCAACCTGCACGAAATTGAAGTAGTACAAGAGGCCGATCCACATGATGCCGGCCATGAAATGAACCCAGCGCGACAATGCGGCCACCCAGTCGACATGTTCCATGTTTGCCTCCTCAGCCCAGGAAATTGCGGGCAAAGACGTACAGCACGACGGTCAGCACGACACCCGAGATGACGGTGCCCCAAAGCGAATCCAGTGGATTTTTCATGACGCGATTCCTCCTCTTTTATGATTGTTGCCCAACCCTGCCGGCGGGTCCCGGCGAGTATCGTCAAATTGTTGCGCGGGCGCAAGCCGCGCCCTGAGGGCCTGCGAGCGCGTGCTAGAATCCGCCAACTTCTACACCGCCCGCTGCGCCATGGACGACGCCCCCTTCATCATCCGCGGCCTGACCGCAAGAGGCAGCCGCTTCCGCCCGAGCGACTGGGCCGACCGGCTGGCCGGTGCGTTCGCGGTGATCGATCCCAACAACCGCACCAACTATTCGCCCTACGTGCAGCCTGCCAAGGTGGACGATATTCCCTGCGTGGTGGTGGACAGGAAACTCAAGACAGCCGACCCCAACGCCTGGCGCTTCCTGCAGAACTTCGCGAAAAGCAACGAACTGCAGACCGAGAACGCCGATTGAGCCATCGGGCATGCAATAAAAAACGCCGCATGTGCGGCGTTTTTTATTGCATGCGGAACCGGCGGATCAGGCCATGGCCTTCACGGCTTGCGCCAGGCGGCTCTTGTGGCGGGCAGCCTTGTTCTTGTGAACGATCTTTTTGTCGGCGATGCTATCGATGGTGCTCATCGATGCCTGGAACACGCTCTGTGCAACCGCCTTGTCGCCGGCTTCGATGGCCTTGCGCACCTTCTTGATGGCGGTGCGCAACTCCGAACGCTGGCTCATGTTGTGGTCGCGCTGCTCGGTGGCCTGACGGGCGCGTTTGCGGGCCTGGGCGGTATTCGCCATAGTTCTGCTCCTGGCGCGCCCCGACCGGATGCGAGGCGCAAAAACGTGAGTGGGGTTCCAATTGAGTCCGGAACGATCCGAATCCGGATACGCGACCCGGATTCACCAAAGCCTGCAATTGTACGGGAAAACAGCACGCCAGATCAAGCGCCCCGTGACGTCCCGCACAGCCCAGTTGCGGCGCTGCCGGCCGACCCGCACAATGCCGCCAAACTGCCTTATGTCATGAACCTCCTCAAAGCCCTCGCTGCGGTCAGCAGCATGACCCTGCTCTCCCGCATCCTGGGATTCGTGCGCGACACCATCATCGCCCGTGTGTTCGGCGCCGGGGCGATGACCGACGCCTTTTTCGTCGCTTTCAAGATTCCCAACCTGCTCCGCCGGCTGTTCGCCGAGGGCGCGTTCTCCCAGGCCTTCGTGCCCATCCTCGCCGAATACAAGAACCGGCGCGGGCTCGACGCGACCCGGCTGCTCGTGAGCCAGGTAGGCAGTGCCCTCACGCTGGCGCTGGTTCTCGTGGCGGCGCTGGGGATCATCGCCGCCCCCTGGGTCGCCTACGTCAGTGCGCCCGGCTTCGCCGCCGACCCGGCGAAATTCGACCTGACGGTAACGCTGCTGCGCATCACCTTCCCTTACATCATCTTCATTTCGCTGGTGGCGCTGGCGGCGGGGATTCTCAACACCTGGAGCCATTTCTCGGTGCCGGCCTTCGCGCCCGTGCTGCTGAACGTCGCCATGATCGCCGCCGCGCTCTGGCTGGCGCCGTATTTCGATCCGCCGGTGCTGGCGCTGGGCTGGGGCGTGGCGCTGGGCGGCGTGCTGCAGCTGGCCTGGATGCTGCCGCACCTCGCCAGAATCCGCATGCTGCCGCGCCCCACCCGCCAGTTCGACGATCCCGGCGTGCGGCGCATCCTCAAGCTCATGGCGCCGGCGACGCTGGGCGTGTCGGTCGCGCAGATCAGTCTCCTGATCAACACCATCTTTGCCTCCTTCCTCGCCACCGGCAGCGTGTCCTGGCTCTACTACGCGGACCGGCTGATGGAATTCCCCACCGGCATGCTGGGCGTAGCGCTCGGCACCATCCTGCTGCCGAGCCTTGCCAAGCATTACGCCGATGACTCGCCCGCCGAATATTCCAGGCTGCTCGACTGGGGGCTGCGCCTCACCCTGCTGCTGGCGCTGCCCGCTGCGGCCGCGCTCGCCGTGCTCGCGGTACCGCTCATCGCCACGCTGTTTCATTACGGCGCTTTCACCGCGCACGACGTGACGATGACGCAGCAGGCGCTCATCGCCTACAGCCTGGGCCTCCTGGGCCTGATCCTGGTGAAGGTGCTGGCACCCGGCTTCTACGCCCGGCAGAACATCCGCACGCCGGTGAAGATCGCGATCCTCACCCTCTTCGCCACGCAGCTGATGAACCTGGCCTTCATCTTTCCGCTGGGCCATGCCGGCCTCGCGCTCGCCATCGGGCTGGGCGCCTGCCTCAACGCAGGCCTGCTGCTGCATCTGCTGAAGAAGCATGGCATCTACCAGCCGCAACCCGGCTGGGTTGGCTATGGCGCGCGCGTCGTCCTGGCCGTCGGCCTGATGGCGGCACTACTCTTCTTCGGCATGGGCGAGGCACAGTGGTGGCTGGACGCAGGCTTCGCCGACCGCCTGATGCGCCTTGCCCTGCTGGTGAGCGGTGGCGTGGCCGTGTACTTCGCCGCGCTCGCGCTGATGGGCTTCCGGCCGCGGCAGTTCGTCCGCCGGGCTGCCGAATGAACGCCCGATTCGGCTAAAATCAGCCTTTTTCGCGCGGTTTCCCATTCGTTTCACGCCCATGCGCATCACCCACGGTTTCGCCTCGCTCGGCACGTCCCACGCGGTCACCATCGGAAATTTCGACGGCCTGCACCTGGGACACAAGGCCATGCTCGCCCGCCTGCAGGAGGTAGCGCGCGTGCGCGCCCTGCCGGCCTGCGTGCTGAGCTTCGAACCGCATCCGCGCGAGTTCTTCGCGCCCGAGCAGGCTCCCGCCCGCCTGTCCAGCCTGCGCGAGAAAGCCGAGTGCCTGCAACGCCTGGGCATCGACCGCCTGCACGTGTTCCGCTTTGACCGTGCGTTTTCCGCACTGACCGGCGAGACATTCATCGAACGCGTGCTGGGGCACACCTTGCAGGCCCGCTACGTGCTGGTCGGCGACGATTTCCGATATGGGGCAAAGCGCGCGGGCGATTTCGCCCTGCTGCAGAAAATGGGCGCGACGCTGGGCTTCGATGCCGAATTCCTGCCCACGGTGGAAGTCGCAGGCGAGCGTTCGTCCTCGACCGCGGTGCGGCAGGCGCTCGCCGCTGGCGAACTCGACCACGCCGCGCGCCTGCTGGGCCGGCCCTACAGCATTTCCGGGCGCGTGGTGCACGGCGACAAGCTGGGCCGCGACATCGGCTTTCCCACCGCCAATATCCAGTTGAAACACAACCGGCCGCCGCTGATGGGGATTTTTGCCGTCGAGCTGTCCGGCCTCAACGGCTCGCCGCTGCCCGGCGTGGCAAGCCTGGGCAAGCGTCCCACTGTCAAGAACCCCGACGCCGCGCCCGTGCTCGAAGTGCACCTGTTCGATTTCAATGCCGACATCTACGGCCGGCGCGTGCGCGTGGATTTCCTGAAGAAACTGCGCGACGAAGAAAAATATCCCGACCTCGACAGCCTCGTTGCGCAGATCCGCCGCGACGTGGCCGAAGCCAAGACCTTCCTGATGCAGCGCCGCGCCTGATCCCCCGCCATGCCCGACTACAAAAGCACGCTCAATCTTCCCGACTCGCCCTTCCCCATGCGCGGCGACCTCGCCAAGCGCGAACCCGCCTGGGTGAAACGCTGGCAGGAGAAACAGCGCTACGAGGCGATCCGCAAGGCCTGCGCCGGCCGGCCGAAATTCATCCTGCACGACGGCCCGCCCTACGCCAACGGCGACATCCACATCGGCCACGCGGTGAACAAGATCATCAAGGACATCATCGTCAAATCGAAGACCCTCTCCGGTTTCGACGCGCCCTACGTGCCGGGCTGGGACTGCCATGGCCTGCCGATCGAACTGCAGGTGGAAAAGACCCACGGCAAGCACATCCCGCCGGCGAAATTCCGCGAGCTGTGCCGCGAATACGCCGCCACGCAGATCGAGCGGCAGAAGGCCGACTTCATCCGCCTGGGCGTGCTCGGCGACTGGGCGCACCCCTACCGCACGATGGACTTCCAGTTCGAGGCCGACGCGCTGCGGGTGCTTGGGCAGATCCAGCAGGCCGGCTATCTCTATCAGGGTGCGAAACCGGTGCACTGGTGCGTGGACTGCGGCTCGGCACTGGCCGAGGCGGAAGTCGAATACGAGGACAAGACCTCGCCCGCCATCGACGTGGGCTTCCGCGTGGCCGACCGTGTCGATTTTGCCCGCCGTTTCGACGTGGATCTCGAGGATGCGCCCGCCTACGTGGTGATCTGGACGACCACGCCATGGACGCTGCCGGCCAACCAGGCTGTGGCCCTGCATCCGGAATTTGCCTATGCGCTGGTGAAGACACCGCGCGGCTACACGGTACTGGCCGAGACCCTGGTCGAAGCCGCCCTGAAGCGCTATGGACTGGAAGGCCGGATCGTCGCCAAGACGACCGGCGCCGCGCTCGAAGGCGCGTTGTTGTGGCACCCCTTCCAGGACCGCCAGGTGCCGGTGATCGTCGGCGAGCACGTCACGGCGGACGCCGGCACCGGCGCCGTGCACACCGCGCCCGGCCACGGCCTGGAAGACTACGTCGCAGGCCAGCGCTACGGCCTGAAGGTGGACAACCCGGTTGGCGACGACGGCCGGTTCTACGCGAGCGTGCCCCTGGTCGGCGGGCTCTCGATCTGGCAGGCGAACCCCGTCGTGATCGAGGCGCTGGATACCGGCGGCACGCTCTTCGCCCACGAAAAACTCTCGCACAGCTACCCGCATTGCTGGCGCCACAAGACGCCGATCATCTTCCGCGCCACGAGGCAGTGGTTCATCGGAATGGATTCCAGGGATCAGGATTCGGGGGCCAGGGGCCAGGGCGCATCGTTGCGCGAGCAGGCGATGGCAGCGGTGGACGCGACGCAGTTCTTCCCGCACTGGGGCCGCGCGCGGCTGGAGGCGATGATCCGGAACCGCCCCGACTGGTGCGTCTCGCGCCAGCGCAACTGGGGCATTCCCATGCCTTTCTTCACCCACAAGGAAACGGGCAACCTGCATCCGAAGACGCCGGAACTGCTGGAGGCCGTGGCGAAGAAGGTCGAGGCCGCCGGCATCGAGGCCTGGTTCTCGCTCGATCCACAGGAACTGCTGGGCTCGGACGCCGCGCAGTACGACAAGACCGGCCACACGCTCGACGTGTGGTTCGACTCCGGCGTGACCCACGCCTGCGTGCTGAAGACCCGGCCCGAATTGCAGCATCCCGCCGATCTCTACCTCGAAGGTTCGGACCAGCATCGCGGCTGGTTCCAGTCCAGCCTGCTCACCGGCTGCGCGACAGACGGCCATGCACCCTACAAGGCCCTGCTGACCCACGGTTTCGTGGTGGACGGCAAGGGCTACAAGATGAGCAAGTCCAAAGGCAACGTCATCGCACCGCAGAAGGTGATGGACCAGTACGGCGCCGACATCCTGCGCCTGTGGGTGGCCGCCACCGACTACTCGGGCGAGCTGTCGATCTCGGACGACATCCTGAAGCGTGTCGTGGAAGGCTATCGACGCATCCGCAATACCCTCAAATTTCTGCTCGCGAACCTCTCCGATTTCGACCCGGCACGACATGCCCTGCCGGTCGAGGACTGGTTCGAGATCGACCGCTACGCGCTCGCGCTCACCGCGCAGCTGCAGGACGAAATCCGTGCCCACTACGATGCCTACGAATTCCACTTCATCGTGCAGAAGCTGCAGGGTTTCTGTTCGGAAGACCTTGGCGCTTTCTACCTCGACATCCTGAAAGACCGGCTCTACACCAGCGCCGCCGACAGCCGCGCGCGCCGTTCCGCGCAGAACGCGCTCTTCCAGGTGACGCATGCGCTGGCACGCTGGATGGCACCCATTCTCTCGTTCACCGGCGAGGAAGTCTGGAGCGAGCTCGCCGCCAGCCCCGACGACTCGGTCTTCCTGCACACCTGGCATGCCCTGCCGGCTGCGGATGCCGCGCTCGTCGAACGCTGGTCGCACATCCGCGCGGTGCGCGCCCTGGTTTCCAAGGAACTGGAAACCGTGCGCGTCGCCGGCGGCATCGGTTCCTCGCTGCAGGCCGAGGTCACGCTCCATGCGAGCCCGGAAACCCATGCCCTGCTCGCCCCGCTGGGCGACGACCTGCGCTTCGTGCTGATCACCTCGCAGGCCCGCCTGCAGGCGGCCGAAACCGACCACGTCGAGGTCGTCCCCAGCGCGGCGAAGAAATGCGAGCGCTGCTGGCACTGGCGCGACGACGTGGACGCGCACGCAGAACACCCCGGCCTGTGCGGACGCTGCGTCGCCAACCTCTATGGAGACGGGGAGCCGCGCAGCCATGCCTAACGCATCCCTCCTCCGCTGGCTGGGCCTGGCATTCGCGGTCATCGTCGTCGACCACCTCACCAAGTTCTGGGTGTCGTCCGTGCTCGATTACCAGGAGTTCGTGCCGGTCCTGCCCTTCTTCTCGCTGGTGCTGGTGCACAACACCGGCGCGGCCTTCAGTTTCCTGGCCGACGCCGGCGGCTGGCAGCGCTGGTTCTTCATCGCCGTGGGCGCGCTCGCCACCGTCGTCATCCTGCGCCTCCTGCGCCGCCATGCGCACGAGCCGCGACTCGCCATCCCGCTCGCGCTGGTACTGGGCGGCGCACTCGGCAACGTCATCGATCGCATCGTGCTGGGCTACGTCGTCGATTTCCTGTACTTCCACTACAGGAGTTTCGCCTGGCCGGCGTTCAACATCGCCGACTCGGCCATTTTCGTCGGTGCCGTCTGGCTGGTGTGGGACAGCCTGCGCGGCAAGCCCGCGCCCACGGAGGCGGCATGACGGCTGCCCGCACGGTTGCGCGAGGCGACACCATCCAGCTGCGCTACGCGCTGCGCCCGCGCAGCGGCGAGGATCTCGTGTCGAATTTCGATGATGCCGAACCCGAGACGATCACGCTGGGCGACGGCACGCTCGCCCCTGCGCTCGAACAATGGCTGCTCGACCTGCCCGTGGGCGAGCGCCACGTCTTCCTGCTCGACCCCTGGCAGGCCTTCGGCGAATCACAGGATGCGCTGGTCCAGACCCTGCCCAGATCCGATCTGCCGCCCGAGATGGCATTCGAAACCGATCAACTGGTCGAGTTCGCCATGCCCAGCGGACAGACCGTGGCCGGCCGTGTCCTGGAGATCGGCAACGACGCGATCAAGGTCGATTTCAACCATCCGCTCGCCGATCTTGCCATCGAATTCGAGGTCGAGATCGTGCGCATTCTGTGAGGCCGCCCATGCCCGCCACCATCCTACTCGCCAATCCCCGCGGCTTCTGCGCCGGCGTCGACCGCGCCATCGCCATCGTCGAGCGCGCGCTTGCAAAATACGGCGCCCCCATCTACGTGCGCCACGAAGTCGTGCACAACACCTACGTCGTCAACGATCTCAAGGCCAAGGGGGCGATCTTCGTCGAGGAACTCGCCGAGGTGCCGGCCGGCGCCACCGTCATCTTCAGCGCGCACGGCGTGTCGCAGGCCGTGCGCCTGGAGGCCGCCGCGCGCAGTCTCAACGTGTTCGACGCCACCTGCCCGCTCGTCACCAAGGTGCACGTCGAAGTCAGCAAGATGCGCGAGAAGGGCTACGAAATCGTGATGATCGGCCACAAGGGCCACCCCGAGGTCGAAGGCACGCTGGGGCAATCCGCCGGCGGCATGTATCTCGTCGAAACGCCGGAAGACGTGGCCACGCTGCAGGTGAACGATCCGGAAAAGCTGGCCTACGTCACGCAGACCACGCTGTCGGTGGACGACGCCGCCCGCGTGGTCGAAGCGCTCCGCGCCCGCTTCCCCAAGATCACCGGCCCGAAGAAGGACGACATCTGCTATGCCACCCAGAACCGCCAGGATGCGGTCAAGGCGCTCGCGCCGCAATGCGACGTGGTGATCGTGGTGGGCTCGCCGACCAGTTCGAACTCGAACCGGCTGCGCGAGGTGGCGGAGAACCTCGGCGTGCCTGCCCACATGGTGGACAACGCGGAAGAGATCGACGAGAACTGGCTGGCGGGGAAGGCACGCATCGGCGTGACCGCCGGTGCGTCCGCGCCGGAAATCCTGGTCCGGGAGGTGATCGCGCGGCTGGACGCGCTGGGCGCCCGGACCGTCACCGCACTCGACGGTGTGGAGGAGAAGGTCGGTTTCCCGCTGCCGAGGGAGCTCGCAAACCCGGACTGACTGATCAGCTCTTCCAGCAGTCGGAGAGCGCCCCCGACCCGGATTCCGTCTTGGTGCCGGTCTGGTCGATGGTGATGGTGCCGCACAAGGGGTCCTCGAAGCTGCCCGTCGGCGTCGCCTGGATCGTGTATTCCGTTGCGGTTGCCGTAGGCAGGGTGATCGCGTACCTGGCATCCCCCTCCTCGGGTGCCTGCTGCTTGGGCAGGTCGGCATCCTCGTAGGTCCCGTTGGTCGTGAAATAGCGTTCCATGAACTGGGCGTTTTCCAGCATCAACGCCTGGGCGTCCGCCCGGTTCGACTTGCGTACCTGTTCGAGATAGCTCGGGTAGGCGATCGTGGCGAGGCTGGCCACGATCGCCACCACGATCATGAGTTCGATCAGGGTGAATCCCGATGCTCTGGCGTGGGCTCGCATGGTCTCTCTCCTGTTCACTGAATCTGCATCCAGTAGGTCCGGCGCAAGGTGCCTGGACCGCTGGGGCCGGGCGGGGCACCCTTGTTGCCCAGCGACTCGATGCCGCCGGTGGTGCCGGTCATGACCTTGTAATCCTTGCCGCCGGTTCCGGTGAACCAGGCCGGCGGCTTGGTGATGCCGACCGAGGTCTTGACGCCGCTGGCCACCGCACCGCTGGCGAGGAAGTCGCCGTCGTCGAATTTGCCGTCGTTGTTGAAGTCGAAGCTCGAATCCGCCGTCTTGGAGCCTGTCACCGCATCAAGCTCCATCAGCCAGCTTTCGCCGCCCGCATCGCAGGTGTTGCTGGACGGAATCAGCGTGAGGAAGATCACCCGGCCATAGCGCAGCAGCGCCTGGGTGACGATGCGCTCGCCGTTCGCCGCCGGATAGTTCATGTCCATGTACCAGCCGCGCTTCGTGCCCCAGTCCACCGTGTTGGCGCTGGTCTCGCGCGACGCGAAGGTCTGCGTGACGTCATCGTCGGGGTCGTCCGGGTCCTTAACGTCGAGGATGAAAGTCTCGCTGGTCTCGGCGACGATGGATTGCACCTGCAACTCGCTGCGGTTGGTGGTCGCGATCGATGAACCGTTATCCCAGATGCCATAGAAGCTCTGCACCTGCGTAACCAGCGGATCCGCGGCCTCCAGATACCGGCCGGTGCCGAAATACACCAGCACGCCGCCATCCGGATGGCCGCCGATCACCGGCTGCCCCGTAATCGGCTGCACCTGATCACTGGCGTTGCGCGCGGTGAAGAGCGGAACCGTCTCGTCCGCCATGGCGGTGAGGTCGAATTTCCAGAGATTGCCCTGCAGATCACCCGCATAGGCGTAGTCGGCGATCATGTCGCCATTGGCGTCATGGAGCACCGGCGTGGACAGGCCATTGGACGTGCTGCTGCCGGCTTCGATCTTGGCGATCTGCTCGCCCGTCTCGATATTCACCACATACAGGTAGGCCCGCTCGTTCGCGCTGTTGTAGCCGTTGCCGAAGATCGCGGCCCACTGGCCGTTGTTGAGGCGCGCAATCTGCGGCTTGCTGTAGGTGAGACCAAGGTCGGCCTCCGTGTATTCCCACAACACCATGCTGTCCGACGGGTTTTCCACGTCGCTGACGTCGAGCGCATAGACCGACTTGCCGCCGCCGCCCAGCCCCCCCACCAGCACGGTGGCCCAGCCGCTCGACAGATAGGCGTCGCCCACGGTCGGCCCGCCATCGACGTAATACTTGTGCGTATAGGCCGGATCGGTGAGCTTGCTCAGGTTGGCGAAGACGCCCTCCGGCACGTAGGCGAAGAACTCACGGCCGGATTCCGTCTTGCCGGCATCCGCCCGGAAGACATGCAGCATGCCATCGTTGCCGCCGACGAATACCGCCGCCTTACGATCACTTTTGTCCGCCACATAGGCCGCGTACAAGCTAGCCTCGGCCGCACCCATGCTCGCATAGCCAAAGTCGTCCTGGTGCGCGAAGGCCGGGTCGGAGTTGATGATGTCTCCCAGGACGCTGCTGCGGTTACGGAAAGTGCCGCCGTTCTTCACCTCCTGCGTCTGCACACCGCGCAGCCAGTCGAGTCGAAGCGATCCCTTCGTATCCACAGTGCCCGTGGCATCGGTGTTAAGAAGGCTCTTCTGCGCGGGATTTAGCGAGTCCCACTCGAACAGGGCCCCGTCGTCCGAGCCATCGTAGGTCCATATCTTGCGGTCTGCGGGAGACGGCATCTTGGACGCGGCATTCCACGCTGGATTGCTGGTATTGACCAGGCCGTCCAGCCCCACCTCGTAGGCGATCAGGTCGCCGCTCCAGTCCTTGCTGTTGAAGGTGGCCTGGTAGACCAGCGCGCCTGTCTGGATGCTGGTGGAGTTGGCGGCCAGCGCCGCCGCCGAGGGCGTGGCGATCTCGATCGCGTCCTTCACCGCCTTGAATGCGCTCACCAGGGCCTCGGACGTGTCGGCGCTGAAGAACTGGCCGCGGCTGTTGATCGCGGCGTGCCACAGGTCGGCAACCCTGGCACCATCGCGTTTCTGCTGTTGCTTGGTCGAATCGGGATCGGTGGCATACAAGTCAGGCCATTGCTTCGCGCCCGTGAACAGGGAGCCGTAGCTGCCTGTGTACGTACTGCCGCTGTACGTCAGATTTACGTAATCGAGGAAGGGGGTCAGGCCCAGGCCCACGGTGAAGTTGACCATGTGCTGCCAGGTCGCCGGGTCGTTCCTGGGATTGTTGTACTGCAAAGTCGGATCGCCGTCCGGTTCGACAATGTAGGGCAGAAGGTTGTCGGTCAGGCCGGTCAGGTCCGATGCCCAGTACTTGTAGGCCACATCGGCGAGGCTGGCGGTGTTGGTGTCCTTGTAGGGCGAAGCGAGTCCGCCGTCCTCGTTGCTGATGCCCGAAGGCGTGCTGTCGTTCCAGATGCCGTCCGTCATCAGGATATGGAAATTCTTGCGGCAGGACAGCTGCGTGGACCCGGACGCCGTCAGGTCGTCATCGTAGGGCGAGTTCTCGCCGGTGGTCTCGTAGTATTCGCCCGCGCGCACCATGGCCTCGCGCAGGGGCGTGCTGGTATTGGTATTGAGCCGGAACAGCCAGGTGTAGAAATTCTCGCGGTGGGTGCCGGAGAAAGGCTTGATGGCGTTGCTGAACCCCAGGTTGCCGGACCAGCCGGTACACCCGCTGGTGGTGAGCGAGGTCGTGCTGCCCCGGCAGGTATTCAGCGCCTGCCAGGCGATGCGCGTGGACGGGTCGAATTCGGCGAAGGCGAGCGAGGCCGCCGCGATCGTCGCGAGGTTGCGCGTGCGGTAGAAGGAATACCAGTTTGCGAAATTCTGCTGTTCCGAGGCGCCGACGATCTGGATGTCGTAACAGGCGTTGTCCAGCTTCTTACCAACGTCGTCACCACTCTCGTTTAAGCCGTCACAACCACTGTTCGTCTCGTCGAACACGTAGTAATAGGCCGGCATCTGGCGGCTTTGGCAGGTGGCGTTGCTGGAGCAGGAACCGCCGCCCATGTTGACCCAGATCGCAGATCCCTTGCCCACGTTGCTGTTGTACTGGCACGCCGAGGCCTGGCAGCGCACGTCGCTGGAATAATGCCGCATGAACTGGTGGTACTTGTCATCCGAGTAACTCGAGCCCGAGTTCGGGCGCAGAAACAGGCCCGCCGTGGGACGATACTGCGATGCCAGGTTGTAGGAATCCGGGCTAATGACATCCAGGGAGTGTGCATAGCCGTTCACCCAGGCATTATCGAAGCTCGTCGTGAGCGCATTGCCGTCCGCGTCGACCGGCGGGGTATAGGTGACCGCGGGGTTGTAGTAGATCGGATTGTAATGAGACGACTTCACGTAGCGCGGGTCGAGGCTGGGATCGGGGTTGCTGCCGCAGATGTTGTTGCCGTTGCCACAAAGATCCGGAGTAAAGGCACGCGACATGCTGCCCGAATCGTCGAGCGTGACGATGACGTTGGGCGGCACGTTGGCCGTGAGGAAGAGCGGGTTCTCCGAAATCGCGAGGGGGGCCGCCTGGGCCAGCGACAGCCAGCCGGGGTTGCCCAGCATCAGCATCAGCACGAGAAATTTCTTGAAGGTTTTCATGGAATGCTCCATTCGCTCAGTCGTTTTCGTACCCGGCCTGCAGAATCACGACCGTATTGGCACTGCTGCCCACGCCGCGGGCGGTGACCCGGAAACGCTGCGTGCTGGCCGCGTCAGGGAGTTTTTCGATCACGTAGCGCGGTTGCTCGGCGACCTTGTATCCATCGCCCTCGTCCAGGGTAAACGCGGTTTCCTGCGAGGCGCTGGTCCAGCCATAGCCGCTCCAGTATTCGGCATCGCCTTCGGAAGCCGGATCGTAGGCAATGTACCCGGGGGTGCTGCCGTCGAAGGCCGTTGTGATCTCCCCGGTCGACGGGTCGCGCAGGCTTGCGAGCACGGCCCCCGCATCTTCCAGCGCGGCTTCCGCGGCCTGGAAGGCGAGGTCGCGGTCGCGGGTATTGCCGGCCATGCGTTCCTCCATCATGCTCGTCTGCGCGACGGTCACGCCGAGCAGCATGAGGATGGCGAGGAAGATCAGTGAAATGATCAGCGTGACGCCGCGCTGGCGCGCCGGAGTCGCAGGAAAACGTTCGGAAGTCATAGCCGGTTCCTCACCGCGATGGTGGTGGTGAAAGTCTTGCGCAGGAAGCCGTCGCCGCCGACGCCGGCACCGGTTTCCGCGGAACGCATGGTCAGGGTGATGCGCACGCTGACGACGCGGTTCCAGTTGGTGACATCGCCAGCATCGTCTCTATAGGTATCAGCCGAGCAACCATCATCTGGACATTCCACCACACTGACTTGGGAAGTGTCCTCACCGTACTCGATCTGCATATCCTCCACGCCTTCGATCACTTCCTGGGCTTCGGTCGTGCCGTCGGCCAGCAGGGTCTCGCGGTAGAGGCTGGGCACCCCATTGCCGTTTTCACGGATGTGGTAGATGTGTCCGACCAGCGGCAGCAAACGGTAGTCGGCCGTCGGCGCGACACCGGTGCTGCAGTTTAGCGCTGTGCCCAGGGTGATGCTGGTGCCGGAGGCCCCGCTCGCCGTGTAGACCGTGGCATCCGAATAATCCTCGGTCACCACGGCGAGGCCGCCGTTGCCGATGCCATGGTCAGTCGCGGTGGTGGCAGCGGAGGTCAGGCGAACCTCGCCGCGCTTGTCGGCACGCAGCACCATGAGCGCATCGGTGTCGGCGACCACATCGGTCACGTCGGCGGGAAGCCCCGATCCGGATTCATAGCCCAGGAGCGGACGCTTGAAGAGATTGTTGTACCAGGTGGAATCGACGGGGTCGGTATTGACCGTCTCGCAGCCGAGTCCGACCTGCCGGATGTCGTAGGACATCGTTTCGAAGGCATAGCGCGCCCCTTCCTGGATGCGCGCCATGGCGTCCTGCGTGCGGAAGGACTGACGGCTGCCGACGTAGACGGTGCCGACCGCAGCGATGATGAGCCCGCCCAGGGCGATGGCAATCATCAGTTCGACCAGGGAAAAGCCCTGTTGTCCGCGATGCGCGAGGGAGAGAGGCCGTTTCATGACCGTCATGGCTCCAGATAGGTTTTGGTGACGAAGCTGACGGGATCGGAACCGTCACGGTTGTCGTCCCACTGGATGGTGATGGTGGCATTGCCCGCGGGGTCGATCTCGATCCTGGCGTCGCCATCCGGCAGGGCAGCCTCCACTTCACCTTTCCAGTCGACCAGATCGGGCAGGGAGCCCAGCGTGCCGAAATCGACCTGGTAGCTGGCCAGGCTGGGACGATTGGCGCGCATGCGGTCGATGATGTCGTAGGTCAGCATGGTGGCCTGGCTGCGCTGGAAAGCGCTGGTGTTGTTCTTCAGCGAGGCCGTCTGCAACCCCGCGTACCCGAGCAGGCCGATCGAGAGCACCACGATCGAGATCAGTACCTCGAGCAGGGTCACGCCGCGTTGCGTCCGCCGCATTCCAGCAGGGCATGCGCCAAGCTTACTCATCAGCAATCTCCTCCTGTCGTGCTCACGCGCCCCGCATTATTGATCGACACGGTACGGGCATGGCTGGACTTGCATATTTCGAAGCTGCCGCTGCCCGTCCCGTCGCTGCCTTCGCTGGCTCCCGAGGGCAGATATCTGACATAGCCCGAGAAATTCGTGTCGGCAGTGACCTCGGCTCCGCCCTCTTCGTTGGCCTGATAGACACGCAGGACCGTGCCGTCCGCATCGACGGATACTTCCCAGCCTGCCGACCAGTCGGCGGAAACCACGCTCACCGGCGTGGCGCGCTTGACGGCCTCGGAACGCGCCAGGGCCAGCGCGGACACCAGCTCGTTGGTCGTGGCCGACAGGCGGTTCCTGGTCACGAGTTCCTGGAAGCTCGGGATGGCAATGCCGAGCGTGATCGCCAGCACGGCAACCGTGACGAGCAGCTCCACCAGGGTAAAGCCTCCGACGGCGACTTTTCGGTTTCGGGACATGGTTTGGGCCCATTCAGACATGGTTTCACGGTAGCGAACCCGCCCCCGGCCTGTCCACGACGGCAAGACAGGCGGGAGATTTTCGCGCATGAGCGGCTGAAATGCCGCTCCGCCACTCCGCAACCACCATTTACGGCAGGCCGGACCACGGGCTTGAGGGAGTCAGCAGGTCCCGCCGGTGGTCCGGATGCGGCCGATCTGGTTGACGACGATGCTTCTTTTGACGCCTTCCAGGCAAATCGCCAGCGTACCGTTGCCGAGCCCGCCCGGCGACTGGCTGGCCCCGCTCGGCAGGTAGCTCAGATAGCCGTCGAAATTGGTCGCCGCGATGCTGGCCCCCGGGATCGCGTCGTGCACCCTGAGCAGAACGTCGTCCATATCCAGCGCGCCTTTGGTGCCCGCGTCGACAAAAACCAGCCAGCCCTGCTGCCAGTCCGCTGCGGCATCGCAGGCCGGCGGGCTGGCCATGGGATCGCTGCTGGCGCAGACGCTGACCCGCACGCCGCGCTTGATCGCCTCGGAACGCGCCAGGTGGAATGCGCTCACCAGGTCGTTGGGGGCACGGGCCTGCGGGTTGATTTTCCCTAACGGGGCGTCGCCCGCAACGACAATCGCCAATAGAATGGCCAGGATCGACAGCACAACCAGCAGTTCGACCAGCGTGAACCCCCATTTTTTCATTCTTCCCTCCTCGCCTTGTTCTTGTAGTTGCGAGCTTGCCACGCTGCCGCGCGCGCTTCTATACAACTTTAGTTGTAGTCGGGCGCCTTTTGACGGCCGCTGACCGCATGGATTCGATCCTGATTCTGGGTGCCGGCGCCTCCGGTCTGAGCACGGCACTGGCCCTGCTGAAGCGCGGGCACCGGGTCAGCCTCATCGAACGCGGCACCGCAGGAGGCGAGTCGACCTGGGCCGGCGGCGGCATCCTCTCCCCCTTGCTGCCGTGGGACTATCCGGAACCGGTATCCCGCCTTGCACTGGCCTCCATGCAGGCGTATGCAGCCTGGGTAGGCGCAATCGAGCAGTTGTCGGCTGACACTGCCGAGTTCTGGCGCTGCGGCATGCGCGTCATGGGCCTCGCTTCGAGCCGGGAAGCCCTCGACTGGTGTGTCGCGCACGGCCTGCACGCGGAAATTCCGCCCGGCCACCCCGACAGCCTGTGGCTGCCGGACATCGCCCAGGCCCGCAACCCCCGGCTTGCGTCGGTCCTCGGCACGGCGGTGCTGCGCTCAGGCGGAGCCCTCCACCGGCACACCGCCGGAGAGCGCGCCATCGTGGTGGCGGGGCACGTGGTCGCCATCGAGGCCGGGGGAGAACGCCATGAAGCGGACCGGTTCGTGCTGTGCACCGGGGCCTGGGCAGGTCTCGGCCTGGAGGGACTCCCCGGTGTCCCCAACATCCGCCCCATCCGCGGCCAGATGCTGCTGTTCAAGCTCGAACCGGGCGTGCTCGACACCATCCTCTTCCGCAACGGGCTCTACATCATCCCGCGCCGGGACGGCCACATCCTGGTGGGCAGCACGCTGGAAGACGCCGGCTTCGACAAGTCGACCGATGCGGCAACCGCCAGCCGCCTGCAGGCCGAGGCGGCAGAACTGCTGCCCGTGCTGGCTGCAGCCGCACCCGTCCGCCACTGGGCCGGCCTGCGCCCGGGGTCGCCGGACAACATCCCGGTGATCGGGCGGCACCCGGACTTCGACAACGTCTACATCAATGCCGGACACTACCGCTATGGCGTGACCATGGCGCCGGCCTCGGCCGAACTGCTGGCCGACCTGATGACGGGCAAGGCACCCGCGCTCGACCCGACCCCCTACAGCTGGGAAGCCGCAGCCACGCGGCGCTGGAACGGCACGCGCTAGCTGCCCGCGACCGCAAGATGCTTTACACTTCGGCCACCTTCCCTTGCGCCGCGTGCATGTCTTCGACCCCCGTCCGTCTCATGACACATGACTGCTCCGCCTGAGCGGACTCTTCCCCGTCCGCTGGTCGTCTGGATCGTCAGCGACGACAAACCCGGACACCTCAACCAGTCGCAGGGGCTTGCCGAAGCCCTCGCGCGCAGCGTCCCCGCCGAGTTGCACGTGCTCGCGCCCCTGCCCGCGTGGCGCGCCTGGCTGGCCTGGCTGTTGCGGCGCAATCCCGCCCCCGGGCTGCCCACACCTGCCCTCGTCCTCGGTGCCGGCCATGCCACCCATGCCACGCTGCTCGCCGCGCGGCGCGCCAGCCATGCGCCCGTCGCCGTGTTGATGAAGCCCAGCCTGCCGCGCCGCTGCTTCGATTACCTGATCGTGCCGGCGCACGACCGGGTCGAGGCCGACGCGCGCACCTTCGTCAGTCAGGGCGCGCTGAACCGCGTCCGCGCGAGCACCCTGCCGGCGGGCGAACGGGACGGCCGCGGGCTCATCCTCGTCGGCGGCGGATCGCGCCACTTCGAATGGAACAGCGATGCGGTCGCGGTGCAGATCCGCAGCGTCGTCACGCGCGAGCCGGCGCGCCGCTGGACGCTCACCACCTCGCGCCGCACACCGGAAGAGTTCCTGTCGAGCCTGCCCGGCCTGGATGCGCTCGAAGTCGTGCCCCATACCGCGACGCCGCCCGACTGGCTGCCCGCGCGGCTGGCCGAAAGCGGCGCGGTCTGGGTCACGCCGGACAGCGTGTCGATGGTGACCGAGGCGCTCACCGCGGGCGCCGACGTGGGCGTGTTCGATCTCCCGGTCAACCCGAAAAGCCGTGTCGGCCGGGCCATCGCCGATCTGGCCGACGCGCATCGAATCACCCGTTTCATCCAGTGGTGCGCGCGCGGCGCGCTGCATCCAAACACCGTCCCCCTTGCCGAGGCCGACCGTTGCGCGGCCTGGATACTCGAATGTCTGAAAAGAAACTGACCGTATTGCAGCTCCTGCCCGCCCTCGAATCCGGCGGCGTCGAACGCGGTACGCTGGAAGTGGCCCACGCACTGGTGACGCACGGCCACCGCGCACTCGTCATGTCGGCGGGCGGGCGTCTGGTCGCGCCGCTGGTCGGGTCGGGCGCAGAGCACTTCGCCTGGCCCATCGGCGTGAAGTCGCTGAAGACCCTGCGGCTGGTCGGCAGGCTGCGGCGTTTTCTGGTCGCGCAGAAGGTGGACATCGTGCATGCACGGTCACGCGTACCGGCCTGGATCGCCTGGCTGGCCTGGCGCGGCATGAACCCGGCGACGCGGCCGCGCTTCGTCACCACCGTGCACGGACTCTACGGCGTGGGCCGCTACAGCAGCATCATGACGCGCGGCGAGGCCGTGATTGCGGTGTCCGACACGGTGCGCGACTACATCCTCGCCAATTACCCCGACACGCTGCCCTGGCGCATCCATGTGATCCACCGCGGCGTCGACGGCCGCGCCTATCCGCATGGCTGGAAGCCGGACGCGGGCTGGACGGAGAGCTTCCTCGCGCAGTTCCCCGCCGCGGGCGGCAAGCAGATCCTCGCCCTGCCCGGGCGCATCACCCGGCTCAAGGGCCACGAGGATTTCATCGAGCTGATCGGTCGCCTGAAGCGCCGTGGCATGCCGGTATACGGCCTCATCGTCGGCGGCGCGACGCCCTCGAAACAGCGCTACCTGCAGAAACTGCGCTACCGCGTGCGCAGCATGGGACTCGAATCCGACATCAGCTTCACCGGCCAGCGCGACGACATGAAAAACATCCTGGCGCTTTCCAGCCTGGCACTTTCCCTGTCCACCCAGCCCGAGTCCTTCGGCCGCACCACCCTGGAGGCGCTGCGGCTCGGGATTCCGACCGCCGGCTACGCCCACGGCGGCGTGGCCGAAATCCTGCGCAAGGTCTATCCCGCAGGGCTGCTGCCCTTCGGGGATCTCGACGAGAGCTGCCGGCGCATCGGCCAGCTGCTCACGCAGCCGCCCGATGTGCCTGCCGGCGATTTCTTTCCGCTGGCGTCCATGCTCGACCAGACGCTCGCGCTCTACGCGCAACTGGCACGCGCACCACGCACCCAGTGACCTTCAGGCACGCCCCCGGATGGCATCCGGCAGATGCAGCAGGCGGCCGCGCAGCTTGCCGTAGACATCGCGCAGCGCGACCCAGGGGCTCGACAGACGCATCGCCCGGCGCGACAGCAATACGGCGCCGGGTTCGGGGCGTGCCCCGGCGCGATGCAGGCGTGCGATCTCGCGCGCCACGACGGCGAAGAAATTGTGCTCGAACAGCACGCGGCGCCGCGCCTCCAACAGCGCGGGCAGCCGCTTCTCGTATTCGTTGCCGGCGATCGCACGGCGCATCGTGGCGAGCGCGGCGGCCGGATCGCGGATGTCGATGCGGATGAAGCTCTCCGGTGGAAAATAATCTTCCGTATTGGGACAGCCGAAATAGAACGGCAAGGCCAACCCCAGGAATGGGTCGGCCAGCTTTTCCGTCCAGTGGTGCGGTCCGATGAAGTTCTCGATGGCGACGTGGTAGCGGTAGTCGCGCAGGCACTCGGCCTTGTCATCAAGCGGGCGCGGCGTCTGCCGGCCGAAGATGTCGAGCTCGGGCATGTGCGCCACCAGCCAGCGCATGAAGCTTTCGCGATGGTGATGCAGGGTGTGGCGCATGGCCTTGGGCGAATACACCATCGAGATGTCGCGCGACTTGGCCAGCGGCGGCTCGGCCAGCAGGGTGTCGAAAGGCACGCGTTCCTCGCTGCCGACGCCATAGAACCAGTGCAGCGCCGGCTGGGCGAAGATGCGTCCCGGGTGCGGCAGCGCCCACGCCGGCTGGCTGGTGAGCACTGCGCCGAACTGGCCGGTGAAGCTGTCGCCGTAGATTTTCACCGAGGACGGCTCGGTGGTGACGAGCAGGGTATGCGCGCGCGGACAGGCCAGCGCCTCCTTCGTGGTGCGCTTGGGTTCGCCCGGCCGCTCCGTCAGGTCATCGTAGACCACGATCCAGTCGTAATCGCGGGCATCGCGCTCGAAGACGAAATCGCACTTGCCCCACACCGGTTCGCCGTGCGGCAACTGGTGAAGCCAGGTGCGTGCCGGCAGGCGGCCCATGACCTTGACGCGTATCCGTCCGCCGCCGGTCATCAGAAACTCCGCACGCCTTCGGGCCAGTCCCGGCCCGGCTGCAGCGTGCCCTCGATCAACTCGGCCACGCGCGCAGCCAGCCAGCCAGGCGATATCGTTTTCATGCAGGCATGGTAATCCGGATTGCGGCAGGTCCTGGCGTAACAATTGATGCAGTCGAGCTGCGCCTGGAGCGCCACCACCTGCCGGCCGATCGGCTTGACGCGGCGCGGATCGGTCGGCCCGCACAGCACGAGCAGGGGCCGGTCCGCCGCCGAGGCGAAGTGCGCCGTGCCGGTGTCGTTGCCGACGATGGCCGCTGCGCCGGCACACAGCAGCGGAATGTCGATCAGTTTCAGCTCGCCGTTGAGATTGACGACGAAGTCACCCGCCTGCGCGATGGCCGCGCAATCCTCGACTTCGTCGGGCCCGCCGACCAGCACGATCCTGCCAAAGCCCCGCGCATGCAGCAGGCGCGCCAGTTCCGCGTAGCGCTCCGTTCCCCAGCGCTTGAGCGGATGCGCCGCAGCGGTGCCCGGCAGCAGCACCACGTAGCCGTCCCCGACAAGGCCATGCCGTGCCCGCACCTGCGCAACCCAGTCCGCGCGCGCTGGCGGAACGTGCAGGACGGGATGCTGCGTGCGCGTCGGAATGCCGATGGCCTGCAGCACAGACTGCATCATCGGCAGCGCATGCGCGCCCGATTTGCGGATCGCCGGCTGATGCGTATAGGGGAAGCCGCCCCGGTTGCCGATGCGCACGCGCGGCGCGCCGCCGGCAAGCCACAGCAGGGTCAGCAACATGCGCGAATGATCCGAGCGCTGCAGGTCGATCACCAGATCGTAGCGGCCCGCGCGGACCTTCTTCAGCCAGGCCAGACTGTTGCGCCAGCGGTTCTGCCTGCTGCGCACGTCGATCGCCCACACGTCTTCAAAGCGCGGGTCGTGCTCGAACAGGTTCGCGCAATTCGGCAGGGTGTTGAGATGGATGGCCGCCCCCGGAAAGGCCCGGGCGATGTCCTCGAACAGGGCCGTGGAGATGACCACGTCGCCGAGTGCACTCCACTTGATGACGAGGATGCGGCTGATGGATGAAGGCATCGACATGCCGGAGAGCGGGGTATTCATTGCGCCCGAGTTTCGCACAGCGCAAGCCCCTATTGGCGCCGCGATTTCGCACCCGGCAGCAGGCGAAGCATTTCCTGGATTTCCACGCCCCACAGCCGCAGCTTGATGGCACAGACCGTCAGGCGCTGACGCAAGGGGAATGCCTTGGCACGCAATGCGATTCTCCACACATGCACCGGCGGAATCAGGGTACGGAACACATAAGACAGCCGCCGCCCGAACGAGCCGGCGGCGACCTGCCCGCCCTTGATGCGGCGGGCCTTGGCCGTGAGTTCCTCCCAGACGCGCCGGGCGGGATGACGAACAACGGCTTCCGCACAGAAAAGAAGGTCGAAACCGGCTGCAACCGCGCGCCGGCAAAAATCCGCATCCCCCCCGGAGTAGCGCCTCGCGTCGAAGTCGCCGGTCGCGTCCATCACGGCGCGCGGCACGAACAGGTTGGCCGTGATCGCATACCCCCGCTCGACGTAGCGGCGCTGCGGCAGTCCGAGAATCATGTCGTAGATCTCGTAGGACGTCGGTGCCGAGGCATCCTGCGGCACGACCCGGATATCGCCCGCAACGACGCCGGCAGCCTGCATGCCGTCGAGGCAGGCAAGGCCACGCACAAGCCAGTCGGGTTCAGGCCGGCAATCCGCATCCGTGAACACGAGCACCTCGCCCTGCGCCGCGGCGATCGCCAGATTGCGCGCCGCGTACGAACCGGGGATCGGGCAATGCAGGAGACGCGCCCACGGGGGCAGGTCGGGATCCTGCGGCATGGCGTCCGAACCGTTGTCGACGATCAAGAGTTCGAACATGCCGGGGGCCAGCGTTTGCACTTTCAGGCAGGCCAGCAACTCCGGCACCAGTTCCCAGTGATTGAACACCGGCACGATCACCGATGCGCGCAGCCGCGATCCGGTCTTCAATGCGCCGCCTCCGGCACAGGTGCGGGGCTCGCGGATTGCGGCTGGTACTCGGGCACCCACGCCGACAGGCGCCGCTTCACTTCGGCTTCGTCTGCCATGGCTGAGCGACTCATCCAGTCGAGACAGGCTTCGATCGCATCCGCGTCCACGGGCCGGGCGCGCGCGATGCGCAGCTTGGGGTGCGGCGTCGGCAGGGTGGATTCGCTGTCGGCCAGCAGTTCCTCGTAGAGTTTCTCGCCGGGACGCAGGCCGGTGTACGCGATGGCGATGCGCTTCTCGTCCTGTCCCGAAAGACGGATCATCAGGCGTGCAAGATCGGCGATCTTCACCGGCTCGCCCATGTCGAGCACGAAGATTTCCCCGCCCTTACCCATGAGCCCTGCCTGCAGCACCAGTTGCGCCGCCTCGGGAATGGACATGAAATAGCGCGTGATTTCGGGATGCGTCACCGTCACCGGGCCGCCCGCCTCGATCTGTTGCCGGAACTTGGGAATCACGCTGCCGGAGGAACCGAGCACGTTGCCGAAGCGCACCGACACGAAGCGCGTGCCTTCCGGCTTCTGCAGCGCCTGGCACACCTGCTCGGCCAGCCGCTTGGTCGCCCCCATCACATTGGTCGGATTGACCGCCTTGTCGGTGGAGATCATCACGAATGTGCCGACCCCGGCGGCTTGCGCGGCGCGGGCCACCACATGGGTGCCGAGCACGTTGTTGCGCAGCGCCTCCCAGGCATTGCCGGATTCCATCAGCGGGACATGCTTGTAGGCCGCCGCATGGAATACCACTGCGGGACGATATCCGGACATGACGTCCGCTATCCGCGCGGCATCCTTCACATCGCCGATCACCGGCTCGATGAGCAGGTCGGGGAAGCGTTGCGGCAGTTCCTGTTCCATCGCGTACAGCGCCAGTTCGGACTGTTCGAACAGCACCAGCTTCGCCGGTGCGAAACGCGCGATCTGGCGGCACAGCTCCGAACCGATCGACCCGCCCGCTCCCGTCACCATCACCGTCTGGCCGGTGAGCAAGCGGTGCAGGCCGCTGTCGTCGAGTTGCACCGGGTCGCGTCCCAGCAGGTCGTTCAACTCGATGCGGCGCAGGTTCGACACCGACACCCGGCCCGCCACCAGGTCCTCCAGCGCCGGCACGGTCAGCACGTTGAGACCGGCATCCGTGCACAGCTGGGTGATGCGCTTGCGCACGCCGTGGGCAGCCGATGGCAGCGCGAGCACCACATCCTCCACACCGGTCTTCTCCGCCCAGCGCGCAACCTCGTCGATGCGTCCGAGCACGCGTATGCCCTGTACCAGGCGCCCCTCCTTGTCCCGGCTGTCGTCGAGCAGCCCCACCGCGTGGAAGCCGGCCGGATTGCGCGCCAGTTCGCGCAGCAGGAAATCCGCAGCGGAGCCGGCCCCCGCCACCAGGACCGGCTTGCTCGACGGACGCAGAACGCTGGTCAGGCGGTGCTCCTTCCATGCCCGGTAGGCCAGCCGGCTGCCCCCCATGATCACGATGAGCAGCAGCGGCGACAGGATCAGAACCGAGCGCGGCACCACCGCCTTCACCCGGAACAGGATCAGCACCACGGGGATCAGCAGGGCAGCGACCCCCACGGCCAGAACGATGCGCTTGAGATCGGGCAGGCTGGCGAAGCGCCAGATGCCGCGGTACAGGCCGAAGCGCCAGAACACGACGGCGTACAGCGGCACGACCCACAGCAGCGTTGAAAAGGCGGCCGTCTGGAATTCCGGCGGCACCGAGAGATTGAAGCGCAGCCAGTAGCCAGCCAGCCAGGCGAACGCCGCTGCGAGGAGGTCGTGCAGGATGATGGCCAGCAGGCGGGGGGTGAGTCTCATGCCCCGTTCACCTGACGGCCGCGCGCATGACCCTGGCCACGGCCTCGCAGGTGTCGTGCATCGCCTGCGCGTCGAGCGTGGGGTGCACCAGGAAGGCCAGGCTGGTCTCGCCGAGAAGCCGTGCCACCGGCAGGCGCTGCGCGGGCTGCCAGCCAGCCGCGACGAAGGCGCGCTCGCAGGCGATTTCGCTGCAGCCGCCAACGAAGCAGGGGACGCCCTCGGCCTGGATCGCAGCGATGATGCGGGTCTGGTCCCAGCCGGCCTTCAGGGCGGCCGGTTCCAGGAAGGCGTAGTAGCGGTAGTAGGCATGTTCGACATACGCGGGCGGCGCCACCAGGCGCAGTCCGGAAATCGCGGCCATGCCCTGCGCCAGGGTCCGGGCATGCTGCTGCCGCCGCGCCACCCAGTCGTTCAGCTTGTCGAGCTGGCAGAGGCCGATCGCCGCCTGCATCCCGGTCATGCGCCAGTTGCTGCCGAAGGATTCGTGCAGCCAGCGAAAACCCGGTGCATGTTCGCGGCGGTACACCGCGTCGTAGCTCTTGCCGTGATCCTTGTACGCCCAGGCCTTTTCCCAGCGCGTCGTGTCGTTCAGGAGCAGCATGCCGCCCTCACCGCCGGTGCTGATGATCTTGTCCTGGCAGAAGGAAAACGCGGCGGCGTCACCCAGGCTGCCGACGGGCCGGCCGCGATAGCGCGCGCCGTGCGCCTGCGCGCAGTCCTCGATCACGACGAGGCCGTGCTCCCGCGCCAGCGCCATGATGGCGTCCATGTCGCAGGGCCAGCCCGCCAAATGCACGGCGACGACAGCGCGCGTGCGGGGCGTCAGCACGGCGCGGATGGTGTCGGCGGTGAGCGTCTGGCTGTCGGCGTCGATATCCGCCACGACGGGAACGGCGCCGCGCGCGACCACGCAGCTTGCCGAGGCGATGAAGGTGCGGCTCGGCACGACCACCTCGTCGCCCGGCCCGATATCGAAGGCGATCAAGGCCAGCTCCAGCGCCAGCGTGCCGTTGGCCAGCGCGATGGCGTGCCGCACGCCCGCATGCCGCGCATACGCCGCCTCGAACCGCCCGCAATCTTCGCCGGTCCAGGCGTTGACCCGGCCCGACGCGAGGACGCGCGCCACGGCATCGATCTCGTCCTGTGCGTAATGCGGCCAGGGCGCGAAGGCCGCGGACCGGACCGGCGTGCCCCCCTTGATCGCCAGCATCAGTCGCGGCCTTGCCCGATGGTACGCGCAGGTGTGCCCGCGATGCGGGCGCCATCGGGCACATCGCGGATCACCGTCGCGCCGGCGCCGATCACGCAGCCCGTCCCGATGCGGACGCCGGGCACCACGACCGCCCCCACGCCCAGCAGCGTTCCGGAACCGACCGCGACCTCGCCGCACAGGTGCACGCCGGGTGCAATGTGCACGTTGTCTCCCACGAGGCAATCGTGATCAACTGTAGCGCCGGTATTGACGATGACATTGGCGCCCAGCACTGCATCGCTGTTGATGATGCTGCCTGCCACCAGAAGACTGCCCGCACCGATGCGGGCCCCGCGCCCGATCTGGGCGGACGGGTGGATGACGCTTGCCGGCACGAAGCCCTGCGCGGCGAGCCAGTCTGCCACGTGCCCGCGTGCCGCGTTGCTTCCGATGGCCGCGATGGCATGCGACCGGAAACCGAGTGCACGCAGGGCTGTGCGTCCGCCCAGGATGGCGTAGTCCATCAGCGACTTTCCCCACAGCGCTTCGGCATCATCCGCCACGAGGATGTGTCGGTAGCCCTGCTTTTCTGCCGCATCGATCACGACCTTGGCGTGGCCCCCCGCACCGAACACCACCAGCGTGGTTTCATCGAGCATCCGTGTCGCTCCGGCCAGAACCCGTGAATCGGGGCATGGTCGCATGGCCGTCGTGCACGACATCGCCGTGCCGGAAGAGTCGTGCGAGCGTCATCCAGAGAATGCGCAAATCGAGCGCAAGACCACGATGCTCCACATACCAGACGTCCAATTCGAATTTTTCCTCCCAGTTAATCGCGTTGCGCCCGTTCACCTGTGCCCAGCCGGTAATGCCGGGGCGCACTTCGTGCCGCCGCGCCTGGCGTGCATTGTAAAGCGGCAGGTACTCGATCAGTAGCGGTCGCGGCCCCACCAGGCTCATGTCGCCGCGCAGCACGTTCCACAATTCGGGCAGCTCGTCCAGGCTGCTCGCGCGCAGCCAGGTGCCGAAACGGGTCAGGCGCTGCGCGTCGGGCAGCGGGTTGCCGGCTGCATCGCTGGCGTCGCGCATGGTACGGAACTTGATCATCTCGAACGGCTTGCCGTGCAGGCCGGGGCGCATCTGACGGAACAGCACCGGAGACCCCAGCTTTGCGCGGACCAGCGCCGCCACCACCAGCAGCAGCGGCCACAGCAGCAGCAGGCAGGCTGCGGCCACGGCAATATCGAATGCCCGCTTGCCCATCGGGTCTACCGCCCGCCGGATTCCGCTGCGGCGAGCAGCACGCGTTCGAAGGATTCGGCCAGCGCATCGCGATCGAACTCGCGTTCCGCGAGCGCACGGGCATTTCGCCCCGCCTCGCGCAGGGTATCCGCTTTCTCCGTCCACGCGGCGAGTTGCCGCGCCGCCGTCTCGGGACACCAGCCGGCCAGCCGCATGCCGGCGCCATGCCGTTCGAGGAGTTCGGCCTGCCAGCCCCCGTAGTTGATCGCGATGGGCCGGCCGGCCGCGAGGCCGTCGAAGAACTTGTTGGCTGAGTTGGCCTGCATCTCGGGCAGGTCGATGAACAGCGACAGGACCACGTCGCATGCCGCGAAGACCTGCGGGACCCTCTGCTTGCTCACGGGCGGCAGCATGGTGAGATTCCGCCCGAGCACGCCCAGCTGCTCGGCGCGCTGCAGGATGGCCGCTTCCTCCGTTCGCGCAGCATGAAAGACAGGAAATGATGCGTGATCGGATGGGAACTGACGCGCGGGTACAGGACCCCCTGCCTCGCCAGCTGTGCCGAACATGCGGTCATGCGGGCCTGCAGCGCTGTCGTGCCGGTTTTGGGGGAGCCGATGTGGAGGAGGATGCGCATCTGGGAATGGTCACGAACTCACGGTTGTCTTGGTCCAGTCTGTCAGGTCCCGGCCCAGAAGACTGGAAAGCAGCACAACATCCGATTCGAAATAGTGCTGCAATTCCAGCGCCAGGTGAGCAGGAACCGGGGATTTTATTGCCTTGACCTGATTGAGTTGCTCGATGCCTTTCAGCAAGCCGTAGGCGTCGAGACCTGTCTTTCGCTTGATTCCGACCGCTGCGCGCACCGCTGCCGGCTTGAGCCGTGCTGCCCAGCGGCCCAGCCAGGCGAACCTGACGCTCTTTGCCTCATTGACCGTCTCGAAGTTCTCCCGTCCATCTGGTGGCAGTCCCAAAAACGCCAAAGCGTTTCGATATGTACCGGCAACATCCCGTGCCAGGTCGTCGAAAACAATGACATGCACCTGCTCGCGGGGGAACACTGCGTACAGGTGTTTGATCTGCTTGCCCAGGCTGCACGCCTCGCCATACTGCAGGAATGCCGGCGCCCGGCACAATACCGGGATGGCCTCGCCCTCCCTGCGCAGGGCCTGGAGGCGCCAGGCCTTTTCGAAATCCGGCTCGTCTTCGTACCCTGCATATACAAGCTGGCGATGGAGCGATTGCGCCATGTCGACCGGATTGCGGACCATGGCAATGATGCGTGCATCCGGGTTGAAGGCCCGGATATTGGCAAGGGCCACGGTTGAAAAGAGATAGCCTACGGATGCCTCGCCAATCGCGTGATGATGTTCCTTCGCGTGCCTGAACAAGGCCAGATAGGCCTCCTCCGAGCGTACGTAGCGGTGCGCATCCATATCGTTTGCGAAATAGTGCGGCTCCTTGGGATCGCACAGGAACACATCGGGGTGATCACGCAGGTAACTCGCCAGCGCTGTCGTGCCACACTTGGGTGCACCGACGATGAAGAAATTCGGGTATATCATTTTTTTTTGCATCCGACCGGAACCAGCGACGGGTTCAAATCGAGTTCCGTTCTAACGAAACATAGCATCATCATGTTCCAGATCATGACGCTGGTGGCAGTCGCCACGGCCGCACCGATTGCGCCATGCATGGGAATCAGAACCCCGTTCAGCACGATATTGCTCGCTGCCGATAGCGCGACGATTTTCATGGCCTTGACCTGATGTCCCGTCATGGCCATCAGATAGCCGACCGGGCCTGCCAGTGCATTGATCATCTGCCCGGCGAGCAGAACCAGAAGCACGGCGTACCCATCCTCGAATCCCTCGCCAAACAATCCCAGGATGGGCTTGCCGAACAGGGCAAGGATCAGTGCGACCGGAAGGGTGAACAGGGCTATGCCCTGCGCAACGCGTCGCACGATCCGCCGCAGGGCCTCGCGACCCCCGGTCGCGTGCAAGCGGGCAATGATCGGGGCAACCACGGCATTGGCCGCAGCAAGTCCGAACACGACGATATCGGCCACACGGCTGGCTGCAGCATAGCCCCCCACTTCGTCCGCTCGTGAAAATGCGCCCAGCATGACAATGTCGATCCGGGTACTGATCAGATTCAGCCCGACGATAACCAGAAGCGGCAGTGCAACCGCAAACCACTCCCTGTCACGATAGGTCGCAGGGTGCCGGGTTACAGGTGCGGGAAGAGACCTGTGCTGCAGGTACGCGCCCACCATGAAGGCCGCACAAGTCGAGGCAAGATAGAGGGCCAGCGCTTCAACCGCACCAGGCGTGCCAGCCCAGAGAGCGAATGCAGCCAATGTCGCCCCATACAGAATGGGACGAAGGATGAACTCGGGCGCCAGGGCACGGGCAATCCTGTGCAATCCCCTCAGAACAGCCTGCCGCAGGCTCGAAAACACCTGAACCGGAATGATCGCAATGGCTACCAGGAATATTGGCACGAGCGCCTTGTCCATGCAGCATGACCCAAGTGCCCACAGGATGAGGATGGCGATGACCGCCAGCAGGGTGGCAGTGGTACCTGCCCAGAGATTGGCACGACGGATGGCGCCTCGCAGCAATCCCCACTCCCCGGTGGCCTCGTATGCGGGAACCAGTTTGAGGAGCGCCTGGTTCAAGCCGAGCGTGCCAAGCAGAGCGAGGATGTAGACCCACGCCATCGCCATCGAATACTGGCCAAATGCCTGACGCCCCAGCAACTGCGCCGTCAGCATCTCCGTCAGGAAAAGGAGCAGGGCCCCCGTTCCCTGTATGAGGAGGGATTGCGCGCCCCCCTGTGCCAGCAGGCTCTCGATCCCCCTTTCCCGGAAGAGTCTTGCGATCCGCTGGATCATCCGGACGGGCCGCTCTCTAGTATCGGGATAAGGACGTGGCCAGCACGCGCAACAGAAACACCGTCAGGTCTTGCCGACTGCAATCGAAAACGCATCGATCACCGGCTGGATCAGCCCGCGCTTGAGCTTCAGTGCAGCCTGGTTCACCACCAGACGCGAGCTGATGTCGCTGATGTGCTCGACTGCCACCAGGCCGTTGGCCTTGAGCGTGCCGCCCGTGGACACCAGATCGACGATGACGTCGGACAGCCCGACCAGCGGCGCCAGTTCCATCGAGCCATAGAGCTTGATGAGATCGATGTGCACGCCCTTGCCCGCGAAGTGCTCGCGCGCCGCATTGACGTACTTGGTGGCCACGCGGATGCGTGCGCCCTCCTTCACCGTACCGGCGTAGTCGTAGCCTTCGCGCACGGCCACCATCATGCGGCACCTGGCGATCTGCAGGTCGAGCGGCTGATACAGGCCGTTGCCGCCGTGCTCGTTGAGCACGTCCTTGCCGGCGATGCCGAGGTCGGCCGCACCGTACTGCACGTAGGTCGGCACGTCGCTGGCGCGCACGATGATGAGGCGCACGTCGGGACGGTTGGTGCCGATGATGAGCTTGCGCGAGGATTCCGGACTTTCGGACGGCACGATGCCAGCGGCCGCGAGGAGCGGCAGGGTTTCCTCGAAGATGCGTCCTTTCGACAGGGCGAGCGTGATGCCGATAGTCATGTCAATGCACGCGCTGGATGCGCGCGCCGAGCTGGGTGAGTTTTTCCTCGATGCGTTCGTAACCGCGGTCGAGGTGGTAGATGCGTTCGATGGTGGTTTCGCCAGCCGCGACGAGGCCGGCCAGTACCAGGCAGGCCGAGGCGCGCAGGTCGGTCGCCATCACGGTCGCGCCGTCGAGGCGCGGCACGCCCCGCACCAGGGCGGTGTGCCCGGACACCTCGATGTTGGCACCCAGCCGGCGCAGCTCCTGCACGTGCATGAAGCGGTTCTCGAAGATGGTTTCGGTCACGCTGGCGGCGCCGCTGGCGATGCAGTTCAGCGCCATGAACTGCGCCTGCATGTCGGTAGGAAACGCCGGGTACGGCGCGGTGCGGACGTCCACCGCGTTCAGAACGCCATCGGACTCGACCTCGATCCAGTCGTCGCCCTGCGTGACGTGCGCGCCGGCATCGGCGAGCTTGCCCATCACCGACACCAGGGTCTCGGGGGCGGCGTCGAGTGCACGGATTTTGCCGCCGGTCATCGCGGCGGCGACGAGGAAGGTACCGGTCTCGATGCGGTCGGGCATGACTCTGTGAGACGCGCCGTGCAGTTCGGGCACGCCGTAGATGGTGATGACGCCGCTGCCCGCGCCTTCGATCTTCGCGCCCATCGCGATGAGGCAGTTGGCCAGGTCGGCGACTTCGGGTTCGCGCGCCGCGTTTGCGAGAACCGTCGTGCCCTCGGCGAGCGCGGCGGCCATCATCAGGTTCTCGGTGCCGGTCACGGTCACCACGTCCATGGCGATGTGGGCACCCTTGAGCCGTTTGGCCCTGGCGTGGATGTAGCCGTGCTCGATGTGGATTTCCGCGCCCATGGCCTGCAGGCCCTTGATGTGCAGGTCGACCGGCCGCGAGCCGATGGCGCAGCCACCAGGCAAGCTGACACGTGCCTCGCCGAAGCGTGCGAGCGTAGGACCCAGCACCAGGATCGAGGCCCGCATGGTCTTCACCATTTCGTATGGCGCTTCCTTGTGCGGGATGGAGGCGCCGCTGAGGGTGACGCGGTTCCTGTCGTCCAGGGTGACGGTCACGCCCATGTGGCCCAGCAGCGCCAGCATGGTGCTGATGTCCTTGAGATGCGGCACGTTGGTGAGTTCGAGCGGGCCGGCCGTGAGCAGGCTGGCGGTCAGGATCGGCAGCGCGGCGTTCTTGGCGCCGGAAATGCGTACCTCGCCGGCGAGCGTGTTGCCGCCGTGGATCAGGAGCGAATCCATTCAGCGGTTGGCCCAGTCTTCGGGCGTGTAGGTCTTCATCGACAGCGCATGGATCTGCGCATGCATGCGCGTACCCAGCGCGTCGTAGACCAGACGGTGCTGCTGCACCATGTTCTTGCCGGTGAACGCGGGGCTGACGATCACGGCCTGGAAATGCTGGCCGTCGCCGTCGAGCTCGATGTGGTCGCAGGGCAGTTTTTCGGTGATCCAGCCTTTGATGTCGTCGGGGGTAACCATGCTTGCGCTTTCTCTCAGTGACGGAGTTTGTAGCCGCTTCTCAGCAGCAACAAGGTGAGCGCGGATATTGCCACAAAGCAGCCCCCGGCGACCAGCAGGCCCAGCCACGGGTCGGTGTCGGACTGGCCGACGAAGGCATGGCGGAAGCCGTCGATCAGGTAGAACACCGGATTGAAATGCGACACGGCCTGCCAGAACGGCGGCAGCGAATGGATCGAATAGAACACGCCCGACAAAAAGGTGAGCGGCAGGATGAGGAAGTTCTGGAAAGCTGCCAGCTGGTCGAACTTCTCCGCCCAGATGCCCGCCACAATGCCGATCGCGCCCATGATCGCGCAGGACAGCAGCGCGTAAGCCAGCAGCCAGCCGGGGTGCGGCATCTGCCAGGGTGCAAACCACAGCGTCACGGCCCACACGCCCAGGCCGACCACCAGGCCGCGGATCACCGCCGCACCCAGGTAGGCCAGAAAGAACTCCAGATACGACAGCGGCGGCAGCAGCACGAAGACGATATTGCCCTGCATCTTCGACTGGATGAGGCTGGACGAGCTGTTGGAGAATGCGTTCTGCAGCATGCTCATCATCACGAGGCCCGGTACCAGGAAGGCGGTATACGACACGCCGGGATAGACCTGGACGTGTTCCTCCAGCACGTGCGAAAAGATCAGCAGGTACAGCAGCGCGGTGACCACAGGTGCGACCACGGTCTGCACCACCACTTTCCAGAAGCGGAGCATTTCCTTGTGGAACAAGGCGGACAATCCGTTCATGCGCGTTTCATGATGTCGGTAAAGACATCCTCCAGATCGGGTTCCTGCAGGTGCAGTTCACGCACCTGCACGCCGGCGCCGCGCAGTCCTGCAAGCAGGCTTTCCAGTTCCGCATAATCGCCGAAGCTGAAGCGCCAGTCGCTGTCGGCACCCGCCTGCAGACGCGCCCGCAGCGCGGGGGGAAGCGTGCCTTCCAGGCGCAGCCGTGCGCAATGTTCGTTCGTCAGCCGCAACAGGTTGCGCGTGGCGTCGAGCGCGACGACACGCCCGGCCTTCAGCATGGCGATACGGCCGCACAGGGCCTCGGCCTCTTCCAGATAGTGCGTGGTCAGCAGCACGGTATGGCCTTCGCGGTTGAGCCCGCTGATGAAGTCCCACAGCGAACGCCTGAGGTCGACGTCGACGCCGGCGGTCGGCTCGTCGAGCACGATGACCGGCGGCTTGTGCACCAGAGCCTGCGCCACCAGCAGGCGGCGCTTCATGCCGCCCGACAGGCTTTGTGTGTTTTTGTGCGCGTGCGGCGTGAGATCGAGGTGATGCATGATCTCGTCGATCCAGTCGTCGTTGCGCTTGAGGCCAAAATAGCCGGACTGGATGCGCAGCGTTTCGCGCACGTTGAAGAATGGATCGTAGACCAGTTCCTGCGGCACGACGCCGAGCGCCCGACGCGCAAGGCGGTAGTCGCGCACCACGTCATGGCCCATCACGGCGGCATGCCCCTCGTCGGCTCGCGTGAGTCCGGCCAGGATCGAGATCAGCGTGGTCTTTCCGGCGCCATTAGGCCCCAGGAGGCCAAAGAACTCGCCGGGCTGGATATCAAGCGAGACGCCGTCGAGAGCCTGGGTGGTGCGAAAGCGTTTGCGGAGGCTGTCGAAACGGATCGCTGCACTCATGCCTGCAACAGTTCGGCCACACCATAGAGCTCGGCGAGGGTGACGAAGCTGGCAGGCAGGCCGGTGCACGCGAGTCCGGCATCGCACTGCCGGCGGGCACCGAAGATCAGCGCAAGCGCGGCGGAATCGACGCGTTCGACTTCACTGAAATCGAGCTGGCGGATGCCGGAAGCGAGATGCGGCTGCAAGTCGCGCAGCAGGCCGCCGACAGTGTCGACGGTCACATCGCCGGAGATGCGACAACGTCCGTCGCTGCAGTCGATCATGAGCCGGGGCGCGCGGCCGGTTTGGCGGACGCCGCGGCGCGTGCGGACTGGGCCGCCAGGGTCTTGATCAGCCCGTCGATGCCGCTCTGGCGTATGGTCGTGGCAAACGAGGCACGGTAGTTGGTCACCAGACTGACGCCGTCGATCGACACGTCATAGACCTTCCAGCCGAAGGCGCTCTTGTACATGCTGTAGTCGATCGGGATCGGCTGGCCGCCCGGCTGGCGGATTTCGGTGCGCACGGTCACGTCTTCGTCATCCGGCTTGAGTGCGAGCGGCTTGAACTCGACAGTCTGGTTGGAAAACGCCGTCAGCGAAGTCGAATAGGTGCGCACCAGGAGATTGCGGAATTCGCCCACCAGGGCCTGCTTCTGCTGTGCGCTGGCACGCGGCCAGTTCTTGCCGACGGCCAGCTGGGTCATGCGATTGAAGTCGAAGTTAGGCAGGATCTTGGCTTCGACCAGCTGGTACACCTTGGCGAGATTGCCGTTCTTGATGTCCTTGTCCTTCTTGAGCACCGCCAGGACTTCCTCCGTCGTGGTACGGGCAAGCACATCCGGGGGCAGATCGGCAGCGCGCGCCGGGCCGGTCAGCCCGGCCAGCACGAATATGCACGCCATCAGAAAAAATCGCAGCATGGGTCGGATCCTGTTTCGGAATGCGGTTAGCGTAGACGCCCCGGGCTTACTGGAGTTCACCAGTCAGGCGGGCCAGTTGCGCCACATTCATGTTGTAGTCGTTCACCGTGCGCAGGTACTCGGTCTGCACCAGGGCGTAATTCTTGATCGCTTCGGCCACCTTGTCGGCCGTTTCGATGCCGGCAGAGAAATCCGCCAGCGCTGCGACCATCCAGCGCCGTGCAGCAGCGGCGCTCTCTCCGAGATCGCGCTGCGATTCGTAGTTGGCCTGTGCATGGGCGTAGGCCTCGCCCACCTCGAAAGGAATTCCGGCGACTGCAAAAGCCTTCTTGTGATTGAGCGCTTCGAGCTCGGCCTGCGCCTGGTTGACCCGGGCCGTCGCCACGCCAAACACGGTGTCCCATTTCACGCCGACCACCGGAGTCAGGCCGCCGCCGTTGAAGGGGTCGTTGAGATAGGGATTATCCAGACGCTCGCGCTGCGAGGCATAGTTGAACTGGCCGATCACGCCGGCATAGACATCGGGCATGCGCTCGGCTTTCTTCGCGGCGACCAGGGCACGCCGCGCGCGCAGACCGGCCTCGAGTTGCTGCATTTCGGCGCGCCCGCTGAGTGCGCGCGACTGGAATTCTGCCAGATCCACCTGCGGGAACGGCACGGGCTCGATGCGGGAATCCGCCACCTGCAGGTCGGCCTTGAGGCCGGCGCCGGTCAGTACCTTGAGACCGTCGAGGCTGATTTTTTCGATCGCGCGCGCCTGGTGAACAAATTTGGCCAGCAGGCCGCGGGCCGTCTGCAGCGCGAAGAGGTCGGACTGGCGCACTTCACCGGTTTCCTCCTTCAGGCCACGTTCCACCGAGACAATGGCCTGTTCGACCCGCTCGCGCATGTCCTCGAGGAAGGCACGCGAGTCGCGTGCGGTCAGATAGCCGAAGTACGCGCGTTTGGTGTCGAACACGGTGTCGGCCCGCGTCTGCTTCAACTCGCCCTGCTTCAGGTCGACGTTGCCTTGCGCGGCCTCGCCGTAACGCTCGATCTTGCCGAAGGTGTAGAGCGGCTTGATGAGGGCAAAATCGATGTGCGTCCAGTCAGAGATGCCGTCGAGATTGTCGCCGTCGGTACGCGGGGTGCACGGCGGCAGCGCGCAACTGAACGCGCCGCCCTGGTAGAACCCGCCCTCGATCTCGGGCGCCAGCCCGATGAAGGCATTGGCGCTGACGCGCCAGCCGGCGTTGCCCTTCACTTCCTCCGCAAGCGCACGTGCGGCCTCGACGACCTGCTCGCGCTCCTTGATGCGGGGATCGGCTGCAAGACTCATTTCCACTGCCTGCTGCAGGGTCACGGTCTCCGCCTGCGCGGGCAGCGCGGAAAGGAGTCCCGCTGCCATCAGGGTGAGGGTAAGAGCATTGATCTTCATTGGGGCGCCCCTTCTTGAGCTTTGCCATACAAAAATTGTCCGATCAGGTTCTCCAGCACCACGGCATCCTGGGTGATGAGAATCCGGTCCTTGTCCTTCAGCTTCACGCTGTCGCCCCCTGCATCGAGGCCAATATACTGTTCACCCAGCAAGCCCGAAGTCATGATGGCTGCAGAGGTATCCTTGGGAAAAGCATAGCGCTTGTCTAGCCGCAGCGTGACCGAAGCCTCGTAGGTTTCGTTGTCGAACCGGATGTCGTCCACCCGTCCTACGACCACGCCGGCACTTTTCACCGGTGCACGTGGCTTGAGTCCGCCGATGTTCCCGAAACGCGCCACGACCGCATAGCTATCGGACGTATTTACGGTGTTCATGCTGCCCACCTTGAGCGCGAGAAACAGCAGCGCGGCGATGCCCGCGACGACGAATAATCCGACCCAGAGATCGAGCACGGTTCTGTTCATTTAGTTGAGTCCCCGGAACATGAATGCGGTCAATACGAAGTCCAGTGCGAGTACGGCCAGGCTGGAGGTCACCACAGTACGTGTCGTGGCGCCGGACACCCCTTCGGCGGTGGGCGGGGCATCGTAGCCTTCGAACAGGGCGATGGCCGTGATGGCGACGCCGAACACCACGCTCTTGATCACGCCGTTGAGGATGTCCTGCTCGAAATCCACCGCGCTCTGCATCTGCGACCAGAACGAGCCTTCGTCCACGCCGATGAGCTGCACGCCGACGAGATAGCCGCCGAATACGCCCATCGCGGAAAAAAGCGCGGCCAGCAAGGGCATGGAAATCACGCCTGCCCAGAAGCGCGGCGCCACCACGCGGGCAATCGGATCGACCGCCATCATCTCCATCGCGGAAAGCTGCTCGGTCGCCTTCATCAGGCCGATTTCAGCCGTGATCGCACTGCCGGCGCGGCTGGCGAACAACAGCGCCGCAACCACCGGGCCCAGTTCGCGCACCAGGGACAGGGCGACCAGAATCCCCAAGGCCTCTTCAGAGCCGTAGGTCTGCAGCGTTTCGTAGCCCTGCAGGCCCAGCACCATGCCTACGAAAAGTCCCGATACCAGGATGATGATGAGCGAGAGCACGCCCGTGAAATACATCTCGCGGATGGTGAGCCCGAAGCGGCGGAACGCCGTGCCCGAATGCAGTAGTACGGCCAGGAAGAAACGCGTGGCAAACCCCATGCGCCATACACCCTGCAGGGTGCGGTTGCCCAGATTCTCGATGGTCTGTCTAAGCACGCCGCGCTCCCAGACGCAGGTCGTCGGCATAGGACGGTGCCGGATAGTGGAAAGGCACCGGCCCGTCCGCCTCCCCGTGCACGAACTGGTGCACGTAGGGCAGTGCCGAAGCCCGGATTTCGTCAGCCGTGCCTTCGGCCACGATCACCCCGTCGGACACGAAATACACGTAGTCCACGATCTTCAGCGACTCCTGCACATCGTGCGTCACGACAAGCGATGTCAGGCCCAGGGTATCGGTCAGCCGGCGGATCAGGTTGCCGGTCACGCCGAGCGAGATCGGGTCGAGGCCCGCAAAGGGTTCGTCGTACATCACCAGCATGGGGTCGAGGGCGATGGCGCGTGCCAGTGCCACCCGCCGCGCCATGCCGCCGGACAGTTCGGCCGGCATCAGGTGGGCCGCCCCGCGCAGACCGACCGCGTTGAGCTTCATCAGCACCAGATCGCGGATGGCGTCCTCCGGGAGGTCGGTGTGTTCGCGCAACTGGAAGGCCACGTTGTCGAACACCGACATGTCGGTAAACAGCGCGCCGAACTGGAACAGCATACCCATCTTGCGCCTCAGGCGATACAGCCCGGCCTGGTCGAGCGCGCCCACAGACTCGCCGGCGACGCGCACCGTCCCCTGGCCGGGCTTGATCTGCCCGCCAATCAGGCGCAATAGTGTGGTTTTGCCGCAACCGCTGCTGCCCATGATGGCCACGACCTGCCCTCGCCGGGCGGTCAGGTTGATGCCCTTCAAAACCGGCCGGGCACCATAGCCAAATGCGACAGCTTCGATTTCGACCAGATTGTCGCTATGCAAGAAATCGAGCCTGTATCGTTGTTTACCCGTGCATTTTACCGAAGCCCGCACGCTTCCCGGTCCGCGTGTGCCGATTTTCGGAGAAATTCAGTACCCCATGACCTGGCGCAGGGCCTCGGCCTGCCGCAACAGGCCGAGATCTCCCCTGCGGCTGATCACGAAAAGCGGTTCGCCGTTTGCCGCGTGCTCGGCAATCCGTCCAGCCAATGCACGCATGTCCGGCGCCTCGTCCAGCCACCAGACATGCGCGTTCAACCACGCCGGCGAAGGCGCCAGCACACGCGCGTCGCGCGGCGGCTCAGCATCATCGCCCTTTTCCAGAACAAAAACAAAACCTTCCTGCGTATCGTTCAACCATTGCCTCCAGTTATCCGGAGAGGCCTTCGACCAGACTGCCACCGGCAGGAAAACCATCTGGAATTGAGTGTTGTAGAAAGACAACATCCAGTCCTCGGGGAGGCCATCAGGATAAAAGTCGCGATGCCACGCTGGATGCGCCCAGTTTTCGGCACCCAGATAGAGAAAAGCGTTCGTTTGCATGTTTTGATTATCGCCCGCCATGTCATGGGCCTGGAATATCAGGCGTTGACAATATACTGATATAAGTAGAATAATTAGACCTGCGTGTCTTCTTTGAGCGTCGTTTATTCCAACCCATAACTGCAAGGAGTTACCCATGAAAGTGAAGTCGATCGTTCTCGCTCTTGGCCTTCTTGGCAGCGCCGCTGCCTACGCCAACGGCACCGCCCCGGCCGCCGAACCCGCAACCCCCCAGACCAGCGCCCAATGGCTCGAACGCATGACGGATTTCACCCGCAACGCGTCCGCCTATCGCGATCCCAAGATGTTTGTGCCCTGGGCCAACGCCGTGACTGAACCCGGCTTCTACACCCAGATGGGCGTCAACATGATGGAACCGGGCAACTGGTACCGCATGATGGGCTCGATGATGGATCCGCGTTCGCTCAGCAACTACATGCAGTTTACCGATCCCAACATGTACATGAAGTGGATGGCTGCCTCCATGGATCCCAACTTCTACACCGCGCTGATGACCCAGCTGTTCGATCCGGGCAAGATGATGCGCTGGATGATGATGCCCATGGATCCCAACATGTGGAACATGATGATGCAGTCCATGAACCCCGGCATGTACATGAAGTGGATGATGGCACCGATGGATCCCCGTCTGTGGCAGCTGATGATGCAGCCGATGAACCCCGCCATGTACACCGGCTGGATGAACGCCTCGATGAACCCGGCGACCTATGGCTCCTGGGGTACCTGGATGAATCCCGCCACCTACACCACGGCCGGCGGTGCAGCCCCCACGACTTTCAACCTCTTTGATCCGAACGCGTGGACGAACATGTTCAATCCGGCTGCCTACCAGCAGCCCGCGGCTGGCGCGACGGCTGCCCCCACGACCGCGACCGGCACGTTCAACTTCTTCGATCCCAACACCTGGATGAACATGTGGAACCCGGCTGCCTACCAGCAGCCGGCTGCGGCTGCCGCACCTGCCGCCAAGTAATTCCGGCGATACGCAGCCAGAACGGGGACGGTCTGACCGTCCCCGTTTTTATGGCCTCTGGCTCAGCCGCGCCGCCAAGTTGTGCCGCCCGGCCCGTCTTCCAGCACGATGCCAGCCGCTTTGAGCGCATCCCGGATGCGATCGGACTCGGCAAAATTTTTCGACTGGCGTGCAGCGAGGCGTGCCGCGATCATCGACTCGATCTCGACCTCGCTCAGCCCACCCTCGCCCGCCCCCCCCTTGAGAAATGTCTCGGCAGGTCGCTGCAGCAGGCCCAGCACGCCGCCCAGCGCACGCAATTGCCGCGCCGCGCCGACGTCCCCGCGGTTTGCCTCGCCCGCCAGTTCGAACAGCACGGCCAGCGCCTCGGGCGTATTGAAATCGTCGTCCATCGCCGCCTTGAAGCGCACCGCGGCGGATGCCGACCAGTCCACGGTTCCGCTATCGTCCGGCAAGGCTTTGAGCGCAGTGTAGAGCCGCGTCAGCGCACCGCGCGCATCGTCGAGATGGGCATCGGAATAATTCAGCGGGCTCCGGTAGTGCGCACGCAGGATGAAAAAGCGCACGACCTCGGCATCATACTTTTCAAGCACTTCGCGGATGGTGAAGAAATTGCCCAGCGACTTGGACATCTTCTCGTTGTCCACGCGCACGAAACCGTTGTGCATCCAGACGTTGACGAACTTGCAGCCGTGCGCGCCCTCGGACTGGGCGATTTCGTTCTCGTGATGCGGAAACTGCAGGTCCTGCCCGCCACCATGGATGTCGAAATGCCTGCCGAGCAGTTCGGCACTCATGGCCGAGCACTCGATGTGCCAGCCGGGCCGCCCCGGACCCCAGGGAGAGTCCCAGGCCGGCTCGCCTGGCTTGGCGGCTTTCCAGAGCACGAAATCCATCGGATCGCGCTTGTTGGCATCGACTTCTACGCGCTCGCCGGCGCGCAGCTCGTCCAGGCTCTTGCCGGACAGGCGGCCGTAATCGGCAAAGCCGCGCACGCTGTAATAGACGTCGCCGTTGGGTGCGGGATACGCGAGGCCGTTGCGTTCCAGCTGGCCGATGAGCGTCAGCATCTGCGCCACATAGCGGGTGGCACGCGGCTCATGGTCCGGCGGCAGCACGCCGAGCGCCCGCTCGTCCGCATGCATCTCGTCGATGAAGCGCTCGGTCAGCACGGCCGGCGTCTCGCCATTTTCGGCGGCCCGCTTAATGATCTTGTCGTCGATGTCCGTAATATTGCGTACGTACTCGACCTGGTACCCGCTGGCACGCAGCCAGCGCGTCACCATGTCGAAGACCACGAACACCCGCGCGTGCCCGAGGTGGCAGAGGTCGTACACGGTCATGCCGCAGACGTACATGCGGACATGGCCGGGCACGAGCGGAACGAATTCTTCCTTGGTGCGGGTCAGGGTATTGAAGATGTGCAGCATGATGCGAGATAAGCCGGAGCAGAGCGACAGACGCGGGAATCCGGCGGTACGCCGGCTGTCTCAGCCCGGACGATAGTTGTTAGAATGCCTGCTCCCGAGATGATCCGAGCATATCACATGGCCCTGCCCCGCTTCCTTGCCGCCGCCGCCGTCTGTCTTGCAGTGTGCGGTGCGCCGGCCCTGGCCAACGAGGTCCAGGAAATCAACCTGCAGTTCCGCAAGGGCGATCTCGCAGGCGCGCTCGATCAGGCCAACCGCTTCCTGGCGAAAAACCCCAAGGATGCCCAGGTGCGTTTCCTGAAGGGACTCATCCTCGCCGATCAGGGAAAGACCAACGACGCCATCGCCATCTTCGACGGTCTGACCGAGGACTATCCCGAATTGCCCGAGCCCTACAACAACCTCGCGGTGCTGTATGCCTCGCAGGGCAAGTACGAGGCTGCCAGAAACGCGCTCGAACAGGCAATCCGAACCCACCCCAGTTATGCCACCGCCCACGAGAACCTCGGCGACATCTACGCCAAGATGGCTTCGATCGCCTACGACAAGGCGCTCGCGCTGGACAGCAAGAACACCGCCGCACAGACCAAGTTGGCGCTGATCAAGGACATGATGGGTGTCCAGCAGCCGCGCAAGGCTGCTGCCAAGCCTGGTGCCGCAACTTCGTCCCCGCCGGTCCCGAAAGCGGAGCCCAAGCCTGTGGCCGCGAAGCCTGCGCCGAATGTCGAGGATGCCGTGAATGCTTGGGCCGATGCCTGGTCGCGTCGCGACGTGGCCGCCTACCTCGCGGCATACGCCGAAGACTTCAGTGCTCCCGGCATGACGCGCGCCGCCTGGGAGGCGCAGCGCCGCTCCCGTATCGAGGCGCCAAAAAGCATCACGGTGAAGCTGAGCGACCTCAAGATCGATCAGCAGGAAGACCGCGCAACCGTGAGCTTCCGCCAGGCCTATCGCTCGGACCGCCTGAGTTCCACCGTCAGCAAGACCCTGACGCTCGCCCTGAAGAAGGGTCAATGGCGCATCGTAGGCGAAACCTCGCGCTGAATTCATGCTGCGTCTCTGGCTCGCCCTCCTGCTCGCCTCCCCCGCACTCCACGCGGCAGAGTCCGATGCCGATCGTCAGCTGGCCAGCAGCCTGCTGGCCATCAGCCAGAGCCGCATGCCCGAAGCGCGGCATGCCGTCGATGCGCTCACCCGACAGTACCCAAATTTCCGTCTCGCGCACCTGGTCAAGGGCGATCTGCTGCTGGCACGCGCGCAACCGCTGCGCACGCTTGGCAACAGCGGGGATGCTAAAGCCGCCGAGCTCGAACTGTTGCGGCAGGAAGCCCGCCAGCGCGTGCGTGCACTGACCGAACCGCTGCCCGAGGACAAGGTGCCGGCCTATCTGCTGAATCTGGGCGACACCTACCAGCACGCCCTGGTCGTCGATGCCAGCCGTTCGCGACTCTACGTCTATGCCAATCGTGCCGGTCTTCCCGTGCGCGTCGCCGACTTCTACGTGACCATCGGCAAGGCCGGTGTCGGGAAGCAGAAGGAAGGCGACAACCGCACGCCGATCGGCATCTACTCGGTATCCGGTTTCAAATCGTCGCGCGAACTCACGGATTTCTACGGCAGCGGTGCCTGGACCCTCACCTATCCCAACGAATGGGATGTCCGGCAGGGCCGCAACGGCCACGGCATCTGGATCCACGGCAGTCCCAGCGACACCTACAGCCGTGCCCCGCGTGCCAGCGAGGGCTGCGTCGTGCTGGCCAACGACGATCTCGTGCGCCTGGGTCAGTATATCCAGCCCGGCAGGACTCCCGTCATCATCACGGCGCAGGTCGACTGGGTGCCCTACGAGATGCTGGATGCGCGCCGCGACGAACTCGCGGCCGTCCTCGATGCATGGCGCAGCGACTGGGAGAGCCGCGATATTGAACGGCTCGTCGCGCACTACAGCCCGGCTTTCCGTGCCGGCAAGCAGGACCTCAAGGCGTTCGCGACCAGCAAGCAGAAAGTCAACGCAGGCAAGACCTGGATCCGGGTCGGACTGTCCGACGTCAGCCTGATGCTCTACCCCGAGCGCCCCGATTTCGCCCTGGTCAGTTTCGTTCAAACCTACCAGAGCAACAACCTCAGCGACCGCACCGTCAAGCGCCAGTTCTGGAGCCGCGAGAACGGCCGCTGGAAAATCCTCCACGAAACCACACTCTAGGAACCCTATGGTCAAGCTGCATACCAATCACGGCGTCATCACCCTCGAACTCGACGCCGAAAAGGCCCCGAAAACGGTGGAAAACTTCCTGCAATACGTGCGCGACGGCTTCTTCGACGGCACGATCTTCCATCGCGTGATCGACGGATTCATGATCCAGGGCGGCGGCTTCGAACCCGGCATGTCGCAGAAAGCCACCCGTGATGCCATCGAGAACGAAGCTGCCAACGGCCTGAAGAACGAGACCTACACCATCGCCATGGCACGCACGCCCAACCCGCACTCGGCGACCGCGCAGTTCTTCATCAACGTCGCCAACAACAGCTTCCTCAACTTCAGCTCGCCCACGCCGCAGGGCTTCGGTTACGCCGTGTTCGGCAAGGTCGTCGAGGGCACCGACGTGGTCGACAGGATCAAGAAAGTGAAGACCGGCAACCGCGCCGGTCACCAGGACGTGCCTCTGGAAGATGTCGTCATCGAGATGGCGGAAATCGTCTGAGCGTGGTGGCAAAGACAGGGCGCACCTACTTCGTCGCCGACCTGCATCTCACCGACGAACGCCCGGCTGCGACCGGGCGTTTTTTTCGCTTCCTCGACGAGGAAGTTACCGGTGCCGACGCGCTTTACATTCTGGGCGACCTGTTCGAGACCTGGATCGGCGACGATCACGACGAAGCCGTCGCCCACGATACCGCCCTGCGCCTCGCTGCTCTGGCCGCGGCCGGCACCTCCGTCTACTTCCTGCACGGCAACCGCGATTTCATGCTGGCAGGACGCTACGCGAGGCATGCCCGCATGCAGTTGCTCGCCGACTCCGTCGTCGTCAACCTCTACGGGGTGCCGACCCTGCTGATGCACGGCGACACCCTGTGCACAGACGATACCGGCTACCAGCGATTCCGGCGCCGCGTGCGGCGGCCGTTCATGCTCGCCCTCCTGCGTCGCCTGCCGATCGGTCTGCGCAAGCGTCTGGCGCGTCAGGCACGGGCCGGCAGCGAATCGGCCAAGGCCGGCAAGACCACGGATATCATGGACGCCAGCATCGAAGAGGTACTGCGCGTGATGCGCACGCACGGCGTAAGTCGCCTGATCCACGGACACACGCACCGTCCGACGCGGCATCTCCACGACGTGGGCGGCCGGCAGTGCGAACGCTGGGTGCTCCCGGACTGGTACGCACGCTGGGGCTACGTGATGTGCAATGCGGATGGATGCAGCCTCGAAGTAGCCGGCCTATGAGGGCGCATCCAGCGCCGCCAGGCCATCCGGAACGCGGAACAGTTCAGGCCGCACTGGTTCCTTCGATTCGCTTTCGAACTGGCGCGTGCGCCCGCTAAATTCGCGCTCCTCCAGCGGCAGGCCCTGTTTCAGCAAACGTTCGAACTCCCAGACCTGGTTCGCCAGATCGCAGTCGTGCTGCAATTCCCCGGGCGAGTCCTTCCAGACCCGGTACTGCGTTGCAGCGAGCACCGTTTTCAGTTCGGCAAGCGCACGCACCGCATGCGGAGCCGCACGCGGTGCAAGCACGCCTTCGCTGCATACGGTACCGTTGACACGCAGCTGGTAGCGACGCGTGCCGGTCGCGGCCGGTTGTATCTCCAGTTTTGCCCGCCACTGCGGGGGCCGGGGCGGCATGATGCCGCGCGAGAACACCATTGCCATGCCCGCGTCGCGCATGACGTTGACGACTTGCTGCCGCTTGCGGTCGAGCAGCACGAAATCGCCGTCGTCCGCACCCGTGTCCATGCGCAGGAAATCCGGCGTGACCAGGATGCGCGTAATATAGGCCGGATCGCCCGGATCCTGATCGACGTAGCGCAACACCGTCATGCCGGCAGCTTCGACCGCGCCGGCGAACAACGCGACAAGCATGAGCAGGCGCCTCATGACAACCCGCGCGCCAGATCGGCCTGGATGTCCGCCACCGATTCGAGACCGGCAGCAATGCGTACCAGCCCGTCGCCGATGCCTGCAGCCGCACGCTGTTCGGGTGTCATGCGGCTATGCGTGGTCGTCGCGGGATGGGTGATGGTCGTCTTGGTGTCGCCCAGATTGGCGGTGATCGACACCATGCGGGTCGCATCGATCAGCTTCCATGCCGCATCCTTGCCGCCCTTCAGTTCGAAAGCGACGATGCCGCCGCCGGTCTTCTGCTGCCGCATCGCCAGCTCGTGTTGCGGATGCGAGGGCAGACCAGGATAGAGCACGCGCGCCACCTGCGGCTGCGCCTCCAGCCATTGCGCCAGCGCCAGCGCATTTTTCGAATGGGCTTCCATGCGCAGGGAAAGCGTCTCCATGCCCTTCAGAATGACCCAGGCGTTGAAGGCCGAGAGCGTGGGCCCGGCCGTACGCAGGAAGGTGAACACGCCTTCCATCAGGTCCTTGCTACCGAGTACCGCGCCGCCGAGCACGCGGCCCTGGCCGTCGAGATACTTGGTGGCGGAGTGGATCACGATGTCGGCCCCCATCTGCATCGGTTTCTGCAGCGCAGGCGAACAGAAACAGTTGTCCACTGCAAGCCAGGCGCCTGCTGCGTGCGCGATGTCGGCGAGCGCCCGGATGTCGCTCACCTCGGTCAGCGGGTTGGACGGCGATTCGACGAAGAAGAGCTTCGTATTGGATTTCACCGCAGCCCGCCATTCCTCGGGATCGGTCGGCGAAACATAGGTGGTCTCTACGCCGAAGCGGGCTAGGATGTTGGAAAACAGCTGCACGGTGGAACCGAAGATCGAGCGCGAGGCGACGACGTGTTCGCCTGCCCTCATCAGGCCCATCACCGTGGCCAGGATGGCCGCCATGCCGGACGCGAAAGCCACGCAGCGCTCCGCGCCTTCCAGCGCGGCCAGGCGCGCCTCCATCATGCTGACCGTGGGATTGGCGAAGCGCGCATAGATCGGCCCCGGCTGCTCGCCCTTGAATCGCGCAGCCGCCTCGGCCGCGCTGTCGAACATGAAGCTCGACGTGAGGAACATCGCCTCGGAGTGTTCCTTGAACTGGCTGCGCACCGTGCCGGCGCGCACCGCCAGCGTATCGATATCGTATTCGTCGTCCATGATGCCCGATCCCAAAAATGAAAAACCCCGAACGGCAGTGCGGTTCGGGGTCGCCCTGACGCTTTAGCCGGATTTATCGAGCGCCCGCAAGCTGTGGTTCAAATCGGCGCGAATTGACTATAGGTCGCGCGTACGAAACCGGTCAAGTGCCCGTCGCGAGATTCAGGTCCAGCTGCTGCGTCGACAATGCCGACGGCGGCGGGGTTTCACCGTTGCGAACCGCCTCGACGTATTCGAGATACTCGGGCGTGACGTCGCCGGTAATGTAGCGGCCATCGAAGCACGAGGTGTCGAAATCGAGAATCGCCGGATTGCCGGCCTTCACCGCCGCGATCATGGCGTCGAGATCCTGGTAGATGAGCGCGTCGCAGCCGATTTCGCGCGCGATCTCCTCGTCACTGCGGCCGTTGGCGATGAGTTCGTTACGCGTCGGCATGTCGATGCCGTAGACGTTGGAATAGCGCACGGGCGGCGAGGCAGAAGCGAAATACACCTGCCGGGCGCCGGCATCGCGTGCCATCTGCACGATCTCGCGGCTGGTGGTCCCGCGCACGATCGAATCGTCGACCAGGAGCACGTTCTTGTCCTTGAATTCCTCGCCGATGGCGTTGAGCTTCTGCCTGACCGATTTCTTGCGCAGCGCCTGCCCCGGCATGATGAAGGTGCGGCCGATGTAGCGGTTCTTGATGAAGCCCTCGCGGTAGGGCACGCCAAGGTGGTTTGCCAGTTGCAGCGCGGAAGGCCGGCTGGTGTCGGGAATCGGGATGACCACGTCGATCTTCAGATGCGCGAATTCGCGCCTGATCTTTTCCGCCAGCGAAACCCCCATCGCCAGGCGCGTACTGTAGACCGAGACGCCGTCCATCACCGAATCCGGGCGTGCGAGATACACATACTCGAAGATGCAGGGGTTGAGCGCGGCCTTGTCGCTGCATGCCCGGCTGTGCAGCTTGCGCTGGTAATCGATGAACACCGCCTCGCCCGGCGCCACGTCGCGCAACAGGCGGAAACCCAGGGTGTCGATGGCCACGCTCTCCGAGGCAATGATGTATTCGTGCGGCGTGGCCTGCTCGTTCACACCGATCACCAGCGGGCGGATGCCGTGCGGATCGCGGAAGGCCAGCAGGCCATAGCCGGCGATGAAAGCAACCACGGCATAGGCACCGCGGCAGCGCGCATGCACGCCCGCCACCGCACCAAAGATCGCATCCAGGCTCAATTGCCGGCCTGCGGCGCGCACCTGCAGCTCGTGCGCCAGCACGTTCAGCAGAACCTCGGAATCGGAGTTGGTATTGACATGGCGCAGGTCGCTCCTGAACAGCGATTCCTTGAGCTCGTGCGTGTTGGTGAGATTGCCGTTGTGGCCTAGCACGATGCCGTAGGGCGAATTGACGTAGAAGGGTTGCGACTCCGCCGACGACGACGCGCTGCCCGCGGTGGGATAACGCACATGCGCCACGCCCATGTCGCCGAGCAGGTTGCGCATGTCGCGGGTGCGGAACACGTCACGCGCCAGCCCCTGCCCCTTGTGCATGTGGAAGCGGCTTTCCTCCGCCGTGACGATGCCCGCCGCATCCTGACCGCGATGCTGCAGGACCATCAATCCGTCGTACAGAAGCTGGTTCACCGCCGTGTTGGCCACGACCCCGATTACACCGCACATACCCCGCACCTATCCTTGTTCAAAGCGTACGTACTTCGCCACATCGGCCGGCACCAGCGGCAGAACCGCACGCGCCAGCGACTGCAGGTTGCCGGACAGTGCAGCCTGCTGCCAGAAATCGGTACGCGGCAGCGAAGTCAGGCCCGCCGCCAGCGTCAGCCCCAACAGGATCACCATGCCCTTGACCAGACCGAGCACTCCGCCCAGTACCGTGTCGGCCGGGCCGAGCCCCGCCGCCTTCACCAGTGCTGCCAGCGCATGCCCGAGTAATAGCATACCGACCAGCACAGCCAGAAACACCACGACAAAACCGGCGAAATAACGCACCCCCGGATTGTCCGTGCCGACCGGAAGCAGGGGAGAAACCAGCAGCGCACCCCACTTGCCGGCGAGAAACGCCAGCACCCAGGCCGCAAGCGAAAACAGCGTATCGATCAGACCGCGCATCAGACCACGCACCACCGTCAGCACCAGAACCAGCACCACGATCAGGTCGAGCCCGTTCACTTGGCGACCACCTGCCCGCTCATGCCATTTTCGGCCAGCTTCACGGCCGCCGCGACCGCCGCTTCGCGGGTGGCGTACGGCCCAAGGCGCACCCGCGTGAGCTTGCCGACGACATCGGTATAGGCCGGCAAACCCGCCTGCGACGCGCGCGCTGCAAGGGCACGCGCCTTGCCCGCATCCGACAGGGCCGCGAGCTGCACGACGAAAGCTGTCTCCGCAGCGGGCTTGGCTGCTGGAATGTCTGCACGCGGCGACGCAGCGGATTCCGCCGTCGCTGGCTTGGACGCAATCCTGGGTTGAACCTTGGCCTCCGGCTTGGTTTCAGGCTTCCCTGACGAGTCGGGTTCGGGCGCAGGCGTAATCGGTTCGGGCGCGGCCGGTTCGGGCGCAGCCGTCTTCACAGGCTCGGGGGCGGTTACGGGTTGATCCGGAGCAGTGGCCATTTTCACGTCCAGCGAACTCGCTGGCGGAGGCTCGTCTTCCAGCAGCAAGGGCAGTACGATGACCGCCAGCAGGGTGAGGGCGACCGCGCCGATCAGGCGCCGCCGGGCGCGGCGCTTGAGGTCTTGTTCATTGCTGGGTGGCGGCATGGTCGAGGACTGCGGCAACGGTGGTGAACGAACCGAAGGCGACGATTCTATCACCTTCGCTGGCCGCGCTTCGCGCCGCCGCCAGCGCTGCGGCCGGGCTTGCCTCGGCCGCAACGACCGCGCCCGGCAGGCGGGTGCGCAGGATGCCAGCCAGTGTCGCGGAGGGGCATGCGCGCGGCGAATCGGGCGTGCAGGTCCACCACGCAGCGAACGAATCCTTCAATGCATCGAACACCCCTGCCGCATCCTTGTCGGCGAGCATCCCCACCACCGCCAGCGTGCGGCCGACTGCCGGCCGCTCTGCCAGCGTTGCGGCCAGTGCGCGCGCAGCTTCGGGATTGTGGGCCACATCGACGATGAGCTCCGGCGCATGCGCAAGTACCTGGAAGCGTCCGGGCACGCGGGCCTCGACGAGTCCGGCTTGGATCGCAGCGCCGCCGACTGGCAGGCGCGCGCGCAGGCTTTCCAGCGCCGCCAGGGCCGCCGCCGCATTGCGTAGCTGGTATGCGCCGGCCATTGCGGGTAGTGGCAGATCGGCCAAGGTTTCGCCCAGGCCGCGATACGTCCATGTACCATGCGTGCGCTGCGCCAGGAAGTGCCGGCCATAGCAGAACAGATCGGCGCCGATGGCATGGGCATGTTCGCTCAGGCTGGCGGGGGGGACGGGATCGGCGCAGATCGCGGCCCGACCGGCACGGAAGATGCCGGCCTTCTCGAACCCGATGGCTTCGCGAGTATCGCCCAGATAGTCCTGGTGATCGAGGTCGACACTGGTCACGATGGCAGCATCGGCGTCCCACAGGTTCACCGCATCGAGCCGCCCGCCCAGCCCGACTTCCAGGATTGCGACGTCGATACCGGACGACATGAACTGGACCATGGCACCGAGGGTGCCGAACTCGAAATAGGTAAGCGACGTGTCGCCGCGTGCCGCCTCGACCCGCTCGAAGGCAGCGACCAGCTCTTCATCGGTGGCCTCGCGACCCGCAATGCGCACGCGTTCGTTGTAGCGCAGCAGGTGCGGGGAGGTATACAACCCCGTCCTGTAGCCGGCGGCCGTCAGGATGGCTTCGAGGATGGCGCAGGTCGAGCCCTTGCCGTTGGTGCCGCCCACGATCACTATGGGAAAGGCAGGTTCGAGATTCAGCACATCGGCGACGCGCCGTACCCGCGCGAGGCCCAACTCGATGGCAAGCGGGTGCAGGCGTTCCAGGCGCGCCAGCCAGTCGGCCAGCGATACCGGAGACGTGTTCAGCCTCGACACCCCTCAGGCGGCAAGCGCGGGGCGTCCCATCATCATCGACAGGGTTGTCGCCAGCTCGTCGCGCATCTGGCGGCGGTCGATGATGCGATCGATAGCGCCTTTCTCCAGCAGGAACTCGGCGCGCTGGAAGCCCTCCGGCAGGGTTTCGCGCACAGTCTGCTCGATCACGCGCGGGCCGGCAAAGCCGATCAGGGCATTGGGTTCGGCGATGATGAGGTCGCCCAGCATGGCGAAGCTCGCCGATACGCCACCCATGGTGGGATCGGTGAGCACGGAAACGAAAGGCAGTTGATGTCGCGACAGTTGCGTCAGCGCTGCCGATGTCTTTGCCATCTGCATCAGCGAGAAGAGCCCCTCCTGCATGCGCGCGCCGCCGCTGGCGGAAAAGCAGACGAAGGCCGAATTCGAGTCGATCGCGGCTTCCACGCCCTGCACGAAGCGCTCGCCGACGACCGAACCCATCGAGCCTCCCATGAACTTGAATTCGAACGCCGCAGCCACTACCGGCACGGCCATGAGGCTGCCGCCGATGACGACCAGCGCATCGCTTTCCGATGTACCGGCCTGGGCTTCCTTCAGTCGGTCGGGATACTTCTTGCTGTCCTTGAATTTCAGCGGATCCTGTGGCGTTACCTCTGCCCCGATCTCATGCTGCCCCTCGGCGTCGAGCAGCATCGCCAACCGTGCGCGTGCCCCGATGCGGTGATGGTGCCCGCATTTGGGACAGACTTCGAGATTGCTTTCCAGGTCGGCCCGGTACAGTACCTCGTTGCATGCGGGACATTTCGACCACAGACCCTCGGGCATGGACTTCTTCGCCGTCTGCGCACGCCGCTTGATCTTGGGCGGCAGTATTTTCTGGAACCAGCTCATGGGGGTCTCCGGTTATTTGCTTGCGGCGTCGACGCCGCGGCGCAGATCCTGCACCAGCATTTTCACGCGCGCGATCAGTTCGCCTTCGGGCGCGGTCTCGATTTCGTTGACGATGCGGCTGCCCACCACCACCGCGTCGGCAATGCGCGCCACGGCCTCGGCACTGGCGGCGTCGCGTATGCCGAAGCCCACGCCGACCGGCAGCGCGCAGTGCCGGCGCACCATCGCGACCTTGCGCGACACTTCATCGGTGTCCAGGTTGGCCGACCCGGTCACGCCCTTCAGCGAAACGTAATAGATGAAGCCGCCGGCAGCCGCGGCCACCTCTTCGACCCGCGTCTCCGGCGTGGTCGGCGACAGCAGGAAAATGGGATCGAGGCCGGCCACCTTGAAGACGTCGGCCACGCCCGCCGATTCCTCGGGCGGGATGTCCACGGTGAGCGCACCATCCACACCTGCGTTCCTTGCCGCCTCTGCGAACGCGGCATAGCCCATGCGCTCGACCGGGTTGGCGTAGCCCATCAGCACCACCGGCGTCCTGTCATTGTTCTTGCGGAATTCGGCGACCATCGCCAACACGTCCTTCAGCCCCACCTTGTTGGCCAGCGCGCGTTCCGAGGCGCGCTGGATCACCGGGCCGTCGGCCATCGGATCGGAGAACGGCACGCCCAGCTCGATGATGTCGGCGCCTGCCTCCACCAGCGCGTGCATCAGCGGTACCGTCATGCCCTTGCCGGGATCGCCGGCGGTGATGAAGGGAATCAGGGCTTTCTTGTTCTGCGCTTTCAGCGCGGCGAAGGTGGGGCCGATGCGGCTCATGTGCGGTCTGCAGGTCGTTCGATGGATGCGGCGCGTCAGAGCGTGATGCCCGACAGTTTTGCCACGGTGTTGATGTCCTTGTCGCCGCGGCCGGAGAGGTTGACCAGGATGATCTGATCCTTCTTCAGCGTGGGGGCGAGTTTTTTCGCCTGCGCGACGGCATGGCTGGATTCGAGCGCGGGGATGATGCCCTCGTACTTGCACAGGTCGTGGAACGCGGCCATCGCCTCGTCGTCGTCGATGGCGACGTATTCCGCGCGTCCGGCGTCCTTGAGCCAGCTGTGTTCGGGTCCCACGCCGGGGTAGTCGAGGCCGGCCGACACCGAATGCGTCTCGATGATCTGGCCGTTCTCGTCCTGCATGAGATAGCTGCGGAACCCGTGCAGCACGCCGGGCGTGCCGGCAGAGAGCGGTGCGGCATGCTTGCCGCTGGCGATGCCGGAACCACCGGCCTCGACGCCGATCAGACGCACGCCATCGAACGGAATATAGGGATGGAAGATGCCGATGGCGTTGGACCCGCCGCCGACGCAGGCGATGATCGCGTCCGGCTGCCGGCCGGTCATTTCGGGCATCTGCGCGATGCATTCGCGGCCGATCACGCACTGGAAGTCGCGCACCAGCATGGGATATGGATGCGGGCCGGCGGCGGTACCGAGGATGTAGAAGGTCGATTCGACGTTGGTCACCCAGTCGCGCATGGCTTCGTTGAGCGCGTCCTTCAGGGTCTTCGAGCCGGACGACACGGGCACGACGGTCGCGCCCAGGAGCTTCATGCGGTAGACGTTGGGCGACTGGCGCGCAACATCCTCGGCGCCCATGTAGACGACGCACTCCATGCCGTAGCGCGCGGCGACGGTGGCCGAGGCGACGCCGTGCTGGCCGGCACCGGTTTCGGCGATGACGCGTTTCTTGCCCATGCGGCGGGCGAGCAACGCCTGGCCGATGGTGTTGTTGATCTTGTGCGCGCCGGTGTGGTTGAGGTCTTCGCGCTTCAGGTAGATCTGCGCGCCGCCATAGGCCTCGGACAACCTTTTGGCATGATACACCGGGCTGGGCCGGCCGACGTAGTGCTTGAGCTCGTATTCGAATTCAGCCATGAAGGCAGGATCCTGGCGCGCGCGGTCGTACTCGACACGCAGTTCCTCCAGTGCCGCCATCAGGGTCTCGGCGACGAAAATGCCGCCATAGGGGCCGAAATGGCCGCGGGTGTCAGGGAGATCGGTCAGCTTCATGATGCTTCTTTCGCGTTCGCAATGAATCGCGCCACCTTGAGCGCGTCCTTGATGCCTTTCGAGGCCTCGACGCCGGACGATACGTCGACCGCCCAGGGCCGCACGCTGCGCACCGCCTCGGCGACGTTGTCGGGCGTCAGCCCGCCCGACAGGATCACCGGTTTGGGCAAAGCCTGCGGAATCAGCGTCCAGTCGAAGCGCTCGCCGGTACCGCCCGGCACGCCGGGCACGAAGGCGTCGAGCAGGAGCCCGCGCGCGGCCTCGAAATCAGCGGCGCATTTTAGCAAATCCGTTTGCGGATTCACCCGCACCGCCTTGATCCAGGGATGGCCATAGCGCGCACAGGCTGCCGGTGTCTCATCGCCGTGGAATTGCAGCAGGTCGAGCGACACCGACTTGAGGACAGTTTCGATGGCTTCCGGCTCGGCATCGACGAAAAGGCCGACTGCCTGCACGAAGGGCGGCAACACGCGCACCAGCGCGGCAGCGGTTTCGACGGACACGTGGCGCGGACTCCTCTCGTAGAACACGAAGCCGACCGCATCGGCACCGGCTTCGCAGGCAACGCGCAGGTCTTCCATGCGGGTGATGCCGCAGATCTTGACGCGCAGGCTCATGTTGCGAAGGGCCATCGTTCCGAGCTTTCCGGAAGACCAAAGTGCGCAGGATACCGGATATGGGTAAGGTACAGGCCGGCCGCATCGAAGGTCGGCGCCGCGCGGGTGCGGTCGCGGCTTTCCAGTACCGCACGCACCCATTCCGGCGGCTGCACCCCGGCGCCAATCTGCACCAGACACCCCATCAGGTTACGCACCATGTGATGCAGGAAGCCGTCCGCACGGAAATCGCACAGCAGGTAATCGCCGCGCCGCGCGATCTGCGCCAGCCGCAATTCCTTGACCGGCGATTTAGCCTGGCATTCGGCCGCCCGGAAGGCCGAGAAGTCGTGCTGCCCGATCAGATATTTCGCCGCCTGGTTCATCGCCCCGACATCGAGCGGGCGATGATGCCAGCCGATCAGGCCTGCGTTGAGGCCGGGCCGCACGGGATGGTTGAGCAGGACATAGCGGTAGCCGCGCTGGATGGCGGTAAAGCGCGCATGGAAATCCGCATCGACTTCACGCGCCCACAACACCGCGACGCCAGCAGGCAGGTGACTGTTGACGCCGCGGATCCAGGCGCTGAGCGGACGCTCGGCCGACACATCGAAATGCGCGACCTGGAAGGCCGCGTGCACCCCGGTGTCGGTGCGTCCCGCTGCGGTCACCACGGTCTTTTCGCCGGCGATGGCGGCGACCGCCGCTTCCAGCGCATCCTGCACGCCACAGCCCTGCGGCTGCGACTGCCAGCCGCAGAAGCCGATTCCGCGATATTCCAGCCCGACGACGATGCGCATTTCAACCCGGCCTCATGCCCAGGCAATTCCAACCAACAGCAAGGCCGCGAGTATGACGGCGCTGTCGCGGGTTTGCCAGCGTTCGGCCTGCATGCTGATGCGCGTGGGCGTTGTATCGTCGGATATCGGTTCCCGCAGCGCGTCGAGCCAGCGCGCGGGCCTGGGGGCATGTTCGACGGCATCCAGGGTCAACCCGAGTCGCACGGCGAAGGCCCGACGGTCGAAGCCCAGCCAGGCAAGCGGTCTCGCCAACATGTAAAGTCCATAGACCAGACGCGGCCGGCTGGTCGTTGCCAGCAGCAGGGCGAGCCCCGCCAGCATCAGCACCAGCCGCAGCACGCGAAGCGCACCGGACTGAAGGCCTTCCTGTGTTGGGCTCGCCATGCCGAGTCCTGGCCACACTGCCGTGCCGGACACGCTGAGGGCATAGGTCACGAAGAGGATGGCAAGCAGCCAGCGCGTGCGGCGCAACAGTATCAGCAGTTCGGCAAGGGCGGAGGGCACAAACAGAAAGGCCGTCGCGAGGGCGACGGCCATGAGGGGGAGCCCGGTCGGCGCCGCGATTTCCGCTGCCGCCGCCCACCCGCCCCATAACAGGAGACGGGCGAGGGGATGAATCGAATTAGCCAAGCGTGGCGAGGATGCCTTTCGCGTCGGACTTCTGCCGCTCGCTGCCCTCGGCCAGCACTTCGTTGAGAATTTCGCGAGCCCCCTCCTTGTCGCCCATTTCGACGTAGGCCCGGGCCAAGTCGAGCTTGGTGCCGACTTCGTCGAGATCGAGATCGTTGCCGCTGCTGTCGCCCAGATCGAGATCGAGGCCGCTGAAATCGAATTTGCTGTCCGGGCCGTTGTCCTCCTCCAGGCCAAGATCGAGTTTAAGTTCATCGTCTGCGCCCGAGATATCCAGTTCGGGCAGATCGAAGTCGAGTCCCCGAGTGTCGGCCCCGGCGATGGGCTGCCCGGAGGTCGCTGCGGCTTCCGCCTGGGTATCGAAGCTGAGCACATTGCCGGCGCTTTCGAATTCCAGCGGCGCGCTGGCGGTCACCGGGTCGGGCTGGTACTCGGGCTCGACTGCCGCCGGTTGGGGCTCGGCCACGGGCTGGATCGTATCCATCGCCACTGCACCGCCGGCAATCGCGGCTGTAGCCGCCACCGTAGCGGCTGCACCGCCGCCGGACTGCACGCCGCCATAGAGCGGATTGGTCGGATCGATGCTGCGGCCCATTTCGCACGCCTTGTCCCACAGGGGGCTGGGCTGGTTGCCGAGCGCGGCGAAGAGATCGCCCGCCACGCTTTCGAATGCAGCGGTGTTGCGCCGCGCCGCATAGATTTCCAGAAGCTTCACGCGGACTTCGTGGCGATCCGGATTCTTGTTGATGGCTTCCTTGAGAATTTCCTCGGCCTGCGCATCGCGTCCGTAGGCCATGTAGACCTCGGCTTCTGCGATGGGATCGACATCGTGGGTATCGATGGTGCCAAGGCCCGCCTGGCTGAAATCGGTGAGGAATGAAGTATCGCCGGTATTCACGCTGCCACCGGAGGCAGCCCCGACGACAGTGTTCGGATGGAGGTCCCCCCCGCTCATGATGCTGTCGTCGAGTGCCGCAGTATTGGCCCCCTTGCTCCGGCGACGCCCACCACTGGCCACCATCCACCACAGCAGCCCGCCGAGGCCGATGGCAGCCAAGCCTCCGCCCCAGTAGAGCGGATTGGCGAGCAGCGGGTCGTACCAGTTTTCCGCAGGTTCCGGCGCAGCGGGTGTCTCGACGACAGGTGCGGGCGCTTTCATGGGCTTGGGCTCAGGTTCGGGCTCCGCCGGGACCGTGGGTGCGTCCGGCTTGGCCGCATCGGCCAGCGCCTTTTCCTTCATTTCGACCAGCTTCTGCATGTCCTGGATCTGCTTTTCCAGAGCGGCAACACGCTGATCGGATTCTTCGAGTGCCTTCTGGCGGGCGATCGCATCTTCTTCCTGGGCACGCAGCTTATCCTGCAATGCCCGGGTCTCGTCGGCCTTGGCCTTGGCATCGGCGGCAGAGGGCGCCTTGGACAGTTTCAGCACGTCCTTCTGCGCTTCCGGCGCGGGCTTGGCCTTGTCCTCGACCCTGGGGGTGATCTTGCCGCTGCTGGCCTGCCCCGGCGCGGCCTCGGCTTCAGGTGCGGCGGCGGCAGCAGCAGCCAGTTTCTGGCGATAGGCACGCCAGTCCTCGGCCTGCAGCCTGATCTCGCGTGCGGCGTCCTTCTGGGCAATTGCGGTGAACGTATCGGCTTCGGGCACGTTCAGGGTTTTGCCGGCCTTCAGACGGTTCATGTTGCCGTCGAAGGCGCGGGTATTGTTCTGGTACAGGCCGACCAGCGTCTGTTCCAGGCTCACGCCCTCCGGACGCACACGCTGGGCGATGCTCACGAGAGTATCGCCGCGCTTGACGGTGATGCTGCCCGGCGTGGCGTCTTTGGCCGCTGGCGCGGGCTTGGTGGCTGGCGCAGCTGGCTTGGGAGTGGCAGCCGCTGCCGGCGCCGGCTGGGGAGCGGCTGCCTGCGGAGCCGGTTTGGCGATGGGCGCGGTTTGCGCCGGCACAACGGCAACGGGCGGCACGGCCTGGGTCCCGCCCATGCCGGGCGGATCCAGCAGCATGGTGTATTCGCGTACCAGCCGGCCCGACGCCCAGGAAAGCTCGACCAGCATGTCGATGAAGGGGTCGTTGACGGGACGGGACGACGTCACCTTGAGGACAGCCTTGCCATTGGGTTTTTTCTCGACGGCGAAACGCAGGGAGGAGAGGACCGGGGAGAATTCGACGCGCGCATCGCGGAACGCCTGGTCGGAGGCCAGCGTGGCCGAGATGCTGTCGAGCTCCGCCTTGTCGGCGGCGAACAGTTCGATCTCGGCCGAGAGCGGCTGCCCCAGCGCCGAGCTGACCGACAGCTTGCCCAGCCCTGCAGCGCTCGCCATCAGTGGCAGAGCGATCAGTCCGGCGGCGGCCAGTTGGGTGGTGAAGCGCTTCAATTTCATCCCGTTTCTCCCTGTAAGCCCCGTCCAGCGGGGCGTTGAATACTCGACGCCTTTATTGACGGCGCGACTGGAGCAATCTTTAGAGCATAAATCGCACCAACACAAGCGCGCCGCGCGGCGGGTGTTGTTTTTAGGCTTCGAGCAGGATGCGCAGCATGCGACGCAGCGGCTCGGCCGCACCCCACAGCAACTGGTCGCCGACAGTAAACGCGGTCAGGTATTGCGGCCCCATGTTGAGCTTGCGCATGCGGCCGATCGGCACGGTCAGCGTGCCGGTCACCGCCGCCGGCGTGAGTTCGCGCATGGTGATCTCGCGATCGTTCGGCACGACTTTCACCCATTGATTGTGCGCAGCAATCAGACCGTGGATCTCGTCCAGGGGAACGTCCTTCGTCATCTTGATGGTCAATGCCTGCGAGTGACAACGCATCGCCCCCACGCGCACGCACAGACCATCGATGGGCACCGGATTCGCGCTCCTGCCCATGATCTTGTTCGCCTCAACCTGCGCCTTCCACTCCTCTTTCGACTGGCCGGATTCGAGCGCCACGTCGATCCAGGGAATGAGGTTACCGGCGAGCGGCACCGGCCAGGCATCCAGCGGATAGTCGTCCGAGCGGATGAATTCGGCTACTTTCCTGTCGATTTCCAGGATCGCGGCTGCGGGATCGCCCACCATATCGGCGACTTCGCCATGGATGGCGCCCATCTGCATGATGAGTTCCTTCATGTTGCGCGCACCGGCACCGGAGGCCGCCTGGTAGGTCATCGGCGACACCCATTCGACCAGGCCGGCCTCGAACAGCCCACCCATCGCCATCAACATCAGCGACACGGTGCAGTTGCCGCCGACGTAGGTTTTCACGCCGCTGGCAATGCCGTCCTGGATGACCTGCTTGTTGACCGGATCGAGGATGATGATGGCCTCGTCCTTCATGCGCAGGGTGGAGGCCGCATCGATCCAGTAGCCGTTCCAGCCGGCGGCTCGCAACTTCGGGTAGGTTTCCTTCGAGTAATCGCCACCCTGGCAGGTAATGATCGCATCGCAGGCCTTCAGTTCATCGATGTTGCCGGCATCTTTCAGCGGCGGAACGTCACGGCCGATGTCCGGTCCCTTGCCCCCCACGTTCGACGTGGTGAAGAACACCGGGTCGATAGGGTCGAAGTCGCGCTCTTCCTTCATGCGGCCCATGAGCACCGAGCCCACCATGCCGCGCCAGCCGATCAGTCCTACCTTCATCATTTCGTTCGTCTCCTTGTTGGGCGGGACCAAGGGCCAGGATTTAGGGATTAGGGGATGTGCGGCCTTCGGCCGCGCCCTTTCTGTCAAGCGCAGGCAAAGCCCGCACATCCCCTAATCCCTAAATCCTGGCCCCTAACCCCTAAAAATCACAGCGCCGCAACGACCGCGTCGCCCATCTCGCTGCACGCTACCTTCTGCGTCCCCTCGGTCCAGATGTCGCCGGTACGATAGCCTTGCGCAATCACCTTCTTCACCGCGTTCTCGATGCGGTCAGCCGTCGCACCATCGGCGAAGGTGTAGCGGTACATCATCGCCACCGACAGGATGGTCGCCAGCGGGTTGGCGAGGTTCCTGCCGGCGATGTCCGGCGCCGAGCCGTGGATCGGTTCGTACATGCCCTTGTTGTGCTCATCCAATGATGCCGACGGCAGCATGCCGATCGAGCCGGACAGCATCGATGCCGCATCCGACAGGATGTCGCCGAAGATGTTGCCCGTGACGATAGTGTCGAACTGCTTCGGCCACCTGATCATTTGCATCGCCGCGTTGTCGACGTACATGTGGGAAAGCTCGACCTCTGGGTAGTCCTTCGACACCTCGATCATCACGGCCTTCCACAGCTCGGAGCATTCGAGCACGTTGGCCTTCTCGACGGAACACAACTTCCTGCCGCGCTTCATCGCGATGCCGAAGGCGACGTGCGCGACGCGACGCACCTCGGATTCGGAATACAGCATGGTGTTGAAGCCGACCCGCTCGCCATTCCGGATCTCGATGCCGCGCGGCTGGCCGAAGTACACGTCGCCGGTGAGTTCGCGCACGATCATGATGTCAAGACCCGACACCACCTCGGGCTTCAGCGACGACGCGCCCGCGAGCTCCGGATACAGCAGCGCCGGCCGCAGGTTGGCGAACAGATTGAGTTCCTTGCGGATGCGCAGGAGGCCCCGCTCGGGGCGCAGCGGCCGTTCGAGCGTGTCGTACTGCGGCCCGCCGACGGCGCCAAGCAGCACGGCATCTGCTTCGCGCGCAAGTTTCAGCGTGGCTTCGGGCAATGGATCGCCCGCCGCATCGTAGCCGGCGCCACCGATGGGCGCCGTCTCCATCTCGATGGCAGCGCCTTCGGATTTCAGGGCATTCAGGACCTTGACGGCCTGGGCGACGATTTCAGGTCCGATACCGTCGCCGGGAAGTACTGCTAGTTTCATCTTATTGCCTACAAAAAATCGACAGCGAGGGAGAAGGTGAGGAAAGGGAGGGAAAATCATCCAGCCGCCTTGCTCCCTTACCTCCCCTGCCTCCCTGTTAAACAATCAACCAAACAACCACGGCGCGTCCGCCTTGCGCCGTTCTTCATATGCCTTGATCTTGTCCGAGTGAAGCAAGGTCAGGCCGATGTCGTCCAGACCGTTGAGCAGGCGATGCTTGCGGCCGGGATCGACGTCGAAGGCGAGCACTTCGCCGCCGGGCGTGGTTACGGTCTGTGCCGCAAGATCGACGACAAGGCGATAGCCTTCGCTGGACTCGCACGCACGGAACAGCCGATCAACCGTAACGGTATCGAGCACGATGGGCAGAAGTCCGTTCTTGAAGCAGTTGTTGTAGAAAATGTCGGCAAAGCTCGGCGCGATGATGGCGCGGATACCGTAGTCCTCCAGCGCCCAGGGCGCGTGCTCCCGGCTGGAACCGCAACCGAAATTGTCGCGCGCCAGCAGCACCGAGGCGCCGCGATAGCGCGGGAAGTTGAGCACGAAATCGGGGTTGGGCTTGCGCGTGGCCGGATCCATCCCGGGTTCGCCATGATCCAGGTAACGCCATTCGTCGAACAGGTTGGGGCCAAAGCCGGCTCGCTTGATCGATTTCAGGAACTGCTTGGGGATGATGGCATCGGTATCGACGTTGGCCCGATCGAGCGGCACCACCAGCCCATCCAGCGTGGTGAATGCCAGCATCTCAGCGACTTCCGGCGCGTTCGATCGCACCGCCGGCCTTCTGGATATCCTGCCCCATGCCCTGGATGGTGTTGCAGCCTGCGAGGATGAGCATGGCAGCGATCAGCGCAGCGATCATCGGTTTCATGGCGTTCTCCTTTTGATTAGAAAGTGCGTACATCGACGAAATGGCCTGCAATACCGGCCGCCGCAGCCATTGCCGGGCTGACCAGATGGGTGCGCCCGCCCTGCCCCTGCCGGCCTTCGAAATTGCGGTTGCTGGTCGAGGCGCAGCGTTCGCCCGGCTCCAGCCGGTCGGCGTTCATCGCCAGGCACATCGAACAGCCGGGCTCTCGCCACTCGAAGCCGGCGTCGAGAAAGATCTTGTCCAGGCCCTCGGCCTCCGCCTGCTGCTTCACCAGCCCCGAACCCGGCACGACCATGGCGAGCTTCACGCTTGCCGCCTTCTTGCGCCCCTTGACCACGGCAGCCGCCTCGCGCAGATCCTCGATGCGGGAATTGGTACAGGAACCGATGAAGACCTTGTCGATGGGGATGGCCGTGATGGGCGTATCGGCCCGCAAACCCATGTAGTCGAGGGCACGCGTCCAATCGTGACGCTTCACTTCGTCGGGCGCGGACACCGGGTCGGGCACGCGGCCGTGCACGGTCGTGACCATTTCGGGCGAGGTGCCCCAGGTAACCTGCGGTTCGATGGTGACGGCATCCAGTTCGACCACACGATCAAACCGCGCATCGGCGTCCGAATGCAGGGTTTTCCACCACGCGACGGCCTTGTCCCAGGCTTCGTCCCTGGGAGCAAAGGGACGCCCCTTCACGTAGTCGATGGTGGTGTCATCGACCGCCACCATGCCGGCGCGCGCCCCCGCCTCGATGGCCATGTTGCACAGCGTCATGCGGCCTTCCATCGACAGGCCGCGGATCGTGCTGCCGCCGAACTCGATGGCATAGCCGGTGCCGCCTGCCGTACCGATCCGGCCGATCACCGCGAGCGCGATGTCCTTGGCGGTGACGCCCCGGCCGAGCGGGCCCTCCACCTTCACCAGCATGGTCCTGGATGGCTTCTGCCAGAGGCACTGCGTGGCCAGGACATGTTCGACCTCGGACGTGCCGATGCCGAATGCCAGTGCACCGAAGGCGCCATGGGTGGAGGTGTGCGAATCGCCGCACACCACGGTCATGCCAGGCAGGGTCAGTCCCTCTTCCGGCCCGATGACATGGACGATCCCCTGGCGGATGTCGTCCATCTTGAACTCGCGTATGCCGAAGGCGGCACAGTTGGCGTCGAGCGTCTCGACCTGCAGGCGCGAGACGGGGTCGGCGATACCCTGGCTGCGATCGGTCGTCGGCACATTGTGGTCAGGCACGGCCACGGCCGCATCTGCGCGGCGGGGCAGACGATGGGCGAGCTTCAATCCCTCGAAGGCCTGCGGGCTGGTGACTTCGTGCACCAGATGGCGGTCGATATACAGCAGCGTCTGGCCGTCAGGCTCGACGTGGACGACGTGGGTATCCCACAATTTCTGGAACAGGGTCTGGCCGGACATGCGTGGCGTGAAAAGCTGCGGAAAAACCGAATTATTTCATAGCTTGGTCACTTTCCCGTCATGCCCGTCCAGCTTCGCGCCGGGCCGCCCGAAAACCGCGTAGACCATCCAGGCAAAGGCGGCACTGGCTGCGGCCAGCGTAAACGTCCAGTCCGCGCCGAGTCTTTCCCAGGTCGCGCCGCTGACCAGCCCCCCCAGGGTACCACCCACGCCGTAGGACAGGCTGGTATAGAGCGCCTGTCCGCGTGCCTGGTGACGACCGCGGAAATGCTGGTGAATCAGCGCAACCGCTGCAGCATGGTAGGTACCGAAGGTAAAGGCATGCAGCGTCTGCGCCCCCCAGACCAGCCAGGGCGATTCCACACCCCAGGCAATCACGAGGAAGCGCACCACCGCCACCGCAAAGCTGACGAGAATCAGCCGGCGTGGCGTCACCCGGGCAAAAATGCGCGGGATGACGAGAAAGATGCCGATCTCGCACAGCACGCCGAGCGCCCACAGCCACCCCACCGTGGATTTGGTGTAACCGTGGTCGACCAGATAGATCGAGTAGAAGGTGTAGTACGGCCCATGGGTGGCCGCCATCAGCAGGCAGGCGACGAGCAACGCTGCCACCTCGGGGCGACGCACCACGTCCCAGATCGACCGGTGATCTCCGGGATGGGCGAGAATCTCCGCCTCGGGAATCACGCGCGCGAACGCGGCGATGCCGAGCATCACCGCCAGGATCGCCCAGGGCAGCCAGGCGATGGGCATGCCATCCAGCGCATATCCGAGCCCCACGACCATCACAATGAAGCCGATCGAGCCCCACAGCCGGATACGGCCATAGGTGTCGATCCGTTCGCCCAGATGCGACAGCGTCATCGCCTCGACCAGAGGCAGCGAGGCGCTCCAGAAGAAGCTCAAAGCCGCCATCACCGCGAACATCCACCAGAAGCTGCTGCCGAAGAACACACCGGCGAACGCGAGCACGCTGCCGAAGGCCGCCAGTTGCACGATGGCGGTGCGACGTCCGCTGCGATCGGCAAGATGCCCCCAGATGTTCGGGGCGAAAATCCGCATCACCTGCAGCAGCGACATCAGCACGCCAATCTGGAAGGCATTGAAGGCGAGCGACTGAAGATACAACCCCCAGAACGGGGAGATCGCGCCGACGAAGGCAAAGTAGAAGAAATAGAAACCGGACAGCCGCCAGTAGGGAACCGCATTCATGCGGCGGCATTATTGACCCGAAACGCCGGAATCAGGGCAAGGCTGTAATCTAAATTTTTGTCCACTGCTGGAAAGGCCCGCGACATACCGGCAATGACGCCCATGACGGACATGCCGCGGAAAACCTGGCTCTCGACTCCCCGATACCCACGAAGCAACCATGGCTTGCGCCGCACACGCGCTGTCCTACTCTGGAAGAGTCTCAACATTTCCGGGAGACAATCATGATCCAGGTATCAACCGACATCAACCATCACCTCCGCGAACCCGCGACCGATCCCGTCTTTCCATATGCGCCGCCAGACTGGACGAAAGCCGAGGCGATCAAGGCCGCCCGCGCGGAAGGGGTCGAGTTGACCGAGGCACACTGGGAAGCCATCCGGGCGCTGCAAATCTATTACGCGCAGCATGACGATGCGGGCACCATCAATCTGCGCGAGTTGCACGATGCGCTGGATGAGCATTTCCACCCGCAAGGGGGCTTGAAGTATCTGTACACCCTCTTCCCGGCGGGCCCTGTCGCGCAGAGTTGCCGGTTTGCCGGTCTCAAGGCGCCCTTCATCGCCACCGACGCCAGCTTTGGCAGCGTGGCCTGACCCCGGTTTCGTGCATGCCGGGGTCAAGCCCGAGCCTGCATGTGCGGCGGGGTACAAGCGTATCCGCCAGGCTTGATCATTGGTTTGAATCCCCACATACTCGACACACTTCTCCCTGACGCAGGTGTGTTTCCTCCTTGACGCCTCCGCCCTCCCCTATCCAGGTCGATCTGCAGGCGCTGCGTCTGGATGACGCCCGCGCACTGCTGGCCCACGATGCGCAGAACGGTGACCGCGAACCCGGCGAAACCCCCACCCAGTATCTGCAACGCCTTCTTGATCGCCTCTGCGAACTCTCCTTGCGGGATCCCCTGACCGGACTCGGCAATCGCCGCCATTTCCTCGCCGCCCTGCACCGCTCGATCGAGACCGTCGCGCGCTCGGGTGATTCGGTATTGCTGTTGCTGCTCGACATCGATCACTTCAAGACCATCAACGATACCCATGGCCATCTGGCAGGCGATGCGGTCCTGCGCGCCATTGCCGCCTGCCTCGCCCGCTGCGTGCGTCCCGTCGACACTGTCGCGCGCTATGGCGGAGAGGAATTCGCGCTGCTGCTGCCGCATTGCCGTCCTGTGTTCGGCGGGGCCGTCGCCGAACGCATCCGCGAAGCGATCGCTGCGCTCGACATTGCCGCCGCACCGATGCTCACACTCCGGGCGACTGTCAGCATAGGCGGCGCGTACGCGCCTGAATGGGTGCGTTCGACACCCGATCTCTGGATTGAACGCGCCGACCAGCAGCTGTATCGCGCCAAATCCGAAGGGCGCAACCGCGTGTGCCTGGATCAACCGCGCGAACTCGCAGTCAGCGCGGAGGAAAAGGGCCTTCTGTTCAGCCAGCTTGAACTGGATGACCTACCGCTTTCCGCCGCTCCAAGCGGAGTCAGTGCATGAACGACATCGGCTCACCCGACGCCGCGCGGACTGCAGCCGACGTCCCGCCCTTGCGCCCCTTCGGCAAGGTCATCGCCGTGACCAGCGGCAAGGGTGGCGTTGGCAAGACCTTCGTCTCGGCCAACCTGGCTGCCGCGCTTGCCCGGCGCGGCCACCGGGTGCTGGTACTGGATGCCGACCTTGGACTGGCCAACCTGGACGTCGTGCTGAACCTCTTTCCCAAGATCACCCTGCACGACGTCTTCACCGGCAAGGCCAGGCTGGACGACGCCATCCTGCCTGCGCCCGGCGGCTTTTCCGTCCTGCTGGCGGGTTCGGGCATGGTCGAGTATTCGCGGCTGACACCCGAGGTGCGTGGCGAATTCCTGCGCATCGTGAGCAGTCTGGTGCCGCGCTACGACATCGTGCTGCTGGATACGGGCGCCGGCATTTCCGACGTCGTGTTGTTCTCCGTATCGCTGGCATCCGAGGTCCTGATGGTGGCGACGCCCGAACCGACCTCCCTCACCGACGCCTACGCCACGATCAAGGTGCTGGTCGGCCAGCAGCACAGGCAGTCGGTACGCCTGATCGTCAACCAGACCAGCCGGACCGGTGCCGGACCGGCCATTACACGGCAGCTGCAGGAAGTACTCGACCGGTTCGTGGTCGGCCCCCTCGGACGACCTTTTCGCCTGGTCCACCTGGGAGACATCCCGGTCGATCCCGAAGTACGCCATGCGGTGATGCGGCGCCAGCTGCTGATGCAGGCCATGCCCGGCTGCCCTGCCGCCGCTGCCATCACGGCGCTTGCACGCACACTCGAGGAAAACGTGATTTCAAGGGCCGGCTGAAACCGCTCAGCCGGCCTCCGGCGCATGCATCACCAGCGCCCTGACGCGCTCAGGCTCCATCCTCAGCAGCGCCCCGATGTCCCGGTAATCGTCCGGCAGGGCGGCATCGTCCCACCCCTGCGCCGAATGCCGTGCCAGATTGACTGCAAGCATGACGTTGCGCACGCGCGTCGAATTCGCCTCCACCGGGTCGTGGAGATTGAGCAGGAGCTCAGGCAAATGCCATTCGATCGCCAGCTGCCGCTGCAACTCGACCCCGGTAAAGCCGAGCACCTGCCTATGGGCTTCGGCGCTGCGCAAACCCGGATCGGCCTGCTGGCGCCGGCGGATTTCCAGCATCGGCACGGGATTGAAGCACCACATCAGCATCTCGGCGGAATGGGTCAGCAGGGCCGATACCTGCACCTCCTCTGCATGCAGATCGTGCAGGCGCAAGGCCCAGTCGAAGGCATAGTGCGCCGCACGCTGCGCGCGCCGCACGGTGCGCAGCAGATGCACGAGCGCCTCCATGTGCGTACGCAACATGTCTTCGGCGATGGGACGCGCAGGCAGATCGCGGAAAAATGTTTCCAGCCCCATCATCAGCAGGGTCTGCTTGACGTCGACCAGCTCATAGGCCTGCTTGCGGCCCTTGCGCTGCTGCATGTGGCGCAGGAGCTTCACAGTCATGAGCGGATCATCGGTCACGACCCCCGCCACCGTCCGCGCATTAAGCAGACCGTCGGCGGCGCGCAGGCGATCGAGCTCGCGCGCACTGTGTTTCAGCACGGGAATCTCGGCCTGACTGAAGAACGCGATCCAGCCCGCCAGGGTTTGGGGATGTTGCGACATGGACTCTCCCGGCGCACAGGTTCCTGCTGCCCGTGCGCGCCATGACCAGTTTATCGGCCCCGATCCCCCGCCCTTGAGCCCGACTGCAGCCGGCCTGGTCCGCCGGCCCGCGCAAAAAATATTATTGACAATAATTCTCATTCGTTTCATGATGCCGTCATCGTAGGTCCACCGGAGGGTTCGCACCATGTACGTCTGCCTCTGTCATAGCGTCACCGACTCGGATATACATCGCCTGGTGCGTACCGAAGGCGTGTGCAGCGTACGTGAGCTCGGCGAGCATCTTGGCGTGGCCACCCAGTGCGGCAAGTGCGCGAAATGCGCCAAGGAAGTGTTGCGTGAGGCGCGCCAGATGGCCGCAGCGGAAACCGGTTGCCCTGCCCTGATGGCTGCAGCCTGAAAAGGCTGCCCGATTCTCATTCCCACCCGCGCTCTCGAAACCCGCACCATTGCTTGTTTCGCGCGCGTTTTCCCCTAAAATGCCCGGCAGCCCGACCGCCCATTAGCCAGTCGCGTCTGCCAGCCAAAGGCCCCGGGCTCCCTCGACATTCACAGGAGAGAGCCATGAAAGGCGACAAGAAAGTCATCCAGTATCTGAACAAGGCCCTCACGGTCGAACTCACCGCGATCAACCAGTATTTCCTGCACGCCCGCATGTACAAGAACTGGGGCCTGATGGCGCTGGGCAAGCACGAATACGATGAATCCATAGAGGAAATGCACCACGCCGACAAGCTGATCGAGCGCATCCTCTTCCTCGAAGGCCTGCCCAATCTGCAGGACCTGAACAAGTTGATGATCGGTGAGAACGTCGTCGAATGCATCAATTGCGATCTCAAGCTCGAACTGGGTGGTCGCGCCCTCTACGTCGAGGCGATCGCCCACTGCGAGTCGGTCAAGGACTACGTCTCCCGCGAAATCCTGGTTGGAATCCAGTCCGACACCGAGGAACACATCGACTATCTGGAAACCCAGCTCGACCTCATCAAGCGCATGGGTGAGCAGAACTACATGCAGACCGCCGCCGGCCCCATCGAGGGCTGAGCCGCATCGCCGTACAATGGGCGCCCCCGCCGTGGGGCGTTTTTGTTTCTGCCGATGTCCTTCGATTCCGATTGCCGTGCCTGTCCCCGTCTGGCGAATTTCCTCGACGACGTGCGAGCCCGCCACCCCGATTACCACGCCCGCCCCGTCCCCCCCTTTGGCGCCGCCTCGGCCGGCCTGCTGATCGTCGGCCTGGCGCCCGGCATGCACGGCGCCAACCGTAGCGGGCGTCCATTCACGGGCGACCATGCAGGCATCCTGCTCTATGCGACGCTGCACAAGTTCGGGTACGCCAGCGCGCCGGAGTCGATTTCCATGGACGACGGCATGCGGCTCATCGACTGCCGCATCACCAACGCGGTGAAATGCCTGCCGCCGGCCAACAAGCCCGAGCCAGCCGAGATCCGTACCTGCAATCGCTTCCTCGCCGACGAACTGGCCGAACTGCCAGCCGGCGCGCGCATCCTGGCGCTGGGCCAGATCGCCCACCAGGCCGTGCTGCGTGCGTACGGCCTCAAGCCCAGGGACTATCCCTTCGCGCACGGCAGCGACCACCGCCTGCCGAACGGCCGTCGCCTGGTCAGCAGCTATCATTGTTCCCGTTACAACACGCAGACGCGGCGGCTCACGCCCGAGATGTTCGAAGCCGTGTTCCGCCAGATCCAGGAGACCTGACATGCCCGTCGTCACCATCAAGCTTGCCGGCAGCCTCAGCCGCGAACAGAAAGCCCGGATTGCCGAAGAGATCACCGCCACGCTGGAGCGCCACGCCGGGAAGCCTGCCTCGTACACCTACATCGCCTTCGAACCCATGCCGGAAGAAAACTGGGCGATCGCCGGCAGGCTGCTCGACGAGGACGCGTAAGAGGCAGCTCCAGCTTGAGCCGCATCGACAAGGATTTCCTCGCCTCGCTGCCGACCCTACCCGGCGTCTATCGCATGATCGATGCCGAAGGCGCGGTGCTGTACGTCGGCAAGGCCAAAGACCTGAGGAAACGGGTCTCCAGCTACTTCCAGAAAACCGGTCAGAGCCCGCGCATCCAGCTGATGCTGAAATCGGTCGTGCGCGTCGACACCACGGTGACACGCACCGAGGCCGAAGCCCTGCTGCTCGAAAACAACCTCATCAAGGGGCTGAAGCCGCGCTTCAACATCCTCTTCCGCGACGACAAGTCTTATCCCTATCTACTGCTCACTGGCCATCGTTTCCCGCGCCTGGCATATTTCCGCGGCACGCCGAAGAAGCGCGACCAGGCCTTCGGCCCCTACCCCAATGCGTACGCAGTCAAGGAAAGCATCCAGCTGCTACAGAAAGTCTTCCAGCTGCGCACCTGCGAAGACAGCGTGTTCGCCAACCGCTCGCGTCCCTGCCTGCTGCACCAGATCAGGCGCTGCACCGCACCATGCGTGAACCGCATCACGCCGGAAGCCTATGCACGCGACGTCGCCGAGGCGATCCTGCTTCTCAAGGGCGAGGCCACCGCCCTGACCGACAGCCTCACCGCCGAGATGAATGCCGCAGCGGAGCGGCTCGATTTCGAGACCGCGGCCTTCTTGCGTGACCGCCTGCGCATGCTCGCCACGGTGCGCGAGAAACAGTTCGTCGACGCCACAGGCAGCGATGCCGACGCGGATGTCATTGCTGCAGCCGAGGCCGGCGGCGTCGTTGCGGTCAATCTCACGATGATCCGTGGCGGCCGCCACCTAGGCGACCGCAGCTTCTTTCCGCAGCATGGCGAAGGCGCCAGTGCAGCAGAGGCACTCGAAGCCTTCATTGCCCAGCACTATCTGGAACATCCGGTCCCGGCGCGCATCCTGGTCAGCGAAGCCATCGAAACCAGTGTGCTGGAAACCCTGCTGGTCGAACAGGCGCAGCGCAAGATCAGCCTGCAGCATCGCGTCACCGGCGAACGCCGCGTGTGGCTCGCCATGGCACAGGCCAATGCACGTCTTTCGGCCGAGCGCCGCAGTGCAGACCGCACCCACCAGTCGCAGCGCCTGGCCGCGCTCGCCGAAATGCTCGACCTGCCGACGCTGAAGCGCATCGAGTGTTTCGACATCTCGCACACCATGGGCGAGGCGACCATCGCGTCGAACGTCGTTTATGAAGGCGACGATCTGAAAAAGGCCGACTACCGGCGCTACAACATCGCGGGCATCACTCCGGGCGACGACTATGCCGCGATGCGAGCCGCACTCACCAAGCGCTTCCACAAAAGCGTCGAAGAAAACGGCGTGCTGCCCGACTTGCTGCTGATCGACGGCGGTAAGGGGCAGATCTCGAGCGCGGTCGAGGCCATGGCCGAACTCGGCCTCTCCGATGTCCTGCTGCTCGGCGTGGCCAAGGGGGAATCGCGCAAGCCGGGCCTGGAAACCCTGATCTTTGCCGACGGACGCGAGCTCAAACTTGCTAAGGATCATCCCGGTTTCCACCTCATCCAGCAGATCCGCGACGAGGCTCACCGCTTCGCCATCACCGGGCACCGCGCCAAGCGCGGCAAGACGCGCATGCAATCCACGCTGGAAGACATCCCCGGCATCGGCCCCAAACGGCGCAAACAGCTTCTGGAACGCTTCGGCGGTCTGCAGGGCGTACGTGAAGCCGGCGTCGACGCGCTTGCCTCGGTCAACGGTATCAGTCGAGAATTGGCGGAAACGATCTACGGTGCCTTGCACTGATGCCGCTCAACCTCCCCAACCTGCTCACCTGGCTGCGCATCCTGTTCATTCCGCTGATGGCGGGCGTGTTCTACCTGCCCGATACGTGGCTGTCGATCCGCGAGGCCAACCTGCTGGCAGCCGCGTTCTTCGGCATAGCCGCGTTGACCGACTGGTTCGACGGCTATCTCGCGCGCGCGCTCGGGCAGACCTCGGCCTTCGGCGCCTTCCTCGATCCGGTTGCAGACAAGCTGATGGTCGCCGCTGCGCTCATCGTCCTCATCGACCTGGATCGCGTCGCGCCCTTGATCGGCCTCATCATCATCGGCCGCGAGATCACCATCTCGGCCCTGCGCGAATGGATGGCGAAGGCCGGCAAGTCCGCCAGCGTCGCCGTCTCCTTCGTGGGCAAGCTGAAGACCGCGGCACAGATGGTCGCAATTGTCCTTCTGCTCTACTACGATGCGCTCGCAGGTCTCCCCATCGTCCTGATCGGTGAAGTGCTGATCTGGCTCGCCGCGCTGCTCACCCTGGTCTCGATGGGGTACTACCTCGCCATGGCGGCGCGCGCACTGCAGAATCGCGCCTGAGGTGTTGACAGGAAAAACCGGAATCACCATAATGCGCAGCCTTCAACGCGGGAATAGCTCAGCTGGTAGAGCGCAACCTTGCCAAGGTTGAGGTCGCGAGTTCGAACCTCGTTTCCCGCTCCAGTATCCCGGGGAAAACGGTCACACGTTTTCCCCTTTTCGCTTAAGTTGTGGCTCTGCCTCGCACGGCGCGGTAGCAAAGCGGTTATGCACCGGATTGCAAATCCGTGTAGGTCGGTTCGACTCCGGCCCGCGCCTCCAGACCCTCTCGCTGTCCGCCCTGCCCGGATGGTGAAATTGGTAGACACAAGGGACTTAAAATCCCTCGCCAGCGATGGCGTACCGGTTCGATTCCGGTTCCGGGCACCATACTTCCCCTTTCCAGTCCGCTGCAGCCGATGATATAATCCCGCCGCTTGATTCTTGAATAAATGGGCGTTGTGCCCATTTTTTATTTGTGGTGCCGCCTGCGCGATGATGGATCTGCCTGCCCGACTTGAGCCTGTGCTCGCCGGACTCGGATACGAGCTGGTGATGCTGGAACGCGCCGGACGCGGGTTATTGCGGATTTTCATCGACAAACCGGGCGGCGTGACGATTGACGACTGCGTCACGGTGAGCAATCACCTGACGCACTGGTTCACGGTCGAGAACATCGACTACGACCGGCTGGAAGTGTCGTCACCGGGGCTGGACCGCCCCCTGGTCAGGCCGCAGGACTATGAACGCTTTGCCGGCGAACGGGTGACGCTGAAGCTGCGTGTGCCGATGGAGAACCGGCGCAAGCTGGTCGGCCAGCTGATCGGCCTGGAAGGCGATGCGGTCAAGCTGACGGTCGACGGCAGGGTCGTGTCGGTGGATTTGAGAAACGTGGACAGTACCCGCCTGAAACCGGTGGTTTAGGCGCGAGACTGGAGGGTAATGATGAGCCGTGAAATGTTGATGCTGGCCGACGCACTGGCCCGCGAAAAGAACGTGGACAAGGAGGTCGTCTTCGAGGCGCTCGAGCAGGCGCTCGCGCAGGCCACCAAGAAGCGCTTCAAGGAAGACGCCGACGTGCGCGTCTCGATCGACCGTTCCACCGGCGACTACGAATCCTTCCGCCGCTGGCAGGTCGTCACCGAGACAGAACTCGAATCCGAGGATTACCAGATCCTGCTCGTCGACGCGCAGGACACCCATCCCGACATCGAGGTCGGCGACTACATCGAGGAACCGCTGGAGAACGTCGAGTTCGGCCGCATCGGGGCACAGGCCGCCAAGCAGGTCATCCTGCAGAAGATCCGCGACGCCGAGCGCGAACAGATCATCCAGGACTTCCTCGCCCGCAAGGAACACCTCGTCAACGGCGTCGTGAAGCGCATCGACCGCGGCAATGCGATCATCGAATCGGGTCGCGTCGAAGGCTTCCTGCACCGCGACCAGATGATCCCGCGCGAGAACCTGCGCGTGGGCGATCGCGTGCGCGCCTACCTGCTGCGTATCGACCGCGGCAACCGCGGTCCCCAGGTCATCCTGTCGCGTACTGCCCCCGAATTCATCATGAAGCTGTTCGAGCTCGAGGTGCCCGAGATCGAGGAAGGCCTGCTGGAGATCAAGGCGGCCGCCCGCGACCCCGGCCTGCGCGCCAAGATCGCCGTCGTCTCGCACGACCCGCGCATCGACCCCATCGGCACCTGCATCGGCCTGCGCGGTTCGCGCGTCACCTCGGTAACCAACGAGCTCGCCGGCGAGCGCGTCGACATCATCCACTGGTCGGCCGACCCCGCCCAGTACGTGATCAACGCGCTGGCGCCGGCAGAGGTCAGCTCCATCGTCGTCGACGAGGACAAGCACAGCATGGACGTCGTGGTCGACGAAGAGCAACTGGCCATGGCCATCGGCCGCGGCGGCCAGAACGTGCGCCTGGCGTCCGAGCTCACCGGCTGGGAACTTAACATCATGTCGCGCGAGGCAGCAGACGAGAAGCAGTCGACCGAAAGCCGCAAGACGCTCGATCTCTTCATCTCCAAGCTCGACGTGGACGAGGAAGTGGCGCAGATCCTCGTGGACGAAGGCTTCTCCACACTGGAAGAAGTCGCGTACGTCCCGCTGAACGAAATGCTCGAGATCGAGGCATTCGACGAAGACCTGGTCAACGAGTTGCGCAACCGCGCACGCAACGCCCTGCTGACCGCCGCCATCGCCGGCGAAGAGCAGGTCGAGGCCTCTGCCGGGGACCTGCTGTCGCTCGAAGGCATGGATGCCGAAACTGCACGCACGCTCGCCAGCAAGGGCGTCCATACGACCGAGGATCTGGCCGAGCTGGCGGTCGACGAGTTGACCGAAATGGCCGCAATGGACGCGGAGCGCGCCAAGCAGCTGATCATGGCCGCACGCGCGCCCTGGTTTGCGCAAGGTTGACTGCCCATCGGCTGAACAGGCATTACATGCCACGAGGATTGCATGAACGTTGAACAATTCGCACAGGAACTGAAACTGCCGCCCCAGCTATTGCTTGAACAGCTGAAGGCGGCTGGCGTCGACAAGAACGATGCGGCTGACCCCGTCACCGAGGCCGACAAGGCGCATCTGCTCGACTACCTGCGCAAGATGCACGGTGGCGGCGGCGAGAGCGGCAAGACCAAGATCACCATCACCCGCAAGCAGACGGGCGAGATTCGCAAGACGGACAGCTCGGGCAAGTCGCGCACCATCCAGGTGGAAGTCCGCAAGTCGCGGACCTATGTCAAGCGCGACCCCGCCGCGCTCGCCGCCGAGGCCCAGGCAGAAGCGGCCAAGGCGGCGGCAGCCGAAGCCAGGCCTGCGCCCGCCCCAGCACCCGAGCCCGAGCCCGCCAGGGTGCCTGAAGTGGCCCCCGAACCCGTCGTCGAGGCGGCTCCCGTCGCCACGCCCGAACCCGTCGTGGCCGAGGCACCCGCCCCGGTAGAGGCCGCCCCTGCCGCGCCCGCACCGGAAGCGGCCCCCGTCGCCAAGAAGACCACCCGCGTGAAGAAGGCTTCCATCCTGAACGAGGCCGAGCTCAAGGCCCGCGAGGAAGAAGCGCGCCGACACCAGGCACTGCTGGAACGCCAGGCGGCCGACGCCAAGGCGCGCGCCGAGCGCGAGGCCCTGCGCAAGCAGGCCGAGGCCGCACGC
>JBFMCW010000007.1:0-92053 GCA_040754275.1 Pseudomonadota bacterium
GGCCGATCAAGAGACGCCCACCACCTGGGTAGAGTTGACGTCGACGCCGCTGGTCACGGATAAGCGGAAACCGGAAACCGAAACAAGCGGAGCCCCCTTGCACCGGTGTTTTTTTCTAAGCCATCACCTGCCCATGCTCGCGCGTGTCATGGAATGCGACCTTGGGCCAGCGCTCCTGGGCCAGTTGCAGGTTCACCCGCGTGTCTGCCAGATAGACCAGGTTGCCGTCGACGTCCTTCGCCAGCCGCAGTGAATTCGCCTTGGTGAATTCGGCGAGGTGCTGGGCGTCGGGGCAGGTGACCCAGCGTGCGGTGTGGATGCCTGCGGTTTCGAAGCTGGCTTCGACGCCGTATTCGGTGCGCAGGCGGTGGGCGACGATTTCGAACTGCAGCGGGCCGACGGCGCCGATGAGGAGCACGTTGTCGGCGAAGGGTTCGAAGACCTGTACCGCACCTTCCTCGCCGAGTTCCAATAGGCCCTTGTTCAGCTGCTTGGCGCGCAGGGGATCGCGCAGGCGCGGCTTGGAAAAGAGCTCGGGCGCGAAGTAGGGGATGCCCTTGAACTGCAGGGCCTCGCCTTCGGTGAGGGTGTCGCCGATCTGCAGCTGGCCGTGGTTGTGGATGCCGATGATGTCGCCGGCGACGGCGTCGTCCATGCGGGCGCGTTCGTTGGCCATGAAGACGACGGCGTTGGCGATTTTCATGTCCTTGCCGGTGCGGCGGTGGCGCACTTTCATGCCGGGGCTGTAGCGGCCGGAGCAGACGCGGAAGAAGGCGATGCGGTCGCGGTGCTGCGGGTCCATGTTGGCCTGGATCTTGAACACGAAGCCGGTGAATTTGGGCTCGGTGGGCTCGACGACGCGCTCGACCGCCTCGCGTGGCAAGGGCGACGGCGCCCAGTCGGACAGCGCACGCAGCACTTCGCGCACGCCGAAGTTGTTGATGCCGGAGCCGAAGAACACCGGCGTCTGCCTGCCGGCGAGAAAATCGTCGATATGGAAGGTGGCGCCGGCGCCGCGCACCAGCTCGATCTCGCCGAGCAGTGCGTCGGCCTCGAGCGGGAACAGCTCGCGCAGCTTCGCCTCGCCCAGGCCCTGCAGCGACTCGAACAGCTGGCCGGCGTTTTCCTCGCCGGCCTTGAAGCGCAGGATTTCGTCGTGGATGAGGTGGTAGACGCCCTGGAAGCGCTTGCCCATGCCGATGGGCCAGGTCACCGGCGCGCAGTGGATCTTCAGGATCGATTCGATCTCGTCGAGCAGTTCCAGCGGCTCGCGCACCTCGCGGTCGAGCTTGTTGATGAAGGTGATGATGGGCGTATTACGCATCCGGCACACCTCGAGCAGCTTGATCGTCTGCTCCTCGACGCCCTTGGCGGCGTCGACGACCATGATCGCGGCGTCGACGGCGGTGAGCACGCGGTAGGTGTCTTCCGAGAAGTCCTTGTGGCCGGGGGTGTCGAGCAGGTTGAACACGCAGTCGCCGTAGCTGAACTGCATGACCGAACTCGCCACCGAGATGCCGCGCTCCTGTTCCACCGCCATCCAGTCCGAGGTGGCGAACTTGCCGCTCTTCTTGGCCTTGACCGTGCCGGCCATCTGGATGGCGCCGCCGAACAGCAGCAGCTTCTCGGTCAGCGTCGTCTTGCCGGCGTCGGGGTGGGAGATGATCGCGAAGGTACGGCGCTTTTTCACGTCGCGCGCGAGGGCGGCAGCGCCGGGCGAGGCCGGCGTGGTCTGCGGGGTATCCATGGGGGAATGCGGTTCGAATTGCGGCAACCCGCAATTTTAAGCGATTTTCTCCCGTACGCCGGTCAGGCGCTCAGTCACAGACGCAGTCCTTCGACTTGGCAGCGGCTTTCCTTTTCTTGGCCTGCTGGATGGTCTGCGGCGTCGTGATCCTGGGGGGCGTCAGCACCTTTTCGCGTACGATTTTCCAGCGACCGTCCTCGCGCACCCACTCCAGGCGTTTCTGCGTCTCGTCGCGGTAGTCGGCGGATGCATAGGTCTGCTTGAAGTCGGTCACGGCACGGTCGGCTGTGGGTGTATCGACTTTCAGGCCGTCGATGCCGATGGTGATGTCGCCAGGCTTGGCGAGACGCGCGGCACGCGTGCTGGCCCAGCGCTCGATCGACTGGCCGTCCTCGGGTACGAACGTGCCCGTGTAGTAGCCGCGGTAGCGGGGGAAATCCTTGGACGACCAGGCAGCCGACCAGCCGGCCAGTGCCTGCTGGACGGTTTCCGGCGGCGGCGCGACCGGTTGCGGTGGGGGGGCGGTCACCGCCAGCGGCGTCGCCTCGATCGTGCGCGGCGCCATGATCTCGTCGGCAACGGCGATCTCGGGGGCGGCGGCAGGACACTGGCTGGCGGGATCGACTTCGAAGCGGTCCTGGCCGAGTTCCTGTGGCGTGGGCAGGCCGTCGCGGACGACGCCGAGCGCGGGGAGCAGCTTGCCCATGCCGGCCTGCGTGCGCGCATGCGCGATGGCATGGTCGTACTGCGCATTGGTGTAGGCGCGGCGCGACTGGAAGTATTCGTTCTCGGTATCGAGCAGGTCGAGCAGGGTGCGCTGGCCAATGTCGAACTGCTTGCGGTAGGCCTCGCGGGCTTTGGCGGTGGCGAGCTGGTGCTGGTCGAGGTAGCCGAGCTGCCGCTGCAGGTTGCGGATGTCCTTCCACGCGATGGAGACCGTCTGGCGAATGTCGCGGCAGGCCTTGTCGCGCAGGTCCTTCGCCTGTTCGAGGCGCTCGTTGTACTGGCGCACCAGTGCGCTGTCCGATCCGCCCCTGAACAGGTTGTAGTTGAGGACCAGTTCGATGATTTCGTCGTCGCGTTTGCCCTCGACGCCGTTCATGTTGTAGCCGATGTCCTTGCTTGCACGCAGATCGACGCGCGGATGGAAATTGGACTTGCGCCCGCGGGCCTGTGCCTGTGCCGCACGCACGTTTTCCAGGGCGGCGTTGAAAGCCGGACTGCCCTGGTAGGCGAGCTTGAGGGCTTCCTCCACGCCTGGCGGGATGCCCTGTTCGAGCAGGGCAGGGGCGATCATCTCGCCGGGCGGCAGCTCGCCGACGATGCGCAGGTAGCGCGCGCTGACGTCGTGCAGGTTGCTTGCTTCGGTAAGCAGGTTGGACTGCGCGAGCGCCAGCCGCCCGCCCGCCTGTTCGAGGTCGACGCGCCGGCCGACGCCGGCCTGGACGCGTTGCTGGATCTGCCTGAAGTACTGGTCGTGCTGGGCGAAGTTTTCCTGGGCGAGACGCGAGAGTTCGCGGTAGCGCAGCACATCAAGATAGGCACGGGCTGCTTCCAGCGCGGTAGTCTCGGTGGCATCCAGCAGTTCGTAGTAGCGGGTGAGCTTGGCGTAGGCCAGCCGTGTGACTTCCTCGCGGGTGGCGAAACCGTCGTAGAGCATCTGGTTGAGGCTCAGGGTGGCGCCACGGCGGGTGAACGAGGTTTCGGGCGTGGTCGGTTCGTCGAGATTCTCGCGACCGACGCCGGCACTCAGGTCCACGCGCGGGTAGAAGCCGCCGCGCGCCACGGCCTGCTCCTCGCGCGAGGCGGTGAAATCGTGCCAGCGCGCCTGCACTTCCGGATTGGTTGCAACCGCCTGCCTGACGGCATCCTGCAGCGTAACCGGCGCGGCCATGGTCCCGGCGGTTATCATGCCCAGCAGCGACAAGCTCCACGCAACGACTTTTATTCTTGGCATTCCTTCAGCCTCTCCCGGCGATTCCGATATCAATCGTGAACAACGGCGATTATTGCAGCAACATTTATACCAACCACCGATGCGCACACATTTTTACCCGGCAGCAGGCGGCCTTGTTGCGATAGTGCCGCATTTGAGGGATGCATGGCCGCCGGGTTGCCGGGCCTGATGGGGATACTCCGACGCCATCTGCGGACGGGCGGCGGGCTGCGCTCGGTGCTTCTGCTGGCACTGGGCATCGGCCTGGCGGCGGCCAGCGTCGAGATGGACCGGATGCTGCTGCTCGCCAGCCAGCGCTACGGCGATGCCGGGGCCAGTGCCGTGGCGGCCTGGCGCGAACTGCTGACGCAGACCAGTGGCCAGCCCGACACGGTGCGGCTGCAGCGCGTCAACGAATTCTTCAACCGCAGGGTACGCTTCGACGAGGACAGCGCGATCTGGGGCAAGGCCGATTACTGGGCAACGCCGCTGGAAACCCTGGGCCGCGCGCAGGGCGATTGCGAGGATTTCGCCATCGCCAAGTATGTCACGCTGAAGCTGGCCGGCGTGCCGTCCGACAAGCTGCGCCTCACCTACGTCAAGGCCCGCATCGGCGGGCCGCAGAGCTCTGTCGTTCAGGCCCACATGGTCCTGAGCTATTATCCGGCCCCGGACGCTGAACCGCTGGTGCTGGACAACCTGGTTTCCGATATCCGCCCCGCCTCGCGGCGCCCCGACCTTGCCACGATCTTCGGCTTCAACGCCGAAGGCATGTGGGTCGGCGGTGCTCGGCCCCGTTCGGCCAATTCGACGAAGCTGTCGAAGTGGCAGTCGGTGCTGGTGCGGATGCGAGAGGAAGGCATCGATTGAAACAGCACCTGTCGAGAGGATAAGGTCATGTCACTCACCAAACAGTTCTGGCTCGCCGTCGTCGCGATCATGACGCTGGCATTCGGGATCAGCTTCCTGGTCAGCGCCTGGTCGGCGCGCAATTACCTTGAAGACCAGTTGCGGCTGAAGAACATCGACAACGCCAATTCGCTGGCGCTGTCGATGTCGCAGATGGAGAAGGACCCGGTGATGCTCGAACTGATGGTCGCCGCGCAGTTCGACATCGGCCACTACAAGAGCATCCGCCTGGTTTCGCCCAAGGGCGAGGTGATCGTGGACCGTTACAGCGACGTGCCCAGCGACAAGGTGCCGGCCTGGTTCATCGACCTGATTCCGCTGGATGCCGCGCCGGGGATCGCGCAGGTGCAGGATGGCTGGAAACAGTTCGGCACGCTCTCGCTCATCAGCCACAACCGTTATGCCTACCAGGCGCTGTGGGAGGGTAACCGCACCCTGCTCTACTGGTTTCTCGCAGGCATGCTGCTGTGCGGCGCGATCGGTACCCTGATTCTGCGCGGCATCACCCGCCCGCTGGACGAGGTGGTGAAGCAGGCCGAGGCAATCGGTGCGCGCAGGTTCCTGACCATTCCGGAACCCTACACGCGCGAGTTCAGAAGCGTGGTGCGCGCGATGAACCGGCTGTCGGACCAGGTGCATGGCATGCTCGAGGAGGAATCCGCGCGCCTCGACCAGCTGCGCCGCGATGCCCAGCACGACCCGCTGACCGGACTGCTGAACCGGGAGCATTTCCTCAAGCAGATCCAGAGCGTGCTGGAAGACGAGCATTCGCCGCCGACCGGGGCGCTGTTCATCGTGCGGCTTCCCGATCTGGCGAAGCTCAATCGCGAACTGGGGCGGGAATCCGCCGACAGCCTGCTGCGTCATGTGGCGTCGGCGCTGCAGGAAAGCTGTCCGGACGAAGCCTGTCTCATCGGCCGTCTGAATGGTGCGGATTTTGCCGTGCTTGCACCAAACGTCGACGCGGTGGATGAGCTGGCGAAGCGCATTTCGGCGCAGGCGCTGCTGTCGATCAACGATCCGAGTGCGCCGGTCGAATATCCCATCCTGCTCGGCGGTGCGGCATATCGTCATGGCGATCCGGTGTCGCAGGTCCTGACGCGTGCCGACATGGCGCTGGTGCGTGCCGAGGAAGAGGGCGGCAGTGCGGTCGACATCGGCGAACTGAACGTGGAATGGAAGCCCGCGCCCAGTCTGATGGCAGCCTGGCGTACGCTGATCGAAACCGCGATCAGCCTGCGCCGCGTGCAGTTCGCGACCTATCCGGTGCTCGACGGGCAGGGCAGGCTGATCCACTACGAGGCGCCGGCCCGCATGCAGATCATCCAGAGCGAGTTGTGGATGCCGGCGCAGGAGTTCATGCCCTGGGCGAGCCGGCTGGGTCTGACCGAGCAGATCGACGAGGCGGTCTTCGACTATGCGCTGGAATGGCTGGAAACCCATGCCGGCCCGCTGTGCGTCAATGTGTCGCCGCAGTCGGTCTGCGACCCGGTCCTTACCGCACGCTATTTCCGTGCGCTGAAGCAGCGTCCGGCGGTGGCTGCGCGTATCTGGATCGACATTCCGGAATTCGTCGCCTACCGGCACGAGCGCGAATTCCGCGTGTTCTGCGAAACCCTCAAGCCGCTGGGCTGCCGTATCGGCCTCGAGCATGTCGGCAGCCAGATCTGCCATATCGGTGAACTCTACGACGTGGGGCTGGACTACCTGAAGATCGACCGCACCATCATCCGCGACATCGACCAGAGCCCGGGAAATCAGACCTTCCTGCGCGGCCTGTGCACCATCGCTCACACCATGGGCATGATGCCCATCGCCGAAGGGGTGAACACGCAGGACGAGGCGCGCACGCTGCGCGACCTGGGTTTCAAGGGCATGACAGGACCGGGGATCACGCTCGACTGAATGCCCCGCGCGGCCGGGCGGATCAGATCGTTTCGTTGCCGCCGCCGAGCAGGTCGAGTGCGCCCATGGACTGGCGCAGGGAGCGGCGTTCCAGCAGTTTCTCCTGGGCCGGCTGCGGCAGGTCGGTGAAGCGGATCACGTCGCGCGCGATCAGGAGATCGATCAGGTCTTCCAGCACGCGCACCAGGCGCATGTCCGACTGTTCGAGCGAGCTCTGCTCCATTCCCATCCGGCGCATGAACTCCTGCAGTTCGGGCGCGCCGCCGGGAACCGCCGCGAGACCCTCGCCCGGTTCCAGCATGGCTGCAACGATCTGGCCCTGCGCGTCGCGTTTTACGTATGGCATGGTTCGGTTCCTGTCCGGTTGCGATCAGTCGGTGATCAGTTTGCCCTTGGTCAGCAGGTCCTGGATGATCTGCTGGTCCGAGGTCAGCGAGCCGCTGCCGGTGATGTCCGACCACTGGCCCTGCAGCGTGATGGTCTGATCGACCGCGCCGGCATTGTAGCCGCCGGCAAAGCCGCCGCTGGAACTGATCTGAATGACGACGTCCGAGCCGGACTGGCTGAAGTGCAGGAAATTGGCCAGGCTCAGCGCATCGTCCGATTCGCCCTGCAGCAGGTCGCGCAGGTCGAGCTGGTCGCCGCCGATCGAGCTGTCGAAATCCTGGACCGTGTCGGCGGCCGGTGATCCGGCCACGCCGCGGTCCGACAGCTCCCAGCGGAACACGTCGGCGCCGAGGCCGCCGATCAGCAGATCGTTGCCCGCCCCACCGACGAGAATGTCGTCGCCGTCGCCGCCGTCGAGCGTGTCGTTACCCGCCCCGCCGCGCAGCACGTCAATGCCCGCCCCACCATTGAGCGTGTCGTCGCCGTCGCCGCCTTCGAGGATGTCGTGGCCATCGTTGCCGTCGAGCGTGTCGTTACCGGCGGCCCCGATCATGCGGTCGTTGCGGATGGTGCCGCTCAGCGTGTTCGCCCCCGCGTCGCCGAACAGGTTGTTGGCCATGATGTTGAGCGTGAGCGTGGCGGGGTCGCTGCTGTCGCTGTCCGCGTCGGTGAGCACGTATTCCAGTTCGACCGGGGCAGTGGCCGTCGCCGTGGTGTTGAGCTGCACGCTCTCGAAGCTGACGCTGGTGATGCGCGCCGACGCCGCGCTGTTGGCCTCGATCTCGATGCGGCCGATGTTGCTCAGCTCGGGCGGTACATTGATGGTGCCCTCGTCGCTGCTGTAGAACTGGCCGATCTGGTTGCCCGCGACGTCGAACACGGTGTAGGTCAGCGCATATACGATACCACCCGACGAACCGAGGTTGCTCGCGCTGGTGGCCACCACGAAGCTGACGTCCTGTACGCCGTAGGGGTGCGTGGCCTGGTCGAAGCTGACGATCAGGCGCTCCAGATTGTTGACGTTGGCGTTGCTGCCGCCGCCGTTGACGCCCACGCCGTCGTTGCTGGTGCCGCCGGCGTTGGTGTAGGTCAGCGACTGGGCGGTACCGGTGCGGGAGAGGCCGCTCAGTACCACACCGTTGTCGTTGGCGTTACCGGACGTATTGAAGAGCGTGGTCACGGCCGCGCTGCTGGGCGTGACCGGGATGTCGGCTGTTGGGGGCGTGTAGTCGTAATAGCCGGTCTGGTTGAACACCAGCGACTCGCCGCCACTGGTGGCCTGCCAGTTGAGCTGGCCGGCGGTGATCGTGTAGGTGTAGCCGCTGCCGCTGCCGCTGCTGTCGGTGGTCAGGTCGTACGTGATGCCCTGGAAGGTGACCGAGCTCACCTGCGCGTCGTCGATGACGTTGTCCACGCCCGAGCCGGCCGGTGCGAAGCTGGTGACCTGGCCGCCGAGCGCGAGGCCGCCGTCGGTGCCGAGACCCGTGATGACGTTGCCCTCGAGATGATCCTCGTTCGGCAGCAGGGTGTCTGAATCGGGACGGGCGATGGGCTTGCCGTCCGCGATCTGGATCGTGACGGTGGCAGGGGAGGTGACATCGCCATCGTTGTCGCGCGCCACGAAATCAAGCGAGAAGCTCTCGCCGACCGTCGCACCCGCACCGGTGAAGAAGGTGTAGTCGCCAGTGCTGAAGTTGAATGTCAGCGTGCCCATGCCGAAGCCGGTGGAATCGTCCAGCGTCAGCAGGTCGCCCGACACGCTGGGCGGCAGGAAGCTGCTGCCGCTGCTGATCGTGCCGGCTATGGGATCGTAGGTGAAGGTCACGGTCTCGTCGGGCGTGCCGTTGCCGTCGCTGTCGAGCGCGATGACGATGGTCTCGACGTAGCCGCCGTCGGCGCCGAGCACGTTGCCGGTGCCACCACTGCCCGATACCAGGTTGCCGCCGAACGCGGAAGGGACGGTGGTGAGCAGGGCCGAATCCAGCTCGTTGAGATCGGGCACGATGATTGCCGGGTCGCGCGTGCCGTCGCCATCCGCGTCCACGTTATGGATGTTGTTGAGATGCTGCGGATCAGCGATGCCTGTGCCCACCCCCACACCGTATGACTGGATGTCGTTGCTCGCGAGGAAGACGTCGTAGCCGCTGGCGCCGACGGGGTCGGTGGTGTTGCCGACCGAGGGCTCGCCGTCCGACAGGAAGTACACGGCATTACGGACCGACGGGTTGACCGTGCCGAACGCGGTTTGCACGGCATTCAGCGCCGCTTCGTAGTTGGTGCCACCCGAACCGTTCATCGCATTGATGCCGTCGATGGCATCCTGCTTGTCGGTATAGGGAGCGCCGCCGTTGAGGATGGTCGCACTGCTGGAGAAGCTGATCAGGGTGATCGACACGTTCTGCGCCTGGTTGAAGTATTCCTCGACCAGCTGGATCAGCGCGGCCTTGGCCATGTCGAGACGGGTGGTGATGGTCGTCGAGCCGTCATCGTTGATCTGCCGCACCTCGCCACCCGCGGAGGCGCTGGTCATGCTGCCCGATACATCCAGCACGAGCACCAGGTTGAAGCTCGGGAGCGGATTTTCCGACACTTCGAGTACACGGTCGAAGGTGACCGGGCGGTCGTCCACTACATTGACGTTCAGCTGGGCCGTGACGCCCGCATTCGACTGGTAGCTGAAGCTCTCGGTGATTGAGAGGTCGTTGCCAGCCCCGCTGTTGTCGGCATTGTCGAACAGGGTGTAGGTGTAGTCGCCTGCGCCCGTACCCGTGGAATCGACAACCAGGCGGCCGATCGAGGTGGTGACGCCGATGTAGCCGCTGCGGCTGTCGGTGTCGCTGCCCGAACCGTCGGTGATGCCGTTGACGTTGTTGATGGCCGTGCCGCCGCCATCGTTGGCGAGCAGGTTGCCGCTCGCGGTCGTGGTACCTCCGCCGGTGCCGTCAGCGAGTGCGCTTTCGTGCACGGTCGCCAGATCGTTGTTGGCCGCCACCGTGGTGAGCGTGACGGTGGCCGTGCTGGTCTGGCCGTCTTCGTCGGTGAGCGTGTAGATGAAGTTGGCCGCACCGATGGACGACGGTGTGTAAGTCCAGGTGTCGTCACCGTTGTAGACCAGGGTGCCGCCGCTGACCGCGCTCACGTTCGTGATCTGCGCATTGTCGGGCAGGCTGTCGTTGGCGAGCAGCTGGCCGCGCGTGATGACGATGGGCGTGCCCAGCGTGGTCATGAAGGCGTCGTCTCCCGCAGTCGGCGTACCGTCGTCCACGGCAGCGATGGTCACGGTGGCCGTGGCGGGGGCCGACACGGCACCGAGATCGTCGGTCGCGGTATAGTCGAAGTCGGTCGTACCGTTCCAGTTCACCGGCGGACGGAAATACAGCGTGAGGCTGTTGCCGGATGCCGCGAGGACGCTGCCCGCCGAAACCGGCTGGGTCATCGCTGCATCGAGATACAACACGCCGCTGGGCGGCAGGCTCGTCAGGCTGAAGCTCGCCACCGTGCCATCGACGTCGCTGCCAGTGAGCGTGACCGGGATCGGCGCGGCCGGGTCTTCGCTGCCGGAGGCCGAGACATCCTGCGCCACCGGCGGATCGTTGACGGGATTGACGGTAATGGTCGTTGTCGCCGTGTTGCTCGCATTGCTGCCATCGGTCACCGCCACGGTGACCGTGCGGTCGACCGTGCTGGGCGCATCGCTGCCATTGCTGAACGACACCGCGCGGATTGCGTTCTGGTAGTCCGACGGGCTCGCCGTGCCGGACAGCGTGACGGTGATCTGGCCGGGGACGGAAGTGTCGACTGTGGCGGAAATGCCGGCGGGCAGGCTGCCGACCGACAGCACATCGCCGGCCTGCGCATTGGTCAGGCGGATCGTCGCGCCGGTCATGGCATTGCCGTCCGCGTCGCTGACGCTGATATCGATGTCGCCGATGGAGACGGCCGCACCGTTCTCGGTGAAGCTGGTCTGGTAGTTCGCGCCGCCGACGGTGCTGTCGTTGGCGTCGAGGTCAAGCACCGGGGTGGTGTCGTCGTCGAGGATGGTCCCTGTGCCGACGGCTGCTCCCCCAGGGTTGGTTACCGGCGTGCCGGCGGTACGGGTGGCGGTGAGCGTGAAGGTTTCGCTAGCCTCGTCGAGCGCGTCGTTGTTCACCGGCGTACGCACCAGGATGCTGGCCTGACCTGCCGGGATGACGGCTGTCGTTCCAGGCGTCCAGGTCGAGCCGCCATCGGTCGAGAATTCGAGCGACGGACCGTAGTCGCTGCCGCCTGCGCTGCCGTCTGCAAGTGCCAGGCTGACGGTGGTGGATTGGCTGCTGAGATTGGACAGGCTGACGGTGAACTGTGCATAGCCAGCGCTCTCGGCTGCTGACGGGCTGGATACGCTGAGTGCGGTGGTGTCGTTGTCCGTGATTGTGGTCGAGACGCTGCTGTTCGCGCCGCTGATCACCAGGTTCTCGAAATTGCCGCCGGTGGCCGAGGCGATGGCGACCGCGAAGCTCTCCGCACCTTCCACAACCGCGTCATCGAGGGTCGCCACGCTGAAGCCGGCGGACGAAGCGCCATCGGGAATGGTCACCGTCGTTGTGCCGGTGAAATCGGATCCATCCGCAGCCGTGCCGCTATAGGCAAGCGTGACCGTGACGTCGCCCTCGGCCGGGCTGGTGAGGGAAAGCGTATAGCCTGCCGAGACGCCTTCCGCGACGCCTGTATCGCCCGTGAGCGACAGTGTCGTGGTGTCGGTGGTATCGGAGACCGTAGTCGTTGCGGGCGTGGCGTCGACCACCAGGCTCTCGAAATTACCGCCGGATACCGAACTGATTGCTGCCGACACCGAACCCGCATCCAGGTACACATCATCCGAAGGCGCGGCCACACTGACCGTACCGGACGAAGCACCTGCGGCAATCGTGATCGTCGCGCCGTTGTCGAGATTCACGGTCACGGCGGTCTGAGCCGGGCTGGTGAGCGAAGCGGTATAGATGATCGAACCGCCCTCGGCCACGCTCGGCGTGGCGGTGAGGGAGACGGTGGTCGCATCGGTCGTGTCTGTGATTGCAGTCGTCGCTACGGCCGGGTTAATGACCAGCGACTCGAAGTTGCCGCCGGTAGCCGATGCGATGGAGGCCGAAACAGAGCCAGCATCCAGGTACACATCATCCGAAGGTGCGGCCACGCTGACCGTGCCCGACGAAGCGCCTGCGGTGATCGTGATCGTCGCGCCGTTGTCGAGATTCACGGTCACGGCGGTCTGTGCCGGGCTGGTGAGGCTGGCGGTGTAGACGATGGAGCCGCCCTCGGCCACGCTCGGCGTGGCGGTGAGCGAGACGGTGGTCGCATCCGTGGTATCGGTGACCGAAGTCGTCGCTGCAGCTGGATCGATTGAAAGGCTCTCGAAATTTCCACCCGTAGCAGTGGCAATCGTCACGCTGATCGAACCGGCATCGATGTAGACGTCGTCGCTCGGCGCGGCGACACTGACCGTTCCCGACGAAGCACCGGCTGCAATCGTGATCGTCGCACCGTTCGACAGGTTCACCGAAACCGGTGTCTGCGCGGGGCTGGTGAGCGAGGCGGCATAGACGATGGCGCCGCCCTCGGCTACGCTCGGGCTCGCAGTGAGCGAAACGGTTGTTATATCAGCCGTGTCGCTGATCACTGTCGTGGCTGGGGTTGCATCGACGACCAGACTCTCGAAGTTTCCACCGGATGCCGAGCTGATCGCTGCCGACACCGAACCTGCATCCAGGTACACATCATCCGAAGGCGCGGCCACGCTGACCGCACCCGAGGATGTCCCCGCGGCGATGATGATCGTTGCGCCGTTGTCGAGGATGACGCTGACATCGGTCTGCGCCGGATTGGTGAGGCTGGCGGTATACACGATCGAACCGCCCTCGGCGACGCTGGGGGTGGCGGTCAGCGAAACGGTTGTGGTGTCCGTCGTGTCGCTGATTGTGGTCGTTGCGGCAGCCGGGTTGATCGCCAGCGACTCGAAGTTGCCGCCTGTAGCCGAGCTGATGGTGACTGACACCGAACCTGCGTCAACGTACACGTCGTCGGTCGGCGCAGCGACGCTGACCGTGCCCGACGAGGCGCCGGCGGCAATGGTGATCGTCGCACCGTTGGAAAGCGTGACCGAAACCGGCGTCTGTGCCGGGCTGCTGAGGCTGGCGGTGTACACGATGGCACCACCCTCGGCCACGCTGGGTGTGGCAGTGAGGCTGACCGACGTGGTGTCGGTGGTGTCGCTGACCGAGGTCGTGGCGGGTGTGGCATCGACCATCAGGTTCTCGAAGTTGCCTCCGGAAACGGAGGCGATGCTGGCAGACACGGAGCCGGTATCGACATACACATCGTCGGAGGGTGCCGGTACACTGGCCGAGCCTGAAGAGGTCCCGGCTGCAATGGTGATGATTGCACCATTGTCGAGGATGACGCTGACATCGGTCTGCGCCGGATTGGTGAGGCTGGCGGTATACACGATCGAACCGCCCTCGGCGACGCTGGGGGTGGCGGTCAGCGAAACGGTTGTGGTGTCCGTCGTGTCGCTGATTGTGGTCGTTGCGGCAGCCGGATCGATCGAAAGGCTCTCGAAATTTCCACCTGTGGCGGTCGCAATCGTCGCGGACACCGACCCCGCATCCACGTAGACGTCATCGCTTGGTGCAGCCACGCTGACCGATCCCAAGGAAGCCCCGGCGGCGATGCTGATCGTTGCGCCGTTGGAGAGCGTGACCGAAACCGGCGTCTGCGCCGGGTTGGTGAGCGAGGCGGTGTAGACGATGGCGCCGCCCTCGGCCACGCTCGGCGTGGCGTTGAGCGAGACTGTCGTCGTGTCCGTGGTATCCGTGATCGACGTCGTGGCAGGCGTGGCGTCGACGATCAGGTTTTCGAAATTTCCGCCGGCGGCCGAGGCAATCGTCGCGGAGACGGCGCCGGCATCCACGTATACGTCGTCGGTCGGCGCGGCGACGCTGACCGTACCCGAGGATGTCCCTGCGGCGATCGTGATCGTTGCGCCGTTGTCGAGGGTGACGGTGACATCGGTCTGCGCCGGGCTGGTGAGCGAGGCGGTGTAGACGATGGCATCACCTTCCGCGACGCTGGGAGAAGCAGCCAGGCTGATCGTGGTGGTATCGATGGTGTCGCCGACGGTGGTGACCGCGGGTGCGGGGTTGATGGATACGGGAATGCCGCCGCCGCTGGTCGAAGCGATGGTCGCGCTGACGCTTCCGCCATCGATATAGACATCGTCGCTGGCGGGCAGCGGCACATCGACGGTCCCGCTGGTCTGTCCGGCCAGAATGGTGATCGTCGCGCCGTTGGAGAGCGTCACCGTCATGTCCGAGAGTGGCGGCTGTGTTGCCGTCACGACATAGACGATGGTGCCGCCTGCCTCGGTCAGGCCTGGCGTGGCAGATAGCGAGAGGACCGAGGCATCGTTGTCGAGCAGGGTGGTGGTCACGCTGCCATTGCTGCCGCTGATGGCCAGATTCTCGAAATTGCCGCCGGCGGCGTTGACGATGCTGATCGTGAAATCTTCGCTGCCTTCTGCGATGGCGTCGTCGATTGCCGCCACGCTGAAGCCGGCCGAGGAAGCGCCGTCGGGAATGGTCACCGTTGTCGTGCCGCTGAAATCCGAACCGTCCGCTGCAGCGCCGCCGTAGGCGAGGGTCACGGTCACATCGCCCTGTGCTGGGTGAGTCAGCGAGAGCGTGTAGCTGGCCGTGTCATCTTCCGCCACGCTGGCATCGCCGGTGATCGAGAGCGTCGCGGTATCGAGCGTATCGGAGATCGCAGTCGTTGCCGCGGCCGGGTTGATTGCGAGCGACTCGAAGTTCCCACCCGTGGCGCTTGCTATCGTTGCGGACACCGAACCCACATCCAGGTACACATCATCCGAAGGCGCGGCCACACTGACCGTACCGGACGAAGCACCTGCGGCAATCGTGATCGTCGCACCGTTGTCTAGATTCACGGTCACGGCGGTCTGTGCCGGGCTGGTGAGCGAAGCGGTATAGATGATCGAACCGCCCTCGGCCACGCTGGGCGTGGCGGTGAGGGAGACGGTGGTCGTGTCCGTGGTGTCGGTGATGGCTGTTGTCGCGGGTGTGGCGTCAACGACGAGGTTCTCGAAATTGCCCCCCGAGGCGGAGGCTATGGTGGCGCTGACGCTGCCGGCATCCGCATACACGTCGTCGCTCGGTGCGGCGACGCTGACCGTACCGGACGAAGCACCTGCGGCAATCGTGATCGTCGCGCCGTTGTCGAGATTCACGGTCAGGGCAGTCTGCGCCGGGCTGGTGAGCGAAGCGGTATAGATGATCGAACCGCCCTCGGCCACGCTGGGCGTGGCGGTGAGGGAGACTGTCGTCGTGTCCGTGGTGTCGGTGATCGACGTCGTGGCAGGCGTGGCGTCGACCACCAGGCTCTCGAAATTGCCACCGGATGCCGAACTGATCGCTGCCGACACCGAACCTGCGTCCAGGTATACATCATCCGAAGGCGCGGCCACACTGACCGTACCGGACGAGGCACCTGCTGCGATGGTGATCGTTGCGCCGTTGTCTAGATTCACGGTCAGGGCAGTCTGTGCCGGGCTGGTGAGCGAAGCGGTATAGATGATCGAACCGCCCTCGGCCACGCTCGGCGTGGCGGTGAGGGAGACGGTGGTCGTGTCCGCAGTATCGGAGATCGCAGTCGTTGCCGCAGCCGGGTTGATTGCGAGCGACTCGAAGCTCCCACCCGTGGCGCTTGCTATCGTTGCGGACACCGAACCCACATCCAGGTACACATCGTCAGAAGGCGCAGCGACGCTGACCGTACCGGACGAAGCGCCTGAGGCGATGGTGATCGTTTCGCCGTTACTCAAGGTCACTGAAACCGGCGTCTGTGCCGGGCTGGTGAGCGAAGCGGTATAGATGATCGAACCGCCCTCGGCCACGCTCGGCGTGGCGGTGAGGGAGACGGTGGTCGTGTCCGTGGTGTCGGTGATGGCTGTTGTCGCGGGTGTGGCGTCAACGACGAGGTTCTCGAAATTGCCCCCCGAGGCGGAGGCTATGGTGGCGCTGACGCTGCCGGCATCCGCATACACGTCGTCGCTCGGTGCGGCGACGCTGACCGTACCGGACGAAGCACCTGCGGCAATCGTGATCGTCGCGCCGTTGTCGAGATTCACGGTCAGGGCAGTCTGCGCCGGGCTGGTGAGCGAAGCGGTATAGATGATCGAACCGCCCTCGGCCACGCTGGGCGTGGCGGTGAGGGAGACTGTCGTCGTGTCCGTGGTGTCGGTGATCGACGTCGTGGCAGGCGTGGCGTCGACCACCAGGCTCTCGAAATTGCCACCGGATGCCGAACTGATCGCTGCCGACACCGAACCTGCGTCCAGGTACACATCATCCGAAGGCGCGGCCACACTGACCGTACCGGACGAGGCACCTGCTGCGATGGTGATCGTTGCGCCGTTGTCGAGGGTGACGGTGACCTCGGTCTGCGCCGGATTCGTCAGGCTCGCGGTGTAGACGATGGCGCCGCCCTCGGCCACGCTGGGGGTGGCGCTGAGGGAGACTGTCGTCGTGTCCGTGGTATCGGTGATCGAGGTCGTGGCTGGCGTGGCATCGACGACCAGACTCTCGAAGTTTCCGCCGGTCGCAGATGCGATCGACGCGCTGATCGGGCCGGTGTCCGCATAGGCGTCATCGGCCGGAGCGGGAACGTTGACGCTACCGCTGGTGGCGCCAGCGGCTATCGAGATGATCGCCCCATTGTCGAGGGTGACCGTCAAAGGGGTCTGCGCCGGATCCGTCAGGCTGGCGGTGTAGACGACGATGCCGCCTTCCGCGACGCTCGGCGTTGCGGTGAGCGAAACGGTGGTCGTGTCGCTGGTGTCCGTGATCGAGGTCGTTGCAGCAGTCGGATCAATCGCGAGCGATTCGAAATTGCCGCCGGTTGCCGAAGTGATTGCTGCCGACACCGAACCCGCATCCACATAGACATCGTCGCTGGGTGCGGCGATGCTGACTGTCCCCGAGGACGCCCCTGCGGCGATGATGATCGCCGCGCCGTTGTCGAGGGTGACGGTGACCTCGGTCTGCGCCGGGCTGGTGAGCGAGGCAGTGTAGACGATAGCACCGCCTTCCGCGACGCTCGGGGTTGCGGACAGCGAAACCGTGGTCGTGTCGGTGGTATCCGTGATGCTCGTGATCGCTGCGGCCGGATCGATCGCGAGCAGCTCGAAATTGCCGCCGGAAGCGGTCGCAATCGTTACCGATACCGACCCCGCGTCCGCATAGGCATCGTCCGCGGGTGCAGCCACAGGGGTCGATCCCGAGGATGCGCCTGCGGCAATCGTGATCGTCTCGCCGTTCGACAGCGTCACCGTCACCGGCGTCTGGGCCGGGCTGGTCAGCGAAGCGGTATAGAGGATGGTACCGCCTTCCGCGACGCTGGGGCTCGCAGTCAGGCTCACCGTCGTCGTGTCGAGCGTGTCCGTGATCGACGTCGTTGCGGGCGTCGGGTCGATGGCGATGGTGATCCCGCCACCGCTGGTGCCCGAGATGCTGGCGCCCACGGAATCGGGATCGAGGTAGACGTCTTCGTCAGAAGACAGGGGCAGGCTCACGGAACCGCTGGTCTGGCCGGCAAGGATGGTGATCGTCTGCCCGTTGGACAGCGTCACGCTGAGATCGCTGACAGGCGCCTGCGTGATGCTCGCGGCATAGACGAGCGTGCCGCCGGCTTCGGTCAGGGTCGGCGTGGCGGTCAGCGAGACCGTCGCGGTGTCGTTGTCCGTCACGCTGGTGGAGACGCTGCTGTTCGTGCCACTGACGATGAGATTCTCGAAGTTGCCGCCCGTGGCCGAATCGATCGACACGGTGAGCGTCTCGGTGCCTTCCGCGAGGGCATCGTCGAGCGTGGCCACGCTGAAGCTGGAAGCAGATGCGCCGTCCGGAATGATTACCGTCGTTGAACTGGTGAAATCGGAGCCGTCGGTGGCCGTGCCGCTGTAGACAAGCGTGACTGTGATTTCGCCTTGTGCCGGATGGGTGAGCGCAAGCGTGTAGCTCGCGGTGCCACCTTCCGCCACGCTGGCATCGCCGGTGAGCGAGAGCGTCGCGGTATCGGCCGTATCGGTGACGGCAGTCGTGGCCGGAGCGGGATCGATCGACAGGGACTCGAAACCGCCACCGGTGGCGGTCACGATGTGCGCCGAGACATTCCCCGCATCGACATACACATCATCCGCAGGAGCGGACACACTGGTCGTGCCGGTGGCGCTGCCCGCAGGGATGGTGAGGGTTGCACCGTTCGAAAGCGTGACCGAAACGGGGGTGGTCGCCGGGCTGGTGAGGTTTGCCGTATAGACGATGGTGCCGCCTTCAGCCACGCTGGGCGTGGCGGTGAGCGAAACGGTGGTGGTGTCGATCGTGTCGGTCACCGAGGTCGTGGCCGGCGTGGCATCGACCACGAGGTTCTCGAAGTTGCCGCCGGTGGCGGTGGTGATTACCGCCGAAACCGAGCCGGTATCCACGTACACGTCATCCGCCGGTGCCGGAACGCTTGCCGTGCCGGTGGAACTGCCCGAGGGAATGGTGATGCTTGCGCCATTGTCGAGTATGACCGTTACCGTGCCCTGTGCCGGATGCGTGAGGCTGGCGGTGTAGACGATGGCACCGCCTTCCGCGACGCTTGGCGTTGCCGTGAGTGAAACGGTCGCGGTATCGGTGGTGTCGGTCACCGAGGTCGTGGCCGGGGTGATGTCGACGACGAGGTTCTCGAAATTGCCGCCGGATGCCGAATCGATGCGGGCCGATATCGAGCCGGCATCCACGTACACATCGTCCGAAGGCGCGGGTACGCTGACCGAACCCGATGCGGCACCGGCGGCGATGGTGACCGTCGCGCCGTTGTCGAGGTTCACGGTCACGGCGGTTTGCGCCGGGCTGGTGAGCGAAGCGGTATAGATGATCGAACCGCCCTCGGCTATGCTGGGCGTGGCGGTGAGGGAGACTGTCGTCGTGTCCGTGGTGTCGGTGACCGAGGTGATCGCCGGTGTGGCGTCGACGACCAGGCTCTCGAAGTTGCCGCCGCTGGCCGACGCGATGGTGGCGCTGACGCTGCCAGCATCGACGTGGCTGTCGTCAGCCGGCGCGGCGACGCTCGCGGTTCCGGAGGATGCGCCGGCGGCGATGGTGATCGTCGCGCCGTTGTCGAGGTTCACGGTCACGGCGCTCTGGGCCGGGCTGGTGAGGCTGGCGGTATAGACGATGATGCCGCCTTCAGCGACGCTGGGCGTGGCGGTGAGCGAGAGCGTGGTGGTGTCGAGGGTATCGGTGATTGTCGTCGTCGCCGGCGCCGGGTCGATGGCCAGGGTCTCGAAACCGCCGCCGGTGGCGGTGGCGATGCTCGCGTTCACGCTGCCGGCGTCGAGATGGACGTCGTCGCCGGGCGCGGGTACGCTGACCGAACCCGATGCCGCACCGGCGGCGATGGTGATCGTCGCGCCGTTGTCCAGGATTACCGTTACCGGTGTCTGCGCGGGGCTGGTGAGCGTGGCGGTATAGACGATGACCCCGCCTTCGGCCACGCTGTGGCTGGCCGCAAGACTGACGGTGGTGGTGTCGCTGGTATCGTCGACCGCGGTGATTGCGGGGGCGGGGTTGACGAGCAGGTTTTCGAAATTGCCGCCCGAAGCCGAGGCGATGCTGGCGGATACCGGGCCCGCGTCGGCGTAAACGTCGTCGGCCGGTGCGAAGACATTGACCGTTCCGGACGAGGCGCCTGCGGCGATGGTGATCGTCGCGCCGTTGTCCAGATTCACCGTCACGGCACTCTGAGCCGGGCTGGTGAGGCTGGCGGTGTAGACGATGATGCCGCCTTCGCTGACACTCGGCGAAGCAGTGAGCGAAACCGTTGTGGCGTCGAGGGTGTCGCTGATTGCGGTGACGGCCGGCACGGCATCGATCGCCAGGCTTTCGAAATTGCCACCGGTGGCCGAGGCGATGGTTGCGGACACGCTGCCGGCGTCAAGATAGACGTCGTCGCCAGGGGCGGCAACGCTCACCGAGCCGCTGGTCGCGCCGGCGGCGATGGCGATCACGGCACCGTTGGACAGGATGACCGAGACGGCCGTCTGCGCCGGGGCGTTGAGGGTCGCGGTATAGAGGATGCTGCCGCCTTCGGCGACGCCCGGCGTGGCCGACAGCGAGACCGTGGTGGCGTCATTGTCGTCGGTGACGGCCGTGACGACGGGCGTGCCGGGCGCACCGTTGCCGACGACGAGGTTTTCGTAGTTGGCGCCGCTGGTGCCGGCGACCGTGACCGAAAGGCTGCTGCCGCCCGCATACAGATCGTCGGGTGCGGCGAGGCTGGCACTGGCCGAGGTGGCTCCGATCGGGATGCTGATGACGAGTCCGTTCGACAGCGTCACGTCGAGCGGGCTGCCGGTGACCGGCTGGTCGACGGTGGCGGTATAGACCACGCTGTCGCCTTCGACCACGCTGTCGGCTGCGCTGAGGTGCAGCGTCGTAGTGTCGGTAGTGTCCGTGATGGTGGTGACCGCAGGCGTCGAATCGACCGAGAGGCTCTCGAAGCCGCCGCCGCTGGCGGCGCTGATGCTGGCTGACACCGAACCGGCGTCGAGGTAGGCATCGTCCGTGGGTGCGGCGACGCTGACCGTGCCGCTGGTGGCGCCTGCGGCAATCGTGATCATGGCGCCGTTGGACAGCGTGACCGACATCGCGCTGGCTGCAGGGGTGTCGAGCGTGGCGGTGTAGACGATGATGCCGCCTTCATCCACGCCGGGGCTGGCAGTGAGGCCCAGGATGGTGACGTCGCTGTCGTCGCTGACGACGGTGGTGGCCGGTCCGCCCAGATCGACGGCGGGGTAGCCACCGCCCGCCGCCGTCACGATCGATACGCTCACCGGCACGTCTCCCTGGACATACGCGTCATCCGCACGCACCGGCACCGGTGCGCTGCTGCCAGTGGTCGCACCGACCGGGATGGTGATGGTGGCGCCGTTGGAGAGCGTGAGCACCAGCGGGCTGCCAACCGGCGCACGGTCGACCGTGGCGGTATAGACGATGCTGCCGCCCTCGGTTACGCCGGCATCGGCGCCGAGGCTGAGCGTTGCCGGCGGTTTGGCAGCCAGGATATCGGCATCGCCTGCTTCGGGAATCGGCAATTCTGCCGGTGGCAAGCCGGTGTCGAATTCGAAGGCCAGTGGTGACACGCCCTCGATAATACGCAGCAGGCGCACGAAGTCGTTGCCCTGGTTGTTGCCGCCGCCTTCGAGGCCGGCCGCTGTGTCCTCGATCTGGGCGTCGATATCTTCACCGCGTTCCAGGGCCTGGATGATGCGTTCGGCCTCACCGGCTTCCAGGGCGGTGCCATCGGGTTCGGACCGGGCATGCGGCGCGGTTTCGGCGGTGAAGGTGAAGCTTTCGTTGGGAAGCAGGGTCAGGCGCTCGCCGTCGAGCATGGCCAGCTGGACCTGGCTGCCGGGCCGGGTGACGATGGTGTCGCCTTCCAGCAGGACGTCGCCGGCCTTGAGCGGGCGCAGCTCGCCGGCGGGGTTGCGCGCAAAGGCCTGGCCTTCGACGGCGATGACGGTGGCGACGGCTTGCGGTGTGGTGGCGAGGGTATCCATGTCCGACCTTTTTCTGTGAGTCCGTAAATGCCCGATGCGGGTGATCTACTGGACTTAACGGCCGGCGATGGCGATTCCGTATTGGACCGAAGTACAGTCAGGCAGAAATTTTCTGGGGTGCGGATGTCGAATCCTCGACACCATGGATCAGCAGCGACAGCTGCATGCGGTCGCGCACCCCCAGCTTATCGTAGGCGGCGGTGAGGTGGGCCTTGACGGTGCGCTCGGTAATGCCCATGGCGCGCGCGATTTCCTTGTTGGTGGCCCCGCGCGCGGCGACTTCGGCGATCTGGCGCTCGCGCTGCGAAAGCATGCGCAATGCGGGAGGGGCGGCCGGTCCGGACTGTGCGGCCAGTCCGCGCATCAGGCGCTGCATGAGCTGCTGCCCGACCCACAGGCCGCCCTGGCCGACCACGCCAGCAACCTGGCGCAGGATGGCCGGCAGGGTGAGCGCGCTGCAATAGCCGGCGGCGCCGGCAGACAGGGCAGCCAGTCCCTGCTCGTCGTCCGGCATGTTGGACAGTGCGACCACCGGCGTGTCCGGGGCATGGGCGCGCACGGCCCGGATGCGTGCCCGATCGGCCTCGGCGTCGCCGGCAAGGTGGAGCCAGACGACCGGGGCTGCGGCAAGCTGGCCGGCCTGCGCATCGCGATCATGCATGACGGTGGCATCGGGGAAGGCATCCAGCCAGCGGGGGATCGGTTCGGCACGGTGGGTGAGAAAGACCGGGGCAGCCATGGGTTCAGCGCTCGGTGAAGGCACGGGTCTGTGCACGCAGTACCGGTTTCATCAGGTAGGCCAGCACGCTCTTCTTGCCGGTGAGCACGTCCACTTCGGCCACCATGCCGGGCAGGATGGGCATGGATTTCCCGAGCGAGGATTGCAGGGTTCGCACGCGTACGACATAGAAGGCATTGCCATCGTCGTCGGTCACGGTGTCGGCGCCGATCTGCTCGACCACGGCCTTCAGCGCGCCATAAACGGCGAAATCGTAGGCAGTGAAGCGTACCGTGGCCTCCTGGCCAGGATGCAGGAAGGCGATGTCCTTGGGCGAGATGCGCGCTTCCAGCAGCAGGGCATCGTCCGTAGGCACGATTTCGGCGATCTCCTTGCCGGGCTGCAGCACGCCGCCGACGGTGGTGACGAGCAGACGCTTGATCGTCCCCTTCACCGGCGATTTCACGTCGGCCTGTTTCACCCGGTCGGAGAGTGCCGTACTGCCTTCGGATAGGCTGTTCAGCTTGGCCACGGTTTCGGCCAGTTCATTGCGCATTTCGTTGCGGAAGCTGATTTCCTGCTCGCGCACCTTCCCGGACGCCTCGGCGATGGAAGACTGCAGGCGCAGGATCTGCGCGGCGGACTGATCGCGTTCGCCTCGATAGCGGCTGACGTCGCGTTCCAGACGCAGCAGTTCCACGTCGGACACGGCACCGGCTGCGGCGAGCGGCCGGGTCATCGCCAGTTCGCGTGCCGTGAGGTCGTGGCTGCGCGCGGCCTCGTCGCGGCGCGAACGTGCTTCGATCAATTCCTGTTTGCGCTGCGCCAGCTGCTGGCGCGCGATGCCGAGCTGCGTATCGAGTTCGCTGCGTCGCGCCTCGTAAAGGCTGCGCTCGCCTTCGGCCAGCGCAGGATCTTCCTTCAGTACTTCGTCCGGAATGCGCAGCGGTGTGTTGTCCGCCAGGGCGCGCAGGCGTGCCGCCTTGGCGACCAGCGCCAGATACTGCACGCGGTTTTCCCGCAGCGAGGAGACAAAACGCGTCTGATCCAGACGGAACAGCAGTTGTCCGGCCTCGACCGACTGGCCCTCGCGCACCAGGATTTCCGAAACCACGCCGCCGTCGACCGCCTGAACGACCTGTACCTGGCGCGAGGGAATCACCTTGCCGCTGCCACGCGCCACCTCGTCCACCTTGGCGAACATGGCCCACAGCACGAACAGCAGCAGCAGGATGCCGATGCCGCGCAGGAGATAGCGCGCGCGCAGCGGCGTCTGGTCGGCATGGGCCCATGCGGCATCCGACGTCCAGTCGGGCGCGGTTTCCGCGCGCAGGGGAATCCATCGTGAAAACAGGCGGTCGAGCAGGGGGCGCGTGCGCCTTGTCCAGCCTGCCGAGCCGTCGGCGATGCCGCGGATGAAATCGAAAACGCCGGACTTCATGCGGCCTTCCCGATGCGACCCTGCCGCAAGGCCTCGACGACCTGGGATTTGGGCCCGTCGGCGACGACCTTGCCGCCGTCGATGACGATGATGCGATCAACCAGATCCAGCAGCGACGTACGGTGCGTGATGACGATCATGGTTTTGCCCGAGGAGAATTCGCGCAGGCGCTGCTTGATTTCTTCCTCGCTGGAATGGTCCATCGAGCCCGTGGGTTCGTCCATCAGCAGGATGGGCGGGTCGTCGATTGCGGCGCGGGCGATGGCGACTGCCTGGCGCTGGCCGCCTGACAGCGATTCGCCGCGCTCGCCCACCGCCATGTCGAAACCACGCGGATGGCTGTTGACGAATTCGAGCAAGCCGCCGATGCGCGCTGCGCGCAATACGGCCGCATCGTCTGCGGTCGGCGAGGCGATGGTGAGGTTGTCGCGCAGGCTGCCGAAGAACAGCATCACGTCCTGAGGAACGTAGCCGATGTTGCGGCGCAGTTCGGCAGGGTCGAGCTGGCGCAGGTCGATGCCGTCCACCAGCACCGCGCCCGAGGTCGGGCGATACAGGCCGAGAATGAGTTTCTCCAGCGTGGTCTTGCCGGAGCCGACGCGGCCGAGAATGGCGACATGCTCGCCTGCGCGGATCTTGAGCGAGACGTTGCGCAGTGCGGCGATATCCTGGCCGGGATAGGTGAATTCGACATCCTTGAATTCGATGTCGCCGGTGAAATGCTGGCGCGTCACGAAATTGGCGTCGGTCCCGCGTTCCACGGGCTGTTGCAGGATGCTGTCGAGCGACTGCAATGCGGTCGAGGCATTGTGATACTGGGTCAGGAGGCCGGCCACCTGGCTGATCGGCGACATCGCGCGCGACGCCAGCATGGTGCAGGCAATAAGCCCGCCCAGCGTGAGCGCCTTGTCAGCGATGAGGTAGACGCCGACGACGACGAGCACGACGTTGACGAATTGCTGCATCCACATTGCACCGTTGATGGTGGAGGTGGAGAGCAATCTCAATTGCGCGGCGACGCGGGTGAGGAACTGCGCACTGGATTCCCACTTGCGCTGCATCACGCCCTCGGCGCCCAAGGCCTTGATCGCTTCCAGCCCGACCAGCGATTCGACCAGCGTCGCGTTGCGCATGGCGCCGGCGCGGTAGGTCGTTTCGGACAGCTCGTGCATCTTGCTGTGAACGGTAAGGGCGTAGGCCACCAGGATCAGCATGCCGAACAGGATCGGCAGGATCATCGGCCAGGCGATCCAGGCGATGACGGCGAGAAAGATCAGTGCAAACGGCAGATCGATGAATGCGGTGACGGTAGCCGAGGTGATGAAGTCGCGGATCGTCTCGAAGGACCGCAGGTTGGAGGCGAAAGAACCGGCGGAAAGCGGGCGGTTCTCCAGGCGCAGGCCGAGCACGCGTTCCATGATGTAGGCGGAAAGGCGCACGTCCACCCGGCTGCCGGCAAGATCGATGAAATAGCCGCGCATGGTACGCAGCACCACGTCCGCGACCAGGAGAAGCGCCACACCCGCCGCCAGCATCCACAGGGTTTCGATCGCGTTGTTCGGCACCACGCGGTCGTACACGTTCATGGTGAACAGCGGCAGGGCCAGCGCGAACACGTTGATGAGGAAGGCGGCCAGCAGCACGTCGCGATAGAGCAGGGTGTTTTCGGCGAGCGTGCCCCAGAACCAGTGCCGGTGGCGGACGTTGCCGACTTCGGGGGAACGGGCATCGAAGCGGAATTTCGGGCGCGCCAGCAGGGCGCTGCCGAGATAGCGTGCGTCGAGGTCCTCGCGCGGCACCAGGGTCTCGGCTTCGCCGAGTTCGGGGAACACCACGCGTGCCTGGCGGCCGTCGTCGCTCCAGCCCAGCAGCACGCAGGCTTCGTCGCCCTTCAGCAGCAGGACAGCTGGGAACAGCGCGGAATTGAGGGCATCGAGCGGCTTTTTCACCACGTTGCTGGCGAAACCGGCGCGTTGCGCCGCCCGCTGGAACAGCGACGGGGTCAGCCGGTTGTCGACCAGCGGCAGACCATTGATTGCAGCTTCGCGGCTCAACGTGCCGCCATGCGCGCGAATGACGACAAGCAGGCACTCGAGCAGGGTGTCGAGTGCGCTTTCCCGCGTATCCGGTTCATCTGTGGGAAACGGGACAGTAGCCTGAAGTGCCAGGTTCTCGTTCACGGTCGGGGTGGCGTCAAGCGCGGCTTGCGATCCTGGGGTGATGGCGATGCCCAGTTAGCGGCACAAAACCTGCTTACTTTAACGGGATTCCGTCATGGACGCCGTTAAAACGGGCTATCCGAGTGAAACCTGCCGGAAGAATGATAAACGCCTGCCGCCGGCAGGCGTTTTGCGAAGCGCACAGGTTCAGGCGACAGCCCCGACCCGGTCCCAGGCGACGCGTACCGGCTGGGCAGGAGCCGAAGCGCTGGCAGATTCCACCTGGGCGGCCGACGTGGCATCGGCCCAGGCCGGTGCGGGGCCTTGCAACAGGACCAGGGCTGCCGCGACGATCAACTGGAGTAATGGCATCCTATTCATGGGGCCTCCTCAGTTGCGCGTGGCGCTGTCGTCAAACACCAGACGGGCGGCTTCGAAGCTGGCCTCGGTGCGGACCCGGTGGCGGACATGGGCGACCCCCTGAACATCGACCAGGGTCTGGACCAGGCGGAACACATCCTGGGTGTCAAGCGGTGCACGGCAGGCGACTTCCAGGGCATTCCACAGGTAAGCCGGCTGGCGGTCGCGCTGGAACAGGCGTTCGCAGGCGCGCATCAGGCTCGCCCCCTGGCGGGTGCGGGCTTCGCCCTGCGGCAGCAGCAGCAGATCCTCGAACTGGCTGCCGAGGATTTCGTTCTCGATGGCGGCCGACAGGCGCGCGTCCGAACCGGCCAGCGCGTCAAGGGCAGCCTCCGACAGGCTGCGCGCGCGCGGCGAGCCGGGTTCTCCGATGCTGTGCGTGAGGCTTGCCCAGTGCAACAGCCGGGCTCGGCCTGTGTCGTTTTCCGGCAGAGTGGTAACCAGGTAGTCAGCCAGGGCCTTCGCGCTGTCGTCCTTGCTTGCGCTCATCAGGTCGTACAGCGCCTTGATATAGGGCGGGCAGGGGTCGAGCAGGGTGACATGGGCCCTGATCCAGAGATCGCGCTCGATGTCGCGCAGGCGTTCCTGGTTGTGCTCCGCGATGGCCTTGGCACTGCGCGGATTCTCCCAATTCTGCACGGTGGTGACCGATACGTTGGCCATCACGGCGAGCGCTTCCTGCGACACGCGGTAGCGGCGGCGCAGGCTGTAGATCCAGTCGGCCTCGAATTCGCGTTGCGAGGCATAGCGGCGTGCGGGATTGGTCTGCCGCTCGTGCTCGTTCCATTTGTTCTGCAAGTAAGACATGTGGGCTCCCTGAATGCGGATTGCGCGATTGCAGCCTAGCCAGCACCACCGACCCGGTCCACCAACCAGGTTGGGGCGGGACGGCCCGAAGGCTATTGCATGTACGGGTATTTACGGCCGGACCGCGACGGGATTGAGACCAACCGGGTTGGGGGGCCGGGCGGGCATGGTTCGCGGACACCGCGGTCGCCGGACAGGGGGGCGAAAACGAAAAAAGGGGCTAGCTCTCGCTAACCCCTTGAAAACTGGCGCGCCCGAAGAGATTCGAACTCCTGACCCCTTGGTTCGTAGCCAAGTACTCTATCCAGCTGAGCTACGGGCGCGTTAAAGGATGCGCATTATACGCAGAATTTGCGTATCTGCCATCAACTTGTCATGGTTTGGCGGAGACGGAGGGATTCGAACCCTCGATGCAGGTTTAAGCCCGCATGCTCCCTTAGCAGGGGAGTACCTTCAACCACTCGGCCACGTCTCCGAACCGCCGCGCATTGTAGCGGAAGCGCAGTCCGGACGCCACCTTCGTTCAGCTTCTGGGCCGGGAAGGATGGCTGAGCACGAACCAGGCGCCGTATGCCATGACGGCTGCAGTGACGAGCAGCAGCCAAGCCGGCATGTCGGCGTAGAGGGTCATGTAGGCCATGCTGAGCACCATGCTCATCAGCGAGACGATCTTGGCCTTGATCGGGATGACGCGGTGGCTTTGCCATTGCTGCAGGGGCGGGCCGAACACCTTGTGCGCGTAGAGCCAGTCGTGGAAACGTTTCGAGGATCGGGAAAACGCCCACAGGGCGAGCAGCATGAAGGGCACGGTAGGCAAGCCCGGCACGATCATGCCGAGCGCCCCGAGGCCGAAGAATATCCAGGCGACGATGAAATAGGCGGGCTTCATCCCATTGCGCAGGCCCGCCAGCCGGTCCCGTCCGGGGGCGGGCAGCTCAGGCGCTCGCCTTGTCGAGTTCGAAGGCCTGGTGCAGCGCGCGCACGGCCAGCTCCATGTACTTGTCCTCGACCACCACGGAAATCTTGATTTCCGAGGTAGAGATCATCTGCAGGTTGATGTTTTCCCTGGAGAGCGTCTCGAACATCTTGCGCGCCACGCCCACGTGCGAGCGCATGCCGACGCCGACGATGGAGACCTTGGCGATCTTGTCGTCGCCATTGACTTCACGTGCACCGATGGCGGCGGCAGTCGATTTGACGATGTCGAGCGCCTTGACGAAGTCGTTGCGGTGCACGGTGAAGGTGAAGTCGGTGGTGTTCTCGTGGCCGACGTTCTGCACGATCATGTCCACATCGACGTTGGCATCGGCCACCGGGCCGAGAATCTGGTAGGCGATGCCGGGATGATCGGGCACGCCGACCACGGTGATTTTCGCTTCGTCACGGTTGAAGGCGATACCGGAGATGACGGGTTGTTCCATGCTGTCGTTTTCCTCGAATGTGATGAGCGTGCCGTCGCCTTCGTCCTGAAAGCTGGACAGCACGCGCAGTTTGACCTTGTACTTGCCGGCGAACTCGACTGAGCGGATCTGCAGCACCTTGGAGCCAAGGCTCGCCATTTCGAGCATTTCCTCGAAGGTGATGGTCTTGAGGCGCTTGGCCTCGGGCACGATGCGCGGGTCGGTGGTGTAGACCCCGTCGACGTCGGTGTAGATCTGGCATTCATCGGCCTTGAGCGCCGCGGCCAGCGCCACGCCGGTGGTGTCCGAGCCGCCACGACCGAGCGTGGTGATGTTGCCGTCGGCATCCACGCCCTGGAAACCGGCCACCACGACCACGTGGCCGCTGTCCAGATCGCGCCGCATGTTGGCTTCGTCGATGCTGAGGATGCGCGCCTTGGTGAACGCATTGTCGGTGAGGATGCGTACCTGCGAGCCGGTGTAGCTCTTTGCCTTGAGGCCCAGATCCTTCAAGGCCATGGCCAAGAGCGCGATGGTGACCTGCTCGCCGGTGGAGACCAGCATGTCGAGTTCGCGCGGGTCGGGCTGGGCCTGGATGTCCTTTGCCAGCGCGATCAGGCGGTTGGTCTCGCCGGACATGGCGGACAGCACGACCACGACCTGGTGACCGAGCATCTTGAATTTGGCGACGCGTTCCGCGACGGCGCGGATGCGTTCGACGTTGGCGACGGAGGTGCCGCCGTATTTTTGAACGATGAGTGCCATGTTGGGGGCTAGGAACTGGTGGCTGGGGACTGAAACTTGGGATTTTAAGGGATTAGCGCTCGAAAAGCGCGATCGATTCGACGTGCGCGGTGTGCGGGAACATGTTCGCCACGCCGGCTGCGCGCAGCCGGTAGCCTTTCACATGGACCAGCACCTCGGCATCGCGCGCCAGTGTCGCAGGGTCGCAGGACACGTAGACGATGCGTCGCGGCACGCCCCCACTTCCGGATTCGGCGGGGCCGGGCAGCGACTTCACGACCTCGATGGCGCCGGAACGTGGCGGGTCGATCAGGAGCTTGTCGAAATGCCCGAGCGCGGCGAACTTCTCCGGCGTCATCTCGAACAGATTGTCGACAGCGAAGGTGGCCTTGGGGAGCCGGTTGCGCAGGGCGTTCTCGCGTGCGCGGGCGACCAGTTCCGTGCTGCCCTCGATGCCGATCACCTCGGCGCCGCGCCTGGCAATCGGCAGGGTGAAGTTGCCAAGCCCGCAGAAGAGGTCGGCGATACGTTCGCCCGGCTGCGGATCGAGCAGGCGCAGCGCCCGGCTGACCAGCGCGCGGTTGATCGCGGTGTTGACCTGGGTGAATTCGGTCGGCCTGAACGGCATCACAAGTCCGAATTCGGGCAGGCTGTAGCTGAGTTCGGGGGTGTCTGCCGGCCAGAAGGGGCGTGCGGTCTCGGGGCCCTTGCGCTGTTCCCAGATCTGGATGCCGTGGCGTTCGGCGAACGCACGCACCCGGGCCGCATCGTCGTCGGTCCAGGGTTCGAGCAGACGGAACACCAGCACCGTGATGCGCTCGCCGGCGGCGACTTCGATCTGCGGGATGCGGTCCGAGTTGGACAGCCCGAGGATGAGCTCTCGCAGCGGACGGATCAGCGCCGAGACGTCGGGCGTGAGTACTTCGCAGCTGTCCATGTCGGCGATGAAGCTGGAGCGCTTTTCGTGAAAGCCGACCAGGATGCCGCCTTTCTTGTCCACGCGCCGCACCGACAGGCGCGCACGATGGCGGTAGTGCCAGGCAGGCCCATGCAGCGTGCGCAGGATCAGTTCGGGCGCAACCTTGCCGATGCGCGTGAGGTTTTCCTCCAGCACGCGCTGCTTGGCCGCGACCTGGGCGCTGGCTTCCAGGTGCTGCATCGAACAGCCGCCGCAGCGGCCGAAATACCGGCATTTCGGTTCGGCGCGCTGGGCGCTGGCCTGGAGGATGACGACTGCATTGGCCGAGTTGTATTTGGCATGCTTGCGGTAGACGGCGATTGCCGCGCGCTCGCCGGCCAGCGCGCCGTCGACGAAGGTGACCTTGCCGTCGATACGCGCGACACCGTGTCCCTCGTGGTCGAGGGAGAGAATATCGACGACCGGATTCATTTCCAGGCGGCCAGGAATTCCTGCCAGTGCGGCGCAGGGGTCGATTCGACCGTGCGGCGCGCCAGCGCGATCTCGCCGGCGTAAGCCGCTTCGGTCAAGGTGCCGCGCATTTTCTGGAAGCGCAGGTACACGAGCCAGGTATTCATTACGTCGGTTTCGCAGTAGTTGCGGATGGCGTCGATTTCGCCGGCCTGCCAGGCGTCGAGCACTTTCGAGCCGTCCATGCCCAGTTTGCCGGGAAAGCCGCACAGCTTTGCCATGTCGTCCAGCGGTGCGTTGGCGCGCGGCTGGTACATCGCCAGCACGTCCATCAGGTCAAGATGGCGGGTGTGGTAGCGCCCGAGGTAGTTGTTCCACTTGAATTCCTTGTCGTCGTCGCCCCAGTCCCAGTAGCGCGCGGCGGCAACGCCGTGGATGAGCCCGCGGTAGTGCAGCACAGGCAGGTCGAAGCCGCCACCGTTCCAGGATACGAGTTGCGGCGTGTAGCGCTCGATGCCGTCATAGAAGCGCTGGATCAGCTCGGCTTCGCCACTGTCGGGCTCGCCCAGCGACCAGACCTTCAGCTGGTCACCGCCGGCCTTGTCGGTGTGGCGCAGCACGCAGGAAATCGCGACGACGCGATGCAGGTGGTGCGGCATGAAGTCGCTGCCGGTTTTCTGACGGCGCGCAAGCAGCGCCATTTCGGCAAGTTCGCCGGGCGGCAGGATGGTTTCGTCGATGCCGTTGACGGCGGCAAAGCCCCTCAGGTCGGGGATGGTTTCAATGTCGAAAACCAGGGTGGGCTGCATGGGGCGACTTCGAAAAAAACCGCGATTTTACGCTGCAGCCGGTTCAAAGCAGTGCAGTGTCGAGCGCGGAGGCGGCGATGAGGGCATCCAGGTAGGCGACGGAAATCTGGTGCAGCGGGATTTCGATCTGCAGCGAATAGGCCGCGAGCGTATCCGCATCGTTGATTTCGCAGGCATGGGCCAGGCGCAGCATTGCGCCCTCGGGCGTGGGCTGGGCCGACAGGGCGCGGGCGGTCGTGGCCGACAGGCCCAGCCTGCGGATGAGCGTCTCCACCGGGAGACCCAGGGCATGCGGTGCGATCGAAAGCAGGCCGATCTCGAAGGCGACGGCGGCGCTTTCGGCCGGCGCGCCCAGTCGCGCGATCTTGCCCATGAAAAGTGCGCGGGTCAGCCCGCTCACGGCGTGATGGCGCGAGGCCTCGGTCGGATGGGTACCTGCCAGCGCAAGGAGGGCGGCGACGCGGCTGGCACGCTGCGGCCCCAGCATGACGAGCGCATGGGCGGCGGATTCGGCCGGTCGGCTGAGGCCGCCCGCGGGCGAGTTGGCAATGGCGAGCAGGCGCGGCGCCATCTTCGGGTTGAGGCGGAAGAAGGAGATCAGCATGTCGACCGACTGTCCCAGTGCGATGGCGAGCAGGTCGAGTTGCATCGCCTGTTCCTGCGAACTGCTTGGTGGCGCCGCCTCGTCCGGCAGTGCGCCACTCTTGAACCAGGTTCCGGCAGGCCAGTGCTGCTGTGCCGTTCCGGCCGCACCTTCGACCACGAATTGCACGTTGGCGCGGGGTGGCGCGCAATCGGCGCGACAGGCGAGGTAGCGCCAGGCGCCCGCAGTGTCCCGCACCATCACATTGTCGCGGTTCAGGGCAGGGCAGAACTGCATGCCGGCATCCTGCAGGGCGAGCGCACGGGCGAGTTGCTGTTCATTGTCGATCTGGACCCGCCAGATGATGCGAGGGTGGTTGAGCTCGTGCAGCACATCGCTGAAGAGAATGTCCTGGCTGATCTGGACCAGCAGGGGCAGGGAACCGGTGACGCCGCCCTGGACCAGTGAAAACAGGCCGGTGAGGAGCATGTCCTCGTCCATCTGCTTCAGTTCAGGGGGCGCATCCGCGGAGGCGATCTGGCCGCGCAGGACCAGCTGGTGCGCGACCAGTTCGGATGCACTGTCGAATAGCGGGTCGAAGGAGAGAAAGCGTGCGCGCAAATCTTCCTCTCGGGTGGGAGCGTTATCGTCGATGCCCAGCATCTGGGTCACGACGACGGGCTGATCCGATTCGCCGGTGTTGATGCCGCCACCTACGATGCGCGAGGGATGGGGGTCGTCCGAGATCATGGAATGGGTGAAAATTTTTGTAAGCGCATTCTAGCCCTGCGAACCCTTTTCGGCGCATATCGGTCAACATGGCGGACAGAAACCCACCCCCCGTGTTATTCGAGGAGACTGCACATGCAGCATACCGTTCTGAACATCCTGATCGCGGGCAGCCTTGCCGTGACGTCCGCAGCATCCGCGGTGCCGGCGGATGAATCCGTGTCCACCGCATCCGACCAGCAGGCGGTCGCGGTCACCATCTACAACGATAATCTTGCCCTGGTGAAGGACGCGCGCCGGGTGAAGCTCGGGCGCGATCTCAACCGCCTGGCCTGGCGTGAGGTGTCGGCACAGATGCGGCCGGAAACCGCGCAGTTGCGCAATACGACGCATCCGGGCGGATTTCGCCTGCTTGAACAGAATTTTGATTTCGACCTGCTGACGCCGGGCAAGCTGCTCGACAAATACGTGGGGCGCGAGGTGACCGTCATCCGTACCAATCCGGCGACCGGTACGGAAACCCGCGAAACGGCCACGGTGCTCTCGACCAACAGCGGGGTCGTGCTCAAATTCGCTGACCGGATCGAAACCGGTGCGCCCGGGCGTATCGCATTTCCCGGCGTGCCCGAAACCCTGCGCGACAGGCCGACACTGGTGATTTCACTCCTCAATCCTGCGGCGGGCACGCAGAACCTGGAACTATCGTATCTCACCGGAGGCCTGTCCTGGCGCGCGGACTACGTGGCTGAACTCAATGCCGGCGACAGTGCGCTCGATCTCAATGGCTGGGTGACACTTACCAACCAGAGCGGGGCAGCCTATCCCAACGCGAAATTGCAACTGGTCGCAGGCGACCTCAACCGCGTGCGCGATGCCCAGCCCTTGCCGCGTGCCATGATGGCAATGGCCGCAAAGGTGGCCGATGCGGCCGAGATGCAGCAGGAATCGCTGTTCGAGTACCACCTCTACACGCTGCAGCGCCCGACGACGTTGGCGGAGAACCAGACCAAGCAGGTGGCGCTGATGTCGGCGACGCGGGTGCCGGTGAACAAGGAATTCCTGCTCGAAGGTGCCAACTACTATTACTCCGGCCAGTACGGTGACCTGGGCCAGAAGATGAAAGTCGGCGTGTTCGTCGATTTCGCAAACAAAGGCGACGGTCTGGGCATTCCGCTGCCCAAGGGCGTGATCCGCGTCTACAAGAAGGACAGCCAGGGCAATGCGCAATTTGTCGGCGAGGACCGCATCGACCATACGCCGAGAAATGAAACCGTACGGCTGAAGCTCGGCGAGGCTTTCGACGTGACTGCCGACAAGAAGCAGACCGCGTTCCAGAAGCTGGCGGGAACCGGCCGCTACAACTACGTGTTCGAATCGGCGTACGAAATCGTGCTGAAGAACGCCAAGTCGGAGGCGGTGACGGTTACGGTACGCGAGCCGATGCCAGGAGACTGGGCGATGGTGAGCGAATCGCACTCGCATGCGAAGGCGGCAGCCGGCATGGCCGAATGGAAGGTGAAGGTGCCTGCGGAGGGGCAGACGAAGCTCACGTACCGCGTGCGCGTCAGGTACTGAAGTCTAGGTGCTGAGCCCACGTCGCCGGCGGATGTCGGCGATGATGCCCAGGGTCGAGCCGTCGTGCTCGCCGATCACGCGCACCGAGCTCAGCGCCGCGCGGATCGGCGGTGCGAGCTGCTTGCCCAGTTCCACGCCCCACTGGTCGAAGCTGTTGATCTGCCAGATCGCACCCTGCACGAAGACCTTGTGCTCGTAGAGCGCGATCAGCATGCCCAGGGTATGCGGGTCGAGTTTCTGGTACAGGAGCGTGTTGCTCGGCCGGTTTCCGGGGAAGACCTTGTGCGGTGCAAGGGCCTTCGCGGCCTCCCTGGTCATGCCCTGGGCGATCAGTTCGGCCTCGATCACCGCGCGTGATTTGCCCTTCAGCAAGGCTTCCGTCTGCGCCAGGCAGTTGGCAAGCAGCCATTCGTGCTGGTCGGACAGTGGCGTGGGGTTCACCGCCGCGACGAGGAAATCGGTCGGGATGAGCCGCGTGCCCTGGTGAACCAGTTCGAAGAAGGCGTGCTGGCCGTTGGTGCCAGGTGCACCCCAGACGATGGGACCGGTGTTGTAGTTCACCCGCTTGTTGTCGCGGCTGACGTTCTTGCCGTTCGACTCCATGTCAAGTTGCTGCAGGAATGGCACGAGCAGACGCAGGCGCTGGTCGTAGGGAAAGATGCCGTAGGTATCGGTCCCCAAGAAATTGGCGTACCAGATGCCCAAGAGTCCCAGGATCACGGGCATGTTGGCGTCCAGGGGTGCTTCGCGGAAATGGATGTCCATCGCATGTGCACCGGCCAGCAGGGCCTGGAAATTGCCCCAGCCGATCTGTAGCGCGATCGACAGGCCGATTGCCGACCAGAGCGAGTAGCGGCCGCCGACCCAGTCCCAGAAGATGAACATGTTCTCGGGATCGATGCCGAAGGCTTCGACCGCCTGTGCGTTCGTGGACAGCGCGACGAAATGGCGTGCGACTGCGGCCGGCGCCCGCAGTGCGTCCAGCAGCCAGGCTTTCGCCGAGTTCGCGTTGGCCAGCGTTTCCAGCGTGGTGAAGGTCTTGGAGGCGACGATGAAAAGCGTGGTCTCGGGGTCGAGGCTCCTCAGCGTGCAAGCGAGATGTGCCGGATCGATATTGGAGACGAAGTGCACGCGCACGCTTTCGACAGCGTGATGTTCGAGTGCGCCGCAGACCATGGCAGGACCCAGGTCCGAGCCGCCTATGCCGATGTTCACCACATCGCGGATCGGCTTGCCGGTGTGGCCACGCCAGTTGCCGTTATGCACGGACTCGACGAAGCGTTGCATGCGGTTCAGCACCTGCGCGACCTCAGCCTCGACGTCGATGCCTTCGACGACGAGCGGCGGCCTTATTGGGGCGCGCAGCGCGGTGTGCAGCACTGCACGGTTCTCGGTGAAGTTGATGCGCCTGCCGCTGAACATGTCGTCGCGCAGTCTTTCGAGCCCTGATTCATGCGCAAGTGCGGTCAGCAGTGCCATCGTATCGGACGTGACGCGATTCTTCGAGTAGTCGAGCAGCAGGGTGCCGCACCGCAGAGAGAGACGCTCGAAGCGGTGCGCATCCTCGCGAAAGGCCGTGCGCATGTCGAAGTCGCGCATGGCCCTGAAGTGCTGTTCCAGGGCTTTCCAGGCAGGCAGATGTTTGAGGGGCTTCATGGGCGTACGATGTGCGAACCAGCGGTGGAAGGTATCATACGCACTGCATGGCGGCATCCGCCTCCGACAGTTCAGGACACACTCAATGGTCACCGTCACACGCAACAAGCTCGTTTACATTACCTACTCCATCCTCGATGCGCGCGGCATGGTGGTGGAGCAGCACGACATTCCAGTCGGATTTGTTCACGGCGCCAACAGCGGCATCCTGCCGGCCATCGAGGCCGCCGTGGATGGGCGCAGCATTGGCGACCGTGTCGAGATCACGCTGTCGCCCGAGGAAGGTTACGGAGAGCGCGACGAAAGCCTGGTCTACGTGGAAGAACTCGACAACGTTCCGCCGGAGTTTCGCCGCATTGGCGCCGAGGTCCTGTTCCAGAACGAGGCCGGCGGCACCAAGGCGTTCTATGTCACCGCCATCGAGCACGGCAGGGTCACGCTCGACGGCAATCCCTCGCTGGCGGGGCAGAGCGTCACCTGCCTTGTCAATATCACGGATATTCGCGACGCCACGCCGGATGAGATCCGCAATGGCCGGCCACTCGACATGCCGGCGGGTACGCAGGTGCACTGAACCCCGCAGTCCATAACAAAAAAGCCGGGAACCCCCGGCTTTTTTCCGCAATCAGTCTGCGTTTACTTGGGACAGGCCTTGTCGCCCGGAATCTTGCCCGGCAGCTTGAGGAAAGCCTCGAAGGGTCCCATCACGCTCATGGCCTCCATCTTGGGGCCAGTGAACTTGAGACGGCCGAACATCATGGCCTTCATGGGACCATATTCGCCTGCCCCCATCTCGTTCCACTTTTCGGTGGTGGCATGCATGGTGTAGTCCACGGCATGGTCCATGCTGGCGTTTTGCACGGCACCACCGTACACGCACATGGCCTTGCCGTCCTTCGCGACGATCTTCATTTCGGTCTTGCTGGCTTCGCCGCAATCCGTGCGGTAGAGATGGATGATCTTGTAGCCGCGGCCCTTGTCGTTCTTGATCCACTTGTCGGCCAGGCCGGTGGTCAGTTCCGCGTCCTTGTTCCAGGCATCGCAGGCCTGGGCGGTCCATTCGGCCGACATCATGGCGGGTGCGGCCTGGGCGGTGCCGGCAAAAGCGGTCAGCAAGGCCGCGGCGATGGTTGCGTACTTCATGGTGCTCCTCCTAAATTTGATGGAAACAGCTTGGTGGTATTTGAAGAATGAATCCCCAAGGCCGCACGGTAATCAGCCTGTATGGCCTTGTCAATGCGGCAGGCGGTTTTTTACAAAGCCATACAGCCAGGTTCCATGCAGGGCGCCGGCCAGCGCAGCCAGGGCGCCGATCGAGCCCATTCCGACCAGGGAGAAAATCGGCCCGGGGCAGAGGCCGATCACCCCCCAGCCCAGGCCGAAAATGAAGCCGCCAAGCAGGTAGTTCAGTCGTCCGGGCTCCTTCTTGGGGATGACGATGGCTTCCCCGTCCAGGGTGAGCAGGCGACCGTATCGCTTGAGCAGTGTCACCCCGGCGAGGGCGGTGGCGATGGCGCTCATCATGATTCCGTACATGTGGAAGGACTGGAAATAGAACATTTCCATGATGCGGTACCAGGACGCGGCCTCCGATTTGATCAGCACGAAACCGAAGGCCAGCCCGGCCAGCAGATAGGGCAGGAAGCGCATGGCGGTTACCAGAAGATCGAGAACAGGTGCGGCGTGATGAAATGCGCTGCGAGCAGTCCGCCGGCGAAAATGCCCAGCACGGCCAGCAGCGATTGCAGCTGCAGGGTGGACAGGCCGGTGATCGCGTGCCCCGAGGTGCAGCCGCTGGCGTAACGCGTGCCGAAGCCGACCAGCACTCCGCCGATGAACATGACGATGACCGACAGCCAGGTGAAGTCGAACAGCACCGGCGGCAGGAAACCGCCCGCGATCGGTACGTTCCAGTTGGAGAACATGGTCAGCGCGGCGACCGACAGATCGACCGGATCGGGGTTGGCGAATACGATGCCGGCGAGGAATCCGCCCAGCACCGCGCCCAGTGCGAAGACCAGGCTCCAGCTGTGCTCGCGCCAGTTGTACTGGAAGAAATCGACGCCGATGGCCTTGGGCTGGGTCATTGCGCACATGTGGCGCAGGTTGTTGGAAATGCCGAAGGAGCGGTTGCCGATCCACAGCATGAGCGGCACCATCAAGCCGATCAGCGGGCCGGATACATACCAGGGCCAGGGTGCATGCAGCCAGGCGAGGACGGTGTCCATGTTTTCCTCCGACAAACGAAATCGTTGTTATTGATCAATTCGTACCAGAGTCGCAAGGCTAGCATTTTTATTTATGGCCAGTCGAGAGGCTATCCTCGACGAGCCGGATGCGCCGGGCGAGCGCAGCCGCCTCTGCGGCATTTCCCTGTGACTCGGCGCGTTGAGCACGCAGCTTGAGATAGGTCAGCAACGGCTGGCGCCAGCCCTGCGCCGATGCCGTTTCCGCGGCCAGCGCCAGCGTCGCGTCGTCGGCTTCCTTGCGCATGACCAGCAGACTGGCGTCGAGCAGGCGTGACAACGGGTCCCCGACTTTCTGCAACGTGTCCGGACGCGCGTCCGGGACCGCCTTCAACAGATCGCGGTGCTGTGCGGGGAGGGCCGAAGCATCGAGGCCATTCCAGTCGAGCATTAGAAAACGGTGATACGCAGCATCGGCTGGATGGAATTCGGTACGAGCGAGTTCGGCAAATTCCATGCAGGGATCGTCGATCAGCATGGCGCGGCGGGTGGCGCAGCGCACCAGCCACAGACGGGCGGTCTCGGCCACGCGTCCCGCGCTGCCGGTGGCGGTGATGGCTTGCTGGAAATAGCGTTCGGCCAGCGTGTTCTCGCCCAGCAGCGCATGTTTCTTGTAGCGCTCGATCAGGTCGGTCGCGTCGGTTTTCCAGTCCGGCGGAGGCGGTCCGCCGCTGCCGCAGGCGGCGAGCAGGAGCAGGGCGGCGAATGCGAAGGCTGTCTTCATGGAAGCTTCACCTCGGGATCGCGTGCAAACGGCCATTTTTTGTTGATCTCATTCACGAGTGCGTTGGCCTTGCGCACGGCGTCGTCGATTTCGGCGCGGAGTTTGGCGATGTCCTGCGTGCCTTCCTTCACGTCGACAGAGATCTCGACCGCATTGCTCATCAGGACGTCGGCCTTCTTCAGGCTGGACTGGGCATCGTTCAGCATCAGGCGGACCTGGGCCAGGGATTCGCGGGTATGCTCGGCCACGCCGTTCTGCGCGAAGAGCCATTCATCGGTCTTGGCGGCCATGCCGTCCATCTTCAGTGCGAGGCTGTCGAGCTTGGTGACGAGCGCCCGCGTCTTGTCGAGCGAATCGGTTACGGCGCGTGCTTTTTCAGGACTGCCGAGCACGCCTTCGAGCACGCCGTAGTCGCCGGTCATGCGGCCGGTGAGGGTCTGCACGTTGGCCAGGGTGGCATTGATTTCACCATCCTTGCGGGTGAGGTGCTCGACATTGGCGAGGATGGCCTTCACGCGTTCGACCAGGACAGGGATTTCCTTGCTGATGTCGGCGGTGAGCAGCAGCATGGTCGAATTGTCTGGCAGGGCTGGTGCCTTGAGGTCGGGCGAGTCGACGCGAATCTTGGCGCCGCCGACGAAGGGTTTGTCGAGCGTGAAGCTGCTGTTCTGCTTGAGCCAGCGCGCATTGCGCTCGAGCAGTTCGACGTTGATGACGATGCCGCCGTCATCGTTCAGGCCGAGCGAGGCGACGCTGCCGATCTCGATGCCGGAAAACACCAGGGGCACGCCGGGGGCCACCCCGTCCGCGCTGGCGGCGGCAAGCTTGAGTCGGTAGGTATCCTCGAAATAGCCGCGTGCATGCAGCAGGTAGCCCAGGAAGGCAACTGCCAGCAGCAGGGTGGTTGCGACAAACAGCCCGACCTTGAAATGGAAGGGATTGGTTTTCACAGCGTTCATTGCGGATATAGCGCCTGGTTCCAGCTGAAGTCGTAGATTTCCCATGTGCCCGTCATCTCCGGTCGCGCTGCGAGCCCGCGGATGAAATCGGGATAGGACACATCGTAAAGCATGGCGCCGGGGCGGTCGATGACCAGGCGCGGGCGTTTGAGCATCAGTGCCCGGGCAAGCTGCGCGATGAAACGTTGCGCCGGTGTCATGTCGGGATCGCGCAGCGGCGCGATGTCGGCATGGCCGAGCGCATCGAGCATGGCCTGTGCCTGGCGGGTCGATTCGGTCGCGTCGAAGTGGCGCTGGTACAGAGGGATCAGCGCAACGTTGTCGAGCGCCGACAGGTTGGCACGAAGCGGCAGATCGATCGCCACCCGTGCGACGTCGTCGGACAGTGTCTCGACCGCGGCAAGCAGCGCGTCGCGGTCCGCAAACACCGTCAAATGTACTTGAGCGCCAATGACAGCACCTCGATCGCAACGATGGCAAAGAAGACCCGCATCATCCCGCGCAGCACGGAGACGGGTACCATGAACAGTTTCTTCGGCGTTTCCAGCCCGGCGGTTACCGGGATCAGTGTGACCGCCAGACCGAACAGTGCGCATTTGACCGCAAGACCGGCCATGATGCGGAAATCGAAAATCTTTGCGACGGTACGGGTGAAGGCCTCAAATCCTGCCATCGTCAGGCCGTAAATGGACAGATAGGCCAGCAACAGGGCGAGCAGTCCGGCGAGGCTCGCCAGTGCGACGACCGATACCACGCCGCCGATCAGGCGCGGCAGGAACTCGAACTGCATGGGTGGAACCTTGCAATGTGCCAGGGCATCCAATTCGTTGTTCACCCGCATCAGTGCGACTTCGGTGTTGATCGCGCTACCGGAACGCAGGGCGATGAAGAGCGCCGTGAGGAAGGGCAGCAGTTCGAGCACCAGCACGCGGATGGTCATTTCGGTGGCGAATTCGGTCAGCCCGAAATCGCGTGCGGTGGACAGGATGATGCTGATCATCAGCCACGAGATGACCAGCGCATAGCCAAGGAAAACATGAAGAATCTGGACCGCGGTGAAATAGACCTGCTTGATCACCACGTCGAACGTGGCGCGGTTCCAGGTTGCACGGTCGAGCAGAAGCACGAGGGCGCGGCCGAGAAAGGCGAACATGCCGTAGCCGACGGTGAACCAGCCGGTCACCTTCGCACCGAGCGACTCAATGGATGCCGCGAGGAAATTCATCGCCGAATATTAACTTCATCCGCAAGGCTTGCGCCATCGGATGGCAGGCCATACAGTTTGGCAACGAGAGGAGAAGCCGCACCATGAACCATTTCCCTGCGATTCCATTGACTGCGCTGGTGCTGTCCCTGCTGACAGCCTCCGCGCTGGCGGCGCCCGGTACCGTGCTGCGGAATGAAAAACTCTATACCCAGCCGAGCGCGTCCGCGGCTGCTGCCGGTAGCGTCGCCAAGGGTGCCAGTGTCAATGTCCTGTCCAAGCAGGGGGGGTGGCTGCGCATCACCGCAGGCAAGACGACTGGCTGGATCCGGCTGCTCTCGGTGCGCGTTGGCGGAGGCGGTTTGAGCAGTGTCGGGATCGGCGATGTGGTTGGTGCGGCCACCACCAAGTCCGATCCCAGCAAGGTGGTGGCGGTGGCAGGATTGCGTGGTCTCAACGACGAGGAACTGAAGCAGGCGAAGTTCAATCCCGAGGAACTGGCGCGCCTCGAAGCGCAGCGTATCCAGCCTGCACAGGCGAGCGGCTTTGCGGCACAGGCAGGGCTGGCTGCGGTCAAGGTGCGGATGCTGCCCAAGCCGGAGTCGAACCAGACTATCGAGCCTTCGCCATGGGGAGAAAACTGATGAAGACGATCTGGCTCGCGATTGCCATTGCGCTTGCAACATCCAGCATGCCCGTGCACGCCTTCGATCTTGGCAAGGTGCTCGAGGAACGTCTCAATCAGGAACTGAACAAGGACAAGAAACCGCAGCCCGCCCCGGCGCAAGCTGCATCGCCCGCGCCCGCCGGTGCACAGAACGCCGCAGCGAGCCCACCCCCCCCCAAACAGAAGGTCGATGCGGGTCAGCTCGGTTTCGCCCTGTTCGGCGAATACACGCTCGAGGAAGAAAACCGCATCGGCCGGCAGATCGCAGGCAACCTCTTGGGGGCCGTGAAGCTGGTGCGCGACGATGGGCTGCAGCGCTATGTCAATCTGGTCGGCAACTGGGTGGCGCAACAGGCCGGTCGCAAGGATGTGACCTGGCGCTTCGGCGTGCTCGATACCGAGGACATCAATGCCTTCGCCGCGCCCGGCGGCTACATCTTCGTGACCAAGGGGCTGTACCGGCTGCTCGACAGCGAAGCCGAACTGGCCGGCGTGCTGGGCCACGAGATCGCACATGTCACCAAGAAGCACCATCTCAAGGTGCTGAAGCAGTCGATGCTGATCGGCGCGCTGGGACAGGCCGCGAGCAGCAAGACGGAAAGCAGCGACCCGGTGGTGCAGAACCTGATCGGCAATGGCGCGGAGATCATGGCCCGGGGGCTCGACAAGAATGCCGAATACGAAGCCGACCGGGTCGGCATGGTGTTCGCTGCACGGGCGGGTTACGATCCATGGGGGTTGCCGAACGTGCTCCAGGAGATGTCCGCACTGCCCGCCAAGGACGGTCGCACCAGCCTCCTGTACAAGACGCACCCGCATCCGGCAGATCGCCTGTCCCATCTGGGCGAGGCCGTAGGCGACCGCATGGATAGCGTGGGCGGCAAGGAACTTCCCAACCGCTTCTATCGCATCCGGTGAAGCGCGCTGCCTCACGGCTGACGCAGGCGGCACTGTCCGCGCTGTTCGTGCTGCTGGTAGCCGCGCACGTGGCCGGGCTGCTGAACATTCCGGCCGTCGAGCGAGCCGAGGCCTGGCTCTACGACACCTGGCTCAGGCAGACCGCACCATCCGGGGCGGATGACCGCATCGCGATTCTCGATATCGACGAGGCAAGTCTCAAATCGGTTGGCCGCTGGCCCTGGAACCGGGAGGTGATGAGTGGTCTGTTGGGACAACTCTTCGACCGCTACGGTGTGGCGGCAGTCGGCTTCGACGTCGTATTTGCCGAACCCGACACCAGTTCCGGACTCGACCAGCTGAAGCAGCTGGCCGCAGGCGCGCTTGCCGGCAGTCGCGATTTCCGCACGCAGCTCGACCAGCTTGCGCCGCGCCTCGACTACGACGCGCGTTTTTCCGCAGCGCTCGACGGACGTCCGGTTTCGCTCGGCTACTACTTCATTCCTGCCGGTTATGCCCCGGCGCGGACCGGCACCTTGCCGCCTCCGTCGCTCCCTGTCGATGCTTTCAAGCCGCTTGTGCCCGGCGAGGCCGTGGTCGGCCATGGTGGGAATCTGGCCGCTTTCCAGAAGCATGCGCAGGGTGCAGGCTTCTTCAATATGCGCGCCGACGCGGATGGCACGGCCCGGCGCATGCACATGGTCGCCCCCTACGGTGCAGGCTACTACCTGTCGCTCTCGGCCTCGACCCTGCGCGTCGCCTTCGGCGGCGATGTTCCGCTCGCGGGTGTTGAGTCGGCGAGCATGCCGGGCCGCGATTACCATGTGCCCTGGCTGGAAGTTGGCGGCCTGCGTGCAGTCTTGTCCGCCGACGGCAGTGTGCATGTGCCGTATCGCGCGGGTTCGCCCTTCCCCTACGTGTCGGCGGCGGATGTGCTATCTGGCAAGGCTCCGGTCGCGCAACTGGAGAACCGCATCGTGCTGGTGGGTTCGACCGCACCCGGGCTCGCCGATCTCCGCGTCACGCCGTTCTCGAGCACCTTCCCCGGCGTGGAGATCCACGCCCATCTCATTGCCGGCATGCTCGACGGCACGACCCGCAGCACGCCACCCTGGGCGGCCGATGCCAGGCTCGTTGCAGTACTCGCGCTCGGTCTCGTGCTGACGCTGGTGCTGCTGCGCTACGGTCCCCTGCTCGGCCTGGTTGCCACGCTGGCGCTGCTGGGTGCACTGCTTGCAGTCTATGCCGCTGCGTGGAAACACCTGTGGGTGCTGCCACTGGCCGCACCCATGCTTGCGGTATTTGGGCTCTACGCCCTCAACACGGCTTACGGCTTCTTTGCCGAATCACGCAGCAAGCGGCAGATCACCCGACTGTTCGGGCAATACGTTCCACCCGAACTCGCCGAGGAAATGAGTCAGGATCCTGCCCACTACACCATGGAGGGCCAGTCGCGCGAAATGACCGTGCTGTTTTCGGATATCCGCGGTTTCACCGATTTTTCCGAGAAACTGCCGCCGGCCGAGCTCGCCGAGGTGCTCAACGCCTATCTGTCGACCATGACGCGCATCGTGCAGCAGGAACGCGGCACCATCGACAAGTACATCGGCGATGCCATCATGGCGTTCTGGAACGCGCCGGTCGATCTGGCCGACCACGCCGCGCGTGCGGTGCGCGCCGCGCTCGCCATGCAGGCCGCGCTGCCGCAGCTGAACCGCGAGTTCGCCGCACGCAACTGGCCCGAGGTGAAGATCGGCGTAGGCGTGAACACCGGCCGCATGAGCGTAGGCAACATGGGATCGGAATTCCGCATGTCGTATACCGTGATGGGCGATGCGGTGAACCTGGGTTCGCGCCTCGAGGGCATCACCAAGCAATACGGTGTCGGCATCCTCGTCACCCAGCCCACGGTCGAGGCCGACCCCCAACACGCCTTCATGAAGATCGACGACGTGCGCGTCAAGGGCAAGGAAAAGCCTGTGGCCATCTACGAACCCCTGGGCACGAAGACGAACTTGCCTGAACCGATCCGCAGGGATGCCGCCGCTTTCGAAGCAGCGTATGCGCTGTATCAGAAGCAGGACTGGGACGGTGCAGAGGCCGCCCTGGCAGAACTCAACGACCGTGCTCCGCGCAAGCTGTACGATATCTACCTGGAACGCATCGCCCATTTCCGCGTTGCACCGCCGCCACCTGACTGGGACGGCGTATTCGTCTACACGACCAAGTAATCATGAAACTCACTGTTCTCGGGTGCAGCGGTGGTATCGGCAGCGGCCGCCACACGACCTGTCTTCAAGTGGACGACGATGTGCTGATCGACATCGGCAGCGGCGTGACCACGCTCGACTTCGAGCAATTGATGAAGATCGATCACGTTTTCCTTACGCATGCCCACCTCGACCATGTGCTCGGCCTGCCGCTGCTGCTGGACAGCGTCGGCGATCTGCGCAGTACGCCGGTGACCGTGCACGCCTTGCCTGAAGTGCTCGAAGTCCTGTCCGACCATCTCTTCAACTGGCACCTGTGGCCGGATTTCCGCGAGATCCCCACCCGGGAGGCACCCTGGCTGCGTTTCGAACCCATCGGGGTCGGGGCGGACATTGCGCTTGGTACGCGTGTCGTTCGTCCGCTACCGGCCAACCACGTCGTGCCTGCATGCGGTTATCACCTTGCCACGCCGGGTGGCAGCCTGGTCTTTAGCGGCGACACCACGCACTGCGATGCCTTCGTGGCCGCAGTGAACGCGATCCCGGACCTGCGACACCTCATCATCGAAACCTCGTTCGAGAATGAGCTGGCAGATATCGCCCGCGCGTCCAGGCATCACTGGCCGGATTCTCTGGCGGAGGAACTGCGCGCGCTGACAGTTCGTCCCGAGATCTGGATCACGCATCTGAAGCCGGGCAACGAAGCGGCGATCATGACCGAACTCCGGGATGCCATGCCGGACAGGGGGGTGGAAGCCCTGATGCAGGGGCAGGTCATTGTCCTGGAATGACGCAGCACACGATGGAGTCGAGCGATGGCCTCCGGCCGCGCCCGTGACCTGCTTCCGTGCGTGTGTACTCGGAACAGCCTGATAGGGGAGGGTGTGTGGCTGCCTGCGAGCAGTCCGGTGCGACATGCACCAGCGGCCGCCACACTGCCCGGGCTTGCGACCCCGGCCGGCTGGGTTCTCTGCGGTTGTGGTTCTTTCAACCGAGCGTGTCTGCCCAGATGTTCTCGAACCAGGCGAGGTTGTAGGCAAAGTTTGTCTCGTCGCTGACTGGGGATGCGCCGCCGCCGGGTTGCCGGACGTAGATCCTCTTGTCCGGGTCATAGCGCATCACGACGGCGATCGGTCCGGACGTGGTGTCCGAGGTGGCCGAGTAACTGGTGCTGCCGATCACCGGATAGGGATTCGGCTCACGCCCGTTGAACAGTTCGACCAGGGCTGCCGCGCAGATCTTGGCTTGGTTGTTGGAGACGTGCGCAGACTTGGGCATGTTGGACAGCACCGAATCGCCGATGACATGGATATTGGGCACGCTGGTCGACTCGAATGCGGCGAAATCGATCGGACACCAGATGCCGTTGCTGTCGGAGCGGACGCCGGCGACTGCGCAAATCTTGCCCGCGCGCTGGCGGGGCACGATATTGATGACGTCTGCTTTCACGTCATCGAATTCCGTCGTGACCATCATGTTCACGTGATCCAGACGGGTGACCAGACTGTTCGGCCGGTGTTCGATCATGCCGGGATAGAATTTTTCCCATGCCGCCTTGAACATGGGGCCTTTCGAGACCACGTCGAAGTGACCATCCAGCATGATGATCTTGGACCTGGGCTTGTGCTGCTTGAAGTAGTGCGCCACCATGCACGCGCGTTCGTAGGGGCCGGAGACGCAGCGCCCCGGCGGGGGCGGGCTGGCGATGACGAACACGCCGCCATCCGGCATGGATTCGAGCTGTCTGCGCAACAGGGCGGTTTCGGGCCCGGCCTTGAAGGCATGGGTGACCTTGTGTGCGAGTGCCGCTTCTGCATAACCCTGTACGGTTTCGGTCATGAACTCCACGCCGGGTGCGAGTACCAGCCGGTCGTAACCGATCGTGGCGCCTTCCCGGGTAGTGACGGTTCGTTTGACCGGATCCACGCCGACGGCCCAGTCATGCACCATTCGGATGCCATGCTTCTTAAGGTCGCCATAACCTTTTTCGAGATCCTGCATGGAGCGGATGCCGCCCAGCACCCAGTTGGACATCGGGCAGGAAACCAGCTTCTCGTTTGGCTCGATCAGGGTGACGTCGATGCGCTGATCCCACAGCCGCACGTACTTCGCACAGGTTGCCCCGCCGAAACCGGCGCCCACGACAACCACGCGCGGGCGCCCGCGGCTGGTCGATGCGTGGGCAGACCGCATTGCGGACAGCCCGGAGAGGGTGCCGAGCCAGCCGGCGCCTGCGGCTTTCAGGAATTCACGACGATTGAGTGCCATGTCAGTCTCCCGGTCTACTTGATGTTGGAGAAATACTCGGCCATGGCCTCGTATTCGGAATCGGTGTAGCCCAGCGCATATTTCTTCATGACCGTGGCGTATTCGTCGCGCTGGCCTGAACGGAACTCCTTCATGGCGTTCACGATGTCGCTCCTGGACTGGCCTGCCAGGCTGGGAATCGCGCCGTTGCTCCTGCCGTCAGGGCCGTGACAGTTGAAGCACGTGGCAGCCAACGTTCGATTGTGCGAGGCGCAGATACTGGGGGGTTTCTCCAGTCCGGCAATCCGGCATGCCGAACCTTGGTTCGCAGACGCGTTCCCGCTGGTGGCGATAGCGGCCGACAGGGTGGACAGGGATGCGATGGCGAACAACTGCAGATACGTGCGATACATGTTTCTCTCCTTGCAATGAATGAAGGTTGAACGGGTAGGGGGCATTTCCCCAGAGCGGATTGCTGTTTCCTGTTTAAGGTCGGACGGCCTGTTCACTGCGCCCTAAGCAAGCCTTTGAGGCTTGGTGGCTTGTGGACGCGTGTGCCGGGGATGTGGTCGCGGACTGGTCCGTGGAAGGGCCTTGTCGCGGCACGGCAACGGATTCAGGACGAACTAGGTTGTTCGTAGACGGACTTGACGATAGGACGCCAAAGTGGAGTGCGGGGGCCGCCGTCGCGTGCGGCAAACCCCGAGCATGGAATGAACTGCATGTGCCGGATCGCTACCGGTCCTGTTCAAAGATGCAACACTCGTGATGCGCTCGCTTGCGGACATGCTCGCCTCCAATCATCCGATGGTTGCTGCTTTTTTGGTTTTTATAGTTTCTTGTCGATAAATAAACAAGATATGCGGGTCAATATATCATTGATTCTCTGAATGTTCAAGTATCCGTATATACGGATCATCTGATTTTCATTGGGCCTGTGAGCTAGGCGCAACGCTGCCGAGATCGATCCGGACCCGAACAGGCCAACGGCTGATCCATCCGGAAACCGCATACCGGGAACGATCAGGGGCAGAAGCGGGCAAGTTCGCTTTCGAACTGCGCCGGGGTGAGTGCAATGAAATCGGGGCGATTGAAACGCGTGACGAAACCGGCCATCTCGCTCCAGCCATAGCCGCGTATGACAGCGTCCAGTTGCGGGGCGTCCTGCGGCTTCCGGGCGATGCAGTAGAGCGCATGCCTTGCATAGATCAGGTTGTAGGGCTGTTCGGCCCGATGCATACGTTCGAGCGCCTGCCAGGCGGATTCGCAATCGTCGAGTCGCAGGCACGGAAGGGGATAGGGTACTTCGCCGCCGTTATGGATGAAGCCTGCGTCTTCAACGGGCAGCGGCCCGGTCTGCACGAAACTCTGGAAATGCAGGTGATTGACCGAGGCGCCGGCGCCCACGCTGTTGTAGCCGAGGCAGAAGCCGTCCACTCCCGTGCGCGCGCAAAGGGTCCAGGCCCAGTCGTGCAGTTGGGGTGTCAGCATCTGCGGCAGACAGCGTTCGGGTTCCGGTACCAGCAGACCATGCAGGCGGGCAAAGGGGAACTTGTTGTAGAGCAGGCGCACGGGCCGGCCGTCGAGTTCGCCGCTCCACAGCACCTCCCTCGCAAGGAAAGCTTTGTTGAAGTGGAATCCGGAGGGATCGAAGGGACGTAGCAGGCCCTCGAAGGTCTGGCCGCTGGCGCGCGGCGGGCGCAATGCGCGCAGCGGATTGAACAGAAGATGCCAGGGACCTTCGTAGCGGATCTCCGTGCGGCCCAGATAGGAAAATCCGATCGTATTGAGCTTGAGGAACACCATCAGATCGTCGTCGGGTTCAGGCACCGCATCTCCGTGCCGCAGGGTGGCGGTCACCCTGTCGGCAAGTTCGGCATGGCGACGGGCAAGCGCAGGCGCGAGCCGCGTCCACAAGGCTGTATCGTAGGCGGCGTTGGCGAGGACCAGGATGTACACGCCGAGGCTCTGGTGGGCACTCAGCATGGCGTCGAGTCCTTCGGCGAACAGCCGTTCCAAAGCGGGAGCGTCCGGGAATGGCGTATGCATGGCGATGAGGTGTCTGGAATCGCCGCGACTATAGCAAGCCGCAAACAAAAAGGCCGCTGTCATGCGACGGCGGCCCCTGATGCAAGGTGCTGCGCGATCAGCCGAACGAGTCGGCAACGATGCTCTTGTGCCAGCCCTGCGCGTAGCCGGCTTCCTGGCTGCGTTGCTGGGCAGTTGCATCCGCGGGGCTCAGGCCGCCGGCGCCCTTCACCCCCTGCAGCATGCCGTCCTCGCCCAGGCGATAGACGCCGGCGATGCTGATCCCGTACTCGGGACCGACCAGGCTGTAGCAGGTGTTGACGTGCGACGGCGTCGGCGTCGGCACGCCACGGAACAGTGAGACGATCGCGGCAGCGGTCATTTTGCCGATATTGTTGGCGGTGTGGCCCGATTTCGGCAGTGCCCCGGCGATGGAGGCATCGCCGATGACGTGCACGTTCGGCACGCGCGTCGATTCGAACGTCAGCTGGTTCACCGGACACCAGCCGGTCTCGTTCGCGAGGCCGGTATCGACCGCAAGCTTCGGCGCCTGCTGTGCCGGGATGATGTTGATGACGTCGGCCTTGTGCGTATCGCCGTTCCCGGTGAACACGGTGCGGCTCCGGGCGTCTGCGCGCACGATCTTGCCGCCTGCGCTGGCCGGTACCCATTCGATCATGCCGGGGTAGAGCTGGTCCCAGGCCTGCATGAAGAGTGCCTGCTTGGAAAAGTTCTCCTTGGCGTCGAGGATGAGGATCTTCGATTTCGCCTTGTGGGTCTTGAGGTAGTGCGCCACCATGCTGGCACGCTCCGGCGGGCCGGGCGGGCAGCGGAAGGGCATGGGCGGGGGCGCCATCAGGAAGGTTCCGCCGTCCGGCATGGCCAGCAGCTGCTTGTGCAGCAGCACGGTCTGCGGCCCGGCTTTCCAGGCATGCGGCATGATCTGGGTGGCGGCCTCGTCATACCCCTCGATCTGGCCCCAGCGGAAGTCGATGCCCGGCGACATGACCAGGCGGTCGTAGGCCAGCGACTTGCCGCTGGCAAGCGCGACAACACGCTTCGCGGGATCGACCCCGACGACGCGGTCGATGACCACGTTCACGCCATGTCTGTCGCGCAGCGCGGAATAGCTCTGGGTGAGATCGTCCAGGGTGCGCATGCCGCCGAGCACCCAGTTGCTGCCGGGGCAGGTGACGTAGCTGGCGTTCTGTTCCACCAGGGTGACGTCGAGGCCGGCGTCGTACAGGCGCAGGTATTTGGCGCAGGTGGCACCGCCGAAGCCGCCACCGATCACGACCACGCGGGGTGCGGCTTTTGCCGGGGCGGGCGAAGCCGACTGGGGCACGGTTTCGCAGCCTGTCAGGCCGAAGGCCGAGAGAGCGCCACCGGCGCCGATCAGCTTGACGAAGTCTCTACGCGAGATCCTGGACATGATCATTTCCCTTTCTTCGGCAGGCTGGCGAGGTGGTTCGCGGCCTCGACGATTTCCTCGTCGGTATAGGCACTGGCGTGGCGACCCATGATGGTCGAATAGCGCGTGCCGGCCTTGTAGGCCTTGAGCGTCTCCACGATGCGTGCGGCCGGGATGTAGTCGATGCTCGGGATGGTGCTCGGGCTCACGCCATGCGTGCCGTGACAGGTGTAGCAGGTGCTGGCGATCACCTCGCCGCGCGAGATGGTCTGGGCACTGGCCGAAGCCGCGCCCAACAGGGCGAGTGCGCCCAGAAAACCGGCTGTCGTGTGTCTGAGGTTCATGTTGCGAATCTCCGCTTGGGGGGTGGGGGGAACCGGCGTGTCACAAGTCCACGCCAAACTGGGTCTGCGTGCCGAGCTTGTTCTTCTGGGTGCCGGCCTTGTAGGCGTCGAGGGATTTCTGTTGCGCGCGTTCGAGCGCGGCTTCCTCCTCGTCTTTCGCCTTCAGCTCGGCCTGCAATGTGCGTTCGGCTTCGGCGGCGCGGGCGGCGGCCTCGCGGCGGGCCCTTTCCTGTGCCGCAGCCAGAGCCTCGCGCTGTTTGGCTTCCCGGGTCGCGGCAAGTGCCGCGCGGTCCTTCTCGGCTTGCTGCGCCGCGCGCTCGGCCTCCCGCTTGCGTTCTTCCACCTGCCTTGCTTGCAGGGCCGCGCGCTCGCGGCGCAGTTTTTCCAGTCGCTGCTGAATGTCCTTCTGCAACTGCTGGCCGGTCTGGCGCATGCGCTCGCCGGTTGCCTTCAGGCTGTCGTCGGATACCCCGGATGCGGGCTCGGACTGCGCGTACGCACCGCCCCCGGCATGAAGCGCAAGAACCAGAAATACAGCGCCAACAGGGATGGAACGGGAGCTTTTCATGCTGAATCCGTCGATGAGTGGAACACGACGCAATCCAGGGAATGCGGCGAACCGGCGTAGAACCCAGATTGCTACAGGGGGAACTACGGCGATTCGTCGTGCAATCTTTAATCCATGCCCGGCTGCACGGGCACGCGGACGGCGAATCGGTCTCAGAGTTCGCCGTTGGCGCCTGCGCGCATGACGCTGTCCATCTTTTCGCGGATATCCATGGCACCCTTGCGCAGTTCGGGCGTGATGCCCATGTGCTTGCCGGCCATGTCGAGCCAGGTCACGTCCCAGTCGAGCATCATGACCCAGATGTTCTTGTCGGCGTCCTCCATGACCGCGATGCGGCAGGGCAGGAACACGGCCATTTCGGGAATGATGCGCAACAGGTCGCGGCCAACCGCGATGTCGCAGAAACTGAACACTTCGACGCGCGGCGCGGTGTCGTCGTTCAGAACGGCCTTGAAATCCTTCCACATGAGATTGCTGCCGACGAACTTGAGGTTGACCTGGTTGGCACGCAGCATCATCGATTCGACCACCTCGTCGAAGCTGATGCCGGGCTTGGCCTTGTACTTGACGGCGAAATAGTTCATCGCCTCGCGCGCGTCCATCTGCATCAGGTTCGCCATCATCGGCATGGCCATCTGCAGCCAGCGTTTTTTCTCCTCGGGCTTGAGGATGCGGTTCATCTGGTAGTCGCGATAGGGCGGCGGCGGCGCCTGCTGGATGAGCACAGGGCCATATGGCGTTTGCGTATAGCCGATCCAGGGAAGGGGCGGGAGCGGCATCGGGCGGGGGGTGGCCTGCGGAGCGGCGGGGTCGGCAGCCTGTGCGGACAGGCTGAACAGGCCGGCAAGGACGAGCAGGGCGGGGCGCATCATGGCGGGTCTCCTCATTGGTCGAATTATGGTTTTCATCGTACGCGCGATCGCGCATACGTCAATGAGACATCAGGAATGAGACATCAGGGCCGGCGGCGGAAAAGCGTGTCGAGTGCTGTCCATTCCCTGCGAGCGGCTTCGAGGTTGCCCTCTGCGGCACAGTCCTCGATGCGTGTTGCGCGCTCCTGCACGGCGTGTGCGCGCACGCTGGCCGCCGCGCCGCGCAGGGCATGCGCTTCCTTGCGGACGGCCCCGGCGTCGCCTGCTTCGAGCGCGGTTTTCAGGGCCGCGAGACTGGCCTCGGTGGTTTCGGTGAAAACGGCCGCGAGTTCGTCCACCAGATGCGGATTGCCCGGGTAGCGTGCGGCAAGTGCCTCGCGGTCCAGCAACTGCGATTCCGCAGGGCTGGCAGGCAGCCACTGGTCGAGCAGCGCCGCAAGCGCGGTCTCGGTATAAGGTTTCGAAAGATAATCGTTTGCACCAGCCGCCAGGCAGGTTTCGCGGAAACCCGCACTGGCATTTGCGGTCAGCGCGACAATCGGCACATGGCCGGTCGCACCGGGCAGCTGGCGGATCCGCCGGGTGGCTTCGAGGCCATCCATTTCCGGCATCTGCCAGTCCATCAGGACGAGGTCGTAGCGTTCCCTCGCGAGCTGCTCCAGCGCTTCCCTGCCACCGGATGCGACCGTGTAGGCCAGTCCCATTTCGCCGAGCTGGTGGGCCAGAACCTTCTGGTTGACCGGGTGATCCTCGACCATCAGGACCCGTCCGGACAGTCGAATCGGTGTGGGGGCGAAGAGTTCGGCGAGCGGCAGGGTGGTTGGCGGCAACAGGAGCATCAGCGTGAAACGGCTGCCCGCGCCCGGCGCACTTTCCACCGCGATGCGCCCACCCATGAGTTCGGCAAGCTGGCTGCTCACCGCCAGCCCCAGACCTGTGCCGCCATAGCGCCGGGTGGTGGACGAATCGGCCTGGGAGAATGCCTGGAACAGGCGCGCCTGCGTTTCCGGGGGCATGCCGATGCCGCTGTCGTGCACGCTGAACCGGCAGCCGATCTCGTCATGCACGGACTCGAAATCGACACGCAGCTCGACCGCCCCCCGATGAGTGAACTTGATCGCGTTATCGATGAGGTTGAGCAGGATCTGCCGGATGCGGGTAGGGTCGCCGAGCAGCGCAAGCGGCGGGTCGTCCGGCAGGACGAGCTTCAGCGCGATATTCTTTTCCAGCGCGCGGGCCTGGAACAGGGCGACCACGCCCCGTGCGAGCTCGGCGGGCGAGAACGCGACGCGTTCGATGACGAGCTTGCCGGCCTCGATCTTCGAGAAATCGAGGATGTCGTTGATGATGGTGAGCAAACTCTCGGCCGAGCTTTTCAGCGTGGCGACATAGTCACGCTGCTGACCGTCGAGGGGCGTCTTCAGCAGCAGGCCCGCCATTCCCAGGATGCCGTGCATGGGCGTGCGGATTTCATGGCTGACGTTGGCGACGAATTCCGACTTGGCGCGTGCCATCTGCAGGGCGGCCTCGCGTGCGGACTCCTTGGCGGCCTCGGCGGCGCGACGTTCGGAAACATCGCGCATGATCGCCTGGATCACCGGCCGGCCTTCGAGCTGCATGGCGTGGAGTGCGATTTCCGACTCGAACACGGAACCGTCGACCCGTCGGGCACGCCAATCCATCGTGGCATGGCCTGTTGTGCGTGCCCGGTCGATGGCCTGCATGGCATGGTCGAATGCCAGCGTCCCGTTGGCCTGTACGCTGGTACCGAGCTGCGGGATCGGCGTGCGCAGGAACTGCTCGACCGACTGCATGCCGAACATCGACAGTGTGGCGGGATTGCAATCGGTGAAGCCGTGGTCGTCGAGGATCACCACCGCGTCGGAGTTGGTCTCGAACAGCGTCTGGTATTTCTTCTTCTCGGTTTCGAGCTGGCGGGTCTGGATCAGCATGCGCCTGCCGACGAGTACCGCGACCAGCGCAGCCAGCAGCGTGGCGACGACGCCCAGCACCAGCATCAGGGTGCGTGTCGCCTGGTAGGCGGCGTAGGTCTTGCCGAGTGCGGTTTCGTTCGCCTGACGCTGCAGGCGGGTCATGTTGTCGAGGGCCTGCACCAGGCGATTCTGCAGGGGAATGGCCTGGCCTTGCAGCTGCACCAGTGCCCCGTAGTTGTCGTCGCTCAGGGCGAGCTCGACCACGTTGAACATCACGGGCTGGTTGTGGAAGGTGACGTTGTCGATTTCCTGCAGCAGCGCCGTCTCCTCGTCCGATTCGAGCAGGGGCAGGAGCTGGCTACGATCCTTGGCGTAGCGCTCGCCGTGATCGAGAAATTCGAGAAACAGGCTGTCCTTCTCCCAGGGATCGATCGATACCACGATGTTGTGCATCAGCACGGCCCGGTCGCGCAGCGTGTCGCGCATGCGCGAGGCAAGCCGGGTCTTGACGTTGTTGACGGTGACCACCTGCTCCAGCTCGTCGTTGAGCGAAGCCATCTGTGTGACGCCGAGGCCGATGACCGCCAGCATGAGCAGCAGTACCGCTGCGAACCCCAGTCCGACATTGAAGAGCAGGCTGCGCAGGGGAGCGGGGGGCATGGTGCGGCGGGTTCAGTCGCGGCGGAAGGCGACGACGTGATCGACTGCGAGCTTGATGCCGATCTTTTCGCCAATGGCGTGATTGTGGTGCGAGGGCACCAGCGACAGGGCGCGCTGCCCGCTGGGGAGTTTGAGGGTGTAGAGAAATTCGGCGCCGCGGAAGGCCTTGTTCTCGACTTCGGCCAGCAGCAGGCTGTCGTCGTCGTGGACGATATCGTCGGGTCGCAGCAGCACATCGACGTGGCAGCTGCGCACGCACTCGTCGCACCCGCTGGCATCGCACTCCACCGGAATGTGGCCGTTCAGCACGCCGAGTTCGATTTCCACCTGATGGTCGTTGATGACTTCGCCCGTGAGCAGCGTCCCCTGGCCGACGAAATCGGCCACGAAACGGTTGGCGGGCTCGTGGTAGAGGTCGTAGGGCGTGGCCCACTGCTGGATGCGGCCTTCGTGCATGACGCCCACCCAGTCGGCCAGTGCGAAGGCCTCGTGCTGGTCGTGCGTGACGATGAGCGCAGTGGTGGCCTCGCGCCTGAGGATGTCGCGCACCTCGAGCGAGAGGCGCTCGCGCAGTTCGACGTCAAGGTTGGAAAACGGCTCGTCCATCAGGATCAGGCGCGGCCGTGGGGCGAGTGCGCGGGCAAGCGCCACGCGCTGCTGCTGGCCGCCGGAAAGCTGGTGCGGATACTGGCCGGCCTGCCCGCTCAGGCCGACGAGATCGAGCAGTTCTTCGATCCGCGCCTGTTGCGTTGCGCGCGATTCGCCGCGCAGGCCGAAGCCAACGTTGCCTGTCACGGTGAGGTGCGGGAACAGGGCATAGTCCTGGAATACCATGCCGACGCGGCGCTTCTCCGCCGGCAGCATCCAGCCCGGGCGACTGACGATCTCGCCACCGATGCGGATTTCGCCGCTCTGGATGGCCTCGAAGCCGGAAATACAGCGCAGCGCCGTGGTCTTGCCGCAACCGGACGGGCCGAGCAGGCAGCCGATCGTGCCCTCGGGCAGGGTAAAAGACAGGTCTGCGATGATTTGGCGCCTGCCATAGGACTGCGAAACCGAATCGAGGACGAGTTCTGCCATGTATGAGCTAGTGTGCGTCGCGCGAGCCGCGCCAAGTCAGAAGGATGATGGGGATGATACCTGCGACGACGATCGCGAGCGAAGGCAGCGCGGCACGTTCCCATTCGCCTTCGGACGTCATCTCGAACACCCGCACGGCGAGCGTGTCCCAGCCGAAGGGGCGGGTCATCAGCGTGATCGGCATTTCCTTCATGATGTCCACGAAGGTGAGTGTCGCCGCGGTCAGCAGGCTGGCGCGCAGCATGGGCAGGTGTACGCGGGCGAGGAGCCCGCCTGGGCCGAGCCCCAGGTTGCGCGCCGCTTCGTCGACACTGCGGGTGATGCGCTGCAGACCGCTGTCGATGGGTCCGAATCCTACGGCGAGGAAACGCACCAGGTAGGCCGCGAGCATGACGAGCAGGGTGCCCTTGAGGACTTCCGTGCCCTCGAATCCGAACCAGGCACGGCCGCTGTCGATCAGCCAGTTGTCGAGCGCGGCGACCGGAATGTACAGACCGACCGCAAGTACCGCCCCAGGGAAGGCATAGCCGAGGGTGGCGAGACGTTGCGTCCACAGCATGGCGTTGGCCGGGCGCAGCCGGCCGGCGTAGGCGAGCAGCAGCGACACGGCCACCACGAGCAGTGCGCCCAGGCCGGATAGCAGAAGGGAATGCCAGGTGAAACTCCAGTAGCGCGCATCGAGGTCGGTTGCCCATATCTCGCGCGTCCACAGTGCCAGCTGCACGATCGGAATCAGGAAGGCCACGGCGAGAACAATGGCGGCATAGAGAAAAGCGAGCGCAGCCCGGCCGGGCGAGAGGCGGATACGCCTTGTCGCGGCGTTGCGTCCCACTGCCGAATAGCGCATCTGCATGCGCGAGCGCTGTTCGAATACGACCGCGACCAGGACGAACAGGATCAGGATCGAGGCGAGCTGGGCGGCGGCCGGCAAGGAAAACAGACTGTACCAGGCCTTGTAGATCGCCGTGGTGAAGGTGTCGTAGTTGAAGATTGCCATGGTGCCGAAGTCGGCCAGGGTCTCCATCAGCGCAAGCATCAGGCCGGCGGCGATCCACGGGCGGGCCATCGGCAGGGCCACCCGGAAGAAGCCGCGGGTGCGCGACAACCCCAGCGACTGGGCGGCTTCCAGCGCAATGGCGCCTTGCGTGGCGAAGGCGTTCTTGGCGATGAGATAGACGTAGGGATACAGTGCCAGCGACATCACCAGGACCACGCCGCCGCGCGAGCGGATCTCCGGCAGGCCGGTGATGCCCCAGCCTTCGCGCAGCCAGGTCTGCAGCGGTCCGGTGAAGTCGAGAAGGCCGATCGCGACGAAGGCCGTGACGTAGGCCGGAAGGGCGAGGGGCAGCAGCAAGGCCCAGTCGAACAGGCGGCGGCCGGGGAAATCGCACATGGCGACCAGCCAGGCGAGCGAGACGCCGAGCACCGTGACGCCCACCGCCACGCCGACGACCAGCCACAGTGTGTTGGCGACCAGTTCGGGCAGGACGAACTCGGTCAGGTGGGCCAGGATGTCGCCCTCGACATGGGCAAAGGACGAAAAGGTGACGACGACCGGCACCAGAACCAGTACGGCCACCGCAAGCGCAAGCAGCATCCAGCCGCTTGGCAGGATGCGCTTGTTCGGTAAAACAAAAACGCCCGGAGCGGGCGTTTTTGCAGGGACAGCGAGGGTGTCGGACAAAACGGCTTCTTTACTTGTAACCGGCGCGATCCATCAATTTTACGGCCTGGGCCTGCAGGCTGCCAGCTTCTTTCACATTGATGAGATTGGGCTTGAAGCTGCCCCAGGCCGCCACCTTGGGATCGGGCTTGACCCTGGGGTTGGCCGGATACTCCATGTTGACGTCGGCAAAGAGGTTCTGCGCCTTGTCGGAGGAAAGCCACTCGATCAGCTTCTGCGCCCCGGCCGGATTCTTGGCGTACTTGGTCACGCCGGCGCCGGACACGTTGACGTGCACGCCCGCCGCCTTGTTCTTGAGCGTCTGGTTGGGCCAGAAAATGGCCAGCGGCAGCGAGGGGTTCTTGTCCATCAGGCGACCGAAGTAGTAGGTGTTGACGATGGTCACGTCGCACTGGCCGGCGGCCACGGCTTCCATCGCCTTGGTGTCGTCGGGGAAAGGCGAGGTGGCGAGGTTTTTCACCCAGCCGGTGACAATGTCCTCGGTCTTGCCCTCGCCGTACTCGGTGATCATCATCGCCACCAGACTCTGGTTGTAAACCTTCTTGGAGGTGCGCAGGCACAGGCGGCCTTTCCACTTCGGCGAGGCCAGGTCTTCATAGGTGGACAGGTCGGCCGGCTTCACCTTGTTGGTGTTGTACACCAGGGTGCGGGCGCGCACGGACAGACCAACCCATTCGCCATCCGGATCGCGCAGGTGGGCCGGCACGTTGGCATCGAGCACCTTCGACTTGATCGGACGCAGGAGGCCCTCGGCGCTGGCCTGCCAGAGGTTGCCGGCGTCCACCGTCAACAGCATGTCGGCAGGGGTGTTCTTGCCCTCGGCCTTCAGCCGCGCCATCAGCGGGCCTTCCTTGTCGGTGATGAACTTCACCTGCACGCCGTTTTCCTTGGTGTAGGCGTCGAAAAGCGGTTTGATGAGCTGCTCGTTGCGTGCGGAGTAGACCGTGACTTCCTCTGCAAGGGCGGGCAGGGCAGCGGCAGACAGCGCGAGGGCGGCAAACAGTCGGGACAGGGATGACGCTTTCATGGTTACGGATCCTGGGAATAAGCGATTCGGGAATAATACTAAAAATGAGAAACGTTATCAATATGGATAATCGGGGGCGGAATATCCACGTCTCGCGTGTCAGGGCCGCGTGAATTGCACCAGCGTGCGCAGTTCGCCCTCGAACAGGGCATCCATGTGCAGCCGCCCGGGCTGCTCGCTGAATGCCTGTCCGGGAACGGGCAGGGGGCTGGCATCGACGAAGCTGAGCAGATCGGGGGGGTAGTCGATGTCGAGCGTCACGCGCATGGGGTAGTAGCCATCGAGAAACTTGCGCATGTAGGGGCCATTGACGAGATTGAAATAGCCATTCCCGGTATTGCGCAGGGCCCGCGTCTGCGCGGCGAGGCATACGCGCGAACCCGGCCCGATCTGGCGGAGCTGCACGCTCGCGCCCTCGATCCAGGTCTCGGTCACGCCGTGGGAGGATTCGACGCGCAGGTCGCGCACGAAGCCTTCGCGAAACGTGATCTGTGCGCGCGGCACGGGGTCCAGGTTGTCATGGCACTGGACAAGCGAGACCCAGCCGGTGACGAGGCTGTCGGCTTCGATGCGGATGCGGTTCTGGTGGTGGTGGACCGGCTTTCCGGGAGGCTGGTCCAGGAAGTGCAATTGGCCTTCATTGACATTCGCCGCGCTCTCGAACAGCAGGTCGTCGTTTGCGAAGGCCACGCAGGCCGCAACGCTGAGGGCGCCGGCGAGTGCACGTGCCGCAAGCCGGTGCGGGCGCTCAATTGCTTGGTGCAGGGCTGTCCGGCAGGGGGACGCGGCGCGCACCGTCGAAGCGCTCGCGCCAGTAGCGCTCGTCGAGCCGCGAGACCACGACGCTGCCGGTGCGGCTGCTGGCGGCGTGCACGAACCGGTTTTCGCCAAGATAGATGCCCACATGTGAGAACGCGCGGTTGAGAGTGTTGAAGAAGACCAGGTCGCCGGGACGAAGTTCGTCCGAAGTCAGCGGCCGGGTCGAGTCACTGATGGCCAGGCTGTCGCGCGGCAGGCGGACGCCGAGGGCTGTGCGGTAGACATGGCCGACGAAGCCGCTGCAGTCGAGGCCGGTTTCGGGCGAGTCGCCGCCGAGCCGGTACGGGCTGCCCACCAGGCTTACGGCGTACATCGGGATGTCCTCGGGCGGTTCGGCCGTGGCGGCAGGCGCGAACAACAGGGCGATGAGCAACAGGACGGGCATGGACTTCATCGACTGGGTCTATAGTGATAAAGCACTACGGTCGAAAGCAGGTTTCACTTGAACGAGGAGAATCCATCATGAGCGATACCCCCACCCACGAAGAACCGAACGCTTCCGCAGCAAATCATCCAGAAAATGCCCGGATGGCGCAATTGCGGGACGCGGCTGCCGAGGCTGCCGCTGCCCCGGATCTGCGTGAGCGCGTGCGTGAACTGACGGCGCGTGCCCTGCATGAGAGGCGTCTGGCGCTCGAGGACGTGCGGGCGGTGATCGGCGCGGTCACCGAGGGCGTGGGCAGTGGTCTGGCCACACGCGGGGGTGAAATGAAGGAAGGGCTGAAGCAGGCTGTCTCCGGTCTGGATGACGCGATCGGCAGTGCCGCCCAAGCGGCCTCCTACAGCATCAACGAAGCCGTCGAGCAGGGCCGGGCCTTCAAGGATAACGAGCTGAAGGCCAGTCTGGAGCAGTTGCGCGACCTGGAATCGCAGTTGGTCGAGACGCTCAGGCAGACGGCGAAACAGTCCGGCGGCAAGCTGAGGGAGGAGCTCGAACAGCTTGCCGACCACCTGAAGATCACGGGGACGCGTACCGGCGAGCAGGTGGGGGATGCATTGCGGCAATTTGCCGCAGGCGTGAGATCGGGCGGCGCGGCAGGCAAGGCCGGGCTCAGCGAATCCGCCACCGCAGCCAGCGCACGGCTGGCGCAGGTGGCAAGCGGTGTACTGGCGGCCCTGTCCGACTCGCTCAAACGGCAGAGCGAACGCCTGCGCTCCTGAACCGACTGCCGGCGGCGTACCCGTCGCCAACTGCTTGCGGCTACACTGCAGGCATTCAGGCGCGTGCGTCACGCGTCGATAAGCACAATCACACGCCAGCCACGCTAAAGCAGCCATGCTCTGGGAAACCCTATCGGTCGTGCGCGACCTGCCGCGACTGCACGAAATCGCCTCTGTGATGATCCGCTACGGCTGGGGCGACCTGGTGCGGATCCTCGGCATCAGCGGCGTGCTGGAGCGCGCCGGTCGCGTACTGCACTGGCACAGCACCAGCGAGATCGTGCATCTGGATGCACCGGTGCGCATCCGCCGGGCACTGGAAGAGCTGGGGCCCACATTCGTCAAGCTGGGCCAGTTGCTGGCTACCCGGGTGGACATGTTTCCGCCGCACTGGATCGCCGAATTCGAAAAGCTCCACAGCCAGGTACCGGCCGTTCCCTACGATGTGCTGCAGGCGGACCTCGTCTCGGCGATCGGCGGCGAGCCGGATGCCGTGTTTGCTGCCTTTGATCGTACGCCGCTGGCGGCGGCATCCATCGCCCAGGTGCATCGCGCGCGCCTGCACGACGGCACGCCGGTGGTGGTGAAGATCCGCCGTCCCGGTATCGAGGGCGTGATCCGGGCTGATCTGCGCATCCTCGATCACGCAGCCCGCTTGCTCGACAGCGAGATGCCTGACCTGCGCCGCTACGACCCCGTGCACATCGTTTCGCAGTTTCGCCGCTCGTTGCATCGCGAGCTCGACCTGGCCAAGGAGGCACGCAATATCGACCAGTTCGCGCGCCATTTCTCAGACGACCCGCTGGTGAAGATTCCGCGTGTCTACTGGCAATACAGCAACAGCCGCGTGAATGTGCAGGAGGAAATCGTGGGTGTTGCCGGCGTGGCGCCCGAGAAGCTCCGCTCGGCAGGACTCGACCCGAAACTGCTGGCGTCGCGCGGGGCCGATGTGGTCCTACGCATGGTCCTGGTACACGGTTACTTCCATGCAGACCCCCATCCCGGGAACATGCTGTTCCTGGCCGACAACCGCATCGGCATGATCGACTTCGGCATGGTCGGCATGCTGACCGAGTCACGGCGCAACCAGATCGTCGATCTGCTGCACGCGCTGACGCGCAAGGACGAGCAGGGCCTGCTGCAGGTGCTGCTCGACTGGAGCGGTGACACCGTGCAGGACGAGGATCGGCTCGCCTACGACGTGGCGGAGCTGCTGCAGAGCTACGACGACCTGCAGCTCAAGGACGTGAAGATCGGCGGCTTGCTGAACGACATCACGGCGCTGATGCGCGACAACAACCTCATCCTGCCCGCCGATCTCACGCTGCTGTTCAAGACACTGATCACGCTGGAGGGGCTGGGCCAGCAGCTCGATCCGAGCTTCCACATGATCGACCACGTGACGCCCTTCGTCGAACGCATCATCCAGCAGCGCTACACACCCGGCGCCCTGATGGCGCGGGGCCGCAAGAGCCTGCGCGAGGCACTGGAAGTGCTGGCCGACCTGCCGCGCGACCTGCGTCACCTGCTGCGTGACGCACGGCGCGGACGGGTCAAGGTCGATCTCGACCTCAAGCGGCTCGACCATTTCGGCCACCAGCTCGATCGTGCGAGCAACCGCCTGACCATGGGCATCCTCACGGCTTCCCTGGTGGTGGGGTCGAGCATCATCATGACGGTGGAGGGCGGACCTGAACTCTTCGGCCTGCCCCTGTTCGGCCTGCTCGGCTTCCTGATCGCCTTCTTCAACAGCGTTTGGATCATCCTCTCGATCTGGCGATCGGGAAAGCACTGAAGATTCAGGCCCGGTGCGCCGCCTGTACCGGCAGTTCGCCGGTGTCCGCCGCCAGTTTCTCGAGCGGCACCGGGCGTCCGAGCAGATAGCCCTGCACGTGCTCGATGCCCAGTTCCTGTACGCGCGCCAGAACCGTTTCCGTCTCCACGCCTTCGGCCACCAGGGAGTAGCCGGCATCGCTCATCATGCGCGCGAAGTCGGCAACCACGCGCGCGGCACGGTTGTCATGCGCGAGCTTGCTGATCAGGGAGATGTCGAACTTGACCACGTCCACCGGCAGGTCGACGAGGTAACGCAGCGGCGAATATCCGGTGCCGAAATCGTCCATGGCGATGCGGAAGTGAACCGTGCGCAGCAGTTCGAGATAGGTGCTGACCTCCGCCATCTGGGTGATCAGAGACGTCTCGGTGATTTCCAGCATGAGCGGGTGGCGCGCGCTGTGGCGCGACAGTTCGAGCAGGTGCGACACGACTTCCGCACGCGAGATCGTCTGGGCCGAAAGATTGATCGATATTCCCACGCTGGCTGGCAGGCGTCCGGATTCGAGGTCGGCGTCCACCTGGTTGAGTACCGCAAGATCGAACTCGGTTTCGAGCCGGCGGCTGGCGATCACCGGCAGAAAGGCGCCCGGCATGATGAGGTCGCCGTTGTAGCGGATGCGCGCGAGTGCCTCGTAGTAATCCACCTTGCGGTCCGGCAAGCCATGAATCGGCTGGTAGTGCATCTCGATCATGCCCGGCGTGGCCAGCGCCTGGAACAGGGCGCTGGTTTCGCGGCTGGCGACCAGGGTCTGGGCCGCGCGCTCGGTGTCCTCGCCGTACAGCGCGATCCGGTTGCGTCCGGGCTGCTTCGCCGTGTACATGGCGATATCGGCCTGCTTCGGCAGCTCGGCAATGTGCTCCAGCTGGCTCGGTCCGCAGAATGCGATGCCGATGCTGATGCCGACCGGTTCGTTGATGCCGATGTCGCCGAAGGCGGCTGCCTCGATCAGGCTCTGGCAGCGTTGCGCGATCTGCTTGGCCTGGGCCGGAGTCGTGCGTGCGAGGAAGGTGGCGAATTCATCGCCCCCCAGACGGTACAGGCGGTCGTTCGCGCGCAGCGCCATCACCAGCGCATCGGCGATGATGGTCAGAACGCGATCGCCCTTGGCGTGGCCGTAGGTGTCGTTGATCGTCTTGAAGCGGTCGCAGTCGAACAGCAGGAAGGCCACCCCCTGCGGCGCATGTTTCAGCTCCTCGCGGAAACGCTCCCAGTCCTCTTCGTAGGCGCGCCGGTTGTAGCAACCGGTGAGGGCGTCCTGGCGTGCCTGCGAGCGGAATTCGCGGTTCTGGTTTTCGAGCGAGCCGTGTAGTTCGCGCAGTTGCAGCTGGTATTCGTGCAGGGAGCGCCGGATGGTGTCGAGTTCGGTGACGTGCATCCCCTGGCCGCGTGTCGAGGCCGGGTTGAAGCGTCCCTGCTGCATGGCCTCGATGTCGCGCGAGAGCTGCTTCAGCGGGCGTACCAGCACACGGTTGTAGACAATGAATGCAATCAGCGCAGTGCCTGCCAGCAATACGAACAGGGCCAGCAGCGTGTTCGACATGATGCGCTGGAAGCTTGCCTGGCTGGGGTTTGCGCGTGCCTCGAATGCCAGGCGCGAGCCCAGGTCTGCGGGCGACATAGTTTCGCCCGGCTTCAGGGCAAGCGCAACGCTTGCCATGTCGATGAAGTGGAAGTTCTCGCGTTCGAGCAGCTCGGCCATGAAGTCAACCCGGATCAGGCCGTAGCCGAGCAGGCCGCGCTGGGCCTCGTCGCTATAGACCGGAAACGCATGGTAGTAGATGAAGCTGCCGTCTTCGTTGGCAATCCAGGATCGGGGCTCGAATGGCGTCACGCTGTACGGCAGCTTGTCGGGCAGGCTGTGGCGTGCAGGGCTGGGCGCCAGCAGCTGGCCCAGGGTGTCGTAGAGTCCGGCACGGGTATGCCGGCTGTTGAGCATGCCGCCCTCGTAGACGCGCTGATCGCGCCAGTAGGTGTAGTACTCGGGCAGAACCAGTTGCTGGCGTGTTTCGTCCCAGCGCGCGAGCTGGCTCGCCTGCGCTGCCGTGCGGCGGAACAGGCGCTCGGTTGCAGCCACGAGTTCGGACTGCGCGGCCTCGAGGTTGCTGCGTTCGAGCGTACGCGACACATTGCGCGTCTGCCAGGCGGCAAAACCGCCGATGAAGCTCACCATCACCAGCAGGCCGGTCACCAGCGCAAGCGCGATCTGCTTGATCGAGATGGAAACAGGGCGCTTCATGACGCGGATGCGCCTCCAATGTGCTCCAGGAATTCCAGCGTATGTTCGAGAAGGTCGAACTCATGCTCGCCATCCATGAAGTGGTTGGCGCCCTTCACCAGTACCATCCGGGCCTGCACATGCTGCAGGGCCTTGATCCAGTTATGTCCGGCCATGCCGTCGGCATCGCCCATGATGAGCCGGGTCTGCAGGCGAATCTGCTTCAGCGCCGCCAGCGTGCGGGCCTGGTCCCAGCGTACGTAACTCAGGAGGTCGGACGGAGTGGACGTGTACTTGCGGCAGAACGACAGCGGTTGGCTGACGAGCGCGCGCGGCGTGCTGCGTACCTGTTCTTCCAGTTGCGCAATCAGCATGCGGCGGTCAAGGGTGTTGCCGATCTGTGTACCGATCAGCGAGGCGCCGATATAGCCCTTCACCGCAGCATCCGGCCGTCCGGACAGGTAGGCCAGCAATTGCAGGCTGCCGAAGCTGTGCCCTGCCAGCACGATCGTGGAATGCCCCTGCTTCTTGAGCCACAGAACCCAGCGCGCGATCTCGTCCACGTCCTCGCCGAGGTTGTGCTTGTGGATCGCTTCGCAGGCGAGGCTCTGGGCCCGCATGGGAATGTTCAGGCTCAACGTGGGCGAGAGCACCGTGTAGCCGGAATCGTGCAAGCCCCCGGCCAGCGTGGCGACGGTGGGAAACTCGCGCGTTTGCAGGAAGCCATGCAGCAGAAGCACCGCGGGCTTGTCGCGGTCGCCTACCAGATAGCTTGCGCTGGCGACGATGCCGGGCCGCAGCGTTTGCGTGACGACGGCGGCCTGTGCGCCGGACAGAAGCCAGAACAGCAAACAGAGCAGGGCAAGGCGCATGGTGTTCTTTTCGTGCTGAATCTGTGGAACTAACGGCTGGATTCGGACCCAACTGAAGGGGGCAGGCAGACGGGTGATACACTGCGGTCACCCCCATCATTCCAGCCATGTTCGACCTGAAACACCTGTTTTCCGCCGAAGGCCCCTGCGCTGCGGCCCTGCCCGGCTGGCGGGCGCGCCCTCAGCAACTCGCCATGGCGGAAGCGGTCGAGCGTGCCATCGCCGACAACGGCGTATTGCTGGCCGAAGCCGGTACCGGTACCGGCAAGACCCTGGCCTACCTCATTCCCGCGTTGCTGTCGGGGGGAAAGGTGGTGATTTCCACCGGTACCAGGGCACTGCAGGACCAGCTCTTTCACCGCGACCTGCCGGCCGTGCGGCGCGCCCTCAAGTCGCCAGTGAAAATCGCCTTGCTCAAGGGGCGCGTCAACTACGTCTGCCATCACCACCTGCAGCGCAACCTCGCCGACGGCCGTTTCACCCAGCGCGACGACGCGGCCTGGCTGCAGAAGATCGCCCGCTTCGCCGAAACCACCGCCAGCGGCGATCGCGCCGAGGCCGAAGGCATCCCCGAGGATGCCAACGCCTGGCACTACGCCGTGTCCAGCCGCGACACCTGCCTGGGCAGCGACTGTGCGCATTTCAAGGAATGCTTCGTGATGCAGGCGCGCAAGGCCGCGCTCGACGCCGAGGTGGTCGTGGTCAACCACCACCTCTTTTTCGCCGACCTCTGGCTCAAGGATGAAGGCGTGGCCGAACTCCTGCCCGCGTGCAACACCGTCATCCTCGACGAGGCCCACCAGCTCGCCGAAACCGCCGCGCAGTTCTTCGGCCAGACGCTGTCCACCGCCCAGCTCCTCGATCTGGCCGGCGACACCAAGCGGCTGGCGGCTGTGAAGGCGGGCGATTTCCCGGCCCTGCGCCGCGCGGCGGAAGATCTTGCCAAGGCCACCCGCGACGCGCGTCTGGCCTTCCCGCAGAGTCCGGTCAAGGCCACGCTCGCCGGCCTGGGGCGCTACGACAGATGGCCCGACGCACTGGCCCGCCTGTCCGACAGCCTCGGCGAACTGGCGCGCCTGCTCGAAACCCAGGCCGAACGCGATGCCGACCTGAAGAACTGCTTCGAACGCTCGCAGGCCGTGCAGGCGATGCTGGCCAACTGGCAGCGCGAGGACGATCCCGCCCAGCCGCGCGTGCACTGGGTCGAAACCACGATGAGTTCCCTGCTGCTGCACGCCACGCCGCTGTCCGTCGGCAGCCAGTTCGGCGCCAGGCTCACCGAACGTGCCCAGGCCTGGATCCTCACCTCGGCCACGCTCTCCGTCGGCGGCGATTTCGGACATTTGAAAACGCGCCTCGGCATCGGCGACGCCGACACCCTCAGCGTCGACAGCCCTTTCGACTACCCGCGCCAGGGCGTGCTCTACGTGCCGCAGAACCTTCCCGCGCCCAACACCTCCGAGTTCACCGAAGCCGTAGTGGACGCCGCGCTGCCTGTACTGGAAATCAGCCGTGGCCGCGCCTTCATCCTCTTCACCAGCCTGCGTGCACTGGACAAGGCGCGCACCCTGCTCGACGCCGCGTTCAAGTTCCGCGGCTGGGAGTATCCGCTATTGGTACAGGGCGACGCGCCCAAGAACGAACTCCTCGCCCGCTTCCAGCAGGCCGGCAACGCCGTGCTGCTAGGCAGCCAGAGTTTCTGGGAAGGGGTGGATGTGCCCGGCGACGCGCTCTCCGTCGTCGTCATCGACAAACTGCCCTTCCAGCCGCCCGACGATCCCGTCGTCGCCGCGCGCATTGCGCACCTCGAGAAAAGCGGCGGCAAGCCCTTCATGGACTACCAGTTGCCACATGCCGCCATTACCCTGAAACAGGGGGCCGGACGTCTGATTCGTACCGAGACCGACCGCGGTGTGCTGATGATCTGCGACATCCGGCTGGCGGACAAGCCTTATGGACGCCTGCTGCTGGATGCGCTGCCGGCGATGACGCGGACGCGGAAGATCGAGGTGGTGGGGCGGTTTTTTGCTTCCGTGGATACCCCCTCCCTTGAGGGGAGGGGGCAGGGGGAGGGGGATGCGGCCTCGAGTAGCAAGGCGAGTGGCTAGTTGAAGTGCGTTGGTCGGGGGTGCCCGGCCAACGGTCAGCAGCCCAGTGAAGCACTCAACTACACAGATCAAATTTCACAACCCCTGCACAAACCCCAGCACCTCCGCCGCATGCCCCGGCGCCTTCAACCCGCGCCAGCTCTTCACCAGCTTGCCGGTCTTGTCGAAGACGAAGGTGCTGCGTTCGATGCCGCGCACCTGCTTGCCGTACATGTTCTTCAGCTTCATCACGCCGAAGAGTTCGCACGCGGTTTCGTCGGTGTCGGCCAGGAGTTCGAAGGGGAAGCCGTGCGCGGCCTTGAAGCCTTCGTGTGATTTCAGGCTGTCGCGCGAGACGCCGACGACGATGGTGTCGGCCTTGCTGAAATCCTGATAGAGGTCGCGAAACTCCTGGCCTTCGAGGGTGCAGCCCGAGGTGTTGTCCTTGGGGTAGAAATAGACGACGACGTTCTTGCCGCGGTGATCGGACAGCTTGAATACGGTGCCGCCGGTGGCGGGCAGTTCGAAGTCCCGGATGATGGGGTCGCTCATGGCAGTTTCCTCAGGATGACGATTTCAATAGCACGATGACGGCGCCGGCGCCGCCGTCGACGGTACGGGCCTGGCAGAACGCCAGCACGTCCTCGCGCTGCGTGAGCCAGTGGCGTACCTTGTTCTTCAGCACGGGCAGGCGGTTCCTGGAGCCGTGGCCCTTGCCGTGGATGATGCGTACGCAGCGGCGGTCGGTGCGCACGCAGCGGTTGAGAAAGGCGGCTACCGCCACGCGCGCCTCGTCGCCGGTATGGCCGTGCAGGTCGAGTTCGGCCTTGATCACCCAGCCGCCGCGCCGCAGCTTGCGCATGGCGGCGGCAGGCACGCCGGGACGCGCGAAGAAGAGCTCCTCGCCGGTGGAGACGGCGGCCTCCCAGTCCCAGGGGTCGGCGAGGGCGTCGACGAGCACCTGGCGTTCGTCGGCCTGGCGCTGGCGGGCCAGCGGCCTGGGGCGGGGGGGCTTCAGCTCGGCCCGGTCCGACGGCGGCAGAGGCACGACGTCGGCGATGGCGCGACGGAACAGCAGGGCGCCGTCGGGCTGGGGTTTGGGCTTGTGGGGCGCTTGATGCAGGACGGCAGGCTGGTCCGCCTGCACGCGCAAGGCACGGCGCACGCGCGCCAGCGCCTCGAAAGAGGCGGGAGCGAGCGCACTGCCGCGGGCGCGTTTCATGCGGATGACCGCATCAGGAAGACGCTCAGGCCTTGCCCAGAGCGTCGAGGTAGCGCTCGGCGTCGAGCGCGGCCATGCAGCCGGAGGCCGCGCTGGTCACGGCCTGTTTGTAGATGTGGTCCTGCACGTCGCCTGCAGCGAACACGCCTTCGATGTTGGTCGCTGTGGCATTGCCGGCACGGCCCGAGCGGGTGACGATATAACCGCCTTCGAGTTCGAGCTGGCCTTCGAAGATGGCGGTGTTGGGCTTGTGGCCGATGGCGATGAAGATGCCGGTCAGCGCGATGTCGCGGGTGCTGCCGTCCTTGGTGCTCTTGATGCGCATGCCGGTCACGCCGGTCTTGTCGCCCAGCACCTCGTCCAGCGTGCTGTCGAGTGCCAGCGTGATCTTGCCTTCCTTCACCTTTTCCATCAGGTGGTCGACCATGATCTTTTCGGCTTTGAAGGTGTCGCGGCGGTGTACCAGCGTCACGTGCTTCGCGATGTTGGCCAGATACAGCGCTTCTTCTACGGCGGTGTTGCCGCCGCCGATTACGGCCACGTCCTGGCCCTTGTAGAAGAAACCGTCGCAGGTGGCGCAGCCCGACACCCCCTTGCCCATGAAGGCCTGCTCCGAAGGCAGGCCCAGGTACATGGCCGAGGCGCCGGTGGCGATGATGAGCGCGTCGCAGGTGTAGGTGCCGGCGTCGCCGATCAGGGTGAAAGGCTTTTCGGTGAGCCTGGCGGTGTGGATCTGGTCGAAGATGACTTCGGTGTTGAAGCGCCTGGCGTGGCGCTCGAAGCGGTCCATGAGCTCGGGGCCCTGCACGCCGTCCACGTCGGCGGGCCAGTTATCGACCTCGGTGGTGGTCATGAGCTGGCCGCCCTGCTGCATGCCGGTGATGACCACGGGCGAGAGATTGGCGCGCGCAGCGTACACGGCAGCGGAATAACCGGCGGGGCCGGAACCGAGGATGACGAGTTTGTGATGTTGGGTGCTCATGGGGGTCTAGTCCGGACGAAGGGAAGATACGAAGGGGGCATTCTAACCAAACTTGCTTGCGCCAATTCCACGCAGCCAGTCGGGGATGCCCCTTATAATCGGGACACTTTCGCTCGCTTCAAGGCTGCTAGTGCAGTGTCTCGCAAATACCTCGACATGAAACCGCGTCTTATTCCACCATGCTGTGTTGCACCCCCTTGCCATATGTCCAATATGGCTGCGGGATTGCGCCTTGCCTGGCGAAAAAATCCATCGCTTTCATCCTGTCAGGTCATTTGCGAGACTCTGCACTAGTTTCCGGTCCCATGGCCCGTCCCGCTTCCCGCACGCCCACTCCGATGTCGCCCCGCATGCTGCGCCTGCTGCGCGAGGCGCGGGCGATTCTGGTGGGCTTCGCCGCGCTGCTGCTGGCGGCCATCCTGGCGACGCACGATCTGGCCGACCCGGGGTTTTCCACCACCGGCGACGGCGGCCCGTTGCGCAACCTGGGCGGCAGCGCCGGCGCCTGGATCTCCGACTTGCTGCTGATGCTGTTCGGACTGTCCGCCTGGTGGTGGGTGCTGCTGGCTGCGGGCTATGTCATCCACACCTTCCGCCATCTCGACGAAACGCCCATAACCGGCGGACGCCAGCGCGCCCTGCGGCTGGGCGGCTTCGGCCTCTTGCTGACGGCAAGCACCGGTATCGAATGGCTGCGCGGCTGGCACTGGTCGACGGCACTACCCGATACCGCAGGCGGCGTACTGGGTTTGGGCGTGGGTGCCGGTGCCGGTGCCCTGCTCGGTTTCACCGGGGGCTCGCTCCTGCTGTTGCTGCTGATGGCGGTGGGCTTCAGCCTGTTTACCGGTATGTCCTGGCTGGAAATGGTCGAACGTACCGGCGGCTGGCTCGAACGCATCTGGTGGCGGGCGATTGGAACCTGGCAGGCCTACCGCGACCGCAAGCTGGGCGAGGTGGCGCTGCAAAAGCGCGAGGCCAAGGTTTCGGTGGTGAAGAAGAAGCTGGAGGAAGCGCCGCCCATACGCATCGAACCCGTGGTCAAGGAAGTCCCGCAGTCCGAGCGCGCAGTGGCCGAGAAGCAGGCGCCGCTGTTCTCCGATCTGCCGGATTCGCCCCTGCCGCCGCTGCATCTGCTCGACCCCGCCGACGAGGCGGTGGAAACCGCCAGCGCCGAAGCGCTGGAATTCACCTCGCTCATGATCGAGCGCAAGCTCGCCGAATTCGGCGTCGAGGTGAAGGTGGTGTCGGCCTCGCCCGGCCCGGTCATCACGCGCTACGAGATCGAGCCGGCGGTGGGCGTGAAGGGCAGCCAGATCGTCAACCTGGCCAAGGATCTCGCGCGTACGCTGTCGGTCATCAGCATCCGCGTGGTTGAGGCAATCCCCGGCAAGCACACCATGGGGCTGGAGATTCCCAACCCCAAGCGGCAGATCGTGCGCCTGTCCGAAATCCTCGGTTCGCAGGCTTACGCCGACAGCGCCAGCCCGCTCACCGTCACCCTCGGCAAGGACATCGCCGGCAACCCGGTGGTGGCGGATCTGGGAAAAATGCCGCACCTGCTGGTCGCCGGCACCACCGGTTCGGGCAAGTCGGTCGGCGTCAACGCCATGATCCTGTCGCTGGTCTACAAATCCGATCCGTCTGCCGTGCGCATGATCATGGTCGATCCCAAGATGCTGGAGCTGTCCATCTATGAAGGCATCCCGCACCTGCTCGCGCCGGTGGTCACCGACATGAAGCAGGCCGCCAGCGCGCTCAACTGGTGCGTTGCCGAGATGGAACGGCGCTACAAGCTGATGTCGGCGGTCGGCGTGCGCAACCTCGCCGGCTACAACCAGAAGGTGCGCGACGCCAAGAAGGCCGGCACACCGCTCACGCATCCCTTCAGCCTCACCCCGGACAATCCCGAGCCGCTGGACACCATGCCGATGATCGTCGTCATCATCGACGAGCTGGCCGACCTCATGATGGTCGTCGGCAAGAAGGTCGAAGAGCTCATCGCGCGCCTGGCGCAGAAGGCGCGTGCCGCCGGCATCCACCTCATCCTCGCCACGCAGCGCCCGAGCGTGGACGTCATCACCGGCCTCATCAAGGCGAACATTCCCACGCGGATTGCTTTCCAGGTCTCCAGCAAGATCGACTCGCGCACCATTCTCGACCAGCAGGGCGCCGAGGCGCTGCTCGGGCAGGGCGACATGCTCTACCTGCCGCCCGGCACCGGCCTGCCCAACCGCGTGCATGGCGCCTTCGTCTCGGACGCCGAAGTCCATCGCGTGGTCGACTACCTCAAGGCACTCGGCGAGCCGGACTACATCGAAGGCGTGCTCGAATCGCCCGAGGAAGGCGGCGAGGGCGGCGGCGAATACGGCGAGGCCGGCGCCGAGGCCGACCCGCTCTACGACCAGGCCGTCGCCTACGTCCTGAAGACGCGGCGCGCCTCGATCTCGTCGGTGCAGCGCCAGCTGCGCATCGGCTACAACCGTGCCGCGCGCATGATCGAGGACATGGAACGCGCCGGCCTTGTTTCGGCGATGCAGTCGAATGGCAACCGCGACGTACTCGCGCCGGGCGGCGACGCATGAGCTTCTACGCCCTGATTCCTGCCGCCGGTTCCGGCACCCGCATGGGCGGCATGATCGAGAAGCAGTACCTCGATCTGAATGCGGTGCCCATGATCGCGCACGCCATGATGGTGCTGGCCCGCCAGCCGCGCATCGCGCGCATCTTCGTCGTGCTGTCGCCCACCGACAAGCGCTGGAACAACTATGAATGGCAGGGTTGGGAAGAGCGCATCGAAGTCCTGCGCTGCGGCGGTGTGACCCGCGCCGAAACCGTGCTCAACGGCCTGGACGCGATCTCCAGAATCTGTTCGCCGGATGACTGGGTTTTGGTGCACGACGCCGCGCGGCCCTGCCTGCCGGACGACATGCTGGCGAAGCTGCTCGACGAAGTCGCCGACGATCCGGTGGGGGGGCTTCTCGCCGTCCCGGTGGCCGACACCCTCAAGCGTGCCGCAGCCGACACGACAAGCGGCGCACGCGCCGAGGCCACCGTGCCGCGCGCCGGCCTGTGGCAGGCACAGACGCCGCAGATGTTCCGTCACGGCATGCTCACCCAGGCGCTGCGTGCCGCCGGCAGCGACATGACCGACGAAGCCTCGGCCATCGAGCAACTGGGTCTGCAGCCGCGACTGGTCGAATCCGACAGCCGCAACCTCAAGGTCACCTACCCGCAGGACCTGGAACTGGCCGGCATGATTCTGGGGAAACTCAATGCCTGACATCCGCATCGGCCACGGCTTCGACGTGCACGCGCTGGTCGAAGGCCGCAAGTGCATCATCGGCGGAGTCGACATTCCCTACGAGCGGGGGCTGGCCGGCCATTCCGACGCCGACGTGCTGCTGCACGCCATCTGCGACGCGCTGCTGGGTGCGGCCGGGCTGGGCGACATCGGCCGCCACTTTCCCGATACCAGCGCCGAATTCAAGGACATCGACAGCCGCATCCTGCTGCGGCGCGTCGCCGAACAATTGAAGCAACGCGGCTGGACTGCCGGCAACGTCGACGCCACGATCATCGCGCAGGCACCGAAGATGGCGCCGCACATCGCACGCATGACCGCGCACATTGCCGAGGACCTCGGCGTCAGTATCGACCGCGTCAACGTCAAGGCCACCACCACCGAGAAACTCGGCTTCACCGGGCGCGGCGAAGGCATCACCGCCGAGGCGGTGTGCCTGATCGTACGTGGCTGACGCGCCCGACCCGGCGCAGCCGGAAACGCAACGCCTATTCTTCGCGCTGTGGCCCGACGATGCCACGCGCGACGCCCTCAACCGCACCGGCAAGTGGCTGCACCGGCACTGGGGTGGCCGCCGCATGCGCGCCGACACCCTGCACCTGACGCTGGCCTTCCTCGGGGACACCCCGGCAGAAATGCGCGATGCGCTGCTGCCGCGCATCGAAGCCATTCGCGCCGACGCCTTCGATCTGCTGCTCGACCGTGCCGGCTGCTGGCAGCACAACCGTATCGGCTGGCTGGGCTGCAGCACGCCATCTGCGCCACTGCTTGCGCTGGCCGAATGCCTGCGCGGCGTGCTCAAGGAGGCGGGCGTGCCCTTCGATGCCAAACCCTTCGTTCCGCATGTCACCCTGCTGCGCAACACGGCCGGCGGTGCGCTGCCTTCCTGCGTACCGGTGCGCTGGCGGGCTGGGGATTTCGTATTGATTGCGTCGCGCACCGAGGCGGATGGCCTGCATTACCGGATTCTTCGGCATTGGCCGCTGGCCTGAATTGCGCGAAAAAAGCCGTGTTCGCTCGACAGCCGCGCGCGCTTTCGGTTATGATGCGCCCCGCATTAGGCGCGTAGCTCAGCTGGTTAGAGCACCACCTTGACATGGTGGGGGTCGTTGGTTCGAGTCCAATCGCGCCTACCAAATATTCATCGGGTCGGGATGACCTCTGGAGGTTGCGAAATGTCACCGCGAACTAGCAAGGAAGTCACTGGATAAACACCGGCGCATTGCTGTCTGCAGGCATTTCTGCATCTTTCTGTAATCGAAAAGCGCGGCCGGCCCGCGCTTTTTTCATTTCCGGAGTCTGAAACATGGTCAACGTCACGCTACCCGATGGTTCGGTCCGCCAGTTCGAATCGGCCGTCACCGTGTCCGAAGTCGCCGCCAGCATCGGCGCCGGCCTCGCCAAGGCCGCGCTGGCCGGGAAGGTCGATGGGCGCCTGGTCGACACCAGCTACCGCATCGAATCCGACGCCGCGCTCGCCATCGTCACCGCCAAGGACGCCGAGGCGCTCGACCTCATCCGCCACGACGCCGCGCACGTGATGGCGCAGGCGGTGCAGGAGCTGTATCCGGGCACCCAGGTCACCATCGGCCCGGCAATTGAGGAGGGTTTCTACTACGATTTCGCGCGCGACACCCCCTTCACCCCCGAAGACCTGGTCGCCATCGAAAAGCGCATGGACGAGATCGTCAAGCGCGACCTGCCGATCCAGCGCGAGGTCTGGGAGCGCGAGGCCGCCAAGAAAGTGTTCGCCGACCTGGGCGAAAGCTACAAGGTGCAGATCATCGACGAGGTGATCCCCGAGGGCGAGGAACTCAGCATCTACCGCCAAGGCGACTGGTTCGACGTCTGCCGTGGCCCGCACCTGCCGTCGACCGGCAAGCTGCCGAAGGCCTACAAGCTCATGAAGCTGGCCGGCGCGTACTGGCGCGGCGATTCGAAGAACCCCATGCTGCAGCGCATCTACGGCACCGCGTGGGCAAAGAAGGAAGACCTCGAGGCCTACCTGCACCGCCTGGAAGAAGCCGAGAAGCGCGATCACCGCAAGCTCGCCAAGCAGCTCGACCTGCTGCACATGCAGGACGAAGCGCCGGGCATGGTGTTCTGGCATCCCAAGGGCTGGGTGATCTGGCAGCAGATCGAGCAGTACATGCGGCAGAAATTCGTCGAATACGGCTACCAGGAAGTGCGCACGCCGGCGGTGATGGACCGCAGCCTGTGGGAAAAATCGGGCCACTGGGACAACTACCGCGACAACATGTTCACCACCGCCTCGGAAAACCGCGACTACGCGGTCAAGCCGATGAACTGCCCGGGACATGTGCAGATCTTCAATTCCGGCCTGCATTCCTACCGCGAGCTGCCGCTGCGGCTGGCCGAGTTCGGCTCCTGCCATCGCAACGAGCCGTCGGGTGCGCTGCACGGCATCATGCGTGTGCGCGGCTTTACCCAGGACGACGCCCACATCTTCTGCGCCGAAGAGCAGGTCGAGCAGGAAGTGGCCGATTTCATCGTCATGCTGCAGAAGGTCTACGCCGACTTCGGCTTCAACGACGTGCTGGTCAAGCTCTCGACCCGGCCCGAGAAGCGCGTCGGCTCCGACGAATCCTGGGATCGGGCCGAGGCGGCGCTGGCTGCCGCACTGGAAAAGAACGGCCTCGCCTTCGACCTGCAGCCGGGGGAGGGCGCCTTCTACGGGCCCAAGATCGAGTTCACGCTCAAGGACACGCTCGGCCGTCTCTGGCAGTGCGGTACCATCCAGCTGGATTTCAACCTGCCGGTACGCCTGGGCGCCGAATACGTCGCCGAGGACAACAGCCGCAAGATCCCGGTCATGCTGCATCGCGCCATCCTGGGCTCGATGGAACGCTTCATCGGCATCCTCATCGAGCATCACGCCGGCAATTTCCCGACCTGGCTCGCGCCGGTACAGGCCGTGGTGCTCAACATCAGCGACAAACAGGCCGAATTTGCGGAAAAAGTCACAGCACGGCTGCGCCAGGCCAGCATCCGCGCGATGTCCGACTTGAGCAACAACAAAATTACCTATAAAATCCGCGAACATAGCTTGCAAAAGCTGCCTTATCTGCTGGTTGTCGGGGACAAGGAAATGGAAGCCGACGCGGTTTCCGTCCGCGCCCGGGGCAACCAGGACCTGGGGCAGCTGGGTTTGGATGACTTCATCGCGCGCCTGAAGAACGAAATTCAGACGCGCCAATAAGGGCGGTCAAACAAGGCGTTGGGGCAGTGTCCCGCGCCTTATTTATTTATTTTGGCCGGGTTAGCCCGGGCGCCTTGCGCCGGGTTTTGATATTGGAGAACGGCTCATCGCGACAGAAAAGAAGCAGACACGCATCAACGGCGAAATTACAGCTCCCGAGGTGCGTTTGGTCGGTGTGGAAGGCGAACAGCTTGGCATCGTGAAAATCTACGATGCGCTGCGTCAGGCGGAAGAAGCAGACCTGGACCTGGTGGAGATTGCGCCGACGGCGCAACCGCCCGTGGTCAAGATCATGGACTACGGCAAGTTCAAGTACCAGGAAAGCAAGAAGCAGCACGAAGCCAAGCTCAAGCAGAAGCAGGTGCAGATCAAGGAAATCAAGTTTCGTCCGGGTACCGACGAAGGCGACTACCAGATCAAGCTGCGCAACCTGATCAAGTTTCTTGAAGAAGGCGACAAGACCAAGATCACGCTGCGTTTCCGGGGCCGCGAAATGGCCCACCAGGAAATCGGCATGGCCCAGCTGAAACGGGTAGAAGCCGATCTTGCCGAATACGGCGTGGTCGAGCAGTTCCCCAAGATGGAAGGCCGCCAGCTCGTGATGATGCTGGCACCGAAGAAGAAGGCCGTAGCCAAGGCCTGACACGGCTGGCCTTGATGGTTTGATTGGCGGGACGGCGCGTCCCGGTCCGGCAACGGATGAAACGCGCCGCACAAGTGGGGTCGGGTAGGTAAAGCATGCCGCGTCGCGGCGTCACCTGGCCACATGACATAAAAGGAAAGCATCATGCCCAAGATGAAAAGCAAGAGCGGCGCCGCCAAGCGGTTCCGCGCGCTGGGCGGCGGCGGTTTCAAGCGCTCGCACGCCTTCATGCGTCACATCCTCACCAAGAAGAGCACCAAGCGCAAGCGTCAGCTCCGCGGGATGGAAACCGTCAACGCCAGCAACCACAAGGCGGTTGCGCGGATGTTGCCCTACGCATAAAGGAGACCGACCATGCCACGCGTGAAACGGGGCGTTACCGCCCGCGCCAGCCACAAGAAAATCCTCGACGCCGCCAAGGGCTACCGCGGCCGCCGCAAGAACGTCTTCCGCATCGCCAACGAAGCGGTGATGAAGGCGGGCCAGTATGCCTACCGCGACCGTCGTCAGCGCAAGCGCCAGTTCCGTGCCCTGTGGATTGCCCGCATCAACGCGGCTGCCCGTTCGCACGGCCTGACCTACAGCGTCTTCATGAACGGCCTGAGCCGTGCCGAGATCGGTGTCGACCGCAAGGTGCTGTCCGACATCGCGATCTTCGACAAGGACGGCTTTGCCAAGATCGTCGACCAGGTCAAGGCCAAACTCGCCGCGTAAGCGGCGACGTAACGACAAAAAAAGGCCGAAAGGCCTTTTTTTGTTTGCGTGAGATTCGGAAAAACTCGCCATGCGCACACCCAATGAAATCGTCGCCGAGGCCCTCGCCGCCATCCACGGCTGCGCCGACCTGCAGGCACTGGAACAGGTCAAGGCCGGCTACCTGGGCAAGAGCGGCCAGCTCACCGAACTGCTGAAATCCCTGGGCGGCATGCCCGCCGAGGCGCGCAAGACCGCCGGCGCGCGCATCAACGAGGCCAAGCAGGCCGTCGAAGCCGCGCTCAAGGACAAGCGCGAGGCCCTGCAGCAGGCCGAGCTCGACCGCCAGCTCGCCGCCGAAACGCTCGACGTCACCCTGCCGGGACGCGGACTCGGCCGCGGCGGCCTGCATCCGGTGTCGAAGACGCTGTCGCGCATCCAGGCGCTGTTCCATTCCATCGGCTTCGAGGTCGCCACCGGCCCCGAGATCGAGACCGATTTCTACAACTTCACCGCGCTCAACATTCCCGAGGATCACCCGGCGCGGGCCATGCACGACACCTTCTATCTCCAGAGCGGCGAACTGCTGCGCACCCACACCTCGCCGGTGCAGGTGCGCTTCATGCAGAAACACCAGCCGCCGCTGCGCATCATCGCGCCCGGCCGCGTCTACCGCTGCGACTCCGACGTAACCCACACCCCCATGTTCCACCAGGTCGAAGGCCTGTGGGTCGACGAGTCGGTGTCCTTCGCGGACCTGAAAGGCGTGCTCGCCGACTTCATGCGCAACTTCTTCGAGCGCGACGACCTGCCGGTACGTTTCCGCCCCTCGTTCTTCCCCTTCACCGAGCCCTCGGCCGAAATGGACATCGGCTGCGTGATCTGCGGCGGTGAAGGCTGTCGCGTCTGCTCGCACACCGGCTGGCTCGAAGTGCTGGGTTGCGGCATGGTCCATCCCAACGTGTTCAGGCACGTGAACATCGACACCGAACGCTACGTCGGCTTCGCCTTCGGCCTCGGCGTCGAGCGCCTGGCGATGCTGCGCTACGGTGTCGACGATCTGCGGCTTTTCTTCGAGAACGATCTTCGTTTTCTTAAACAATTCAATTAACTAGGAGCGCTTCCTCATGCAATTTTCAGAAGCCTGGCTGCGCACCCTGGTCAATCCCGCGCTCGATACGCCTGCCCTCGGCCATGCCCTCACCATGGCCGGCCTCGAGGTCGAAGCGCTGGAACCGGCGGCGCCCGCGTTCACCCACATCGTCGTTGCCGAAATCCTCTCCGCCGAGAAGCATCCCGATGCCGACCGCCTGCGGGTGTGCCAGGTCGACGTCGGCGAGACCAGCCCGGTCACCATCGTGTGCGGCGCGCCCAACGCCGCGGCCGGCCTGAAAGTGCCGTGCGCGCGCCCCGGCGCCAAACTCCCCGGCATCGAGATCAAGGTCGCCAAGGTGCGCGGCGTCGAATCCTTCGGCATGCTGTGCTCCACCAGGGAACTGGGCCTCGAAGGCAACGCTGACGGGCTGATGGTGCTGGCCGACGACGCACCCGTGGGCGAGGATTTCCGCAATTACCTCAACCTCGACGACACGCTCGTCACCCTGAAACTCACGCCCAACCGCGCCGACTGCCTGTCGCTCGCGGGCCTGGCGCGTGAAGTCGGCGCCATCACCGGTGCCGAGGTGCGCCTGCCGCAGATCGAGCCCGTCGCGCCCACCATCCAGGACAGCGTCCCGGTCAGCGTTGCGGTGCCCGAAGCCTGCCCGCGCTACCTTGCGCGCACCGTGCGCGGCATCGACGCCCAGGCGCCCACCCCGCGCTGGATGGCCGAGCGCCTCGAACGCAGCGGCATCCGTCCGCTGCTGGCGCCGGTGGACATCACCAACTACGTGCTGCTCGAACTGGGCCAGCCCATGCACGCCTTCGCGCTGTCGCGCCTGCAGGGCGGCATCCAGGTGCGCATGGCCCGGGCCGGCGAAAAGCTTGAACTGCTGAACGGCCAGACCGCCGAACTCGCCCCCGACATGCTGGTGATCGCCGACGCCAGCGGCCCGGTCGCGCTCGCCGGCATCATGGGCGGCCAGCCCACCAGCGTGGAAAAATTCACCGTCGACGTGCTGCTCGAGGCCGCCTTCTTCGCCCCCGCCGCCATCGCCGGCCGCGCCCGCCGGCTCGGGCTTTCGACCGATTCCTCGCACCGTTTCGAGCGCGGCGTCGATTTCGCCGCGGTACGCCAGGCCATGGAACGCGCCACCCGCCTGCTCATCGACATCTGCGGCGGCCAGCCTGGCCCCATCGTCGAAGCCGGCGCCGAGCTGCCGCGCCGCGATCCCATCGTGCTGCGCCTGCCGCGCCTGGCGCGCGTGGCCGGCCTCGCGCTCGACCCCGAGCAGGTCGCGCGCGGTTTCAATGCCCTGGGCGCCGGCGTCGAACGCCGCGACGACAGCCTCGTCGTCACCCCGCCCAGCTTCCGCTTCGACCTCGCCATCGAGGAAGACCTCATCGAGGAGGCCGTGCGCCTTTTCGGCTACGACGCCATTCCCGCGCAGCCGCCCGCCGCGCCCTCGCGCATGCTGCCGCAGGACGAAACCCGGCTGGCCGACGACACCCTGCGCGCTGCGCTGGTGGGGCTGGACTACCAGGAAGTCATCACCTACAGCTTCGTCGACCCCGCGTGGGAAACCGCGCTCGATCCCGACGCACGCCCGCTGCCGCTGGCCAACCCCATCGCCAGCCAGCTTTCGGCCATGCGCACCACGCTGTGGGGCGGGCTCATCGAAACCCTGCGCCACAACCTCAACCGCCAGCAGGACCGCGTGCGCATCTTCGAGCTCGGCCGCACCTACGCCGCGCTCGACGAGCAGCCCATGAAGCTCGGCGGACTGGCCTACGGTCCCGTCGTGCCCGAACAGTGGGGTGCCCCCGCGCGCCGCGTCGATTTCTACGATCTGAAAGGCGACCTCGAACGCCTGTGCGGCCAGGCGCTCGACGCCCGCCCCGCCAGCCATCCCGCCCTGCATCCCGGCCAGTGCGCCGAGATCTGGGCCGAGGGCAGGGCGGTGGGCCGCTTCGGCGCCCTGCACCCGCGCCTGGTGCAGGGTTTCGAGCTGCCGTCCGCGCCCGTACTGTTCGAACTCGACGCCCGTGCCCTGGTGTGGCGCAGCCTGCCGCGTCATGCAGGCCTCTCGCGCTTCCCGCTGGTGCGGCGCGACCTCGCCTTCGTGCTCGACGCGCACACCCCCGCGGGCGATCTGCTCGAAGCGCTGCGCGGCGCAGCCGGCAAGGCCGTGCGCGCCATCGACGTATTCGACGAATACCGTGGCAAGGGCGTCCCGGAAAACCAAAAAAGCCTTGCAATCCGGGTAGTTATGCAAGATACTGAACGCACATTGACGGATCAGGAAGTGGAAGACGCCGTGCACAAACTGGTCGACGCCGCGCTACGTCAATGCAATGCCCGGTTGCGCACCTGAGGTGCACCGCGGCGCGCACGACACGCACCTATCCTGCCACCTTCCGCCAACGACCATGACCACCCTCACCAAAGCTGATCTGGCCGAATTGCTGTTCGAAAAAGTGGGTTTGAACAAACGCGAAGCGAAAGACGTCGTCGAGTCCTTCTTCGACGAAATCCGCCTCGCGCTGGAAAAGGGCGACATCGTCAAGCTGTCCGGCTTTGGCAATTTCCAGTGCCGCGAAAAGCCCCAGCGCCCCGGTCGCAACCCAAAGACCGGCGAGGAAATGCCCATCTCCGCTCGCCGCGTGGTCACCTTCCACGCCAGCCAGAAACTGAAGTCGCAAGTCGAAGGCGCCCAAGTTGGAACGCCCAGCGCGGAGTGAACTTCCGCCGATTCCGGCCAAGCGCTATTTCACCATTGGTGAAGTGTCCGAGCTGTGCGCCGTCAAGGCACACGTGCTGCGCTATTGGGAACAGGAATTCACCCAGCTGCGCCCGGTCAAGCGGCGCGGCAACCGCCGCTACTACCAGCACCACGAAGTCCTGCTAATCCGCCGCATTCGCGAGCTGCTCTACGAAGAAGGCTTTACCATCAGCGGCGCGCGGCAGCGCCTGGAACTGGATGCCGAGAACCCGTCGCCCGCGCCCGCCAAGGCCGCGCCCAAGCCTGCCGCACCCGCCTTCGATGCCGCCAAAGTGCGCGCAGAAATTGTCGCCATTCTGAAAATATTGGGCTGACGGACTTCCGCCGAACGCGGCTCCTCTGCTAGAATCTTGGGCTTCGTCGGGGCGTAGCGCAGCCTGGTAGCGCACCTGCATGGGGTGCAGGGGGTCGGAAGTTCGAATCTTCTCGCCCCGACCAACAAAATCAGGGAAACAGGGTCGGGTCATGCCGGCCCTTTTTCTTTGGCGCCTTCGAAACCCTTTCGCCAGCAAGGCTGTCACGCAGGCGAAGCCTTGGGGGCGTTATGATTCGTCATCCGCAATCAAAACGATGGAGAGATCAAACATGGAACACACCCTGCCCGCATTGCCCTACGCCATGGACGCGCTCGCACCGCACATGTCCAAGGAAACCTTCGAATATCACTACGGCAAGCACCACCAGGCCTACGTCACCAACCTGAACAACCTCATCAAGGGCACCGATTTCGAGAGCAAATCGCTCGAAGACATCGTCAAATCCGCCCCCGCCGGCGGCGTGTACAACAACGCCGCCCAGGTGTGGAACCACACCTTCTTCTGGAACTGCATGAAGCCCAACGGCGGCGGCGCTCCCAGCGGTGCCCTGGCGGATGCCATCAACGCCAAGTGGGGTTCTCTGGACGACTTCAAGAAAGCCTTCCAGACCAGCGCCGTCGGCAACTTCGGTTCCGGCTGGACCTGGCTGGTGAAAAAGGCCGACGGCTCCGTCGACATCGTCAACATGGGCGCCGCCGGTACCCCGCTGACCACCGGCGACAAGGCCCTGCTGTGCATCGACGTGTGGGAACACGCCTACTACATCGACTACCGCAACCTGCGTCCCAAGTTCGTCGAGACCTTCCTCGACAAGCTGGTGAACTGGAAATTCGCGGAAGCGAATTTCGCTTAAACCAGGCTTTGCGGAAGCAAATTTCGCTTAAGGCAGGCTTCGCGGAAGCGAATTTCGCTTAAGCCAGGTTTCGCCTAAGCGATGCCAGCGCCCCGGCCACCGGGGCTGTCGTGCAAAAGGGCCGCGCTGCGGCCCTTTTTCATTGCGCGCGGCAGACGTGTGGCGCAGCAGGGCGCCGGGGCAGGGCGGCCTTGCCACAAGTCCATAAATGGACTAACTTGCATATAAAGTTTCAAACCGGAACCACCATGCCCACCCCCGCACGCGCCGTCAAAACCCCGCCCAAGCCCAGCCCCCGCGAGATTTCCGCGGCCGGCCTGCGCGCGTTCTTCGCCATCGCGCACGACTGGGGGCTCAATACCGACGAACAAATGGTGCTGCTCGGCGCGCCCGGCCGTTCCACCTTCTTCAAATGGAAGGCCGCGCCTGAATCCGCCGACTTGAAGCGCGACACGCTCGAGCGGCTCTCCTACCTGCTCGGCATCTACAAGGCGCTGCAGATTCTGCTGCCCGACACCGCCGCGGCCGACGCCTGGGTGAAAAAGCCCAACACCGCGCCCGGCTTTGGCGGCCGTAGTGCGCTCGACCGCATGCTGGGCGGCAACGTTGCCGACCTCGTCGCCGTGCGCCAGTACCTCGACGCCCAGCGAGGCGGCTGGGCTTGAGCTACCCCAAGGTCTCGATCAAGTGGCGCCCGGCGTACCGGGTCATCCCCAGCCGCTTTCCCGCCGTGGGCCTGTTCGAGCGCGTCGCCCGCCCCGAAGATTTCGACGCCCTCTACGCGCTCGAAGCCCTGACCAACGACCGCCTGCGCGACGAAGTCGGCGACATCAGCCTGGTGCCGCCGGAAGAACGCCTGTTCGGCCCCGGCAGCACCTGCATCATGGCCGCCTTCACCCATCTCAACCCGCATGGCAGCCGCTTCAGCGACGGCCGTTACGGCGTTTTCTACTGCGCGCGCCACCGTGACACCGCCATCGCCGAAACCCGCTACCACTCGGCGCGCTTCATGGCCGCGACGCGCGAGCCGCCGATGCGCCTGCAAATGCGCTTGTACAGCGTCGACGCGCAAGGCCGCGTCGCCGACCTGCGCGCAGCCAGCAAAACCGAGCCGCGCATCGTCGACCCCAACGACTACGCGACCACGCAGTCCATCGGCCGCAGCCTGAGGGCCGAAGGCGCGCTCGGCATCGTCTACCCCTCGGTGCGCCACCCCGGCGGCCAGTGCCTCGCCGCCTTCCGCACCGCGCTCGTCAAAAACTGCCTGCATGCCGCCTACCTGGAATACCAGTGGAACGGGGAGGGGATCGAGGCGGTGTTCGAGGTGAATCAGGTGCTGTGAGGGCGGGAAAAAATGGGCTTGAGCCTATCGCGCGTTAGCGCTATTGTAAGGAAACCTTACTTTACGGATAGACCTATCATGCTCGCCAAGATGACTTCCAAGAACCAGCTCACTCTGCCCAAGAGCGTGACCAATGCGCTGGGCGAGGTGGAGTATTTCGACGTGCAGACCAAGGATGGGCAAGTGATCCTTACCCCCGTGCGCATCCAGCGCGCCGATGCCGTACGCGCCAAGCTGGCGGCGCTAGAGCTTACCGAGCAGGACATCGCCGACGCCGTCGACTGGGCACGCCAACCGGCAGGCAAACGCAAGAAATGAGTCGCCCGCCGCGGGTGGTCCTCGATACCAATCTGGTGCTGTCTGCCCTGGTGTTCGCAAACGGCCGGCTCGCACCCTTGCGCCATGCCTGGCAGGGCGGCCGTTGCCTGCCGCTCGTTTCAAAGGCCACCACGGCCGAGCTCATTCGTGTGATGGCGTATCCCAAGTTCAAGCTCAGTGATGAAGAACAGCAAGAACTGCTGGCGGACTACCTGCCATGGTGCGCCACCGTGCGCATCTCCAATCCGCCGCCAGCCACCCCGCCCTGCCGCGATCCTTACGATCAACCGTTCCTGCAGTTGGCGCTGGCAGGCAAGGCGGATTTTCTGGTGACCGGCGACAACGATTTGCTCAGCCTGCACACTCAATTCGCTTGCCCGATCGTGACGGCAGAGCAGTTTCTCGCAGCGCTCGACGCGTGAGCCATGCGCCGTAGCGGGGCAAGGGAATACTGCAGGCCGTCGCCGGGCTTACGCAGGGCTTGAGCATTGCGGGCATCAGTGGTATACAACACGGTATATATCATCGACGCGAAAGGAGGCCAGCCATGCAAACCGCCAAGCTTTTCAAGAACGGGCGCAGTCAGGCCGTGCGCCTGCCCGCTGAATTCCGCTTCGAAGGCGAGGAAGTGCTCATCCGCCGTGACCCCGTCACTGGCGACGTCATCCTGAGTCCCCGCAACAAGAAGTTCGAAGACTGGGTGAAGCTGCGCGACCGCCTGCTGCCCGGCATTCCCAAGGAAGAATTCAGCGCGCTCGACGACCTGCGCGACAATGGCCCGCACAGCGAGCGTGACTGGCCATGAGCGCCGTGCTCATGCTCGACACCAACGCCGTTTCGGCGCTGGTCAAGGGGCAGGCCGCACGCCTTAGCCAGATTTTGGAACAACGCTCGTTCTGCCTGTCCGTCATCACCGAAGCCGAATTACGTTTCGGTCTGGCGCGCCGTCCGGTTCATGCTGACTTGCGCAGCCTGATCGAGAACCTGCTTCTGGCCAGCGACATTCGCCCATGGACATCCGCGTGCGCCGAGCGTTACGGTACGCTGCGCACCGAACTCGATTCGCTTGGCAAACCGCTTGCGCCGATGGATTTGCTGATCGCCGCGCACGCGCTCGCCGACGACTGCATGCTGGTTAGCGCCGATCGGGCCTTCTCCCAGGTGCCCGGGCTCAAGGTCGTGGACTGGAAGGATGTGCCGGGTAATTGAGAGAACGAAGCGATTTGCTCAGCCTGCACAATCAATTTGCCCGCTCGATCATGACGGCAGAACACTTTCTCTCGGCGCTCAACGCGTGAGCCATGAGCGGCTTGAACAAGTCTCCAATCAAACATTAGGGTTGAACATGAACCTTGCTCCACCCAGGCACCCACCGGACCCCCCAGCATGAACGACTTCCTCTCCCACTACGCGCTCTTTCTCGCCCAGGCCGCCACCCTCGTCGTGGCCGTCGTCGCGATCATTGCCGCGGTGGTGCTGCTGTCGCGCCGCAAGGCCCGGCACCTGGGCGAAATCGCCGTCACCGACATCAACCGCCAGCTCGAAGCCGCGGGCGACCGCATCGAGGCGGCGCGGCTGGCCAAGCCCGCCTACAAGCAGCTGATGAAGCAGCGCAAGGCCGAGCACAAGGCGCGCCAGCAGGCCGAGGCCCAGCCCTGCACCTATCTCATCGACTTCAAGGGCGACATCCGCGCCTCGGCCGTGGCCGCGCTGCGCGAGGAAATCACCGCCATCCTGCAGGTGGCCCAGCCCGGCGACGCCGTGCTGCTGCGGCTGGAAAGCCCCGGCGGCATGGTCAACCGCTACGGCCTCGCCGCCGCCCAGCTGCTGCGCCTGCGCGACGCCAGGCTGCCGCTCACCGCCCTGGTCGACACCGTCGCCGCCAGCGGCGGCTACCTCATGGCCGCCGCCGCGGACAAGATCGTCGCCTCGCCGTTCGCCCTCATCGGCTCCATCGGCGTCATCGCGCAGCTGCCCAACTTTCACCGCTGGCTGCAGGCGCGCAACATCGACTGGGAACAGTTCACCGCCGGCCAATACAAGCGCACCGTCACAATCTTCGGCGAAAACACCGACGACGGCCGCGCCAAGCTGCGCGAAGAACTGGAAGCCATCCACACGCGTTTTCGCGACTTCGTGCAGGAGCGCCGCGCCCAGCTCGACATGGACCAGGTCGGCACCGGCGAAGCCTGGCTCGGCAGCCAGGCGCTGGAGCTGGGCCTGGTCGACGAACTCGCCACCAGCGACGACATCATCCGCGCCGCCGCCAGGCAGGGCAGGGTGCTGCAGGTGAGCTACCAGCGCAAGCTCACGCTGCCCGAGCGGGTGCGGGTGCAAGCGCAGGCCGCGTGGGATGGGATCTGGCAGCCGCCGGGGCCGCTGGGGTGAACTGGTGCTGCCAGACGTTGAAACCGGTTGGCAGTCTCAGTTGTTCCCGTGGGCCCGACGCTTGTCCCTTCAGCCAATTTGTATCCTTCAAGGCTCACGCCATTGGCGACTCGGCGCACAGTCCCTAGCTACTGCTTCTGCTTTACCACTTTGATAAAGTCGGTGATGCTCATGAGCCATTGCTGTTGGGTGGGCGTGTAGGTGCTATGTAGCGCAGTTGGAAGAACGAGAGACAGTCTCTTGCTCCGCATTTCATCAGTCTGGGCTGTCGAGATACCGGGTTCGAGAGTAAGCAGGTGTTTCTCATTGATCCTGTCGGCCTCTGCAAGAACTTGACGCCAACGATCCTTGCAGGTCGATTTGACCCCGAGCATTGTGAGCCTGTTCGTAGGGAAAGATGAATTGCGGTATTCATCGATGCCCGGAAAGATAAAGTCGGGTTTCGATTTGTTCTCTGTAGTCTTGGTACGGTCATATCTGACCCCAAGCCTGACAAACAACGCTTCGAGATGGTTTTCCAGCGCGCTGCCCACTCGGCTTTTTCGGCGGTTTTGAACCGAGAGGGAGTAGGAAAGGAAACCATCAACATCATTGGCGAACCCTTCAATCAGACGGTCCCCGACGATGTGGCGTTCGAGGGTCCGGAACAGTACCTCTTCGCGCTCCATCCACGCTACAAGGACTGCATCCGGATCGTCGTGGGGATTAAGGCCGGCAATAGTGTTACGTGCAAAGTCTGAGAAGACCTTGGTTGACGGGAACTGCTTTCCGAATTTGTCCAGCATGATCTCGAGGAAGTTCGGGGCCTCCTCATCCTGGACTACGCCGATTTCGTCAAGGATGAGGCGGGATGCAAATTCGAGCTTGACCTGATCGGATTCGGCTTCAGCCTTGACCGAGAATCCGGGATGTACAAAGTCTGAAAAGCCGAAGAGCCACCTTAGCTGGTTTGCGACCGTCGATTCTGCTTCAGCAATAACCACAAGTACGGAGCCATCCTGGCGTCTGCCGATGACTAGCAGATCACCTTCGGCAGCATAGTTGGAGACCTCCGTAGTGGGAAAGTAGAGACGATGCTCCGAACGTATCGGATGAGCTTCCCTAGCGTCGTACCAGGTAAGAAAGCCCTCGGAAATTACTGGCTCGTTGTCGTGGTCAGTCAAATAGATGAACTTCGCATCGAACTTTTGTTTTCCCGTAGCCTGCCCGAAAAGCTTCTTCAAGCCCTCAACACCGTTGAATTCATGCTGGTGCGACCTGACAAGGTCAGCTTCGACAGCGCTCAGCGTCTTCAACGCGACGCCCGAGAAGAATTCTGAGAGATAGCCGCTTTTCATGTGCCAGTCCGTACTGATCTGTTACCCTCGCGGAATGGTACATGAAGGGTTGTGACACGCTCACAGGACAAGACAATAGCCGATATGCCGAGACCGACGATAGCCGATACCCTGCTGAATGATGCCTACACGGCACTGGGGTTGTTAAAAGCTAACGCAGCAACGAAATACTCTGCCATTCCACGCATCATCTCCCACCTGGCGGGAGTCCATGCGGCTACTCCGGTCAATGAAGGAACAACGGGAACGATAAGCGAGCGCCTTTGTTCCCTCGCTCTGGAACAACTTCGGAGCACTCACGCCGGCTTTTCCTATCGGCGCTTCGGAAAGGATTGGAAATGGATTGGCGACATCCTGGTTTCCGGTGACCCCTATGACCTCGCAGTTTCGGTCAAGAGCTACAAGGCGAAGGAACGTCTTCTCGCCAGCGGAACCGGGAGTCTGCTGACACCGACGATCGGCTGGGGGTTGTTCGATGACGTAAAGGAGTGGTCTGCAAACAGAACGGCTTCCTACCTATACCGGGGGTTCATTGCCATCTACATGCCTGGTGCGACGTTGGCCGCAACAGGCGCTCCTGCCAAGGCAATCACGAACATCAACGGCAAGCCGCTGTTAAGGGACTTGGTGTCATTTCCGGGGGACATCGCGTCAGCACTGGTTTCCGCCAGAGTCGACTGCAGGAAAATCTGAGCATGGAAACGCCGTGGGGTGACCTGGAAGGGCTTGACCTCTCCGACATAAAGCTCTCAGAACGGATACTGGCTGCTGACAAGCATCAGTTGGTCGAGGGCATGATTGTCGAGTGAGGGGCTCGCGTCCCTGCGAATGCCGGTCTAACCCCTGATATCTAGGGTTTTCTCAATGCTCTCCAGCCAGGACTGCAATACGTCGACAACGGACGACAGTTCCCTTTCCTTCTTACCCCTCATCGAGCATTCCCAGATGGTGGCTACCCGCCATCCGGAAGAGAGCAGGGCATCAATGGTCTTCCTATCGTTCTGCCTGTTGCGGTCGATTTTCTCCCTCCAGAACTCGGGACGGGTCGAGGGCAATTTGAAAAGAGGACAGTCGTGTCCGTGCCAGAAACAGCCGTGTACGAAGACCACTGCACGGAAACGGGGAAAAACGATGTCAGGTTTTCCCGGGAGTTCCTTCGCGTGGAGGCGGTAACGGAATCCACGCCTGAACATTTCCTTTCGGATGGCAATCTCGGGACGGGTGTTCTTGCCTCTGATACCCGACATCATCCGGCTTCGCGTGGCCGGATCAACGACATCAGCCATTAGGCATCCAGTTGGATACAGGAACGCAGTATTGCGGAGGCATGCTCGTTCCTCAGGCTGTGGCGTAGCGGAGTGGCAATTCAGGCTCTAGAACATCGGCCTCAAGGAAAGGCTGCATCAGCTTTGCGACATGTGTCATGACATCGACAACGACAGAGTTTCCAAACTGTTTATATGCGCGCGTGTCCGAAACAGGAATCCTGTATGTGTCAGGGAAGCCCATCAGCCTTGCACATTCGCGTGGCGTGAGCCGCCGGGGATTCTTGCGTTTACCCTGATCGACAAGTATTTCCGAACCATCCTTGTAATAGCGGGCAGAGAGGGTCCGGGTAATATCCTTTGGCCCTACAAGCCCGAATCCGAACCCATTTCCCTTGGCCCGGTGTTTTTCGGCGTAGTTCTGCAGATAAAGCCACAGCTTGTCAGTGAGAGTGTATTTGGGCTGCACCCGCTTATTGGCGTGATCGAAAAAGCGGCCTTCATCCCACGGTAATTCAGGTTCACTTCCGTCAGTGCGGTGCAGGATATCGACAAGGGTGCGCCCGCCTTTCGGGGGGAGGGGCAAGGCATCGAAATCAAAAGCAACAGATTCCCGGAAGCCTACGATCAATATCCTTTCACGGTGCTGCGGGGTGAAGTGTGCGCCGTCAATGACACGCCAATGGATGTGATAGCCGAGTTCTTCTGTCAATGTGCGGCGGATCACATCAAAGGTGCGACCCTTGTCATGGGACATAAGGTTTTTGACGTTTTCCAGGAGGAATGCGCGTGGACGTTTGGTTTCAATAATGCGCGCGACATCGAAGAATAGCGTGCCCTGCGTTTCGCAGGCGAACCCGTGTGCCCGTCCCAATGCATTTTTTTTGCTGACCCCGGCAATTGAAAAGGGTTGGCACGGGAATCCAGCAAGCAACACATCGTGGTCGGGGATCTCGTCAGCCTGCACCTGCGTGATATCGCCTGCGATCGGGTGCCCATCCTGGAAATTTCTTGAGTAGGTCTTTTGAGCGTAACCATCCCATTCGCTCGTAAATACGCAGTGCCCTCCGATGCCTTCGAACGCTGTCCGGATACCCCCAATACCTGCAAAGAGATCGATGAAAGCAAACCCTTCATTGCTCTGCGCTGGTGATTCAAAGGGCAACATGCGCTGTAATGCGGGTACAAGGTATGACTTGATGGGGCTTTGTCTAGCTTCCCAGCGGCGCACCGTGCGGATGTCCACATCAAGACGCTGGGCGATCTGGGCTTGTGTGTAGTGTTTTCGGGCCTGAGCAAGGTATTCCCAAGTAGTTTCAGTATCGGGGCCGGTGGTCAGAACTGTTGCCATGAGTTTTCTCTCTGGGAATTTATGCGGACAATAAGTCCTCTTTTGCACTCCGTCAAGTTTCAGTCACGCTAACAATATTCATTCAACCGGCAAGGCACCGGGCCCTCATAATTCGCTGTCGACTTATGAGCGTTGTCGCAATCAGGAGAGTCCATTGGCACGTCGCAAACAAAATCCTGTTGAAGCTTTGATTGAAATTACGGGCAAGCTTCCGTGGTGGGTTGGCGTGGTGCTCGCGATTATTTCGTATGTCTGGTTGCACAGCATTGCCGCCAGTGAGGTGACGGCAGTTGCCCAGCCTGGAAAGATGGGCGAGGTAATCAGCCAGGGTCTTTTTAAGACGCTGGCTTCAGTTGGCCAATATCTGTTGCCATTCGTGTTCACGATTGGCGCGGCCATATCTGCCTATGGCCGCTTCAAGCGCAAAGCATTGCACATGCAGGTGGCTGCAAGCCCTGATCGAGGCGCGCTCAACAATATGAGCTGGCAGGAATTCGAAGCGTTGGTAGGCGAGGTTTTTCGGCGCACTGGCTATGTTGTGTCGGAGACCGGTGGCGGTGGTGCCGATGGTGGCGTCGACTTGGCTCTGAAGAAGGATGGGGAAACCTTTCTTGTTCAGTGCAAGCAGTGGAAGGCATACAAGGTGGGCGTGAGCACAGTTCGCGAACTGTATGGCGTGATGGCTGCGCAAGGCGCAACTGGCGGCTTTGTGATCACGTCCGGCGTATTCACGGATGAGGCCCGGGCCTTTGCCACTGGGAGAAACATTGAGTTGGTGGATGGCGAAGAGCTTCATGCACTGATTCGGGAAGTAAGGCCGGCTGCGGCACTGAATACCGCGAGGACACCGGATTCCAGCGTGCCCATGTGTCCGGTTTGCCAGAGCGCGATGGTAAAGCGGACGGCCAAGCGCGGCCAGAACGCTGGAAACGAGTTCTGGGGATGCACGCAGTATCCTGCGTGCAAGGGCACACGGCCGGCTTGAAACATCTGATATCCCCATTGGGGCGGAGTCGATTGGAATAAAGGGGTCTGATTAACCTGTCCGTGGAATCCGGGTTAGCTCAGAGCCCATTTATTTTTTGACTGGCTTCAACCAATGGATGCAACACACTAGAAACCTTGCTGCCTACGACGAACAACTGCAGTGTGACGTGCCGCCCAGGTTAAAGAACTTCTCTTCCTTCTTTTTGTAATACAGGGCTGCCACCGCTTCGGATTGTTCACCGTAGGGGTCGGCAAA
>JBFMCW010000007.1:92153-118004 GCA_040754275.1 Pseudomonadota bacterium
GAAACCTTGCTGCCTACGACGAACAACTGCAGTGTGACGTGCCGCCCAGGTTAAAGAACTTCTCTTCCTTCTTTTTGTAATACAGGGCTGCCACCGCTTCGGATTGTTCACCGTAGGGGTCGGCAAATACTTCGTGCAAATTGTGCACGAGGCTGAAATCACCGCTGTCTGTGGCGCTGCGATAGGCTTCTACCAGCATCCATTCCCTGGGGATGTATTTGGGGTTGGTTCGCTTCATGGCTGCCGAGATGTCCGTGGGGTTGCGGCCTTCTTGTTGCAAAGCGAGGTGCCATTTTTGCAGCCATGCATCCCAGCGTGCATCGATTGCCGCCCTGTTTTGCGCATAGGCTCCGCGGGTTTCATAAAAGCTGGGTTTCAGTGCGGCAACTTGCGTGGGCAGGTTTGAAAGCTCGCGCCAGAAGAGGGTGTAGTCCACCGGGGTTTCTGCCATTAGCTGATGCAGCTCGGTGAAAAGTGCGGCATTGAATTCGGCAAGGCCCATTTTGCTTGCCCACATGCGGTTCATTTCGCGCTGCATGATGCCCGGCAGTTCATTCAGTATGGCTTGCAGGGATTGAATCGCGCTTTCGTTTGGCTGCAGCAGCGGCACGAGGGCGACGCAGAACATTCTGAAGTTTTCCATGGCGGCCATGGGCTGGTTCATGAAGGAGAAGTGTTCGCCGCCGCCTGTCCACATTTGAAACGCGGGGTCATACGCTTCGATAAAGCCGAAAGGGCCGTAGTCCAGCGTGCGCCCGCCCAGGGCGCAGTTGTCGCTGTTGAAGTTGCCCTGGCAATAGCCCACGCGTATCCAGTGCGCAACCAGTTGCGAGAGGCGCACGGCAAACTCGCGTGCAACGGCCAAAACTTTGTCGTGAAGGGTGGCTGCGGTTTGGCTGAGGTGTGCGGCGAGCTCGGGGTATTCGCGTTCGAGCACATGCAGGAAAATGGCTTCGAGCTCGGCGAGGGCGTTGGGGTGTGCGTTTTCTCTGGCGCGGCGGCCAAATAATTCGAGCTGCCCCACGCGCAGGAAAGAAGGGGCGACGCGGGTGGTGATGGCGGCCGGTTCGTCCACCATGCGGTCCGGGTCCCAGGTTTGGGCGTTGGGGGAATACCAGGGGCGGGTGATGGTTTCGCTCTGCGAGACATACAGGCAGAGGGCGCGGGTGGTGGGCACACCCAGTGCGGCCATGGCTTCCGACACCAGAAATTCACGGATGCTGGAGCGCAAGATGGCGCGACCATCGCCACCGCGACAATACGGCGTGGTGCCGCCGCCCTTGAGCTGAAACTCCCAGCGTTGATTGTTGGCCAGCAATACTTCAAGCACGGAAATGGCGCGGCCGTCGCCATAACCATTGCCGGTTTTGAATGGGCAGTTCTGGATCATCTCTTGCCCGTAGATGCTCAGCGCGTAGCCGCTCGCCCAGCCGCTTGTTCGAATGCGCGGCGTCTCGAACCCCGCATTGGCGCTTTCCACTGCAGCCGCGGGGTTGCCGGTGAAAAACTGCATGAAGGCTTCTTCACGGGCGAGGCTCTCGGGCAAATCCAGTTCGTCGAAGAAACGTTGGCTATGGATGACGTAATGCGGATCGGGCAGGGGAGTCGGTTCCACCTCGACGTAATGGCCGGATCTGACTTCGCGCATCCGTTTGTTGGGGTGGTGGCGAGCCTGCTCGGGGTCGGCGGTAAGTGAGCGCAGCAGTGAATAATCTGCGCGCTGCAGAAAAGCGCTAAAGGGGATCGGGGTGGGGCTGGGCATTGTGTGAGGTGCGACAGGTTCTACAAGTAAGGGTTTGGATGGGGACGGCGGCCTTGAAGTTCAAGAGGGTAGCGGGGGTTAACGGCGTCAGCTTCGGGTTGCCTGACGAACCGGTGACAAGTCTTCGGGATTGGCGCAAAGTTTCCCCCAGATACCTATAACCGAAGACCCCCGCATGCATGAAACGCTTTTCGCCAGCACCGAAGGCCGCATGCTGGGCGTCGGCCTGGCGCTCACGGGCCTGATGCTGCTGGCGTTCGGGATCGGGTGGCATCTGTATCCGGACCGCATTCTTCCCTACGCGATCATGACGGGGCTGAACCTGATCATCGGCCGCGAGGCGGGGATGTCCTTCGGCTATGCCAGCGGGTTCGGCCATGCCCAGGTGGTGCCGCTCAATATCCTGATCGAGACGATCCAGGTGCTGGTGATCTACCCGCTGTTTGTGCAGAGCACGCGGCATCTGATCAGGCTGCGCGCGCTGGAGCCTTTCTTTTCGCGCATTCAGCGCGCGGCGGCGTCGCGCGGGGGCGTGGTGCGGCATTTCGGCATCGCCGGCCTGTTCGTGTTCGTGTTCGCGCCGTTCTGGATGACGGGGCCGGTGGTGGGGGCGATCATCGGGTTTCTGATCGGCCTGCGCCCCTGGCTGAATCTGGCCGTGGTGCTGGTGTCGACGTATATCGCGATCGGCGTGTGGGCGCTGCTGCTGAACGAGCTCAATGTGTGGGCGTCTACCGTCAACCAGTTTGCGCCCTATGCGTTGTTCCTCGCGATCCTGCTCATCGCCGCCGCGATGCAGTGGGTGGGCCGGCGCCGTGAGCGCGGTTGAAAACGACCCCGGTGATGCAACTATTTTCCCCTGCCCGGATTGCTTGAGGGGAGGGGGCGGCTACCATTCCGGACATGCGAAGCATTTCAAATCTATACACGTTGGGTTATGAAGGTTTGTCTCTCGAAGCCTTCATCGACCGGTTGAAAGAAGCCGGCGTGCAGTCAGTCATCGATGTCCGGGAATTGCCGCTGTCGCGCAAGAAGGGGTTTTCCAAGCGTAGCTTTGCCGAGGCATTGCACGCGGCCGGCCTGGGCTATGTGCACGTTCCGGCTTTGGGTTGCCCCAAGCCGATTCGCAATCAATACAAGCAGGATGCAAACTGGCATGCCTATGAACGCAAGTTCAATGCGTATCTGGCAGGGCAGGGTGATGCGGTTCTGGAATTAGCCAGGACGGCGCAAGCCACACCGGTCTGCCTTGTTTGTTACGAGGCCGATTTCAACTATTGCCATCGCAGTTTTGTTGCCCGTGCCGCTATGCAGGCCAGCGGGCTGCGCGTGGTGCATCTCACCGCTAAAACAGAGATTCCTGAAGCACCAGCTCGGGCCGCTGCCTAGGCGGGTAGATCGGGCTCACGATCAGCCATTAGCGTGGAAACCGTGGTTACTTGAATTTGATGGGCTTCCCCACCCCTGAACGAGTCACGCTGTACATGGCGGGCGGCTTGGCCTGATTGGCGAGTTTCAGGATCTTGCCGTATAGGCGGGTGACGAGGTCGGCCGTTTCAGCAGCGGAGGCATTGCCGCCGGCGAGTACGAAAACGATGACTTGGTGGGTGCGAAATGCGTCGAGTTCGGCGGGGCGGCGGCGTATGTGTTTGTCGCGTGTGATGACGATCCAGCCTTCGCGGCCTGCCATTTCCAGCCATTCTTCGTCGGGTGCATCGGGGGCAAAGCGCTGGTGGTGGGCAATGTAGGGCGCGCCCAGCTTGTCCAGGGCCTCACCCAGCAGGCGGCTCCAGGCGCAGCGATCAACGAAGAGTGTGATCGGTTCAGGCGGCGCGGCGCTGTTCGAAGCGGAGGGCTTCTTCGATTTCTTTTTCGTCAACGTTGTAGTCGAGCGCCATGTCTTCCAGCGAATCGCCAGCCTGGAAGCGGTCGAAAATGACTTCGGTCGGCACAGCGGAAGCCGTCAGAACTGGACGCCCGAACGACAGGCGGGGGTCGATGACCACCGATTTCGGCTGGGTGGCCTTGTCGTCCGAACTGCGGCTGTAGGGGAACAGCTTGATCGGGTTGCCTTGGTTGTCGCGCTCGATGCGCGCCAGGGCAAGTTCGAATTCCCCTCTGAGGGCTTCCTGGCCCCGGCGGGAGACGTTCAAAAGCTTGCTGGCGTGTTCGACAAACAGGTCGATGCCGTTGGTTCTGAACTGACGATCGATGAGCGGCCGGTCCACCCCGAGCTGGCTGCGCAGGTATTCGACGCTGTCGCGCACTTTGGGCAGGCTGACGCGATGCACGCGCCGGGTAACCGCAAGCACATGCAACTCGCACAGATTGGCAAACGACAGCAGCTTGTTGTGTGCATCGGCAGCCCGGATGACCGCCTTGAAACTCACGCGGCCATCGGCCCGCCGCTTCTGGCCAAAGCTCCAGGCATTGACGGTGGCCGGAGGCAGATTGAGGATGTATGCGGCTTCACGTGCCGGGTAGGCTGGCTTGTCGAAAATGGTGGCCTTGTCTGTGTGCTGGGGCATAGGGCGGCATCTTATCCCAATGGCTGTGCTGAGGCATCCCGGTGCCACCCGATGCAGGTCGCGGTAAATGATTGGCCTGTTACCGCGCATCGCGCTCACCGCACCCGCCGCTCTACCGTCAGCACATCGCCCCGCGCATCCACCACGGCATACAGCCGGGGCTGGGGGCGGCCGGCCCAGTTGGGGGCGGGCAGGGGGCTGTCCAGGTAGATGACCTGGGCGCCGTCGAACTGGCGTTCCACCTGGCCGTGGGCGAGCAGGTCGTTGAGGGCGGCGATGCTGATGCCGCGCTGTTTCATGCGGCTGAAGGCCAGGGGGCTGATCTTTCCGAGTTTCATGCGGGGTTCTCCTGTGAGTGTGGATGCGCGCGTGCGCATTGGTTTTTTCCGTCGGGGTCTTTATACTGTATGTAAATACAACTGTATATGCATACAGTAAAGAAAGGAAGCCCCATGCGTGACCTCACTGCCCGCCAGGAAGAAATCCTTGCCCTGATCCGCGAATGGATCGAGACCACGGGCCTGCCGCCCACGCGGGCGGAAATCGCCGAGCGCTTCGGGTTCAGCTCGCCCAATGCGGCGGAGCAGCATCTCAAGGGCCTGGCCAAAAAGGGCGTGCTGGAGCTGGTGCCGGGCACCTCGCGCGGCATTCGCCTGGCGGGCGGCGGGGGCTTGCCGCTGGTGGGCCGGGTGGCGGCGGGCAGCCCCATCCTGGCGCAGGAACACATCGAGCGGCACGTGCAGATCGACGCCGCGCTGTTTGCCCCGCGTGCGGATTACCTGCTGCGCGTGCGCGGCATGAGCATGAAGGACGCGGGCATCCTGGACGGCGATCTGCTGGCGGTGCACAAAAGCCCCGAGGCCAGGAACGGCCAGGTGGTGGTGGCGCGCATCGGCGACGAGGTCACCGTCAAGCGCCTGGACAAGCGCGGCCGCACGGTGCGCCTGCTGCCGGAAAACACCGACTTCGAACCCATCGTGGTCGACCCCGCGAGCGATGCGTTCGCCATCGAGGGGATTGCGGTGGGGGTGATCCGTGCGGGGGCGGCGCTCTAGTTTTTGTCGGCGGCGTCGTCCGCCAGCCGCAGGATGTTTCGATACCCGCCTGCCACCATGGCGCGGGCTTCTTCCATCAGGGCGGCATCGGGCGGGTCGAGGCCGTCCAGCTGGCGCAGCAGCCTGGCCCAGTGGTCGCGCTGGTTGGCCACGGTGCGCGGTGCGGCGTGGCCCTGGCGGCGCAGTTCGGCGGTGCGGCTCACGAGCTTGAACCTGGCGGCTTCCAGCTGCGGCGGCAGCGGCAGGCTCAGATCAAACGCGATGTCGACGCGGGTGGCGGCGTCGATGGCGATGTCCGTCGGCGGCGGGCGCCACGAGAGTTCGTCCGGCGCGGGGGCGCTGCAGCCGGGGTCGAGCGGGAATTTGTAGAAGCCCCATTTCGCGCCCATCCAGCATTCCAGCAGCACGCGGTCGTCGTCCACGGTGCACAGTTCGCCGGTGGCCTGCACCGGCGCGTCTTCGCCGGGCAGCGGGCCGTAGGCGCGCGGGTCGCGTTTCCATTTGGCAAAGTCGCGGTTGGGCGGGGCGCCGTAGTCGGCTTCGAGTGCGCGCCAGATCGCGATGAAGCGGACATGGTCGGCGCGGTAGTCGGGGTTGCGGCGGAGGAAGGCCCAGGCCCACTGGTCGCGCGTGAGGCGCGCGACGTCTTCGCTCATATGGGCAGGAAGATCATGCTCGCCGCGTTCACCACGCCGAAGCGGATGGCGCGGTTGCTCTTGTCCTCGATGACCTTGGCCAGGGTGTCCTGGATGCCGATGAGCTTGCCGAATTCGCGTTCGAAGCTGAGGTTGGGCACGCCGTTGGGGTCGAAGCCGTTGGACAGCAGCACGGGTTCGCCGGCGGCGGTGCGTGCGCTGGAGAGTTTCCACACCACGGCCTCGGTGTTGCGCGCGGCGTTGTAGAGCTTCTGCGCGTCGACTTCGGAGAGCAGGTAGAACTCGGTCTGGTTGTTGAAGGCGGCCATGTGCATGCACAGCAGGCCGCCCATCAGCGCTTTCACGCGGTCGCCGGCGTAGTCCTCGCGCCAGGCGTCGAGCAGGGTGGTTTCCCAGTCCTGGTTCTTCTGCGGCGAGAGGTGCCAGTAGGGCAGGGATTTGTACAGCGCGGCGGTGGCCTCGTCGGCACTGGCGAACCCGGACTTGCGCCATTCGGCGGGGTTGCGGCGATAGAGCTTGAGGGTGAGCGTTTTCAGGATGCCGAGCACTTCCTGCTGGTGGATTTCGACGACGCTGTCGACGTCGCCCTTGGCCAGGTCCTTCACGCTGAAGGGGCGGACGCTGCTGGTGCCGTCCTTGCGCTGGATGGGCTGGCCGTTGCAGCCGGCGAGGAGGGCGAGGGCGAGGAGGGGAACGGCAAGCTGGACGTCGAATTTCACGACGAGCAGCTTACCTCAATCTGGCGCGCCCAGTCCGGCGGTTCGGCCGCGTAGGCTTCAAATTCCGGCTGCTCGTCGTATGGATGCGTCAGCAGCGCATGCAGCCGGGCCACTTCGCTGTAGTCGCGTTCGTCGGCGGCGCGGCGGATGGCGATTTCGGCGAGGTGGTTGCGCAGGATGTATTTGGGATTGACGGCGTGCAGGGCGGTGCGGCGTTCGGCATCCGGCACGCCGGCCTGGCGCAGCGCGGCGGCGTAGCGCTGCGCCCAGGCGTCGAAGGCGGGGCGGTCGAGGAAGAGGTCGCGCACGGGGGCGTTGGTCGCGCCGGGCGTGCTGTCGAAGTCGCACAGGCGGCGGAAGAAGATCGTGTAGTCGACATGGTTGGCGGCCAGCAGGTTCAGCGCGTCGAGGATGAGGCCGACCGTGTCGCTGCCCGGTACCAGCCCGAACTTGGCGGCCATGCGCGCCAAATAGGCGCGGCTGAAGATCTGCGGGTAGTCCTGGATGGCGGCGGAGGCGGCGTCCACCGACATGAGCGGCACCAGTGCCTGCGCGAGCTTGGTCACGTTCCACGCGCCGATGTCGGGCTGCTGGTCGAAGGCATAGCGGCCGTGGGTATCGGAATGGTTGCAGATGAAGCCGGGGTCGAAGGCGTCGAGGAAGCCGAAAGGACCGTAGTCGAGCGTGAGCCCGAGGATGGACATGTTGTCGGTGTTCATCACGCCGTGCGCGAAGCCCACCGCCTGCCAGTCGGCCATGAGCTCGGCGGTGCGCTTCGCCACGTCGTGCAGGAAGACGGGGTAGGGGTCGGCGAGGTCGGCGAACTGCGGGTAGTAGCGGCGGATGACGTAGTCGGCCAGGATGCGGAGGGGTTCGACCTGGTTGCGGTAGTAGAACACCTCGAAGGAGCCGAAGCGGACGAAGCTGGGCGCCAGCCGGGTGACGAGCGCGGCGGTTTCCTCGTCCTCGCGGTACACCGGCAGCGGGCTGCCCACCAGCGCGAGCGCGCGCGTGGTAGGAATGCCGAGCGCATGCATGGCTTCGGAACAGAGGAATTCGCGGATGCTGGAACGCAGCACGGCGCGGCCGTCGCCGCCGCGCGAATAGGGCGTGCGCCCGCCGCCCTTGATCTGGATTTCCCAGCCGCTGGCCTCGCCCAGGAGCAGCGCGCGGCCGTCGCCGAGCTGCGGCACATAGTGGCCGAACTGGTGGCCGGCGTAGAGCGCGGCCACCGGCTCCATGCCGGGCAGCACGCGGTTGCCGGCCAGCACCTCGATCAGTTCGGGATGGTGGATGGCGTCGGCGTCGAGTCCCAGCAGGGCCAGCGCATCCGGACTGTGGCAGACGAGGGTGGGGTCGGGCACGGGCGTGGCCTGCACGCGCGAAAAGAAGCCGTCGGGCAGACGCGCGAAGCCGTTGTCGAAAACGAGGTCGTGATGGGCGGGCATGTGGAAATTGTAGGGGCTTGTAAGGGCGGCGCGACCCGGCCGACTACAGGGTTAAATCAATCCGGATTGTTCGATAACCCGACCAGGAGACTCTCATGAACTGTTCCCCCGCCTGCGCCGCACGCCCCCTCAACCTGCTCGATACTGCCGGTGCCTGGCTCGCGCTGCTGCCGATCCGTCTGCTGCTGGCCTATGAATTCGGCGTGGCCGGTCTGGAAAAGCTGCGCGGCGACAACTGGTTTGCCGACATCCAGGACGCGTTTCCCTTCCCCTTCAGCCTGGTGCCGGTGGACGTGAGCTGGTTCCTGGCGACCTGGACCGAGCTCATCGGCGCGGCGGCGCTGGTGGTTGGCCTGGGCACGCGCTTCTGGGCGGCGGGTCTCCTCGTGCTGGACATCGTCGCCTGGGTGTCGGTGCACGGCGGCAACGGCTACAACGTCTGTGACAACGGCTACAAGCTGCCGCTCATGTACCTGACGATGCTGGTGCCGCTGGTGCTGGCCGGTCCGGGCAGGCTATCGCTCGATTACTGGATCCGGCGGAGGGTGTTGGGTTAACCGCCGGTCATCGACATGAAACGCACGATCTTGCCGGGGATGTCGCGGAATTCGTGCTTCTCCGGCTTGATGTCGATGGCGGTGCGGATTGCGGCTTCCAGTTCGGCATCGGACGCGCCGCCGCGTAGCAGCGGGCGGAACTCGAATTTCTCGTCCTGCCCCAGGCACATGTAGGCGGTGCCATCCACGGCCACGCGCACACGGTTGCAGGTGGCGCAGAAGTGCTGCGAGATGGGCGTGATGAAGCCGACGTTGAAGCGGCCGTCCGGTGTGCCGAGATAGCGCGCGGGGCCGGCGCCGGGCTGGGTGGTCTCGACGAGGCCGAATTGCCGCTGCAGGCGCGCGCGTACCGGCTGCAGGTCGAGGTAGGCGGCGTTGCGGCCGGTGGCGCCCATGGGCATGGTCTCGATGAGGCGCAGCACGAAGCCGTGCTCCATGCAGAAGGCGACCATGGCGTCGATCTCGTCCTCGTTCTCGCCGGCCAGCGCCACCATGTTGAGCTTGATCGGCGCAAAGCCCGCTGCGCGCGCAGCCTGCAGGCCCGCCATCACCCGGGCGAGCACGTCGCGGCCGTTGATCTTTTCCACGCGCGCCTGCTGCAGCGAATCGAGGCTCACGTTGAGCCGCGTGACGCCGGCGGCCTTGAGCGCCCGGGCATGCCGGTCGAGCTGGGTGGCATTGGTGGACAGCGTGAGGTCGTCCACGCCGGGCAGGGCGGCGAGCCGTGCGACGAGTCCGGCGATGTCGCGCCGCAGCAGCGGTTCGCCGCCGGTGAGGCGCACGTGGTTCACGCCCAGTCGCGCGAAGGCGCCGATCAGGCGCTCGATCTCGTCGAAGCTGAGCCAGTGTTCGGGCTCCTCGAAACCCTTGAAGCCTTCCGGCATGCAGTAGCTGCAGCGCAGATCGCAGCGATCCGTGACCGACAGCCGCACGTATTCGATGCGGCGGCCAAAACGGTCGAGGAGGGCGGGGCTGGCCATGGCAGGGTGGAGGGAAGCCGTTATATATGAAAGAATATAGCCAAAGTGTACCCCCGCGTGAACAGGCAGACAACGCATGAAGGTGTTCGGCATCGCCGGCTACAGCGGCAGCGGCAAGACCACGCTGATCGAGCGCGTGCTGCCGGTGCTGTCCGCACGCGGGCTCAGGGTGGGCGTGATCAAGCACACGCATCACGATTTCGACATCGACCGGCCGGGCAAGGACAGCTGGCGGGCGCGCGAGGCCGGGGCGGCGGCGGTGCTGCTGGCGTCGGACCACCGCAGCGCGCTGCTGATGGAACATCGCGATGCGCCGCGTACGCTGGAAAGCCTGCTGGAGCAGATGCCGCCGTGCGACCTGGTGCTGGTGGAGGGCTACAAGCGGGAGGCCCTGCCCAAACTGGAAGTGCATCGCGACGAAACCGGTAAGCCCTGGCTGTTTCCCGGGGATTCCAACATCATTGCGGTGGCATCGGACGTTCCGCCGCCCGATGCCATGCAGCAGTTCGACCTGAACGCGATTTCCCAACTAGCCGACTTCATCCAGACCCATGCTCACCGCTACCCAACTACTCGAAGCCCTGCTTGAACGCGCCCGGCGCGTGTACGAAACCGAAACCGTGGCGGTGAGCGAGGCGCTCGGCCGCGTGCTGGCGGTTCCGCTGACCTCGTCCATCACGGTGCCGCCGCTGGACAACAGCGCGATGGACGGCTACGCCGTGCGCGTTGCGGATGTGGCGGCGCCCGGCGTCGAACTGCCGGTGTCGCAGCGCATACCCGCCGGCACCGTCGGTGCGCCGCTCGTCGCCGGCACTGCCGCGCGCATCTTCACCGGCGCCCCCATTCCCGAAGGTGCCGATGCGGTGGTGATGCAGGAATACTGCGAGGTCACCGGCGACGTCGTCGCCATCCGGGCGCGACCGCATGTCGCCGAAAACATCCGCCGCGCGGGCGAGGACATCCGCGCCGGCAGCGAAATCCTCGCTGCCGGCGTGCGCATCGGCGCTGCGGAAATGGGGCTGGCAACCTCGGTCGGCGTGGCCGTGCTGTCGGTCTTCCGCAGGCTGCGCGTAGCCTGCTTCTTCACCGGCGACGAACTGGTGTCGCCCGGTGCGCCGCTCGGCCCCGGACAGATCTACAACTCCAACCGCAGCACGCTCACCGGCCTGCTCAAGGACCTGGGCTGCGAACTGATCGACTTCGGAATCGTACCGGACACGCTGGAGGCCACCGAGGCGGCGCTGAAAGGCGCGGCCGACATCGCCGACGTGGTCGTCACCAGCGGCGGGGTGTCGGTGGGCGAGGCGGACTATGTGAAGGCGGCGGTGGAGCGGCACGGCCGTGTCGAAATGTGGAAGGTGGCGATGAAGCCGGGCAAGCCCATCGTCTACGGCCGTGTGGGCGACGCCGATTTCATCGGCCTGCCCGGCAATCCGGTATCGGCCTTCGCGACCTTCGCGCTGTTCGTGCGGCCCTTCCTGTTGCAGCGCATGGGGGCGACCGAGGTGCTGTACCGCGCGTTTCCCGTGCGCGCCGGATTCGACTGGAACCGGGCCGGCGTGCGTCGCGAATTCCTGCGCGCGCGCATCCAGGCGGACGGGCGGGCCGCGCTCTATCCGAACCAGAGTTCGGGCGTGCTGACCTCGTGCACCTGGGCCGACGGCCTCATCGATCTTGAAATCGGCCAGACGGTACGGGCCGGCGACTGGGTGCGCTACATTCCGCTGGCGGAGCTTCTGGCGTGAGCCTGCGCGTGCTGTATTTCGCCCGCCTGCGCGAGCGCTTCGGCATGGCGGAAGAAACCCTGGATCGGCCGGGCGCGACCGTGGCCGACCTGGTTGCCCACCTGCAAGCGCGCGGCGGCGTCTGGGCGGAGGAACTGGCCGCGGGACGCAGCTTTCGCGTGGCCATCGACCAGGCACTCGCCACGCCCGAAACGGCCCTGCCGGAGCAGGCCGAAGTCGCGATCTTTCCGCCGGTGACGGGAGGCTGAGATGCAGATCCGGGTACAGGCCGAAGCCTTCGACCTTGGTACGGAAGTCGACGCCCTGCGTGCCGGCCGTCTCGACGTGGGCGCGGTGGCGAGCTTCGTCGGCTACGCGCGCGACATCAACGACGGCAGCGGCGTAACCGCGATGACGCTGGAACACTACCCCGGCATGACCGAGAAGGCGCTCGCCGCACTGGCCGACGAAGCCGCGGCACGCTGGTCGCTCATCGACACTACCATCATCCATCGCATCGGCCGCCTGCTGCCGGGCGACCCCATCGTACTGGTCGCGGTGGCCAGCCGGCATCGGGGCGACGCCTTCGCCGCCTGCGAATACCTCATGGACGCCCTGAAGACGCGCGCGCCGTTCTGGAAGAAGGAAGAGACGCCGGACGGCGAGCGCTGGGTGGACGCGCGCGCCAGCGACGACGCGGCGGCGGCACGCTGGGAGCCGTCCTGATCCGGTTCTAGTGAGGCAGGCGGCAGCGCGGCGCGCTGCCGCGCCAGAGGCGGCGCAGTTTCAGAAACGCCCGGTATCCCAGTTCGAGCGCGTGGACGATGCCGGGGCGCGAGGCCACCCAGCCGGCCCGGCGCGTGGCGGGCAGGGCGGACCACAGCGCGGCAAAGCCCCGTGCCCCCGAACACAGCCGCCCGCCGGGCAGACGCACGTGCAGGCGGACCAGGGCGGCTTCGCGCGACAGATCGTCCCCGAGCGCAGCAGCGTCGCAGCGCGTCACGTCGACCCAGTTGATCGCTTCGGCGCCGCGCTGGCCCTGGTACCAGCGCATCTCGCGGGTGCACACGGGGCAGCCGCCATCGAAATAGACAGTCAGTCGGGGAGCAGTCGGGGCAGTCATGGCAATGGGAGCGCATCCGTTCGCCAGGGTTCCGCACCCAGGCTTTGTCAGGATTGACATTTGTTCTAGTACGAACTAAATTGGTTCGTGTTAGGACTAATCAAACATGACGCAATCCACTGAATTCCTGCCGACGATCCAGGCCCTGGTGCAGTGCTACCAGGCTTTCGTCGCGCACTCCGATTCGCACATCCGCACGCTGGGCCTCACGCCCGCGCAGTTCGACATCGTCGCCACCCTGGGCAACACGCCGGGCATGACGGCAACCGAACTGGGCGAGAAGACGCTCATCACCAAGGGTACGCTCACGGGCGTGGTGGATCGCCTGGCCGAGCGCGGCTGGGTCGAACGCGCGGCGCACGACAGCGACCGGCGCTGCCAGATCGTGCGCCTGACCAGGGCCGGCGAAAAGGTATTCGCCCGGGTCTTTCCCGCGCATCTCGATTACATGAATGCCTGTTTCGCCGGGGCGACCGCCGCCGATCACAAGCGCTGGCAGACCGCGCTGCGCAGCCTGCGGGCCCAGCTCGACAAGGAGAACGCATGACCCGCTACACCCCGCCCGCCGTCATCCTGCACTGGCTGATCGCGCTGCTGATCTTCGTCGCCTTTCCGCTGGGGGTTTACATGCACGAGCTGCCGCTGTCGCCGTTGAAGCTGCAGCTCTACAGCTACCACAAGTGGATGGGCATCACGGTGCTGCTGCTGGCAGGCCTGCGCCTCGCGTGGCGCGCGACGCACACGCCGCCAGCGCTGCCGGCGGGCATGCCGGGCTGGCAGCGGGCCGCGAGCCACGGCGTACACGGGATGCTGTACCTGCTGATGATCGCGGTGCCGCTGTCGGGCTGGCTGATGAGTTCGGCCAAGGGCTTCCAGACCGTGTGGTTCGGCGTGCTGCCGCTGCCGGATCTGGTCGGCAAGAGCCGCGACCTCGGCGAGGCGCTGGGAGACGTGCACGTGTTCCTGAACTTTACGATGCTGGGCCTGGTCATCCTGCACGTGGCCGCGGCCGTGAAGCATCACCTGCTGGAAGGCCGCACCTTCATGCAGCGCATGAGTCTGGGAGGAAGGAACGCATGATGAAACGCTGGATCGTCCTGGTGGCACTCCTCGCGGCGCCGGCCGCGCAGGCCATCGAATACAACACCGTGCTGCCCGCGCAAAGCCGCATCGGCTTCGAGTTCGTGCAGATGGGGGTGAAGATTCCCGGCGGCTTCAAGCGCTTTTCCGCGCAGATGGCCTTCGACCCGGCGAAACCCGAAGCCGCCCGCGCCACGCTCGACATCGATCTGGCGAGTATCGACGCCGGCTCGCCCGAAGCCGACGAGGAAGCCGCCGGCAAGCTGTGGTTCGACCGTGCGGCGCATCCCCGCGCGCGCTTCGTCTCCAGCCAGGTGCGCGCGCTGGGCAACAACCGTTTCGAACTGCGCGGCACGCTCACCCTCAAGGGCCGCAGCCGGCCGCTCGTCATACCGGTGACCTACGTGCCGGGCAAGAATGCCGCATTCTTCGATGGCGCCTTCGTGCTCAGGCGTCTGGAGTTCGGCATCGGCGAAGGCATGTGGGCCGACGTCGAGACCGTCGCCAACGAAGTCAACGTCAAGTTCCGCATTGCCGCCAGCGGCAAGTGATCCGTGTCTGCCCAACCCAGGAGAGTCCAACCATGAAACGCCTCGTTCTCGCTTCCGCGCTTGCCGCCCTTGCCGCCGCTGCCCAGGCCGCGCCGGTGACCTACGTCATCGACAACAGCCATACCTACCCGTACTTCACCTACAACCACCTGGGGTTCTCCAACCAGACCCACCGCTTCACCAAGACCACCGGCAGCATCGTGCTCGACCGTGCCGCGAAGACCGGCTCGGCCGACGTGACCATCGATACCAAATCGGTCGATACAGGCCACGCCGTATTCAACGAGCACATCCAGGCGGCCGACTACTTCGATACCGCGAAGCATCCGGCCATCACCTTCAAGGGTACGCAGATCGCCTTCAAGGGCGACCAGCCGGCGAGCATCTCGGGCGACATCACCATCAAGGGCGTGACCCGGCCGATCACCTTCGACATCGGCTATTTCAACTGCGGCATCCACCTGATGCGCCGGGTGGAAACCTGCGGCGCCAACGCCGTGACGAAGATCAAGCGTTCCGACTTCAACATGGGCAAGAACGCGCCCTTCGTGAGCGACGACGTGACCCTGACCCTGGCGGTCGAGGCCTACAAGCCGCAGTAATCCCCAGCAGGTCCGGCGGCGTCCGCTAAAATGCGGGCTTGTCCCCAGCGGATGCTGCCGTGCTGCCTCACCAGATCGAACTGCTCGCTCCCGCGCGCGATGCCGACATCGGCATCGAAGCGGTCAATCACGGCGCCGATGCCGTGTACATCGGCGGGCCGGCGTTTGGCGCGCGCGCTTCGGCGGCCAACGACATCGCCGATATCGCGCGGCTGGTCGAACATGCGCATCGCTTCAACGCGCGCATCTTCGTCACGCTCAACACCATCCTCGCCGACAACGAGCTGGAGCCGGCACGCCGGCAGATCCATCAGCTGTACGACGCCGGCGTCGACGCGCTCATCGTGCAGGACATGGGCCTGCTGGAACTCGACCTGCCGCCGATCCAGCTGCACGCCAGCACGCAGTGCGATATCCGCACGCCGGACAAGGCCCGCTTTCTGCAGGACGCAGGGTTTTCGCAGATCGTGCTGGCGCGCGAACTCGACCTGCAGCAGATCGCCGCCGTGCGCGCCGCGCTCAGGCCCGAGACCGTGCTGGAATTCTTCGTCCACGGTGCGCTGTGCGTGGCCTACAGCGGCCAGTGCTACATCAGCCACGCCCACACCGGGCGCAGCGCCAACCGCGGCGACTGCTCGCAGGCCTGCCGTTTGCCGTACCAGGTGCTGGACATGGAAGGGCGCGTCGTCGCGCACGACAAGCACGTGCTGTCCATGAAGGACAATAACCAGAGCGCCAACCTCGAAGCCCTGGTCGATGCCGGCGTCCGCAGCTTCAAGATCGAAGGCCGCTACAAGGACATGGGCTACGTGAAGAACATCACCGCCCACTACCGCACGCTGCTCGACGCACTGATCGAACGCCGCCCCGAATTCGCGCGCAGCTCCAGCGGCCGCACGACCTTCGCCTTCACGCCCGACCCCAACCAGAACTTCAACCGCGAATTCACCGATTATTTCGTCGGCGGCCGCCGCGACGACATCGGCGCCTTCGACACGCCCAAGAACCCCGGCCTGCCGGTCGGCCACGTCAAGAAGCTCGGCGACAAATGGGTGGAACTGGAAACCGATGACCCCGCGACCGTGCTCAACAACGGCGACGGCCTCTGCTACTACACCCTGCAGAAAGACCTGGCCGGCCTGGCGATCAACCGCGCCGAGAAGGTGGGCGAGGGCGTCTGGCGCGTGTTTCCGAAAGACCCGATGACGAGCTTCAGGGACCTGCGCGCCGGCACCGCCGTCAACCGCAACCGCGACATGAACTGGATGCGCATGCTGGACAAAACCTCCAGCGCGCGCCGCATCGGCGTGTGGATGCGGCTGGATGAAACCGCCGACGGCTTTGCGCTGACGTTGACCGATGAAGACGGGTTCACCGCCACGGCCTGCGCCACGCAGCCGCGCGAGCCGGCAAAGGATGCTGACCGCGCCATCGCCAGCCTGCACGAACACCTGGGCAAGCTCGGTACCACGCATTTCGAATCCCGGGGCATCGCGCTGGAACTGGCGCAGCCGTGGTTCGTCCCGGCATCCGTGCTCAACGGCCTGCGCCGCGACGCCGTGGCCGCGCTGGAAACTGCGCGCGCCGAAGCCTGGGTGCGCCCGCCGCGCGCCGCCGCCGTCGAGCCGCCCGTGGCGTATCCCGAAGACACGCTCAGCTACCTCGCCAACGTGTTCAACCACAAGGCGCGCGACTTCTACGCCAGGCACGGCGTCAAGCTCATCGCCGCCGCCTACGAATCGCACGAGGAAGAAGGCGAGGTGTCATTGATGATCACCAAGCACTGCGTGCGCTATTCGCTGAGCCTGTGCCCCAAGCAGGCCAAGGGCGTCACCGGCGTGCAGGGCACCGTGCGCGCCGCGCCGCTGACGCTCGTCAACGGCAGCGAAAAACTCACCCTGCGTTTCGACTGCAAGCCCTGCGAAATGCACGTGATGGGAAAACTGAAGCCGGCCGTGGCCAAGCAGACCGTGCCGCTGACGTTTTACAAGACGCGGCCCTGAGTGATGAGGCGGCATAGCCGCCTCATCACTCAGGGGGTAACCAGCCCGATGAACTCGGGTGACTTGACCAGCTTGCCAATCAGGTTTTGTACGGCGGGGTAATAAGCTTCCGCTGTTTGCTTGCAGGCTGTGTCGGCAATGAAACCACTATTGAATTCGTAGTGCTCCGAGATGAATGTGGATTTCCCATTCGAGGAAGTCACACGCAAGCCGATGTCCCATGAACCTCCAGTCAACCCGCGTGATGAAGAGAATGCGAGCTGTTCGACCACGCCTGACAAGGTGATTTTCGGGGATTTTTCATCGAACTTGCCTGCAACCTTGAGTTCGTCCGCCAGCGCTTTCTGGATATAAGCCTCAAAGCTCATGTTGTCTGGGGGGGGCGATCGGGCCAGCAGCACGACAATTGCTATCAAATTTCGCGGGCCCCTGGAACGTGCCTACATTGATGTTGCTCGCTTCAATGGTCTTGAGCGCTACGTTATTGTCGGCCGAAATGCTGTAGCGCTGGGGCATATAGGTAGAACAGGCACTAAGACCGACGAGTGCGAGTATTGCTGCGGTGTTTCTAATTGACATAAAACCCTCTGGATTATCAAAAATTGATGAGCCGCAACGTGTAGTTATTGTTGATCGATTCGGGCACAGGGAGTGCTGTGCAAGCTTATGGCCAATTTTTTCATGAACTCCATATGCCGTATTTCCGCGCGCTGCCAGGCTGCGATGAGCTGTTCGGCGTCGGGGGTGAGCCGGCTGCCGGCGGGGCCGCTTTCCACCAGCGTGGAACCCCAGGCGGAGTTCATCGCGTCGACGGCGTCCCACGCGGCCTTGTAGCTCATCTTCATGGCCTTGGCGGCCTTGGAGATGGAGCCGGTTTCGCGGATGCGCTGGAGCAACTCGACCCGGCCGCGACCGAGGAAGTTGCGGCCGTCCAGAGTGAGCCAGAAGCGGCCGTCGGCTTGTAGGGCAGGGGGCATGGCCGGAGTGTAACAAACGACCATTGCCGTGGTCACACAGGCAGGCCGACAATTCCGGCCTGCTTGATCCAGGAGATTGTCATGAAAAAACTCATCGCTATATTCGCCCTCGTGTGCCTGCCGTTTTCGGCGCTGGCGGCCGAGGGATACGCCGTGGTGTTCAAGGCGCAGGGCGCGTTCGAGGATGTGCGCGACCTGGTGCAGGCGTCGATCGAGGGCAAGGGCCTGAAGATCAACCACACCAACCAGATCGCCGGCATGCTGGAGCGCACGGGTAAGGACGTCGGCGCGACGAAGCAGGTGTACGGGCACGGCGAGCAGTTCGAGTTCTGCAGCGCAACGATATCGCGCGCGATGATGGAAGCCGATCCGCACGCGATCGTGATGTGCCCGTACATCGTGTCGGTGTACACGATTCCCGGCGACAAGACGGTGTATGTCGCCTACCGCAAGCCGGCGGCGACGAAGAACCCGGCGCTGAAGAAGGCGCTGGCGGATGTGGAGAAGCTGCTCACCGAGATCATCCAGGACGCGCTGTAAGCACGTTCGGCCAGAGCCGGGTGGGGCCTGTGTGATTGTCGGGAAGGTATTCCCGACCTACGGCTGCGGCTAGAATGCGCGCATGAGACTCCGCGCCGCATACCAGCCATGACCGCGTTCCTTGCCGTAGGCGTCGGCGCAGCGCTGGGCGCCTGGATGCGCTGGGGGCTGGGCCTGTGGCTCAACCCGGTGTTTCCCTCGATGCCGCTGGGCACGCTGGCGGCGAATCTCGTCGGCGGGTATTGCATCGGCCTCGTCATCGCCTGGTTTGCGGAGCATCCGGGCGTGCCGCCCGAGGCGCGGCTGTTTCTCATCACCGGACTTTTGGGCGGGCTGACCACGTTTTCCACGTTTTCCGCAGAGGTCGTCGGCGCGCTGATGCGCGGGCTGTGGGCGACCGGCGGGCTGATCGCCTTTACGCACATGCTCGGTTCGTTCGCCGCCACGGGACTGGGCTTCTACACGATGAGGCTCGTCAAATGAGCATGGTCTGCCTGCAACTCTTCGTCACCGAGGCGCATCGCCACGAGGGCAAGCTCACCTACGAATGGCTGCTCGACCAGGCCCAGGCGACGGGCATTCCGGGCGGCTCGGCCTTTCAGTCGATTGCGGGCTTTGGCCGCCATGGCCGGCACGACGCAGGCTTTTTCGAACTGGCGGGCGAACTGCCGGTGGTGGTGCAGTGCATCGCGCAGGACAATGAAATCGACGCGCTGCTGAAGGCGATATCGGAGGCGGGCCTGAAGCTGGTATACGCGAAGCTGCCGGCCGAACTCGGCATCACCGGCTGATGGCCGGCGCGGGACTCGACGCCCTGGTCTGGTTCGACCAGATCATCCTGCTGGTCGCCTCGCTGGCGGCCAATTTCCTGTCGGCGCTGTCGGGCGGCGGGGCGGGGCTGATCCAGTTTCCCATCCTCATCTTCCTGGGCCTGCCCTTCGGCGTGGCGCTGGCCACGCACAAGATCGCCAGCGTGGCGCTCGGGCTGGGGGCCACGATCCGGCACCTGAAAACCTCGCATCTCGAACGGCGTTTCTCGCTGATCATCCTGGGGGCGGGCCTGCCTGGGGTGGTGCTGGGCGCGTTCACCATCCTGCAGATTCCCGAGCGCGCGGCGACGCTGGCGCTGGGCGCACTGACCCTGGGGCTGGGCGTGTATTCGGTATTCAAGCCGCGGCTGGGCATGGACCATGCACCGCGCCACCAGACCGGCCCGGGCCTGTGGCTGGGCATGGCGGGCCTGTTCGGCGTGGGTTTTCTGAACGGTTCGATCACCAGCGGCACGGGGCTCTTTCTTACCCTCTGGCTGATCCGCTGGTTCGGCCTGGACTACACCCGCGCGGTGGCCTACACGCTCATCCTGTGCGGGCTGGTGTGGAACGGCACCGGTGCGCTGGTGCTGGGCACGATCGGTACGGTGGCGTGGGGCTGGATGCCGGCGCTGCTGGTGGGCTCGGTCGTCGGCGGCTACCTCGGCAGCCACTTCGCGATCATGAAGGGCAACCTGTGGATCAAGCGTGCCTTCGAGACCGTGACGATCCTCATCGGGCTGAAGCTGATCCTGGGTTGAGCGGCTTCCGGGTGACTTACTGCCCGGCGGCTTCCTGTTCCAGCCGCAGGTACTGGTTGTAGGCATTGACGCGGTTGGATTCGTTGAAGGCCGGCATGTTGCGGTATGTCGACCAGTCGATCTGCTCGTAGGCTTCCTCGAAGGGGATGAAGTTGGCCGCGGCCTTGCCCAGTTCCTGGCGCAGGTACTTGAGGTAGTCGCGCACGAAGACGAGGTCTTTCTGCGGTTCGCGCGAGGGCGAGCCGTGGCCGGGCACGAGCACTTTCGGCTTCATGGCGATGAGGGTGTCCAGCGCGGCGATCCAGGCGCGGCTGTCGGCGTCGCCGACGAAGGGCACGCGGCCGCGGAAGACCAGGTCACCGGCGTAGAGCACACCGTCGTTCTTCACGAACATCGCCATGTCCTCGGGTGAATGCGCGGGGCCCACATGGCGCAGCGCGAAGTGCACGCCGCCGAGTTCGAAGTCGGTGTCGCCCTCGAGAAAACGGTCGGCTTCGAGCAGTTGCGTCCTCTCGTCCACCCATGGAAACAGCGCTTCCTTGCGCTGCGACAGGCGATTGGCGGCGTCCTCGGTTCGGGTCTGGCCTTCGGCCATCCTGTGCGCCCAGACCTCCGCCCCCAGCGCCTTGAACACCTGCAGGCCGTAGAAATGGTCGGCGTGGTAGTGGCTCACGATCACGCGCCTGATCGGCTGCCTGGTGACCTTGCGGATCTCGCCGACCAGCTTTTCGGCGAGCGGCGGCGAGGCCAGGGCGTCGAACACGACGACGCCGTCCTTCGTGACGACGAAGCCGGCGTTGGACATGAAGCCCTGGTTCACGCTGGAGGCAGCGCCGGGCAGGCCCTGCACGTAGTAGCTGTGCTTGCCGAGCTTGACGGCCTTCATCGGCACACTGACGGCGGTGCCGGCATCGGCTGCCTGCGCGGCAGGCAGGAGACCGACGAGGGCGAGGATGAACACGAGGCGGGCGAACATGCAGGTCTCCTGATAGTCTGGGACGCATTATAGACAGGCCGGGCAGCCGGCCGTGCCCGCGCCGGCTGTGGTATCTTCGAACCGCTGCAGGGAAGGAAAGCTCGTGTTCAAGAAACAGTGGCCGGCGTTTTTGCTGGCATTCGTGCTGCCGTTGCTGGCGATATTCTGGTGGTGGGGGGGCTTTGCCCCGGTCAGTGTCGCCGACATCGAGGCGGGGCCCTACCGCTACGCCTATCTCGACTATGACGGGCCTCTCAACAACATGCGCAAGACCCAGCGCCGTGCGCTCGACGAGTTCAACGCGGCCCGCATCGAGGCCGGCGACACCATCACCGTGCTGTTCACCGACCCGCGCGCCGCGCACGGCAAGGTGCGTGCGCACGTGGGTTACGTGCTCGGCGAGACGGCCGCGCTGCCGAATGGGCTGAAGGAGGGCCGCATCGAACGCCGTCCGGTCGTTCAGGCGCGTGTGCAGGCGGTGGTGCTGCTGGCGCCGTCCAAGGCCTACCAGGCGCTGGCCAATACGCTGAAGGCACGCGGAAAGGCCATCGCGATGCCGACGGTCGAACTCTACCGGCCGGGCGGCGAGGCCGACCGCATCGGCACCTTCACTCTGGAGATGAACCGCTGATGGCTTTCTTCTCGATCCTGGCTGCGGTGGCACTCGAACACTGGCGTCCCCTGCGCCAGCCGCTGCCGCACTACCAGCACTATGGCCGCCTCACACACTGGCTGGAGCGCCGTTTCAACGCCGGCGAGTACAGCCACGGCGCGATCGCCTGGGGGCTGGCCATGGCGCCGGTGCTCGTCGGCGTCTGGCTCATCCACCTGCTGCTCGACGGCATTGCGCCGCTGCTCGGATGGGCGTGGAACGTCGCCGTGCTCTACCTCACGCTCGGCTTCAAGTATTACAGCGACGATGCCGAGCGCATCGCACTCCTGCTGCGCAACGGCGATCTCGATACGGCGCGGACGGCGCTCGCCGAGTGGCGCGGGGGCGACGCCACCCAGTTTTCCCCGGACGACCTCGCACGCGTCGCCATCGAGCAGACGCTGGCCGCGAGCCACCGCCAGATGTTCGGTGTGCTGATCTGGTTCGCTCTGCTTGCGCCGCTGGGACCGGTGGGCGCGGTGCTGTTCCGTGCCGCCTCCATCCTGGACCGTCGCTGGGCGACTACGAGCGGCCTTTTCGGCGCGTTTGCGCGGCGGGCGTTCCATGTCGTCAACTGGCTGCCGGTGCGGCTGACCGCACTGACCTATGCCGTCGCCGGTAACTTCGAGGACGCCACCTACTGCTGGCGCACCCAGGCCGAGACCTGGCCCGAACCGGAAGAGGGTGTGGTAATCGCCGCCGGCGCCGGGGCCATGGGCATCAGGCTGGGACAGAGCGTGAGCGTGGCAGGCGAAACCGTATGGCGACCCGAACTCGGCACCGGCCAGCCGCCGGATGCCGACAGCATCGACAGCGCCATCAGCATGATCTGGCGCGGCCTCGTGATCTGGCTGGTGGCCGGACTGCTCATCGTCGTGGCCGGCTGGGTCGCCTGACGTCCCTCATGCTCAACGCGCTCTGGATCGGCTTCTTCCTCGTCGCCTTCCTGATCGCGCTGGTCAAACTCGTATTTCTCGGCGATGCCGGGATCATGGCCGCGCTGGTGAAGGCGCTGTTCGACAGCAGCAAGACCGCCTTCGAGATCGCGCTGGGCCTCACCGGCGTGATGGCGCTGTGGCTGGGCGTGATGAAGATCGGCGAGCATGCCGGCATGCTGGACGTGCTGACGCGCGGCCTGGCGCCGCTGTTCCGCCGGCTGTTTCCCGAGGTGCCGGCGAACCACCCTGCGCTCGGCGCCATGACCATGAACATGGGCGCCAACATGCTGGGGCTGGACAACGCGGCGACGCCGCTCGGCATCAAGGCGATGCAGGAACTGCAGACGCTCAATCCCTCGAAGGACACCGCGAGCGACGCGCAGGTGCTCTTCCTCGTCATCAATACCGCCTCGGTCACCTTGCTGCCGGTGACGATCTTCACCTTCCGCGCGCAGCTCGGTGCGGCCGACCCCACCGACGTGTTCGTGCCGCTGCTCATCACCACCTACCTCGGTACCCTGGTCGGGCTCTTCGTCACCGGCTTCTTCCAGAAGCTGCACCTGTGGAACCGCGTGACGCTGGCCTACCTGGGGGGCGCCACCGCGCTCATCGGCGGCCTGGTCGCGTATTTCTCGAGTCTGCCCGCCGCGGACATGACGCGGCAGTCCTCCATCCTCAGCAACCTGCTGCTGTTCGGGCTCGTCGTCGTCTTCCTGCTCATGGCTGTGAAGCGGCGTGTCAACGCGTACGAGGCCTTCGTCGACGGCGCGAAGGAGGGGTTTAACACGGCTGTCACGATCATTCCGTATCTTGTCGCCATGCTGGTCGCCATTGCGGTCTTTCGCGCCAGCGGCGCGCTCGACCTGCTGATGGACGCGGTGCGCGGTACGGTTCTGGCGCTGGGGTTCGATGCGCGCTGGGTGGACGCGCTGCCTACTGCGCTGATGAAGCCCTTTTCAGGCAGCGGCGCGCGCGCGATGATGATCGACACCATGCAGGTGCACGGCGCCGATTCCTTCGCAGGCCGGCTGGCCTCCATCGTTCAGGGCAGCACCGAGACGACGTTCTACGTGCTGGCCGTCTATTTCGGCGCAGTGGGCATCCAGCGCGTACGGCACGCCGTCGCGTGCGGTCTGATCGCCGACCTGGCCGGTGTGCTCGCCGCCATCGGCATGGCTTATCTGTTCTTTGGTTCGGTTGCATGAAAACCTACGACACGCTCGCCGCAGTCGATCTCGGCTCCAACTCCTTCCGCCTCGAGGTCGCGCGTGTCGCCGGCGACCAGCTGTATCCGCTCGACTCGCTGAAGGAGACCGTACGTCTGGCCGGCGGGCTCACCGAGGACAAGCTGCTCGACGAGCCCACACAGGCACGTGCGCTGGCCTGCCTGCACCGTTTCGGCGAACGCCTGCGCGGCCTGTCGCCCGAGGCGATCCGCTGCGTCGGCACCTCGGCGCTGCGCGTCGCCAAGAACGCCGAGGAATTCATACCCAAGGCCGAGATCGCGCTGGGCCACCCCATCGAGATCGTGGCGGGCCGCGAGGAAGCGCGTCTCATCTATCTGGGCGTGGCGCATTCGCTGCCGTCCTCGCCCGACCGTCGCCTCGTGGTCGATATCGGCGGCGGTTCCACCGAATTCATCATCGGCCACGGGCTGAAGCCGCACGAACGCGAAAGCCTGCACATGGGCTGCGTGAATTTCTCCAGGCGCTTCTTCCCTGACGGCAACGTCGACAAGAGTGCGCTCAAGGCGGCCGAGGTCGCCGCGCGCGTCGAGGTCGAACGTATCGCGCGCGAGTTCTCCAGAGGGAACTGGCAGCAGGCCGTGGGTTCCAGCGGCACGGCCCGCGCGTTGCGCGAAATCCTCGAACAGAATGGCTGGTCGGCCCGCGGCATTACCGCGGACGGCCTTGCGCAACTGCGTACCCAGATCGTCAAGGCCGGCCGGATCGACATGCTGGAACTGCCGGGCCTGTCGCGCGACCGCCGTCCGGTGATTGCCGGCGGCTTCGCCATCATGTCCGGGCTGTTCGCCGAACTCGGCATCGAGCAGATGGACGTGGCCGAGACCGCCATGCGCGAAGGCATCCTCTACGACCTGCTGGGACGTTTCCACAAGCAGGACATGCGCGAGGCGACGGTGGACGAATTCATGCGCCGTTACCACATCGACACCCAGCAGGCCGCACGCGTGAAACGGGTCGCGCTGAAGCTCTTGAGCGCGTCAGGCGGCGAAGCCGACGAGAACGACCTGCTCTTCCTCGACTGGGCGGCGCGCCTGCACGAGATCGGCCTGTCGGTCTCGCACGGCGGCTATCACCGCCATTCCGGCTACATCCTGGAAAACGCCGACATGCCGGGTTTCTCGCGCACCGAGCAGGCACGGCTGGCGCTGCTCGCGCGCGCGCAACGCGGCGCGCTGGTGAAGGTGCCGGAATTCGCCGCGGGGACCGTTTCGGACAACGACCGTCTACTCGTGTGGCTGCTGCGTCAGGCGGTGATCCTGTGCCGCAGCCGTGCCGAGCCGCGACTGCCTGACGTGAAGGTGGAGGCCAACGGCAAGCGCATGCGGCTGATGCTGCCGGAAGGCTGGCTGCAACGCCGGCCGCTCACCCAGCGTGCGCTGGACGAGGAGTCGGTCCACTGGCACGCGGTGGGAATGAAATACGTCTTCGCCTGAGGTGCGTCAGCCGAAGCGATAGTGCTTGCGGATCGGTTCCACGATCTTCCATTTGCAGATCAGGCCGGACTGGAAGGTCACCAGGTTTCCCTTGGCGATTTCAACCGGCGCACCACCCTCCGGGGTGACGACTGCGCGGCCGGCGACGATGTAGCTGGTTTCGTCCTCGAAGTATTCCCACGGGAATTCCGAAACCGCCTTCTCCCACACCGGCCACTTGTCCACGCCCAGCGCGGCCAGGCGGGCTGCGTCCGGCACAGCCTCGACGAGTATCCTGCTCATGATGGCGCCTCCCTTGCAGCTTGTTGTCATGTCTCCTGTATAGCACGCAGGGGAGGGTTCGCCGCTGAGCTATTTGGCGGATTTGGCCGGACGGCCCGTCTTGATCACGTCCAGGCGGCGGATTGCGGCCGCAACCGCGGCGTCGCTCAGCCTGGCCAGTCCGGCAACGGCGGCGCGTAGGATTTCGCTCTTCTTGGCCGGGATGCCCACGCCCAGGCAGCGCTTCTTCAATTCCGCAATGAGCGCGTATTCGGTCTCAGGCATGGTGAAGCTGTCGCGGACCAGTTTCACCTTTTTGGGTTTGGCCGGCTTGACCGCTTTAACGGCCTTTTTTGCTGCGGCCGGTCTGGCCGGGGATGTGGTCTTCCTTGCCGGCATGGCCGGAGTCGCGGGCTTGCGCATGGTCGGTTTCGACGCTGCGCCCGCCCTGGATTTGGTCATGCCTGCC
>JBFMCW010000008.1:0-114983 GCA_040754275.1 Pseudomonadota bacterium
GAGCCGGCTTTGCCGGGCGCGCCGTCCGGCGCGGCGCGGCCGGGGCGGGTTTGGCGGTATCCGCAGCGGCTGCGGCTGGCGCAGGCTGAGGGGTTTCGGCGGGTTTGTTCGTGTCGTCTGCCATGTCTTTCTCCGGGATGTTAAACGGAATAAACAGTATAAACAGTTAACACGGATTGGCAACCGGGCGTGGCCGTTGGCTGTCACGGATTTGTCATGATTCCTTAATATGACAAAACTATCCTGTTAAACATGACCGAAAAAACCCGGATCCTGGATTCCCTCAACGAGCAGGCGTTGCTGCTGCCCAGCCTCGTGAATCGTGCACTTGCGGCGAACGACCGCGTGAAATACCGATTCACGCTGCTGCAGGCGGCACAGGCACACGCGGAGCGGCCTGACGCGGTCGCATCGAGCCTGCGTGCCGAGCGCCTCGCCGCCGGCGTGCCCGATGGCGAGCTGGATCGGGTGGTGAGCGAGTCCGAACGTGTCGGGCAGGGGCGCTATCGCATTCCGGACGCGCATGCCATCGTGCGCGATGCCCTGGCCGATGTGGGTGAAATGCTTGAGCCCCTGCAGGTTGCCGCGACGCCGGACAGCGCTGCGTTTGCCGAGCGCTACGCGGCGTTCCCGGCTGCCGATGCGGAAGGCGACGAACTGGCTGCGGACGCGATCCTGAAACTGACCTCAGGGGATCGCGGCGGCGGCGACAGCCTGCACCTGCTGGTGATGGACATGCACAAGGCGCTGAATGCATTGCAGGCAAGCCTGGCCAGCGAGACCATCGAAGGGTGCCGCGCCTACGGCATACGCGATACAGACCATGCGCTGATCGCTGCCTTCATGGAGGGACTCAACCGCACGGCGCCGCTGAAGTTCGATCACCCTGGCCTGTCGGCCACCGCCACCCGCGTCGGCGACAAGCTGGTCCTGCAGAACGACATCGGCACGACCGATGCGCACGTGCTGGTGATCCACGTCGTCGGCCGTACGGTGACGGTCACCTACACCGACGTGCACCTGCCGCGCCTGCTGTTCTTCCAGAGCCTGTTCGAGCACTACGACGTCAAATGGCAGGACACGCGCTCGCGCAAGGACGCGGGCATGGAGGACGGCGTCTACCATCTTTGCGTGGGCAGCTTCACGGCGCGCAACGCTGGCCAGCTGCGCGATTATCTCGGCCATCTGGGCTCGCGGCTGGTTTTCCTGATCGACTGGAACCGCGCGCGCAAGCGGCTGCGCCTCTTTGTGTCGCGCAAGGCGTCGATCGACCTGCTGAAGTGGGCCGCCGACAACAACATGGGGCACATGGCCTGGCTCAAGGCCGGCGGTGAACAGCTCATCTACGATGCCATGAGCTTTGCCTACGGCACCCAACTCAAGCCCGGCGACCGACTGGACGAACTCCTGACCGAAGCGCGCGCGGAACAATTCCTGCGCTTCAATTTCAGGCAGGCCCTCGAAGGCCTGACGCAGGGGCGGCCCGTCTCGCTGGTGGCGGACGAGGTCCGCGCCGAACTGGCCTCGCAGGTGCGCTCGACCGAAGACGCACTGCTCGATACCGCGCTGGAACACGCCGGTCTGATGGTCGAGCTGGCCGATACCGTGCGCAACGCGCTGGAAGCCGCGCAGGCCGGGCGGCTCGGCGAGGTGTCCGCGATGGCGGAGCGTGCCAAGGACTGGGAGACGGCCGCCGACCGCGAGTTGAATGCGGCCCGTGCCGCGCAGCAGGAAGGCGGGAATTTCATCCTTGACCTGATGAGCGATGCCGACGACATCGCCGACGACCTGGAGGAGGCGGTATTCCACATCACGCTCTCGCCGCAGGCGACGCCTGCGGCGCTGGCCGCACTGAGCCGGCTGGTCGAGCCGGTCGCACGCGCCAGCCGCGAACTCGTCAAGGCGCTGGCCGCCTCGCGTCAGGCGCGGCGCGGCGTGCCGCGCGAGGACATGGACGATTTCCTGCAGGCCATCCATGCAATCCGTACCATGGAACATGCAAGCGATCTCGCAGAGCGCGAGGTCAAGCGCACGCTGGCGGGCGACGCCCGGCCCTTCGCCGAGGTGTTCGGCGTGGTCGAGGCGGCACGCAACCTGGAAGAGGCGGCCGACGGCCTGATGCATGTCGCGCTGCTGCTGCGCGACCACGTGATGGGCAGGGTGATCCATGCCTAGGCGCAAACACATGTCCGCGCGACTGCCGGTCTTCGACCTCAATGGCCGTGACGGCGTGCCGGGTGCGGAGCTTGCCGGCTTCAAGGCGCACAACCTGATCCGCATGGCGGCGATGGGCCTGCCGGTGCCGCAGGGCTTCGTGATGGGCACCGACTGGTGTGCGGCGGTGCGCACCGGTGCCGGCACGAAGCTGCATCTGCCCGATGCATTGCAGGCGGGCATCCGCGACCTCGAACGCGTCACCGGCCTCGGCTTCGGCAGCCCGCGCCGCCCCCTGCTGGTGTCGGTGCGCTCCGGCGCGCCCGTGTCGATGCCGGGCATGATGGAAACCGTGCTCAACGTCGGCCTCAACGACGTTTCGCTGGCGGGGCTCTTGCGCCTGACCGGCGACCACCGGCTGGCGTGGGATTCGTATCGCCGGCTGATCCAGGCCTTCGCCGAGATCGTTGCCGGGGTGCCCGCCGCGCCGTTCGAGGCCGCGCTCGAAGCCACCCTGTGCCGCACCGGCGGCGAGGCGGCACGGCAGCTCGATTTCCGTGCGATGCGCGATCTGGCGCACGCCTACCTCGATCTCTACCGCGAACATACCGGCCGCGAATTCCCGCAGGATCCGTTCGAGCAGCTGGCCGCCGCGACCGAGGCCGTGTTCGCATCGTGGATGTCGGACAAGGCGGTCGAATACCGGCGACTGAATGCCCTGCCGGACGATCTCGGCACCGCCGTCACCGTGCAGCGCATGGTATTCGGCAACGCCGGCGGCAACTCGGGTGCCGGCGTCGGCTTCACCCGCGACCCGTCCACCGGCGAGAACCGCCTCTACATCGACTGGCTCCAGCAGGCGCAGGGCGAGGACATCGTTTCGGGGCGCCGCCGCGTGACGGCAGAGAACGACGTGCCGGTGTGGCTGATGCAGAAGCTGGGCCAGGTGGGCGAGGCACTGGAGGGCACCTTCCGCGATGCCCAGGAATTCGAATTCACCGTGGAAAACGGCGAACTCTTCATGCTGCAGACCCGCACAGCCAAGCGCACGGCACTCGCCTCGCTGCGCATGGCGGTCGACCAGGTCGAAAGCGGCCTCATCAGCGAGGCGGAGGCCTTGGGACGGCTGTCCGGCATCGACCTCGATGCGATCACGATCCGCCGCGTCGAATCGTCCACGCCGCCGCTCGCGCATGCCATCCCCGCCGGTATCGGGGTTGCGCAGGGGCCGGCCGCGTTCACGGTCAGGGCCGCGCAGGCCTTCGCTGCGCGCGGCACGCCGGCCATCCTCATCCGCAACGACGTCGCCACCAGCGACATCGCTGGCATCGCCGTCGTGGGCGGCGTGCTCACCGCCAGCGGCGGACGTACTTCGCATGCCGCCGTGGTGGCGCGCCAGATGGGCAAGGTCTGCCTGGTCGGCTGTGCCGACCTGATCATCGACGAGGCGGCGAATCGCGCCCGGCTGGGCGAGGCCGTGCTGGCCGAAGGCGATCCCGTCTGCCTCGATGGCGATACTGGCGCGGTGTACGCCGATACGCCCACCATTGCCAGCGAACGTCCCGAAGCCCTGCTGGCACGCGTGAGGAGCTGGCAGGAACACGTTCGCGCAGACCAGTAGTACGCGGCGCCCGGCCTCCGCATGGGCTGGAGGCAAACGGAGATCGAAGGGAGCAGGCCATGACGATGCAGCAGCATGTCGAACTGAAACCGGAACACCTCGACGCCATTCACTCGCTTGCAGACGAGACGCACCAGCCGCTCGCGGAGGTGAACCAGCTTTATGTCGAGGTATTCGAAGAACTGGATGCGGAGGCCCGGGTGAAGGATTTCGTCACCCTGTTCACCGCACGCCAGGTGTGCGACCGCCTGCGCGGGGTGCGTCCGCACGCCTAGCCCGGATATTTCACCAGACCGGCCGCGAATATGACGGAAAGGCGCATGGATGAATACATTGGGTGATGGATGTCAAATTCAATTTGTAAGGTTGGCCTTCGCGGGCGCTGGCGGCCAAATTGTTGCGGCGTCTTTGCGCCCCCGCTTCGCGCCAATAGGCATGGCTATTGGCTTGGCGCGGGATGCGCAAATCCGCTCGCAAATTGACTCGCCATCATCCCTCGATCCGGTGAAATATCCGGGCTAGGCGCCTTCCGGACTTGAGGTCGCTCTTTCCGCTCGCTGGCTAAGATCGCTCAAGTCCGAGAGGCTCCGGGAGTTTCTTCATCTTGCGACGCAGGTCGATCATGCGCCGGCCGTCCACCGCGAAGCGGCCATCGCCCTGGGCGTGCAGCGTGCGGCGTTCCCTGCGGTCCGGGTCGATCCAGGCATTCACGCCTTCCAGCACCCACAGACCGTAGCTGTTCACCAGCCGGGTATCGGCGACCCGACATTCGATCTGCGCGAGACATTCGCCGATGAGTGGCGCCCCCACCGCGCGTGCGGGCAGCGGCGTGAGGCCGAAGCGCGCGAACTTGTCCACGTCGCGCCCCGAACAGTTCCCGATCTCCACCGCCGTGTCGGCCATGTCCACCGTGGGGATCGCGATCACGCATTCGCGCGTTTTCTTGAGCGCGGTGAAGGTGAAGTCCCACGGCCCGATGATGCAGGCGAGGCGCGGCGTGAAATCCACCACCATATGCCAGGTCATGGTCATGACATTGAACCGGCCCTTGTGGGCGGTGCTCACCAGGACCACCGGCCCGGGTTCGATGAGCTGGAAGGCCCGGGAAATCGGCAGGGTTTTCATGACTTCACTCCCTTCAATGTGCCACTGCGGCACATCCTCAGGATAGTGCGTCGCGGGATTCAGGGACAGGCCGGTTGCGCCAGGGCCTGCAGCGTGCCGCCGCGGGCATCGACCATGAAGGCAGCCACGGCCAGGTCAGGGGCTTTCCAGTCCGGGAGCAGGTCGAAGCGATGCCGCGTACCTGTTGCCCGGAAGGGCCCGGCCAGTGCGCGCACGACATGATCGTGATCGAGAGTGCGGCGGGCATTCTCGCCTGCGGTCACCGTGGAACGCAGGCGGTTTTCGTAAAGCGCAAGATAGAGCTGCGCGCCACGTGCGGTTTCGGAGGAGGCAAAGCGCGCATCGACGCGTGCCGTGAGCTGAACGGGGGTTTGCTCGATCGCCAGCGCAAGCCGGACCAGGGCGGGCGCGGCAGCCGTGCGAGGCAGGCCGCTCATCCAGCCACGGAAGTCCATGCCGTCGAGCATGACCTGGGGCGTATATATCCAGCCGGCTGCGGCGTTTCTCATGCGCTGGCGCTGGCTGAATGCCACTTGCCCGTAGGGGTCCTTCCAGCCGAGCCGGTCCCAGTAATCCACATGGAAGGCCAGCGGGATCACTCCGGCCTCGCGCGGCAGATTCGAAAGCCAGCGATCGGCGGGCGGGCAGGAACTGCAGCCTTCCGAGGTGTAGAGCTCGACCAGGCGGGCACGGGTGTCGCCGCTGATCGAGGCGCAGTGCGCAGCGTGGGCGGCAGGAACGGCAAGCAGGCAAATCAGCAGACAGGTGCGCATGGCGTACTCCGGAAAATCTGTCTCTTGGTCGCGCGGTGCCGTCCGGCCTTACAGGCAGATCACGGTTCAGCAGGATTGCGCCGTACGGTCCGGCAGCGTCGCCGGCGCGCACCCGTGGCGATGGGTTTCCAGCCAGGTTTCGAGCGCATCCAGCGGCATCGGTTTCCCGAAAAGGAAGCCCTGCAGGCAGCTCACGCCCATCCTGCGAAGCGTCTCTGCATCTTCGCTGCGCTCGACGCCTTCCGCCACGGTCTTCATGCCCAGCGCGTGCGCCATGTTGACGATGGCCTGCACCAGGTTGCGGCCGGCCGGGTCGTGCAGGCGGCGCACGAAGGAAATGTCGATCTTCAGCTCGACCGCATGCATCTCGTGCAGTTGCGACAGCGAGGAGTAGCCGGTGCCGAAATCGTCGATGGCGATCAGGAATCCCGCCTGGCGCAGCTCCTGTACCCGGATCGCGCCACTCTCCACGTCGTTGAGCGCGACGCTTTCCGTCACCTCCAGTACGATCTGGCCGGGTTCGAGATTGCGGCGTCGCACTTCGGCCAGCAGCCATTCCGGAAAGGAGCGGATGAACAGCTGGCGCTTGGACACGTTCACCGCGAGCACCATGTCGAGGCCGCGCGCGCGCAGCCGGGCGTAGGCATCGAGGCTGGACAGGATGATCTTGCTGCCGAGCACGTGGATCAGGCCGAGATTCTCGGCCAGCGGAATGAAGGTGGTCGGGCTGATCCAGCCGTGCTCCGCGTCGTGCCAGCGCGCCAGCGCCTCGACCGCGGTACAGCATCCCGTCTCGGCATGGACGATGGGCTGGAACCAGGCCTCCACGACCTCCTGGTCGATTGCTGCGGCGAGGCGGTTCTGGATGAACAGCTGCTTCTTGCCGAGCGTGCGGCGCGACATGTCCTGGAAGTAGCAGGCCTGGTTGCGCCCCTGTGTCTTGGCGTGGAACATCGCCTGGTCGGCATGCGAGAACAGTGTCTCCATGTTGTCGCCATCGACGGGAAACACGGCAGCCCCCATGCTGAAGGTCACGCGGATGTCGGTGCCGTCCAGTTCGAGCGGCTGCTGCATGGCGGCGACCACCTTGGCGGTGACCTGGCGGATGCTGCTTTCGCTGTCCATGTCCGGCAGCAGCAGCACGAATTCGTCGCCCCCCCAGCGCGCCAGCGTGTCGCCCCCGCGCAGCTGCGCGGCCAGGCGCCGGGCGAAGGCGACCAGCAGGCGATCGCCCGCCTTGTGTCCCAGGGTGTCGTTGATCACCTTGAAGTGGTCGATGTCGATGAAGCACACGCCGACCCGGTGCTGGTGTCGACTGGCCAGGCGCAGCGCGACCTTGAAACGGTCTTCCAGCAGCACGCGGTTGGGCAGCTGGGTCAGTGCATCGTGCAGCGCCATGTGGGTGATCTGCTGTTCGTGTTCGTAGGTCTGCGTGATGTCGCGCAGCACGCCGCGGAGGTTGCCCTGCCGGCCGCGGGCATCGTCGAATGCCAGCAGGCGCGCCTCCACCCAGACCGAGGCGTCCGCTGCGTCGGGGATCCGCAGGCGCAGGCGCAGTGCGACCGATTGCCCGCTGCCTTCGTGCAGACGTGCGGTCTGGGCGAGGAGGGTCTCCATGTCCTGAGGGTGGATGAACTCCGCGAGGTTGCGTCCCAGCGTGTCGTCGCGCCGGGAAAGCTTGTTCCAGCCAGGACTGGCGCGCTGGATGTTGCATTCCGCGTCGAATTCGATGACGGCCTCCTCCAGCAGGGCCAGGGTTTCCAGGTAGCTTTTCTGCTCCTGCGTGCGCGCCTCCAGCGTCTGCATCATGTCCTCGAAGGCGACTGCGGTTTCGCGGATCTCGTCGTCCCGTCTGTACGCCGGTTTCATCGCCTCGACGAGCGAAGCGCGATCCTGGCCTTCGGCATACCCCCGGGCGCCGTGCCCGAGCGAGGCGATGCGCGCAGTGGTGGCGGACAGCCAGCGTCCGAGCCCCAGCCAGAACAGCGTGATGAACACCGCCACGGCGAAGAACACCGGCCACAGCACGAAATTCGAGAACGGCAGCATGTCGCCGATGTCGCGGTGTACCACCAGCTTCGGTTGCGGACCGTCGCCCAGCGGGACATCGTTCCAGGGCATTTCGGTGCGGGTGTAACGTGAAGGTTCCGCGAGCATCGCGTCCATGCCTTCCTTCGATGCAGCCACGGTCTTGCCGGCATACACCAGGCTCAAATGCGTCTGGGGAATGGCCAGCTCGCGCATGGTGGAATTGGCGAGGGTCTTGAACAGCACCAGTTCGCCCTGGCCCGATTCACCGAGCCAGAGAGGTACCCGGTAGACACGATAGAACTGGTGGTATCGGGGTACGTAGAGCCAGTGTCCGCCCGCCACGGCATGTTCGCGCAGGGTGTCGGCTTCCGAGCCGTAGCTGAAGAGAATGCGCTGGCTGCCATCCAGGATCGTCAGGTTGGTGAAGGCGTTGTAGGCCCATTGCGCATTCAGGAAGGCAGTCAGCTTGGGCCAGCGGCCTTCTCCTGTCTGTTCCAGCATGCGGGAGAATTCCAGACGTGAGCCCAGGTGCACGGCGCTCTGGTGATTCATGTCCTCCATGCGCCTGAGCGTGTTGGCGTAATACGCCTGCACCAGATTCTGCTGCTGTGCCAGTTCGCGTGCGACGATGAAACGGTAGGAGAGGGTGCCGATCGCCAGCAGCAGCAGGCTCGCGATCAGGCCCACCAGGAACATGCGCCGGTTGGCTTGGAAGCGCAGCGAGCGCCCCACGAACCACGCCCGTTCACCAAGCTGGAAGGACATCAGCGGGCCTGGCGTACCCATCGGTCGTCGATCAGCGTGCGGATATCGAAGCCGGGCGGCAGGTTCGCGCGGGAGGCCTTGAGGAACTGTCGGGTGGAGCGAATCTCGCTATCCTCGAAGCGGCCGTCCCGGCTGTACAGATTGGGCAGGCGCCTCAGCGTATCCGCGATGTCCGCAGCCTGCTCCGGCACCTGGATGCCGAGTTTCGCCACCACCTGCCCGGGCGGCGTCCTGTGTATCCAGTGCAGCGCACGCTGTAGCATGCGCACCATCAATTCCACATGGACGGGGTTGGCTGTAACGGCTTCCGGCGTGCTGGCGATCACGGCGCGCAGGTGCTGGCGACCGACGAAGCGTGCCGGATTGTTCGGGTCGGACAGGCTGGCCAGCAGCGTGCCGGTCTTCGTGCGTACCAGGGTGCCCGACAGCGGTTCCTCGCAGAACACCGCGTCCACCGAGCCGCTGGCGAGGGCGCCGTGCATGCCGTCCATGTTCATGCTGGTGGGCACCCAGCGTACCTGGTTGTTGCGGATGCCGTAGGCCTCCAGCCAGAGCTCCATCAGAGTCTGGAGGTAGGTCTTGGTGGTGGGACTGCCGAGCGGGATGCCGATGCTGCGTCCCTTGAGATCGCGCAGACTGCGGATCTGTCCCGCCAGGTCGTTGCGCACCAGCACCGCATAAGGCGGGGTGCCGCTGCTCAGCGTGGCCAGCGCGACCACCGGTTTTCCCTGCCGCACGAAATTCGGCATGACCGAGAAGCCCACCCCCGCGAAGGCTGCATCGCCGGCAACCACGTTTTCCAGCGCCTGCACGCCGCTGGGCATGTAGCGGATGGCGAGCTGCGCTCCCATGGCCTCGTCGATTCCCAGGAGCGGGATGATCTCAACAGGGAGGAAGGGCAGGAGATGCGGGCCCGGGATATTGATGCGGATGAGTGTGGATGCGGAAGTCTGTGCCCGGGCACCGCCGCAACAGGCAGCCGCCCCCAGGGCCAGCAGCGATCGCAGTAGCGCGCGTCTCTCCATTCCGTTCTCCGCTCGTTATTGTGTGATTCCGGCTTAGGCAGGCCCGCAGTGGTATCCATACAGGACTTTTATGCGTGCACGGCAAAAGCAAAAAATGCTTGATGGCGATCTAGCGGATGAAACGCGGATTTCTTGAAGCCCATCCGCCCGGGGGGCGAAGGGAGGTTGTTACCGGTCGCGCGGATACCCTGAACGGGCAGAAGGGCATTTCACAGGCCCAGTTCCGCATCCGTCGCGTGGTGACCGTACTTGTCGCGCGGCGGCCAGGGCCGCGTCCGCCAGTCCGGCTCGAAGGCCATGCAGGAACGGCTGCGTCCCGGCGGTACCGAGCCGTTGCCCGCGCCCTGCGAATAGTCGTAGTACAGCTTCACGATTTCCTCGCGCGAGGCCTGCTGCGCGGCCGGGTGCGCCACGCAGGCATCGATCCAGCGGCGCACGCGTGCAAAGTCCGGCGTGTCGGGCAGCACGAAATTCTCGTAGTACTCCAGGAACCAGAAGCGCTGGAAGAAGGGCGTGAACGCCACCTCGGCCCAGCCGAAGTCCTCGAACAGGAAAGTCCCGTCCGGCGCATGCGCGCGCAGGAAATCGTCGAGCTGCGCGTACTGCTTCAGCATGGCCTCGCGGAGCCCGTCGCGCCGCGCCGGGTCCTGGTTCATCAGCCAGCCGTAGCCCTGGCCGACGAAATCGCCGGCCAGCGCCGTCAGCATGCCTTCCACCGCGCGCCGGTACGGATCGCGTTGCGCCACCGGGCGCTGCGGGTAGATGTCCTCCAGATACTGCAGGATCACCAGGCTTTCCTTGATGACGTGGCCGTCGGCGGTTTCCAGCACCGGCAGCGCTGTGGTGCCGCGCGTCTTCTGCAGCAGCCAGTCGGGACGCGGCCGGGTGATGTCGATCACCTGGAAATCGACCGCGTCGCGCACACCTTTCAGCGTGAGCAGGATGTCGATGCGCTGGCTGAAGGGGCAGACCTGGATGTGGTAGAGGGTGGCGCGGGACATGGCGGGACTCCTTCAGGCGGTGCGGCGCGCGGACATCAGGAACACCGGGTAGTCGCCCGTGCCGGTGTCGCGTTCCTTGGCGATACTGAACACGGTGCGGAACTGCACGTCGGCGAAGCCGGCGGCGGTCGCGCGGCGGGCGAGGTCGTCGCGGTCGAAGCCGTGGTGCACGTCCACCTCGATGCCGTGGAAGGAACCGTCTTCCTGGTCGAGGTCGGCGATGCACAGATGGCCACCGGGATTCAGCAGGTCATGGAACACGTGCAGGATGCGGTCGGTGTCTGGAATGTGGTGCAGCGTCATCGCGGTGACGATGAGGTCGAATGTTTCCGCCGGGGCGGGATCGGACAGCAGGTCGAGCTGCGCCGTCCGCATGTGTGCGGCGCCATGCGCAGCGATTTTTTCGGCCACCACTTCAAGCATGCCGGTCGAGGTGTCCGCCAGCAGCATCGACCCCACCTCGTCCTTGAGCGGAAACGCCAGCAGGCCCGTGCCGCAGCCGTAGTCTAGGGCATGCATGTCGCGGTTGAGCGGCACCGCCTCGCGCACCGCCTGCGCGATCTTCAGGCCGCGTTCCACGAACACGGGGTTGTCGTCCCACTGGCGGGCCTTGCTGTCGAAGTGGGTGGCGTCGAGGGTGATGGTCTGGGGCTGGGTCATGTGGGGCTGGGTCATGATGTAGGAGGTGGAAAGAAAATCAGCTTGCGTCCTGCAAGGCCGCCGCCAGCGCAGCCTCGTCGACCGGATAGCTGAACACCGCATGCACCGGGAACAGGTCCAGCAGCTTGCCGATGTGGTCCGCCTCGCGCGGATGCATGAAGACGATGGTCTTTGCCAGCGGCGCCTGGCATTGCAGCGTGCGCAGCGTCACGTCGAGATTGGAGACGTTCGCCCCCGCATAGTTGTTGCCCCAGCCGTAGACGAACTCGCCGACGAAGAAATCCGGCTTCTGCTTCTGGAGGGCGCGGTGCAGGTTGCGGGCCGTGTTGAAGCGTTCCGCCGTCAGGCCGAGCCGCTGGTAGAGGGCGCCGAGATCGGGGTGAAAGGGCGACTCGATCAGGGAGTAGAGGGTTTTCATGCGGCGCAGTTTACAGGCGGGACGAAAAAAAGCGCGACTGATTTCTCAGTCGCGCTTGAATTACAGATTATGGTCGTTTGGGATTCGACAAACTCAACATGAACGTTTTTCCCTTTCTTAATTCGGCAGCATCGCCAGCAACCCATTCAATCGCCGCACGAAACTCGCCGGATCATCAAGCTGCCCGCCTTCGGCCAGCAAGGCCTGGTCGAAGATGAGGTGGGCCCAGTCGGCGAAGCGGGCTTCGTCGGATTCGGCGTTCATGCGCGTGACGAGGGTGTGCGCGGGGTTGATCTCCAGCGTGGGTTTGACGGTGGGCGCAGCCTGGCCGGCGGCCTTGAGCAGGCGTTCGAGGTTGGCGCTCATGTCGCCTTCGCCGGTAACGAGGCAGGCGGGCGAGTCGGTGAGGCGGTGGGTGACGCGCACGTCCTTGACGCGCTCGCCGAGCGTGGTCTTGATGCGTTCGACCAACGGCTTCATGGCGTCCTCGGCTTCCTTCTGCGCGGTCTTCTCGGCTTCGTCTTCGAGCGCGCCCAGGTCGAGGTCGCCCTTGGCGACGGATTTCAGCGGCTTGCCGTCGAACTCGGTGAGGTTGCTCGTCAGCCATTCGTCCACGCGGTCGGACAGCAGCAGGACTTCGATGCCTTTCTTGCGGAAGATTTCGAGGTGCGGGCTGTGCCTGGCGGCGGCGAAGCTGTCGGCGGTGATGTAGTAGATCGCGGTCTGACCTTCCTTCATGCGTCCGACGTAGTCTTTCAGCGACACGACCTGCGCATCGGTATCGGCGTGGGTGGAGGCAAAGCGCAGCAGGCCGGCGATGCGATCCTTGTTGGCGAAATCCTCGCCCGGGCCTTCCTTCATCACGCGGCCGAACTGCTTCCAGAATTCGGCGTACTGCTCGGGCTGGTTCGCGGCCAGGTCTTCGAGCATGCCCAGCACTTTCTTCACCGAGCCGGATTTGATGGCGTCGATGTCCTTGCTGGACTGGAGGATCTCACGCGAGACGTTGAGCGGCAGGTCGGCCGAATCGATCACGCCGCGCACGAAGCGCAGGTAGGCCGGCATCAGCTGCTCGGCATCGTCCATGATGAAGACGCGGCGCACGTAAAGCTTGATCCCGTGCCGGCGGTCGCGGTCGTAGAGGTCGAAGGGCGCGCGGGCGGGCACGTAGAGCAGGGAGATGTAGTCCTGCTTGCCCTCGACGCGGTTGTGCGACCAGGCGAGCGGGTTTTCGAAGTCGTGGGCGACATGCTTGTAGAACTCGCGGTACTCGTCGTCGGTGATGTCCTTCTTGCCGCGCACCCACAGCGCGGAGGCGCGGTTGACGGTTTCGTCTTCATCGGTGGGGACTTCGACGCCGTCCTTCCATTCCGTCTTCTTCATCACGATGGGCAGGGTGATGTGGTCGGAATAGGTGCGGATGATGGACTTGAGCTTCCAGTCGGAGAGGAATTCGTCTTCGCCTTCGCGCAGATGCAGCACGATCTCGGTGCCGCGTTGAGGCTTGTCGACGGTTTCCAGGGTGTAGTCGCCGGCACCGGCGGATTCCCAGCGCACGCCGTGTTCGGCGGTGAGGCCGGCGCGGCGGGTGGTGAGGGTGACGCGGTCGGCGACGATGAAGGCGGAATAGAAGCCGACGCCGAACTGGCCGATGAGCGCGGCGTCCTTCTTCTGGTCGCCGGAGAGCTGGCTGAAGAACTCGCGCGTGCCGGATTTGGCAATGGTGCCGATGTGCTCGATGACTTCCTGCCGGCTCATGCCGATGCCGTTGTCGGTGATGGTCACCGTGCGCGCGTCGCGGTCGAAGGCGATGCGGATGTTCAGTTCAGGGTCGTTCTCGAACAGCGCGGGGTCGTGCAGGGCCTCGAAGCGCAGCTTGTCGGCGGCATCCGAAGCATTGGAAATCAGTTCGCGCAGGAAAATGTCCTTGTTTGAATACAAGGAGTGGATCATCAGCTGAAGAAGCTGCTTGACCTCGGCCTGGAAGCCCAGGGTTTCTTTGCTGCCGGTGGCGGACATGCCTTATCTCCCGTGAAAACAAAAAAGCTGCACGAAAAGTGGGGGCAGGGCGGAGGCGTTTCAAGCCCCCCGGAGGCGGCTTATTTCTGCTTCGCGTACAGCGCCAGCAGTTCGGCCTGCGCGCAGTAGGGCTGGGTACGGCGCCCCGTCTTGCGGCGGAAGCTGCCGTCCGGCAGCATCTCCCAGGCCTGCACGTTGTCGCGCAGGTAGGGCTTGAGGCCTTCGGCGATGACGCGCTTCTTCAGCTTGGGGTTGAGGATGGGGAAGCAGGTTTCGATACGGCGGAAGAAGTTGCGGTCCATCCAGTCGGCGGACGACAGGTAGACCAGTTCTTCGCCGTCGACGTTCTTGAAGTAGAAGATGCGCGAGTGTTCGAGGAAGCGGCCGACGACGGAGCGCACGCGGATGTTGTCCGACAGCCCCGCGATGCCGGGCCTGAGCGCGCACACGCCGCGCACGATGAGGTCGATCTTCACCCCGGCCTGGCTGGCGGCGTAGAGCGCGGCGATGACGTTGGGTTCGAGCAGCGCGTTCATCTTGGCGACGATGGCGGCGGGCTTGCCGGCGCGTGCGTTGTCGGCCTCGCGCTCGATGGCGGCGACGATCTCGCCGTGCAGGGTGAAGGGCGACTGCCACAGCCGCTTCATCTTGCCCGCCTTGCCCAGGCCGGTGATCTGGGTGAAGAGCTGATTCACGTCCTGCGTGAGCTCGTCGTTGCAGGTGAGCAGGCCGAAGTCGGTGTAGAGTCGGGCGGTACGCGCGTGGTAGTTGCCGGTGCCGAGGTGGGCATAGCGTTTCAGCGTGCCGTCCTCGCGGCGGATGACGAGGGCGAGCTTGGCATGGGTCTTGTGGCCGACGACGCCGTACACCACGTGCGCGCCGACCTGTTCCAGCTGCGCGGCCCAGTTGATGTTGGTGTCCTCGTCGAAACGCGCCAGAAGTTCGACCACCACGGTCACTTCCTTGCCCGACTGCGCGGCGCGGATCAGCGCCTGCATCAGCTTGGAATCGGTGCCGGTGCGGTACACGGTCTGGCGGATGGCGACGACGTTGGGGTCGGCGGCGGCCTGCTCGATGAAGTCGATGACCGGCTGGAAGGATTCGAAGGGGTGGTGCATCAGCAGGTCGCCCTTCCTGATCTGGTCGAAAATGTCCTCCTTCTTGGCCAGGCGGGCGGGCAGGGCAGGCACGAAGGGCGTGAACTTGAGATCGGAGCGATCGACCCAGTCGGGCACCTGCATCAGGCGCACCAGGTTCACCGGGCCGTGCACCTGGTAGAGCGCATCGCGGTCGAGTTCGAACTGTTCGAGCAGGAAATTGGCCATCGACTCGGAGCAGTTGTCGGCGACCTCAAGCCGCACGGCGGCGCCGAAGTGGCGCTGCGGCAGTTCGCCGGCGAGCGTCTCGCGCAGGTTCTTGTTTTCCTCCTCGTCGACGAAGAGATCGGAGTTGCGGGTGACGCGGAACTGGTAGCAGCCCTCCACCGTCATGCCGGCGAACAGCTCGCCGACGTGCGCATGCAGGATGGACGAAAGGAAGACGAAGCCGTATTCGCAGCCGGCGATGTCCTCGGGCATGCGGATCACGCGCGGCAGCGCACGCGGCGCCTGCACCACGGCGGCGCCGGACGAGCGGCCGAAGGCGTCGCGGCCGGACAGCTCGACGGCAAAGTTGAGGCTCTTGTTGAGCACGCGGGGGAAGGGGTGCGAGGGATCGAGCCCCACCGGCGTCAGCACCGGCATCAGTTCGCGGTGAAAATAGTCGCGGATCCAGGCGGCCTGGGCTTCGTTCCAGTGGGTACGGCGGATGAAATGGATACCGTGCTCGGCCAGTGCCGGAATCACTTCGTCGTTCAGCAGCTCGTATTGCCGCGCGACCAGCGCATGCGCCATGTCGGAGACGGCGCGGTACTGCTGCTTCGGCGTCAGGCCATCGGGCGAACGCTGGGTCGATTGCGCGCGGATCTGTTCCAGCAGCCCGGCGACGCGGACCTCGAAGAATTCGTCCATGTTGGACGACACGATGCAGAGGAATTTCAGGCGTTCCAGCAGCGGCATGTCGGGATCGTCGGCCTGCGCGAGTACGCGTTTCTGGAAGGCGAGGATGCCGAGTTCGCGGTTGATGAGGGTGTCGGGGCTAGGAAGAGTCATGATTCGTGCCTAAAGTGTGCGGCAATGATAAGCGCAGCATTTTGTTGCCACATGACAGAAATATGACAACTCCGTACCCGCAGGAAATCGAGCTCAAGCTGCAACTGGCACCCGAGCAGGCGAAGGCGTTCCGCGCGATGATGGCACGGCGGCGTGCGCGTGCGGTGGAGCAGCAGCTGACGACCCGCTATCTCGACACGCCCGGCTTCGAACTGAGCGCTGCCGGCGTGGCGTTGCGGGTGCGACGCGAGGGACGGCGCTGGCTGCAGACGCTGAAGACCGAGGGCGAACGGCAGGGCGGCCTGTCGCGGCGTGCCGAATTCGAGATGCCGGTGCCGGACGGCGAACTCGACTGGACCCGGTTTCCCCCCGAGGCGCTGGCCTGGGTGCCGCGGAAAATGCGTGCCCGGCTGGAACCGGTGTTCGAGACCCGCTTCGAACGCACGGCCTGGCATCTGGGCAGTGCCGCTGGCGCGGTGATCGAGGTGGCGCTGGATACAGGCGAGATTCGCGCGGGCGGGGCCTGCGAGCCGATCTGCGAAATCGAGCTCGAACTCAAGAGCGGCGAACCCGAAGCCCTGTTCGACCTGGCGCTCGACTGGGCGCATCGCTTCGACTGCCTGCCACTCGACATCAGCAAGGCGGAGCGCGGCGTGCGACTGGCGCGCGGGCAGTGCTGCGCGCCGGTGAAATCCGTTCCGGCCGTGCTCGATGCGGCGATGAGCGTGGAAGACAGCTTTGCCGCGATCTGCCAGTCCTGCCTGGCCCAATTCCAGGCCAACCTGCCGGGGGTGCTCGACTCGGACGACATCGAATACGTGCATCAGGCGCGGGTGGCGTTGCGCCGTCTGCGTGCGGCCTTGCGCCTGTATCGCCGGGTGTGCGTGCTGCCGCCGGAGCTGATGGGAGGCCTGCGCGCCCTGGCGGCGGCGCTCGGCCCGGCGCGCGACTGGGATGTGCTGTGCGAGGAAACCCTGCCGGCGATCGCGCCGCATTGTGCCGACACCGGGGGCTGGCAGGCCGGCATGGCCCGGCTGGAGGCACACCGCGCCGGCCTGCGGGCGGCGATGCGCGCCGGCATCGCTGCGGCGCATCCCGGTGCCTGGCTGCTGGGATGTCAGCGCTGGCTGCTGACCCGGGGATGGCGCGCCGCACCCGAAACGCAGCGCTTCGTGCAGTTGTCCCCCCTGGCGGACTGGGCCGCGCGGGCCCTGCGGCGGGGCGACCGGGCCGTGCTGCGCGAGGCCACGCGCTTTGCGGAACTGACGCCGCCCGAGCGCCACGCGCTGCGCATTCTCATCAAGCGCCAGCGTTATGCGCTGGAGTTTTTCCAGGCCCTGTACCCCGGCCGGGCGCATGCGCGCTATCTGGCCCGGCTGCGCACTGCGCAGGACGGACTCGGGGCCGCCAACGACGCACGCGTGGCAGCGGATCTGCTGCGATCCCCGGATATCGAATTGGGGGCCATGGGACCTTTCGTGCTCGGCTGGCTGGCCGCGCGACAGGCAGGTGCGAGTACGGGCGACAATGCAAAGCATTTGCAAAATTTCGTGAAAAAACGCGTTGACTGGTAGATTCCGTCTTCGTCATCACGCGATTTATCCGGACAATCCGCGCATCCCATGCAGACCGCACCCTTGCTGCCCATGAAAATCGCGTTCCTGGAAGACGATGCGGCGTTCGCGGAGAACGTCATCGACTGGCTGGAGCAGGCAGGCCACGGCGTGAGCTGGTTCCGGAGCGGACGCGAATGCGTGCGTGCCCTGACCGACGAGCGTTTCGACCTCTGCCTGTTCGACTGGATGCTGCCCGACATGAGCGGCCCCGACGTGATGGCGAGCCTGAAGCTCAAGGGCACGCTGCCGCCGGTGATCTTTCTCACTGGCCGCGATGCCGAGGAAGACGTGGTGCAGGTGATCCAGGCCGGGGCCGACGACTACATCGTCAAACCCCCCTCGCGCAGCGTGCTGATCGCACGCATCCATGCCGTGGCGCGGCGCTGCTCGGCGCAGTTGCGGCCCGAGCCGGTGCAGGATTTCGGCAATCTCGTCGTCGATTTTGGCAGCCGACGCTTCGAAGTGGGGGGCGAACCCGTGAGGCTGACCGAGAAGGAAACCGAGCTTGCCCTGTATTTCTTCGGCCGCGTGGGCATGCTGTTGCCGCGTGGCCACCTGATTCAGGTGGTGTGGGGCTCCAGTCCCGACATCGACACCCGCACGGTGGACGTGCATGTCAGCCATCTGCGCAGCAAACTGAAACTGGTACCGGAAAACGGCTGGCGCCTGACCTCGGTGTACCGCCAGGGCTACCGGCTGGAGCGGGTGGAGTGATGCGGCGCGGGCTCGCGACGCTCGGCCTGCTGCTGACCGTGGTGTTCGCGCAGGCCGCGCCCCCCGAGCCGCTGCCGGAATGGCGCTACACGCTGCGCCCGGGCGACACCCTGATCGGACTCTCGCAACGCTATCTGGCGCACCCGGCCGGGTGGGCGCGCCTGCAGCGTCACAATCGCATCGCCGATCCCCGCCGCCTGGTTCCGGGCACGACGCTGCGCATCCCGCTTGCCTGGCTGCGGCAGACGCCGTCCCCCGCCACGGTCGTCGCCGTGTCCGGCACGGTGCGCGTGACGCCGCCGGGCGAGGAGGCGCGCGCCCCTGTCGCCGGCGAATCGCTTTACGCAGGCACGGCGCTCGGAACGGCCCAGAACAGCAGCGTCACCCTCCGCTTCGCCGACGGTTCCACCCTGGTGCTGCAGCCCGGCGCGCGCATGATCCTGGATACGGTGAGCGTGTACGCGGGCGGCGGCATGACGGACACCCGGCTGCGTCTGCAGCAGGGGCGCGTCGAGGTCGGCGCCAATCCGAGCCGCACGTCCGGCAGCCGGCTGCAGGTGATCACGCCGTCGGCGGTGGCGGCGGTACGCGGCACGCGCTTCCGCGTCGAGGCCGGCGCGGCCCTGGCGCGCGAAGAGACACTTGAAGGGGCGGTGGTGTTCGGCGCGGCCGGCCGGGACGTGGATGTCGCAGCCGGGCTGGGCAGCGTGGCCGAGTCGGGCAAGCCGCCCAGCCCGCCGGTGGCCCTGCTGCCGGCGCCGGATGTATCGGGACTGTCCGTACGTTATGACAGCCTGCCCTTGCGTTTCGATCTGCCCGCGCTCGCCGGGGCGACGCAGTGGATCGGCCAGATCGCGCCGGACGACCGGTTCGAGCAGGTGCTGCTGGAGAAATCGGACGACGCGCCGCGCCTGAGCTTCGCCGACCTGCCTGACGGCGACTACACGCTGCGCGTGCGTGTGGCCGATGTCCTGGGGCTGCAGGGGCGCGATGCGCTGCACGCCTTCACGCTCGATGCGCGGCCCTTTGCGCCGCTGCCCGCTGCCCCGGATGCGCGCGTGCGCACGGCCAGGCCTACGCTGCAGTGGAGCGCGGTATCGGGCAGCGAGGCCTACCGGATCGAACTGGCGCGCGATGCTGGCTTCGCCGGGAAGATCGTTGCCGCGCGAACCGACAGAACGCAGTGGCGTGTCGATGCGCCGCTTGCTCCCGGACCCTACCACTGGCGGGTGGCGAGCATCGCCGGCACCGATACCGGGCCGTTCTCGCCGGCGCAGCGTTTCATCTACGATCCCCTGCCGGATGCGCCGGACGTGAACGGGGCCGCCCCGGCCTTTGCCGGGGATGCGCTGGCCCTGCAGTTACCGGCACCTCCTGCCGGATTGCGCTACGAACTCGTCGTGTCCTCGGATGAGGCGGCCGCGCACGTGCTGTGGCGCGGCGAAAGCCGCGACGGTACGGTGCGTGCCGCACCGCTGAAGCCGCAGACCGTGTACCTGGCCGCGCGCCTGGTCGAGGCGGACGGTGCCGCCGGGCCCTTCGCCACGCGGCGCATCGACGCGCCGCCGCGTCAGCACTGGGAACTGCTGCTGTTGCTGCTGCCGCTGCTCGCGCTGTGAGCCGCCTGACGCGCCTGTTTCTCGAAGACCGTTTTTCCGCCGCGCTGACCCTGCTGGCGATTGCGCTCGGCGTCACCGCCAGCGGCGTGCTGGCGCGCGTGGACAACCTCCTGTACGACCTGGGCCAGCGCCTGTTCCGGCAGCCGGTTCCGCAGGACATCGTGGTCGTCGCCGTCGACGAGGACAGTCTCTCCAAGCTGGGGCGCTGGCCCTGGTCGCGCCGCCTGCATGCCGCGCTGATCGACCGGCTGAAGGCCGACGGCGCCCGGGTCATCGCGCTCGACATCGTGTTCGCCGAGCCCGATGCCTCCGATCAGCCGGCCGACGCGATACTGGCCGAGGCCGTCGCGCGTGCCGGCAATGTGGTGCTGCCGGTGTTGCTGGAAAGCAGTCGCGTCAACGGCCAGTTGCTTGAAACGCTGCCGCTGCCGCAACTGCTGGAACACGCCGCCGGGCTCGGTCGTGTGCATGCCGAGCTCGACGCCGACGGCATTGCGCGCAGCGTGTTCCTGTGGGAAGGCGTCGGGGCGCCGGTGTGGCCGCATTTCGCGCAGGCCGTCCTCAGGGTGGCCGATATCCGTCCGCCCGGGCTCGCCGCTTCGCCCCCCGTGGCGACCGCTGCCCGGCCCTTCGCGCTGGTGCGCGCAGACCCACGCCGCGTCGGCTTCCTGGGACCCCCGGGGCATGTGCGCACGCTGTCCTATGCACAGGCGCTCACCGGTGAATTCGTTCCCGGCACGTTCCGCGACAGGATCGTGCTGGTGGGGGCCACTGCAGCCGGCATGGGCGATCTGCTGCCGACGCCGGTGTCGGGCCTGGCGGCACCGATGTCCGGGGTGGAATTCAACGCCAACGTGGTGGCGGCGATGCGGGATGGGCGCCTGATCCGCGAGATCGCCCCCGTGCCCGCCCTGCTGGCAGCGGCGTTGCTGGCGCTGTTGCCGCTGCTCTGGCTGCCGCGCCTGAATCCCTTTGCCGGCCTGCTGGCGTCACTGGCCTGGTTCGTCGCCGTCGCCGCCGCCGCGGTGAGCCTGCCGGCGCTGTCGCAGGTCTGGATGCCGGTGGCCGGCGGCTTGCTGGCGATCCTGCTGGCCTACCCGGTGTGGAGCTGGCGGCGGCTGGAATCCGCCGGGCGCTTCCTCGACCACGAACTCAAGCGTCTGCGCCAGGAACTGGGGCCGGCTGCCGCGATTCAGCCGCGCGGTGCGACGCACGATCCCTTCCAGGCGCGCATCCGCCAGGTGCAGGCAGCGGCGCACCGGCTGCGGCACCTGCAGGACGAGCGGCGTGAGACCCTGGCCTTCATTTCGCACGATATCCGTGCGCCCCTGGCTTCGGCTCTGATGCAGATCGACGACCTGCCGGCCGCGGCGCAGGCGCGCCTGCGTGCGCCGCTGACGCGCGGGCTCGAACTGGCGGAGGACTTCCTGCGCACCTCGCGTGCGGAAATGCTCGACACCGGACGTTTCGCCGAGCTCGATCTGGGCGCGCTGGTACATCAGGCCATCGACGACGCCTACGTCTCCGCGCGTGCCCGGTCGGTGACGCTGTTGCGCACACTGCCCGACGAGCCGGTGTGGATCCGCGGTGAATTCGGCCTGCTGCATCGCGCGGTGCACAACCTGGTGCTGAATGCCGTGCAGCATGCGCCGTCCGGCAGCGCGGTGCGGGTCGGACTGATGACCGCGGCAGGCTGGGCGACCGTTGGCGTGACCGATCACGGCCCCGGTATCGCGGCCGGAGAACAGGCGAAACTGTTCCAGCGGTTTTCGCGCGCAGGCGGGCCGACCGGCGGCACCGGGCTGGGCCTGTACTTCGTGCGCACGGTGGCGGAAAAGCACGGCGGTACGGTAGCGGTCGAGAGCGTGCCCGGCGAACGGACGTGCTTCAGCCTGAAGCTGCCGCTGGTGCGGCATTGAGCTGTCATATTCCGTTTGCCGGCGCGGGTGCACAATGCAGGCAAAACCGCGAGACAAGACAATGGACCTGATCCTGTGGCGACATGCCGAAGCCGAAGACGGCACCCCCGACCTCGAACGCGAACTGACCGGTCGCGGACGCAAACAGGCTGCCCGCATGGCCGACTGGCTGAATCCCCGTCTGCCGCCCGACATCCGCATCCTGGCGAGCCCGGCCGCACGGACGCGGCAGACCGTGCAGGCGCTGGGGCGCGAATACGATGTCGAGCACACGCTGGCGCCTGGCGCCTCGGTGGATGCGGTGCTGGCGGCGGTGGGCTGGCCCGACGCCGCCTACCCGGTGCTGATCGTCGGACATCAGCCGACGCTGGGACAGGTGGCGCTGCGTCTCCTGGCCGGGCTGGACGGCGACCTGTCGGTCAAGAAAGCCGGGGTGTGGTGGTTCCAGAGTCGCGAACGCAACGGTCGCCTGCAGGTCGTGCTGCGCGCGGTGGCCGGCCCCGATTTTTCCTGAGCGGAAGCCTGGCGGGGCGGAATGCGCGTTTTGCGGCGCCATTCAATATAATCCCCGCGTGATCACGCAATTCATTTACCGGCTGAACCTGCCGGCCGTCCGGAGGCACGTGCCGTGCCGGGTTGGCTGACCGCGTTGCGCGAACTCATCGCGGACGCGAGTCCGCTGCGCCGCACCATGCTGGCGCTGCTGGTGGTGCTCCCCCTGGCCGCGCTGGCCTTTGCCTGGATCCGCTTCGCTCCGATCGATTACCGGGTGCTGTATCCGAAGCTCTCCGACCGTGCAGGCGGGGAAGTGCTCGCCGCGCTCGATCAGCTCGACATTCCCTATCGCCTTTCGCCCATTGACGGCAGCATCGAAGTGCCCGAGGCCGACCTGCACGCGGCACGCTACCGGCTGGCCGCACAGGGACTGCCCAGGTCCGATGAAGCCATGCGCGCCGAGGCGGAGGCCGTACCGCGCTTCGGCGCCTCATCGCTGCAGGAACAGCAGCGCATGCAGCGTGCGCTCGAAAGCGACCTCGCCCGTTCGATCCAGACACTCGATGCCGTCGAACTCGCGCGCGTGCATCTGGCGCTGCCCCGGGTGTCGCCCTTCCTGCGCGACGCACCCCCCGCGACGGCTGCCGTGCTGCTGCGCCTGAAACCCGGTGCGACGCTGTCGGCCGGGCAGGTGACGACGATCCGCACACTGGTCGCGTCCGGCGTGCCGCGTCTCAAGCGCAGCGACGTGCAGGTACTCGATCCGCGCGGCGTACTGCTCGGCGGCAATGCGCCCGAGGTCGTCGTATCGCGCCGCCTCGCGCTGGAGCAGGACCTGGCGCGCCGCGTGCTCGCGGTGCTGACGCCCTGGCTCGGCGAGCGCGTCAATGTGCATGTCACCGCAACACTCGAAGAAGGCGATCTGCAGCAGACGGTCGAGCGCGTGCGCAATGTGGTGATCGCGGGCCAGCCGCGACCGCTGGAAAAGACCGTGCGCACCACGCACCTGCCGGAAGGACGCCTCGCGCGCGTCAGCGCCGTCGTCATTCTCGGTTTCGAGGCGACGGCGGCCGAGCGCACGCGCGCCGCGCGGCTGGCGCGTCAGGCGTTGGGACTGGACCCCGCGCGCGGGGATACCCTGAGCGTGTATGCCCTGCCTGCCGCGGCCTCGCCCGCTCCTGTCCCCGACCCTGTGGAGGCGGTGCAGCCTGCCGCATCCGTGCCCGCGTCGATCCAGCCTGTCCGGAGCGGTGAAGGCAGGGTCGCGCCGGTCGCGGAAGCGATACAGCCGTCTGTCTGGATTGCCGCCGGGCTGCTCGTGCTGACGGGCGTCCTCGTCTGGCGCCTGCGCCGCCGGCCCGGCGCCGCAGCCGTGGCGGAGCCCGCCGTCGACGATTTCGATGCGCTCCTCGAATCGGCGCGTACGCAAGCCCTGGCCGATCCGCGCGTGACGGCGGACGTGATCAAGCTGTGGATGCGCGCATGAGCGAGACGGGCGTCGAGAAATCCGCCGCGCTGCTGCTCGCCCTGGGCGAGGAAGCGACCGCGGCCGTGTTCCGCTATCTTTCGCCGCTCGATGTCAGTCGCCTCGGCGCTGCGATGCGTGCGCTCGATGTGCTGCCGCGTGAGCGCGTGCGTGCGGTCCTGCGCGACTACGCAGCCGAAGCAGCGGAACAGACCGGCTTTGCCGCCGATACCGGCCGTTTCCTCGACGATGCCCTGAAGCGCGCCTGGCCGCCCGAACGGGCACAAGCCCTGCTGCGCCGCCTGGGGAGCGCGAGCGCACAGGCCCTGGAACGCCTGGCCTGGAGGGCGCCAGCCGACATCGCCGGCATGCTGGAAGCGCAGCCTCCGCAGCTGATTGCAGCGATGGCAACGCAACTGCCGCGCGACGTTGCTGCCGCCGTGCTCGATCTGCTGCCGGCTGCGGTGCGGGCCGACACGCTCATGAATCTGGCAAAGCAGGACGCGCCGAGCGCCGACATGCTGCAGGAACTCGACGACTGGCTGGCCAGCCTCGAGCCTGCCGCGCCGGAGATGGGCGAGACTGCGGCGGCACGCCTGCTGGAACGCATGAGCCAGGGCAGCGTGGCCGCCACGCTGGCGCATATCGACCGCGACGACGCCGGGCTTGCTGCACGGCTGCGCGCGTATGCCTACGAATTCGATGATCTCGCGCGCGCCTCGGAGGCGGGCCGCAGGACCTTCCTGCGGCATGTCGGTGCACGCACCCTGCTGCACGCGCTGAAGGGCAGCGACGGGCGCGTGCTCGACGCGCTCGCGGCAGTGATGAGCCCGGCCGCCGCCCTGCGCATGAAGGACGATCTCGACACCCTCGGCGCGGTACCCGTCGCCGATATCCAGGCGGCGCAGGCCGAGGCCGGCGAACTGCTGCGCCGGCTGGTCGCCGAAGGCGCACTCCGCTTCGACGAGGAGGCGATGGCGTGAGCGACGACCCGACCGCATTCGACCAATGGGAAGCGCCGCTGCCTGCGGCACCCGCCCGGGCTGTGCCGGCGCCGGAAGATCCGTCGGTCGAGTGCGCGCGCCTGCGCGAGATTGCACGTGCGGAAGGCCATGCGGAGGGCCTCGCCGCCGGCCGTGCCGAAGCCGAGTCCAGCGGCGTGCGTATCCGCCAGCTGGCCGAGAGTTTTTCCGACACGCTCGACAATCTCGATTTCCGGCTTGCCGACATGGTGCTGGAACTCGCGCTCGACGTGGCGCGCCAGGTGGTGATGGGCGAACTGGCGGCGCGGCCGGAACGCGTGCTCGACGTGGTCAACCAGGCGCTCAAGCAGATGGCGGAATCCAGCCGCGAATCGCGTCTGTTGCTCAACCCGGACGATGCGGCACTGGTGCGGCCGCATCTCGAAGGTGTGCTCGACAAGACGCGCCTGCGCATCGTCGAGGACGTGCGCATCGTGCGCGGCGGCTGTCTCATCGAAACAGGACAGGGCGACCTCGACGCCACGCTGCCGGCACGCTGGCGGCAGGTGGTACAGGTGCTCGGTTCCAATCTCAACTGGCTGGAATGAGCGCGCATGCTTGATCGCACCGTCCGCCTGCGCGAATACTTGGCCGACTGCCGGCGCGCGGTGGGCTGGGCGACGCCGATCGCGGGCAGCGGCAAACTCACCCGCGTCTCGGGGCTGGTGATGGAGGCCGTGGGCCTGCGCCTGCCGGTGGGCAGCCAGTGCCACATCCAGATTCCGGGCGGACAGAGCATCGAGGCGGAAGTGGCGGGTTTTGCCGGCGACCGCCTGTTCATCATGCCGGCAACCGACATTTACGGCGTGATGCCGGGTGCGCGCGTGGTGCCCGACAATCCCCTGGCGGCGCAGCCGCCGCGCCTGGGCCTGCGCTACATTCCGCGCCGTCGCGCGCAGGACCGCGTGCGCCAGGTGCCGGTGGGCGAGCGTCTGCTCGGGCGCGTGCTCGACGGCGCCGGACGACCACTCGACGGCCTGGGTTCTCTGTCGCTGGAGCGTCGCGTGCCGCTCTACAGCCGGCCGATCAACCCGCTCGAACGCGCGCCGATCCGCCAGACGCTGGACGTGGGCGTGCGCGCCATCAACGGCCTTCTCACCGTGGGGCGCGGCCAGCGCCTGGGGCTGTTCGCCGGCAGCGGCGTCGGCAAGAGCATCCTGCTCGGCATGATGGCGCGCTTCACCGAGGCCGACGTGGTGGTGGTCGGCCTCATCGGCGAACGCGGGCGTGAAGTGAAGGAATTCATCGACCGCATCCTCGGCAGCGAAGGCATGGCGCGCGCGGTGGTGGTGGCGGCCCCCGCCGACCATCCCCCGCTGATGCGCCTGAACGGCGCCGCCTACGCCATGTCGATCGCCGAATACTTTCGCGACCAGGGCAGGCATGTGCTGCTCATCATGGATTCGCTCACGCGCTATGCCATGGCGCAGCGCGAGGTGGCGCTGGCCATCGGCGAGCCGCCGGCGACCAAGGGTTATCCGCCTTCGGTCTTCGCCAAGCTGCCGCAGCTCGCCGAACGCGCCGGCAACGGCCGTAGCGGCAGCGGTTCGATCACCGCCTTCTTCACCGTGCTGATGGAAGGCGACGACCAGCAGGATCCCATTGCCGATGCGGCGCGGGCGATCCTCGACGGCCACATCGTGCTTTCCCGCGATCTGGCGGACGCCGGGCATTACCCCGCCATCGACATCGAGGCCTCCATCAGCCGTGCCCAGCCCGACCTGCTTTCAGACGAGGCGCTCGAACGCACGCGTCGCTTCAAGTACCTGTATTCGCGCTACATGCGCAGCCGCGACCTGCTGGCAGTGGGGGCCTACGTGCCGGGTGCCGACGTGGTACTCGATGAAGGCGTGCGCCTGTATCCGCGCATGCAGGCATACCTGATGCAGGGCATGCGCGAGCGCGCCACCCTGGTCGAGGCGCGCGACGGCCTTGCTGGAGTGCTCGAATGAAACCCTTCGCGCTCGCCCGCGTGCTGCAGCTTGCCGAACGTCGCAGCGAAACGCTGTCGCGCGCGGTCAAGCAGGCGCACGGCGTGTGGCTGCGCGCGCGCGGCCGCGCGGTGCAGCTTGCAGCCCTGCGCGATGCGCACATCGCGCTCCTCGCGCTTGACCTGCGCGACGGCGTTCCGGCTGCGCAGCTGCGCGAGGCTCACCGCATGCGGCATGCACAGGATGGGGAAATGCAGGCCGCGCACGCCGCCATCGATGCCGCGCACCGTGCCTGGCAGGCCCGGCTGGCCGAGTGGCTTGCGGAGGAGCAGCGGGTGAAGGCACTGCGCCTGCTGGAGGAACGCCATCGCGCGCAGACCGCCATCGTGCAGCGGCGCATCGAGCAGCGTCAGCATGACGAACTGGTGGAACTGCTTCACCATGGCGACGCGGGACGGCGACGCTGATGCGCACGATGGAAACCGGCCTGGCGCCTCTCACCGCTGAGGAGATCGCATTCCTGTCCGCACCCCTGCAGGCGGCCGATGATTTTCCGGAACGTCTGCGCCGCGCACTGGCCGCCACGCTGTCTGCGCGCCTGCGTGTGCGGGTGGCGATCGAAGCCTGCGCCGCGGCATGCGGCGCGAGTGAAGAGAATCCTATCTGGCATGCCGACGACCGTCTGGCGATGCTGTGGCTGGCGCGCCGCCTGGGCGGACAGCACGGGCATGGGCGGGTACCGTTCGTGCCGAAGGGCCTGATAAGGATGCTGGACGCGGTGCTGGCGGAACGCTGGCTCGACCGGCCGGGTTCGCTGCCCGCCGCGCAGGCGTGGCGGCTGACGGTGGGAGCCTCTGAGGCCACACTGTCGCTCGCGCTGCCGCGCTCCCCGAATGACATGACGCGCTGGGCGCGGGAGGCGATCACGAGATGAAAAGGGCGATGGGGATGTTCGCGGGCCTGGCGCCGGTGCCGGCATGGGCGGCGATGGATGCGGCGTCGGGCATGCTGTCCGTGCTGCTGAGCCTTGCGCTGATCCTGGGCGGCTTCGTTGCCCTGGCCTGGGCGGCACGCCGCTATCTCCCGGGCATGGCCGCGCAGGGCGTGGTGAAGGTGGTGGGCTCGACGGCGGTCGGCGCACGCGAGCGGGTGGTCGTGGTCGAAGTGGCCGGTAGCTGGCTGCTGCTCGGCGTGGGTGGTGGCAATGTACGCCTGCTGCACACGCTGCCGAGGCCGGTCGAGGCCGAGGGGGCACAGCGATGAGAGGGCTGCTGGTCCTGCTGCCTGCACTGATGGCTCTGCCGGCGCTGGCGGCCGAGCCGACCGTGCCCCTGCTTGCCGTGACCCCGGGCGCGGGCGGGCAGGTGATCGGCGTTCCAGGCGCCAGCCTGCCGTGGCTGCTGCTGTTTCCTTTTCTGCCGGCCTTGTTGCTGGCCTTTACCGCGTTCGCCCGCATCGCGGTGGTGCTTTTCCTTTTGCGCCAGGGACTGGGCAGTGCGCATGCGCCGCCCAATCTCGTGCTCACCGGACTGGCTCTGCTGCTGACCCTGTTCGTGATGTCGCCTGCGCTGAAGAAGATCGATGCCGAGGCATACCAGCCTTATCTTGCCGGCACGCTCGCGTTCGACGATGCGGCGGCGAAGGCAGCCGGCCCGCTGAAGGGCTTCATGCTGCGGCAGACGCGCGGCGAGGATCTGGCGCTCTTTACCGAGGGCGACGCGCGCGTCGATCCAAAGCGCGCCGAGACGGTGCCGCTTGCCGCGCTGGCCCCGGCTTTCCTGACCAGCGAACTGAAGACCGCGTTCCAGATCGGTTTCATGGTCATCCTGCCCTTTCTCGTGATCGATCTTGTCGTCGCGGCGGTGCTGACCGCGCTGGGCATGATCATGCTGCCGCCCCAGCTGGTGTCGCTGCCCCTGAAACTGCTGCTCTTCGTTGCGGTAGACGGCTGGCACCTGCTGGTCGGCTCGCTGCTCGGGAGCTTCTGATGGAAGACCTCGCGCGCGACGCGCTGTGGCTCACGCTCACGATCGCCGCACCGGTGCTGCTGGCCGGCCTGGCGGTGGCATTCGCCGTGAGCCTGTTCCAGGCGGCGACGCAGATCCTCGAGCCCACGCTGTCCTTCGTGCCCAAGCTGATCGTCATGCTGGTCGTGTTGGCCCTGCTGGGCGGCTGGATGAGCGGGCTCCTGACGGATTTCGCGCGTACCTTGCTGAGCGAATTCCCGGCCCTGATCGAGTGATGCCGCTGAGCGAAGCTGCGCTTCTCGCCGGCCTGCACGCGTTTGCCCGGATCGCCGGCTGGGCTTTGTTCGATCCGCTGGCCGGGCGTTTGCCTGTCTATCTGCGCCTCCTGCTCGCCGTGGCCCTGGCCGCGGTCCTTGCCCCGGGGCTTGCGCTTCCGCCCACTGCCGCGCTAGGGATCTCGACCCTCTTGAGCGTGCTGCTGGAAGCCGCCTGGGGCGCGGCGCTCGCCCTGTGCGTGTGGCTGGTGTTCGCATTGGCGCAGGTGGCCCTGCAGTGGCTGGGACATACGGCGACGGGCGGCCTGCTGGCCCTGACCGATGCGCAGGGGCAGGATGCGGACGCACCCTGGCGGGCGCTGGCTGGCTGGCTGGCGGCGCTGGCCTTTCTCGGGGCAAGCGGGCATCTGCTGGTCGTCTCGGCGCTGCGCGACAGCTTCGCCGCGATGCCGGTGGCGATGCTGCCCACGCCGGACAATCTGCTTGCGTTCGCACAGGCCGCAAGCTGGCTCTTCGCGGTCGGAATGCAACTGGCGTTGCCGCTGCTGGCGCTGGCGCTGCTGATCCAGCTCGCGCTCGGCGTCATCGCGCGCACCACGCCCGGACTCGACATGTTGTCTGCGGGTCTCGGCATCGCGGCACTGGCCCTGATGGGGGCCTGGATTGTCGCGGTACCCTGGATCGCGCAGGCTACGGGCGGGAGCCTGGTGCAGTTGACCGAGTGGTTTGGCGTGCTGATCGCCAGATAGGGCGCCAGTTGGATTAAAATGCCACGGTTTATCGTCACCCAGCCAGCACGGCGCACAGTGGATTCACCATGTCGGAAAACAAAATGATCAGGGGCAGCCTGGTTGCGATCGTCACCCCCATGTCGGCAGACGGCGCGCTCGATCTCGAAGCGCTGCGGCGCCTGATCGACTGGCACATCGCCGAAGGTACGGACGGCATCGTCATCGTCGGCACCACCGGCGAATCGCCGACCGTCGACTACGACGAGCACTGCCTGCTGATCCGCACGACAGTGGAACAGGCGGCAGGGCGGGTGCCGGTCATCGCCGGCACCGGGGCCAATTCCACCCGCGAGGCGATCGAGCTCACCGAATGCGCCAGGGCCGCGGGTGCCGTTGCAGGCCTCTCGGTCGTGCCCTACTACAACAAGCCGACGCAGGATGGCTTGTACCAGCATTACCGCACGATCGCCGAGAGCGTCGATCTGCCGCTCATCCTCTACAACGTACCGGGCCGCACCGTGGCCGATCTGGCGAATGACACCGCACTGCGCCTGGCCCGGGTGCCGGGCGTGATCGGCCTGAAGGACGCCACCGGCAACATGGAGCGTGCCGCCGACCTGCTGCGTCGAGCACCGCAGGATTTCGCGCTCTACAGCGGCGACGATGCCTCGGGTCTGCCCTTCATGCTGCTCGGCGGCCATGGCGTGATTTCGGTCACCGCCAACGTCGCGCCCAGGCTCATGCACCAGATGTGCGAAGCCGCATTTGCCGGGAACATTGCGCGCGGCCGCGAGATCAACGACAGACTGCTGCCGCTGCACGGCAAGCTTTTCGTCGAGGCCAATCCGATCCCGGTCAAGTGGGCCTGCGCCGAGATGGGCCTGATACCGGGCGGCCTGCGCCTGCCGCTGACCCCGCTGTCCGCAGCGCACCACGAAACCCTGCGCGAGGCCATGCGCCACGCCGGACTGAAGTAAGAAGGAACCTCATGCGACACCTCCCCCTGGTCCTGGCTGCCCTGCTCGTTTCCGGTTGCGGCATCATCGAATCCAAGAAGATCGACTACAAATCGGCGCAGAAGGCGCCGACGCTGGAACTGCCGCCCGATCTCGTCGCGCCCTCGGCCGACAACCGCTACGCGATTCCCGATACCCAGGGCGGGGGCACGGCCACGCTGTCCACCTATGACAGGGAACGCAAGGCTGTGCCGTCCGGCACGCAGACCCTGCTGCCCGCACAGGACAAGGCGCGCATCGAACGCGCCGGCACGCAGCGCTGGCTGGTGGTGAACGCCACGCCGCAGCAGGTGTGGCCGGTGATCCGGGATTTCTGGCAGGAAACAGGTTTCGTCATCAATCTCGAATCGCCCGAAACCGGCGTGATGGAAACCGACTGGGCCGAGAACCGCGCCAAGATTCCGCAGGACCTCATTCGCCGCTCGATCGGCAAGGTCATCGACAGCCTGTATTCCACCGCCGAACGCGACAAATTCCGCACCCGTATCGAACAGGGCAGGGACGGTACCGAAATCTATCTCAGCCACCGCGGCATGATCGAGGTGTACGCCACCGAGGGCAGGGACAAGACGGTATGGCAGCCCCGTCCGACCGATCCCGAACTCGAGGCCGAGATGCTGCGTCGCCTGATGCTGCGTTTCGGTGTCGAGGAGGCGCGTGCCGGAACGCTGCTGGCGAAACAGCAGACGCCCGACCAGGCGCGCATCCTCAGGGAGGGCGGCGCCAGCACGCTGGAGATGGACGAGGGCTTCGACCGGGCCTGGCGCCGCGTCGGCCTCGCGCTCGACCGTGTGGGTTTTGCGGTGGAAGACCGCGACCGCTCCAAGGGCGTGTATTTCGTGCGCTACATCGACCCCGAAATCGACAACGACAGCAAGCGCGACGAAGGCATCCTCGCGAAGTTCGCGTTCTGGAAGAGCAAGAAGGCGCAGACTTCGCCGCAGGTCCAGATCGTGGTGACCGAAAATGGCGACAAGAGCCGTGTTGCAGTGAACGGTGCCGACGCCGCCACCCAGACGCGCATCGTCAATCTGCTGCACAAGGAACTGAAGTAAGCAGGCTGGCGCCATGCGATTCGCCAGCCTGGGCAGCGGCAGCGAAGGCAACGGCCTGGTGGTCGAGGCTGGCGGGACCCGCGTCCTGCTCGATTGCGGTTTTGGTCTGGCCGACTGCGTGACGCGCCTGGCACGGCTGGGGCTGCAAGCGGACGATCTGGCCGGCATCGTGGTGACGCACGAGCACAGCGATCATATCGGCGGTGCCGGACGGCTGGCGCGGAAGTATGGCCTTCCGGTGTGGCTCACCGCAGGCACCCTGGCAATGGCGCAGGATCTTGGCGGCGTCATGGTGCGGGTGATTGACAGCCATGCGGCGTTCGCACTGGAGGGACTGGAGGTTCAGCCGTTTCCGGTGCCGCACGATGCACGCGAGCCGGTGCAGTTCGTGTTCGGCGATGGCAACCGCAGGCTGGGGGTGCTGACCGATGCGGGCTGCATCACGCCGCACATCGAGGCCATGCTTGCAGGGGTCGATGCGCTGGTGCTGGAATGCAACCATGACGCGGCGATGCTGGAGAATGGACCCTATCCGGCGAGCCTCAAGCGGCGGGTGGGCGGGCGCTTCGGGCATCTGGAGAACGGGCAGGCGGCCAGCCTGCTCGATCGGGTGAAGCACGACAGACTGCAATGCGTGATGGCGGCGCACGTGTCGCAGAAGAACAACACCCGCGCGCTTGCGCAGGCGGCGCTGGCGGGTGTGCTGGACTGTGCGGCAGACGAGGTGGGCGTGGCCTGCCAGACGACGGGATTCGATTGGATACGACTTTGACGACTTTTGCCGAACTGGGGCTTGCGCCCGACATCCTGCGGGCGCTCGACGAGATGGGGTATGTCACGCCGACGCCGATCCAGGCGCAGGTGGTTCCCCTGGCGCTGCACGGCGGCGATATCCTCGGTGCGGCGCAGACCGGCACCGGCAAGACCGCCGCCTTCGCGCTGCCGCTGATCCAGCGCCTGCTGCCGCACGCCAACAGCAGCACCTCTCCGGCCAAGCATCCGATCCGCGCACTCATCCTCACGCCCACGCGCGAACTCGCGATCCAGGTCGAGGAAAGCATCCGGGCCTATACCAGGCATGTGCCGTTGCGCTCGCTGGTCGTCTACGGCGGCGTCAACATCAATACCCAGATTCCCATTCTCAAGACCGGCATCGAAATCCTCGTCGCCACGCCCGGCCGGCTGCTCGACCACGTACAGAACAAGACGCTGTCGCTCACGCAGGTGAACACGCTCGTGCTCGACGAGGCCGACCGCATGCTCGACATGGGCTTCATGCCGGACTTGAAGCGGATCGTCGCGCTGCTGCCCGCGCAGCGCGTGAACATGATGTTCTCCGCGACCTTTCCGGAGGAAATCCGCAAGCTCGCCGACAGCATCCTCAACAACCCGACCTTCATCGAGGTGGCGCGCAACACCACGGCGGTGACCGTGACGCAGGTGGTGCATCCGGTACATCACGAGCGCAAGCGGCAGCTGCTGGCACATCTCATCAAGAGCCGCGACCTCAGCCAGGTGCTGGTGTTCACCGGGACCAAGCTGGGCTGCAACCGGCTTGCCAACGAGCTCAACAAGCTGGGCCTGCATGCCGATGCCATCCATGGCGACAAGACCCAGCAGGAACGCATCAAGGCGCTCGATGCCTTCAAGGCCGGCATCGTCCGTGTGCTTGTTGCCACCGATGTCGCCGCCCGCGGCATCGACATCGAGGCGCTGCCCTACGTGGTGAACTACGATCTGCCGCACAACGCCGAAGACTACGTGCACCGCATCGGTCGCACCGGTCGTGCAGGCGCGAAGGGTGAGGCCATTTCGCTGGTGAGCGAATCGGAAACGCGCTACCTCAAGGACATCGAGAAGCTGATCGGCGCATCCATCGAGACGGTCATCGTGCCGGGCTTCGAACCCGGCGCCGCCGACGTGTCGGCCTACGAATCCCGCCCCGCGCGCGCCCCGCGCGCCGAGCGCCCGGACCGCGCGCCGCGCGCCCGGCCTGTCGCACCCCGCGATGCCCTCTTCGACAGTCCCTACGTGCCGAGCGAAGCCCCGGCCGTTGCTGCGTCTCCGGTGCCATCCGCACCTGCTGCGCCGAAGAAGCCTGTGGCGGCCCTGTTCCGCAGTCCGCCCAAGCCGGACCTCGCAGGGCAGTGAGCTGGGAAATCCTCCTGCTGGTCCTGGCCGGCGCGATCGCCTGGTACTGGTATGCCGGCATGCACGCGCGCGAGCAGGCCGTCGCGGTCGGCCGCAGGGCCTGCGCGGAAGCCGGGGTGCAATTTCTCGATGAAAGCGTCGCCCTGACGCGCCTCCGCTTCGCGCGCAACGACAGCGGGCAGCTGGTGTTCCAGCGGGATTATCGCTTCGAGTTTTCCGACACGGGCGACAACCGCCGCCCGGCGGTCGTGCGCATGCACGGCGAGCGGGTGGAGTGGGTAAATCTGGACGGCGAGTGGCAGCCGGGCCGGGTGGCGAGCGTCACCCGGCTCGGCGAGTGATCATTCCTGCTCGACTTCCAGGATCGCCAGGCTGATCTGCGGGCCGAGGTTGATGTCCCATTCGGCCCAATCCTTGAAGGCTTTCAGCTTTTCCACGAGCACGGGTTTCATCTCGTAGTCGCTCATGCCGTCGTTGTACATGCGGCGCACCTCCGGCAGCAGGATGTCGAACCAGGCCTTCTGCTCCTCGACGAATGTGCGGTCGCCGCTCTTGCCGTGCCCCGGCACATAGAGATTCGCGTTGATCGCGAGCGCGCGCTCCGTGGCCTTCAGCACGCCCTTGAAAGTGCCGTCGCGCAGGTTCATCACCTGGCGGGCGAGCACGTTGTCGCCGGTAAACAGGATGCGGTCCTCGACGACTTCGATCATGTCGTCGGTCCTGCTGTGCGCGTCGCTGGAGGAATGGATGCGGAAGGTCTTGCCGCCGATCTTGAATTCCTTGCCATCTGCCGTGGGAACGGTGGGGATTTCTGCGCGGGTGCCCGCGGTATAGCCCTTGGTCATGTCCAGCATGAGTTGCAGCCAGAAGGCACCGGCGCCTTCCTTGGCGCGCCTGATCATGTCCGGGTGCGCGATGAGGGTGGCCTTGGGCCAGGCATCGATGATGGCGTGGTTGCCGAGCCAGTGGTCGCCGTGCACATGGGTGTTGAATACGTGGGTGACCGGCAGTTTGGTGGTTTTCCTGATCTGGGCGACGACCATGCGTCCGACCTGCACGCTGGAACCCGGGTCAATGACCACCACCCCCTCCTTCGTGACGACCCAGGCCGGGTTGTTCATGAAGCTCTGGTTCTGGACCGAGGGCAGGCCCTGCGGGCCATGGATGACCCAGGTCGATTCGGATACCTGTTGTACGGGATGCGTGCGGACGGTGTCCTTGGGGCCGGCCAGTGCCGGGGTGCTCATAACGAGTGCGGCGAGGAGGGGAAGGAAGCGCATGCGGAGTCTCCTGGTTGGTGTACTGGAACATGTCACGATACACAGTCCGGTCGATCGTTGTTAATGGTTGAAAAGCGCTACCACCACTTTTCGAAAATGATGCGGTTCATCGGCACCCCCAGGTTGTGCAGCAGGGTGCTCATGTCTTCCACCATGCCCTTGGGGCCGCACAGGTAATAGAGCGTGTCGTCGGGCACGTCGAGCGCATGCAGCTTGACCGGGTCGATCCGGCCGGTGAGTCCGTGCCATAGTGGATCGGGCTGGGTGACCGTGATGCTCACGTGGAGGTTGGCATGTGTGCGTACTGCGGTATCGATCTCATCGCGGAACAGGATCTCGCGGCTGTCGGACACGCTGTAGAGCAGGTGCGCCTGCGTCGCGAGTTTCGCGTCGCGCACATGGCGGAAGATGGACAGCAGCGGGGTGACGCCCACGCCGCCTCCGATGAGAACGACGTTGTCGCTCATCTCGGGCAGGTACACGAAGGGCCCCTGGCCCTGCGTGATGCTGACCACATCGCCCATGGCCGCACGCTCGTGCACCCAGCGCGCCACGGGATGGCGTGAGCTGACCTTGACCGCAAGTTCGATCTCGCCGCTGTGCACCGGCGAGGTGGTGATCGAATAGCCGCTGCTGTGGCGGACGCCGTCGATGTCCACGCCGAGATCGACCCACTGACCGGGAAGAAAGCGGAAGGCGGGATCGGCGATCGCCAGCCGCAGGACACGAATGCTTGGGGTGGCGGCGAAGACTGCCGTCACGCGTGCGTCGAAAATCTGCAAGGCTCAGTCCTGTTCCGGGTCAGCGCTGAACGCCAGCGAAGCTGAATTGATGCAGTAACGCAGGCCGGTAGGGGCGGGGCCGTCCGGGAAGACATGGCCCAGATGCGAGCCGCACCGGCTGCAGAGCGCCTCGGTGCGCACCATGCCGTGGCTGGTGTCGGTCTTTTCGGCCACGGCTTCAGGCGTGAGCGCCCGGTAGAAGCTGGGCCAGCCGGTGCCGGACTCGAACTTGGTTCCGGAGGAGAACAGGGGGGCACCGCAGGCGGCGCAGCGGTACTGGCCGCGTTCGTGGTGATCCCAGTACTGGCCCGTGAAGGCACGTTCGGTACCTTTCTCCCGCAGGATGCGGTATTGCTCCGGGCTGAGCGCGGCGCGCCATTCGGCGTCGGTCTTGGTGGTCATGGCGGTCCTCCGTTGATGCGCCGAAGTGTACCTGCAAGCCCGGGATTTGGCGGGATGCCCCTTGCGGCGACAGGGCTACGTGGCCGGCGTTTAGGCTGTACACAGGGGCGCGGCGTGCATTTCCGAACGGAATGAAATGAAGTGGTTGACAGTGTCATGAGGTCGGGTTTAACCTTCGTTCAGGTATTAGACTTAGTCTAAAAACCGGATTTCATCCACCTGCTCCAACAGGCAGGAGGGTGGGATTTTCAATGCCCTTTGGCATGTTCATCTAAAAAGGAGATCAGGTAATGCAACTGAAAGGCTCGAAAACCGAACAGCATCTGAAGGACGCCTTCGCGGGCGAATCGCAGGCCAACCGCCGCTATCTCTATTTCGCAGCCAAGGCTGACGTGGAAGGCTACAACGACGTTGCCGCCGTGTTCCGCTCCACCGCCGAGGGCGAAACCGGCCATGCGCACGGCCACCTGGAGTACCTGGAAAAGTGCGGCGACCCCGCCACCGGCATGGCCTTCGGCCCCACCGCCGACAACCTGAAGACCGCGATCGCCGGTGAAACCCACGAGTACACCGACATGTATCCTGGCATGGCCAAGGACGCGCGTTCCGAAGGCTTCGACGAGATTGCCGACTGGTTCGAAACCCTGGCCAAGGCCGAGCGTTCGCACGCCAACAAGTTCCAGAAGACCCTGGACAGCCTGGGCGCGTAATCCGGTCTATGCTGAAAAGCGGGTCGTTCGCGGCCCGCTTTTTTTGAACCTGCGTTCGATTTATACCAAGTCTAAATGGAGCAAGCATGAGCACACGCGAAGGCAGCCTTGAAGCCCCCACCCGCCACCCGCTCGACTGGAAGAACACCGATTTCTACAACGAAGACAAGCTCGTGCACGAGCTTGAGCGCATCTTCGACATCTGCCACGGCTGCCGCCGCTGCGTGTCGCTGTGCACCGCCTTCCCCACCCTGTTCGACCTGGTTGACGAATCGCCAACCATGGAGGTAGACGGTATCGAGAAAAAGGACTACTGGAAGGTCGTGGACGAGTGCTACCTGTGCGACCTGTGCTACATGACCAAGTGCCCCTATGTGCCGCCGCATCCGTGGAACCTCGATTTCCCGCACACCATGCTGCGCGCCAAGGCCATCAAGTTCAAGAAGGGCGAGACCACCTTCCGCGACAAGCTGCTGTCCAGCACCGACGCGATGGGCAGGCTCGCCTCAATTCCTGTTGTCGTGCAGGCGGTGAATGCCTCGCTGAAGAGCAAGCCGATCCGCAAGATGATCGACAACATGCTGCATATCCATCCGGATCGGCAGCTGCCCGAGTACGACAGTGCCAAATTCCGTTCCACCGCTAGGCCGAATGGCGATTTCCCCGCCCGGGCAGGCGAGAAGACACCGGGCAAGGTGGCAATCTATGCGACCTGCTACGTGAATTACAACGAACCCGGCATCGGACACGATCTGCTGAAGATCCTGGCGCACAACGAAATACCCGCCGTGCTGGTCGACAAGGAAGCCTGCTGCGGCATGCCCAAGCTGGAACTGGGCGATCTCGACCAGGTCGAGAAACTCAAGAACATCAACATTCCGCATCTGGCGAAACTGGCGCGAGAAGGCTACGCCATCCTCACCGCCGTGCCCTCGTGTACCCTGATGTACAAGCAGGAATTGCCGCTGATGTTCCCCGACGATGCCGACGTGCTGGCAGTGAAGGAAGCGATGTGGGACCCGTTCGAGTACCTGATGGCGCGCAACGCCGACGGCCTGCTGAAATCCGATTTCAAGAAGCCGCTCGGCAAGGTGTCCTACCACGTGCCCTGTCACCAGCGCGTGCAGAACATCGGCAACAAGACGCGCGACGCGCTGCAGCTGGCCGGCGCCGAGGTCAGCATGGTCGAGCGCTGCTCCGGCCATGACGGCACCTGGGGCGTGAAGAGTGAGTGGTTCGACAAGTCGATGAAGATCGGCAAGCCCGTCTTCCGCCAGATGGCAGAACCGCAGCCGGACTACGTCAGCTCCGACTGCGCGATTGCCGCCCGCCATATCCTGCAGGGCATGGGCGAGGGCGCCACCGCCGAGAAACAGCATCCGATCACGCTCATGCGTATTGCCTACGGCCTGTAATCCCGAACCGAGGAAGGAGAAACTTCATGCCGCACATCACCCGCGAAAGTCTGATGACCCTGGAAAGCTATGCCAAGGTGCGCGCCAGCCTGCGTACCGAAATCATCGCGCACAAGAAAAACCGTTTCGTCATGCTGGGCGAGCACATCAGCCTGCATTTCGAGGACGAGAAAACCATGCGCTACCAGATCCAGGAAATGCTGCGTGCCGAACGGACCTTCGAGGAATCGGGCATCCAGGACGAGCTCGACGCCTACAACCCGCTGGTGCCGGACGGAACCAACTGGAAGGCGACAATGATGATCGAGTACTCCGACCCCGAGGTACGCAAGGTCGAGCTGGCCAGGCTGAAAGGCGTGGAAGGCAAGGTCTGGATGCAGGTGGCCGAGCAGCCCAGGGTCCATGCCATTGCCGACGAAGACCTGGAGCGCGAGAACGAGGAGAAGACTTCGTCCGTGCATTTCCTGCGCTTCGAGCTCGACCCGACCTCGATTGCCGCTGCCAAGGCCGGCAGCCCGATCCGTATCGGCGTCGATCATCCTGCCTACAGCATTCCGTCGACGACGCTGCCCGAGAACGTGCGCGCCGCGCTTGTCGTCGATCTGGCCTGAGGGCATCCAGGGGTGAGCGCGGCCTGCCGGCAGTGAGGGGGGAGCCATGCTGGACCGTGTACTGATCAGTCAGGTGCAACGCCGCGTGGAAGCGACCGGATTGCCGCTTGCGGTCACCCTGTGGAATGGCGAGACGGTCGGCGTGTCGCCCGAAACCGCACGTGTCCGGCTGCGCCTCAACGACAAATCCAGCCTGAAGGCGCTTGCGCATCCGAGCCTCGGTGTGCTTGCCCGGGCCTACGTGAAGGGGGCGCTCGATCTCGACGGCGACATCCGCGACATCCTGGCCTTGGGTAACCGCCTTTGCACGGCCGAAGACTGCAAGCCCGAAACCGGAAGCCCCGGCTGGAAATGGTGGCGCCACACCCGCAGCCGCGACCGCAGGAACATCCAGTACCACTACGACGTTTCCAACGATTTCTACGGTCTGTGGCTGGATGCCGAGCGCGTCTACTCCTGTGCCTATTTTCGCGATGCGGGCATGACGCTCGACGAAGCCCAGCGCGCCAAGCTCGATCACATCTGCAGGAAGCTCGCGCTCGAGCCGGGCGAGCGTTTCCTCGATATCGGCTGCGGCTGGGGCGGGCTCATCCTGCATGCGGCACGTCGTTACGGCGTGCGCGCCGTCGGCATCACGCTCTCCGGCGACCAGCACGCTCACGCAAGTGCGCGCGTGCGCGAACTGGGGCTTGAAGATCGGGTCGAGGTGCGACGGATGGATTACCGCGACATACCCGAAACCGGCACCTACGACAAGATCGCCAGCGTCGGCATGTTCGAACATGTCGGGCGTGGCAATCTGGCCGTCTACTTCAGCAAGATCCACGATCTGCTGAAGCCCGGCGGCCTGGTACTGAACCACGGCATCACCGCCGCCGCGCTCCGCTCGCACGGGCTCGGCAGCGGTATCGCAGAATTCGTCGAGGACTACGTCTTTCCCGGCGGCGAGCTCGTGCATGTCTCCGAAGTCTTCGAAGCCGCCACCGCCAGCGGCCTGGAATGTCTCGATGCGGAGAACCTGCGCCCGCACTATGCCGCTACCCTGTGGCACTGGGTCACCCGGCTCGAAGCCCGGGCGGCACACGCAGCCGAACTTATCGGCGAGGAGAAATACCGCATCTGGCGCATTTACATGGCCGGTTCCGCCCACGCCTTCGAGCGCGGCTGGATGGAACTGTGGCAGGTACTCGCCGGCAAGGCCAGTGACGGACAGCAGCCGAACTATCCTTTCCTGCGCGACTATATCTACACGCCCAGCTAAGCGCCTGCGGCAGCATCGCCTGCGCTCGGGGACGCGGGATGGCTGCGCAAGCCGGGCTACCGCGCTTGATCCGGATTCTTGCGATACTGGAAACTGGCATCATGCAACCGGACGATTCCAATGGAAATGCTCTTGTACTGGGCCGACCTTTCGGCCGTGGCGGTGAATGCGCTGACCGGCGTCCTCGATGCGGGGCGCAAGCAGATGGACTTGATCGGGGTGGTCATGGTCGGGGCCGCAACCGCGCTGGGAGGCGGTACGGTGCGCGACGTCCTGCTGGGGCGTCCTGTGTTCTGGATCGCCGATCAGGTCTATCTGGTCGTTGCGCTGCTGGCGACGCTCATTGTGTTCTTCGCGGTGCGCAACCTGCGCCTGCCGCCGCGACTGTTCCTGATTCCGGACGCGCTCGGGCTCGCTCTGTTCAGCATCGTGGGTACGCAGATCGCACTGGAGTGGCAGGCGCCATGGCTCGCAGCGAGTCTGCTCGGCATGATCACGGGGGTGGTGGGCGGCGTGCTGCGCGATGTGCTGTGCAACGAGGTGCCGCTCGTATTCGTGCGGGGGGAGTTGTATGCCTCCGCCGCGTGGCTCGGGGCTCTGCTACTGGTCGGGCTGCAGACCGTCGGCGTATCGCCGGTTACCGCGATGTGTGCCGGGATGGCTGCCGTGCTGTGCATTCGCCTTGCGGCCATGGCGTTCCGCATCACGCTGCCTACCTATACCGAGCGCCGCTAGGCGGAGGAACCGAAGCGTCAGCGATGGGGGGCGTGCCTGGTGCATCTGCAAGGCTGACTGGGGCCACGACGTAGCCAGCCCGCAACCGAGGCCCTACAATGCCGGGCATGAAAAAACTGCCCGTTCTGCTGCTGTGCCTGCCGGCTTTCTCGCAGGCAGCCTGGATCGATTTCGAACGCGAGTTCGAGGAAGAGAAACCCTGGGTCGAGGTGGCAGCGCAACTGCCGCCCTATCCCAAGTCCGAGAATCTCCTGCCATTCACCGTGTCGTCTGCCACGCGTAACCGCTATTTCCTCGATGCGGCCTCGATCACCGTGGGCGAGGACAAGGTGGTGCGCTATATCGTGGTGATCGAGGCGGCGGGCGGCGCCAGGAACGTATCCTTCGAGGGCATGCGCTGCGAGACGGTGGAGCGCCGTCTGTACGCCTACGGCCAGCCGGACGGCACCTGGTCGAAAGCGCGCAATGCCGGCTGGGAAGCGATCAAGCTGCGTTCGCTGCTGTCCCACCACAAGGCCCTGTACGAGGATCTGCTGTGCCCGGATGGCATCAACGTGCAAACGCCCGCCGAAGCGCTGCGCGCGCTGAAACAGGGGGGGCGATGACTGTATCGGTCGTCAAGCAGGCGCGGCGCATCGTCGTCAAGGTCGGGTCGAGTCTCGTGACCGCGGAGGGACGCGGGCTGGATCACGCGGCGCTGTCGCGCTGGGCTGAGCAGATTTCGGCGCTGGTCGAGCAGGGGCGGGAAGTGGTGCTGGTGTCCTCGGGCGCGATTGCCGAAGGTATCGCACGGCTGGGCTGGAAGAGGCGCCCCAGGGCGGTGAACGAGCTGCAGGCAGCGGCGGCAATAGGCCAGATGGGTCTGGTACAGGCCTACGAATCGATTTTCCGCACGCACAATCTGCACGCCGCGCAGGTACTGCTCACGCACGAGGATCTGGCCGACCGCACGCGCTATCTCAATGCCCGTTCCACCTTGCGCACATTGCTGGCGCTGCACGCGGTGCCGATCATCAACGAAAACGACACCGTCGCCACCGACGAAATCCGCCTCGGCGACAACGATACCCTGGGCGCGCTGGTGACAAACCTGATCGAGGCTGATTGCCTCATCATCCTCACCGACCAGCCTGGCCTCTACACCGCCGATCCCCGGAAGCATCCTGATGCCACGCTGGTGATGGATGCGCACGCAGGCGATCCGGAACTTGAACGCATGGCGGGCGGCGCGGGCAGCAGCGTCGGCACCGGCGGCATGCTGACCAAGATACTCGCCGCCAAGCGCGCGGCGCGCAGCGGCGCGCATACGGTCATCTGCAGCGGGCGCGAGGAACGCGTGCTGTTGCGTCTGGCGGCGGGCGAGGCCATCGGCAGCCAGTTGGTGGCGCGCCAGGCGCCGCTCGCCGCTCGCCGGCAGTGGCTGGCCGATCACCTGCAGTTGCGCGGCGGACTCGTGCTCGATGACGGCGCGGTACGCGCCTTGGTCGAAGACGGCAAGAGTCTTCTGCCGGTGGGCGTGAAGGGCGTGACCGGCGAATTCGAACGCGGCGAAGTCGTCGCCGTGGTCGATGCGACCGGCCGCGAGATCGCACGCGGGCTGGCGAATTACAGCGCCAGCGAGGCGCGCCGCATCGCCGGCAAGCCGACTTCGGCGATCGAGGCGGAGCTGGGTTACGAGGACGAGCCCGAACTCATCCACCGCGACAATCTGGTCGTGTTGCGGTGAGCACCACGCTCGACCTGATGCGCCACGGCGAGCCCGTGGGCGGCCGCAAATACCGGGGTCAGATCGACGATCCGCTGTCCGAGAAAGGCTGGACGCAGATGCGCGAGACAGTGGGGGAGACCGCACCGTGGACGCGGATCGTGTCGTCGCCCCTGACACGTTGCCGCGCCTTTGCCGAGGCGCTGGCCACCCGCCACGGTCTGCCGCTGACATTCGACGATCGCCTGAAGGAAGTGGGATTCGGCATCTGGGAAGGCATGAGCGCCGCGGAGATCGAAGCGGCCTGGCCAGGCACGCTGGCGCGTTTCAAGGCCGATCCGACCGGTGCGCGTCCAGCGGGTGCCGAGGCGCTTGAAGTCTTTCACGCACGTGTGGCCGCCGCGCTCGATGCACTGATCGGCAGCCATGCGGGCGAACACGTGCTGGTGGTCGGCCATGCCGGCGTGATGCGCATGGCCCTGGCCTGGGCGCTGCACGTTCCGCTGGCGAACGCCTACCGCATCGAGGTCGCCAGCGCGTCGCTCACGCGATTGCATTTCGACGGCGGCCGCGCAAGCCTGGTTTTCCACGGCAGCACGCGGCTCCCTGCATGATCCGATCCCTTCTGGCCGGCCTGTGTGCGCTGCTGGTCGCCCCTGCGGGGGCGTCCGCTATCCATGTGACCGACGACACCGGGCGCGCGCTGACGTTTTCCAGTCCGCCTCAGCGCATCGTTTCCCTGGCGCCACACCTGACCGAACTCGTGTATGCCGTCGGCGCCGGGGCGCAAGTCGTCGGCGTGGACAGCTTCAGCGATTATCCCCAGGCGGCGGGTCTCCTGCCGCGTGTGGGCGACGCCAGCCGCATTCGTTTCGAACGCATTCTTGCCTTGAAACCGGACCTCATCCTGGCCTGGACGGGGGGCAACCGCTCGGCCGACCTGCATGGCGTCGCGCAGCTTGGCATTCCCGTATTGCATACCGAGGCGAGGCGGATCGCCGACGTGGCGCGACTGCTGCGGCTGATCGGCGAGGCGACAGGTCATGCCGATGCAGGCGAGCGAACGGCACAGGCCTACGAGCTGCACATCGAAGGATTGCGGGAGCGGCATGCGCGCGCCGACCCGGTGCCGGTGTTCTATCAGATATGGGATCGTCCGCTGATGACCGTGGGGGGACTGCACTGGATCGACGAGGCGCTCGCAGTCTGCGGGGCACGCAACATCTTCCACGACATTCAATCCGTCGTGCCGGCGGTTTCGCGCGAGGCGGTTCTGCGCCGCCGGCCTGCAGTCATTCTGGGCGGGACCGACGCACGGGACATGCGGCGGATCTGGAAGGGCTTCGCGAACCTGCCCGCGGTACGTAACGATGCCTTCGTGAATGTGGATGCGGATTTGCTGCACCGCGCCGGGCCGCGCCTGGCGGCGGGCGTGGCCGGTCTGTGCGCGGCGCTGGATGCCTACGAGCGGTGACGCCCCTCGCCGGTCTTGCGGTTGGGGCAGTTTTCCTTGATGCAGTCCGCGTAGATCTGGAGCGAGTGATCGTGGATGGCAAAGCCGCGCTCCTTGGCGATGCGCTGCTGCCGCTTCTCGATCTCGGCGTCGAAGAATTCCTCGACCTTGCCGCATTGCAGGCACACCAGATGGTCGTGGTGATCGCCCTGATTGAGTTCGAACACGGCCTTGTCGCTATCGAAATGGTGGCGGATCAGCAGGCCGGCCTGTTCGAACTGGGTGAGTACGCGGTAAACCGTGGCCAGCCCGATGTCCTGCCCATCGTCCGACAGCAGGCGGTAGACCTCCTCGGCCGTCATGTGGCGCTTGTCGCTCTGTTCGAACAGATCGAGAATCTTCAGACGGGGAAGGGTGGCCTTGAGGCCGATGTTCTTGAGATCGGAGGGATTGCTCAAGCTGGGCTCCGGAACGGAAACGCGGATACGTTATGATACGTGCTTTTCCAAATGTCTTAACCCTAACCGGTTCCGGGCCATGCGTCGATTCCTGTTTCCCGTCCTGATTCTCGGCTTGATGACCGGCTGTTCCGTCCCGAAAATTGGCCCGCATCGCATCGATGTCCAGCAGGGGAATGCACTCGACCAGGAGAACGTCGCCCGTCTCAAGCCCGGGCTGAATCGTGCACAGGTGCGTTTCCTGCTCGGCACGCCGCTGCTGGTCGATCCCTTCCGCAACGACCGCTGGGATTACGTCTACGTGTTCTACAAGGCCGGCAAGCTGGCCGAGCAGAAGCGCATCAGCTTGTTCTTCGAAGGCGATACGCTGGCGCGCATCGAGGGTGAACTGCCCGATGCCAGGCCCGCCGAACCGCCCGCGGTGCCTGCTTCGCCAGCGGGGCCAGCCAGCCAGACGCCGGCCGCCACAGGGATGCCGCTTGCATCGGATGCCCCGGTTGCCCGTCCGCTCGAGGCCGAATCGAAGCCTGTCGGGCCTCAGCCCGCCGCGGTGACCGTAGCGCCCGGGCAGGACGCGCCTGACGTGCGAATCGCGCCGCGCAGCCCTGCTCCGCCCGCACCCGCTTTCGCACCGCGCACCGATGTCCCGTCGACCACGGTCGTTCCCCCGATGCCGAGTCCCAGGAACGCACCGGCCTATGTGGATCCGCGCCGACCGGCCGAGCCCGGCCTGCAGGTGGAAACCGATGTAACCCGGATCCAGCCCGATGTCATCCCGTCCTTCCCTGAACCCGCTTCAGAGGCATCGAGCGACGACATCGTGCTGAAAGTGGTGGCGGACTGGGCCGTTGCGTGGTCTGCACGCGACGAAGACGCATATCTCGCCGCGTACGATTCGAGCTTCGTGCCGCAGGGCGGCGGCAGCCGTGCGGACTGGGAAAAACGCCGCCGCCTGTTGCTGGGGGTGGCGAATAATATTGAAGTGAAACTCGACTCGCCTTCGGTCGAACGCACCGAGGATGGCGCGACGGTTACGTTCAACCAGTTCTACCGCTCCGACAGCTACCGCGACGCCGTGGTCAAGCAGTTGCGCCTGATCGAGCGCGAGGGTCGCTGGCTGATCGTCGAGGAAAAGGTCCTGTCGATCCTGGGCGGGGCGCGGCCATGAGCGTGCGAATCGCGCTGGCCGGCGTGTCCGGCCGCATGGGACGTGCCTTGATCGAGTCCGTTGCGGCGGACGCCGATTGCCTTCTGCATGCCGCGATCGATCGCGCGGGCAGCCCGCTCCTGGGCCAGGATGCGCATGCAGCGCTCGGCGCCGCGAGCGGCGTGCAGGTGACCGATCAGGTCAAGGCGGCGCTGACCGGTGCACAGGCGCTCATCGATTTCACCCGGCCCGAGGCGACCTTCTTCTATCTCGACGCCTGTGTGGCTGCCGGGGTGCCGCTGGTGATCGGTACGACCGGCTTCGACGCAGCAGGCAAGGTGCGCATCGCCGAGGCGGCGCGCAGCATTCCGCTCGTCTTCGCGCCCAACATGAGCGTGGGCGTGAACCTGCTGATGAAGCTGGCCGAACTCGCCGCGCAGGTACTGGACGAGGGCTACGACATCGAGATCATTGAGGCGCACCATCGACACAAGATCGACGCGCCGTCCGGTACGGCGCTGGGCCTGGGGCAGGCGGTGGCGCGCGCGCTCAACCGCGATCTGTCTCAGTGCGCGGTCTACGGCCGCGAAGGCGTCACCGGCGAGCGCGACCCAGGGACCATCGGCTTCGCCACCGTGCGCGGTGGCGATATCGTCGGTGACCATACGCTGCTGTTCGCCGGCGTCGGCGAGCGTATCGAGCTGACCCACAAGGCCAGCAGCCGCGCCACCTTTGCTCAGGGCGCATTGCGCGCGGCCAAGTGGCTACAGGGTCGCGCCCCCGGGCTGTACGACATGCGCGACGTGTTGAATCTGAAATAAGCGGGAATACTGCATGAACGCCGTCAAGGTATACAGCACGGGCACGTGCCCCATCTGCGTCAAGGCCAAGGCCTTTCTCGACAAGCGCGGCATCGCCTACGACGAAGTCCGCATCGACCTCAATCGCGAGGCCATGCAGGAATTTGTCGTCGTCACCAACGGCGCGCGCACCGTGCCGCAGATCGTTGTGGACGGAAAATGCATCGGTGGCTTCACCGAGCTGACCGAACTCGACATGGACGGCGGACTCGACCACCTGCAGCCCTGAACAGGGCGACCTGTCGCACTGCTCGGCGTTGATGGGCGAAGCCGGATCGGCTACAATTCACGGCATTCAAATTCAGGCGGGTCGCGCGAGCGGCTCGCCTGAATTTTGTCACCTGTCTTACGGAGCGATCCCTTGTCTCGAGCCCTGCCCGCCATCCTTGCACTCGCTGACGGTTCGGTGTTTCGTGGGCTTTCCATCGGTGCCGACGGAATCACGTCCGGCGAGGTGGTCTTCAATACGGCGCTGACCGGCTATCAGGAAATCCTGACCGATCCCTCGTATTCCCGACAGATCGTCACCCTGACCTATCCACATATCGGCAACACGGGCGTCAATGCCGAGGACGTGGAAGCCGAGCGCATCCATGCGGCCGGGCTGGTGGTTCGGGATGCGCCGCGCCTCTACTCGAACTTCCGCGCCGGGCAATCGCTGCAGGCTTATCTCAAGAGCCAGAACATCGTTGCTATCGCCGATATCGACACCCGTCGCCTCACGCGCGTCCTGCGCGAAAAGGGGGCGCAGAACGGCTGCATCATGGCCGGTGCGGTGGACGAGGCGAAAGCGCTGGAAGCGGCGCGTGCCTTCCCCGGGCTGGCCGGTATGGACCTCGCCAAGGTGGTGACTGCACCTGCGGCCTATGCGTGGACGGAAACCGAATGGAAACTCGGTCGCGGCTACGGTGTGCAGGACGCACCGCGTTTCCACGTGGTGGCCTACGACTACGGCGTCAAGCGCAACATCCTGCGCATGCTGGCCGAACGCGGCTGCAGGCTGACCGTGCTGCCGGCCACAGCCACCGCCGCCGAGGCGCTCGCCATGAAGCCGGACGGCATCTTCCTGTCGAATGGCCCCGGTGACCCCGAGCCCTGTGACTACGCTATCCGCGCCATTGGCGAACTGGTGGCGACGAAGATCCCGCTGTTCGGCATCTGCCTCGGCCACCAGCTGCTCGCACTTGCGTCGGGCGCGAAAACCGTCAAGATGAAATTCGGCCACCACGGTGCGAACCATCCGGTGAAAGACCTCGACAGCGGGCGTGTGGCCATCACCAGCCAGAACCACGGTTTCGCGGTCGATGCGGCAAGCTTGCCCGCCAACCTGCGCAGTACCCACGTGTCGCTGTTCGACGGCAGCCTGCAGGGCATCGCCCGCACGGATGCGCCGGCCTTCAGCTTCCAGGGACACCCGGAAGCGAGCCCCGGCCCGCACGACATGAGTTATCTGTTCGACCGGTTCATCCAGCTGATGACCGAGCACAAGGCAGCGTCCTGATCATGCCCAAGCGTACCGACCTCCACAGCATCCTCATCATCGGCGCAGGCCCCATCGTCATCGGTCAGGCGTGCGAATTCGACTACTCCGGCGCCCAGGCCTGCAAGGCGCTGCGCGAGGAAGGCTACAAGGTCATCCTCGTCAACAGCAATCCGGCGACGATCATGACCGATCCGGACATGGCCGACGTCACCTACATCGAGCCCATCACCTGGCAGGTGGTCGAAAAGATCATCGCCAAGGAGCGGCCCGACGCGCTGCTGCCGACCATGGGCGGTCAGACCGCGCTCAACTGCGCGCTCGACCTCGCCAGGCACGGCGTGCTGGAAAAATACGGCGTCGAGATGATCGGTGCGACCAAGGAAGCCATCGACAAGGCCGAGGACCGCGAGAAGTTCAAGGCCGCGATGACCCGGCTCGGCCTCGGCTCGGCGCGCTCATCGATCGCGCACAGCATGGAAGAGGCGCTGCAGGTGCAGGCGGCGCTCGGCTTCCCCACCATCATCCGGCCCTCGTTCACCATGGGCGGCTCGGGCGGTGGCATCGCCTACAACAAGGACGAATTCGTCGCCATCTGCGAACGCGGGCTGGAAGCCTCGCCCACGCACGAACTGCTGATCGAAGAATCGTTGCTCGGCTGGAAAGAGTACGAGATGGAAGTGGTGCGCGACAGCAAGGACAACTGCATCATCGTCTGTTCGATCGAGAACTTCGATCCCATGGGGGTACACACCGGGGATTCGATCACCGTCGCGCCGGCGCAGACGCTCACCGACAAGGAATTCCAGATCATGCGTGACGCCAGCCTCGCGGTGCTGCGCGAGATCGGCGTCGATACCGGCGGTTCCAACGTGCAGTTTTCCATCAACCCGGCCGACGGCCGCATGGTCGTGATCGAGATGAATCCGCGCGTGTCGCGTTCGTCGGCGCTGGCATCCAAGGCGACAGGTTTCCCGATCGCCAAGATCGCCGCCAAACTTGCGGTCGGCTACACCCTCGACGAACTCAGGAATGACATTACAGGTGGCGCGACGCCGGCTTCCTTCGAGCCATCGATCGATTACGTCGTGACCAAGATTCCGCGTTTCGCCTTCGAGAAATTCCCCCAGGCCGACGATCGCCTCACCACGCAGATGAAATCGGTGGGCGAGGTCATGGCGATGGGCCGTACGCTGCAGGAGTCGCTGCAGAAAGCCCTGCGCGGACTGGAAGTCGGTGCCGACGGGCTGGACCCGCGCACCACCGACCGTGACGAGATCGAAGCCGAACTGATGTCGCCTGGCCCCGAGCGCATCTGGTACGTGGGCGATGCCTTTCGCGTCGGCATGACGCTGGAGGAGATCTTCGCGGTGTCGAAGATCGACCCCTGGTTCCTGGACCAGATCCAGGAACTGATCGAGATGGAAAGCGCTCTGGCCGGTCGCGCCCTGGCAGATGTCGGCGCGGACGAACTGCGCAGGCTCAAGCGCGCGGGTTTCTCCGACCGACGCCTCGCCAAACTGCTGAATACCGATCAGCATGCCGTTCGTGCGCGTCGCTGCGAACTGGCGATCCATCCCGTCTACAAGCGCGTCGATACCTGCGCGGCGGAATTCGCCACCCAGACTGCGTACATGTATTCGACCTACGAGGAAGAGTGCGAGTCCCGTCCCAGCGACCGCAGGAAGATCATGGTGCTGGGCGGCGGCCCCAACCGTATCGGCCAGGGCATCGAATTCGACTACTGCTGCGTGCACGCTGCCTTGAGCCTGCGCGAGTCGGGCTTCGAGACCATCATGGTCAACTGCAACCCGGAGACGGTGTCGACCGACTACGATACCTCCGACCGCCTGTACTTCGAACCGCTCACCCTGGAAGACGTGCTCGAAATCGTCCGCATCGAGAAGCCGGTCGGCGTGATCGTGCAGTACGGCGGCCAGACGCCGCTGAAGCTCGCGCGCGATCTGGAGAAGAACGGCGTGCCCATCATCGGCACCAGCCCGGACATGATCGATGCCGCGGAAGACCGCGAACGCTTCCAGCAGATGCTGCACGACCTGGGCCTGAAACAGCCGCCCAACCGTACCGCACGCAATCCCGACAGCGCCATCCGCATGGCCGAGGAAATCGGCTATCCCCTGGTGGTGCGCCCGTCCTACGTGCTGGGGGGGCGCGCGATGGAAATCGTGCGCGAGGAGGCCGATCTGCGCCGCTACATGACGGAAGCAGTGAAGGTGTCGAACGACAGCCCGGTACTGCTCGACCGTTTCCTCAACGACGCGATCGAAGTCGACGTGGACGCATTGTCGGACGGCGAACAGGTGGTGATCGGCGGCATCATGCAGCACATCGAGCAGGCCGGCGTGCATTCGGGCGATTCGGCGTGCTCGCTGCCGCCCTACAGCCTGTCGCAGGACGTGCAGGACGAACTGCGCCGGCAGACGGTGGCGATGGCGAAGGCGCTGAAAGTCGTGGGACTGATGAACGTTCAGTTCGCCATCCAGGGCGATATCGTCTACGTCCTCGAGGTGAACCCGAGGGCCTCTCGCACCGTGCCCTACGTGTCCAAGGCGATCGGGCAGCCGCTGGCAAAGATTGCCGCCCGTGCGATGGCCGGTATTTCGCTCGAATCGCAGGGCTTCACGAAGGAAATCATTCCCCCGTATTACGCGGTCAAGGAGGCGGTCTTCCCGTTCCGCAAGTTCCCGGGCGTCGATACCATCCTCGGTCCCGAAATGAAATCCACCGGAGAGGTTATGGGTGTGGGCGACAATTTCGGCGAGGCCTTCGTCAAGTCGCAGCTAGCATCGAGCGACGGCCTGCCGAAAGCCGGCGGACGGGCGTTCATCAGCGTGCGCTCGGGCGACAGGGATTCCGTGGTCGAGGTGGCCGAGGCCCTGCGTGACCTGGGTTTCAGCCTCGTCGCCACGCGCGGCACGGCCCAGACCATCGAGTCCGCAGGCATTTCGGTGGCAGTGGTCAACAAGGTCAAGGAGGGACGACCGCACATCGTCGACATGATCAAGAACGGCGACATCGACTTCATCGTCAACGTCGTCGAGGACAAGAAGGCGGTCAAGGATTCCTACGCCATTCGCGCTGAGGCGCTTGCCCGCCGCGTGGTGTACTTCACCACCCTGGCTGGGGCGTACGCTGCCTGCCTCGGCATGCGTCACGGAAGTGAACTCGAAGTCTATTCCCTGCAGTCCCTGCACCAGCGGCTGCACTGAACCTAATCAGCCAACACCATGAACAAATTTCCCCTTACCGTGGTCGGCGCGGAGAAACTGCGTGCCGAATTGCAGCATCTGAAAGCGGTCGAGCGGCCCGCCGTGATCCAGGCCATTGCCGAGGCGCGCGCGCAGGGCGATCTGTCCGAAAACGCCGAGTACGACGCCGCCAAGGAAAAGCAGGGTTTCATCGAAGGGCGCATCGCCGAACTCGAAGGCAAGCTCTCCAATGCGCAGATCATCGATCCGACCACGCTGGACGCCGATGGCCGCATCGTGTTCGCGGCCACGGTCGAACTCGAGGATGTCGAATCGGGCGACACCGTGACCTACCAGATCGTCGGCGACGACGAGGCCGACATCAAGCAGGGCAAAATTTCCGTGTCATCGCCCATCGCGCGCGCGCTGATCGGCAAGTATGCCGGCGACACCGTCGATGTACAGGCGCCCGGCGGCGTACGCCAGTACGAAGTGCTCGACGTGCAGTACAAATAAATGAAGCGTTTCTGGGATGGTCTTGCGGGCGTGTTGCTGGTGCTGTGGATCGGCGGCATGTGGGCCATCGGCTACGTCGCTGCGCCGGTCCTGTTCGCCAGCCTCGAGGACAAGCAACTGGCGGGCAACCTCGCCGGCAAGCTTTTCGAACTGGGGGCCTGGATCGGCATCGCGGCTGCGCTCTACCTGCTGGTCTACCGCATCGCGCGCGATGGCGGCGGGGCGCTGAAAACCCTGTTCTTCTGGGCTGTCGCCGTGATGCTGGGGCTGACGCTCGCCGGCCACTTTGGCATTGCGCCCCTCATGCAGAGCCTCAAGGACCAGGCCTTGCCGCACGCGGTGATGCAGAGCGTGTTTGCCGACCGGTTTGCCCGTTGGCACGGCATTTCGAGCATTCTCTACCTGATCCAGAGCGCGCTCGGCCTGCTGCTGGTGTGGCGGGCGGGGCTGGCGCGCTGAATCCGGCTTCAGACCGGCAGCGGAATCACCGGCTTGGCGGCCGCCCGGAAAATCACCAGAACCTTTCCGATCTGCTGCACGGGGGTAGCCCCCGTTTCGGCACAGATCGCGTCCATCCAGGCGCGCCGGGTATCGGCCTCGTCGCTGGCGGCCTTGATCTTGATCAGTTCGTGTGCAGCCAGGTTGCGCTCGATTTCCTTCATCACGGACGGCGTCAGGCCCTGGCTCCCGATCATGACCACCGGCTGCAGGCCGTGGGCCAGGCCCTTGAGATGTTGCCGCTGGGCAGGAGTGAGTGATTTCATGCAGATTCCTTCAATCGAGGCCGGATTGTAGCCGATAGAGCTAGAGGTCATGGCGCAGAAACCGAAACGCACCAAGTCCGGCCGAGCCTGGATGCACGAGCATGTGACCGATCCCTACGTCAGGAAGGCGCAGGCAGACGGGTACCGCTCGCGGGCGGCCTACAAGCTGCTGGAAATCGACGCGCGCGACCGCCTGCTGAAACCGGGCATGACCGTGGTCGACCTCGGTGCCGCGCCCGGCAGCTGGTGCCAGGTTGCCGTACAGCGGATGAGGGGGCAGGGCAGGGTACTGGCGATCGACCTTCTGCCGGTTGCGCCGATGCCGGGGGTGGAAAGCCTGGAGGGCGATTTCACCGAAGCTGCCGCCCTTGCCTGGCTGGAACAGCGCTTGCAAGATGGGCGGATCGATCTTGTATTGAGCGACATGGCGCCCAATATCAGCGGGGTCGGACTGCGCGACCAGGCCCGGCATTATGCATTGTGCGAACTGGCGCTGGATTTCGCGGTAGAGTGGCTGAAACCGGACGGCGCCTTCCTCGTCAAAGTGTTTCAGGGCGTCGGTTTCGAGGATTTCCGGCGCAGGATGCAGGAGGCGTTCGAGCAGGTGGCGATCCGCAAGCCGGATGCCTCGCGCGACCGCAGTGCCGAGGTGTATCTGCTGGGCCGCCGCCCGCGCCGGATCGGGGAACTTGCCGTGACAAGCGCGGACGAACAGGTTTAGAATGAGTCTAAATGCGTCGATCGGGACGCGAGTTGAAAGCGTCGCAGGCGGCGCGAAGGAGCAAACGTGAACAACCTGTCCAAGAACATCGCCATCTGGCTGATCATCGCAGTCGTGCTGATGACGGTGTTCAACCAGTTCGGCGCCCAGCGCACCGCGCAGTCGCAGATGCCGTACTCGCAGTTCATCGAGGAGGTGCGCTCGCAGCAGATCACCAAGGTGACCATCGAGGGCAACGTCCTCAAGGGCGAGCGCGCCGATGGTCAGCGCTTCACCAGCTATGCGCCGAGCGACCCCTGGATGGTGTCCGATCTGCTGAAAAACGGCGTGCAGATCGATGCCAAGCCGGAAGAGCAGCCCTCTTTCCTGATGAGCCTGTTCATTTCCTGGTTCCCCATGCTGCTCCTGATCGGCGTGTGGATTTTCTTCATGCGCCAGATGCAGGGCGGCGGCCGCGGCGGCGCCTTCTCCTTCGGCAAGAGCCGTGCGCGCCTGCTCGACGAAAACGCCAACCCGGTGACCTTCGCCGACGTCGCTGGCTGTGACGAAGCCAAGGAAGACGTCGCCGAACTGGTCGATTTCCTGAAGGATCCCTCCAAGTTCCAGAAGCTCGGCGGTCGCATCCCGCGCGGCGTGCTCATGGTCGGCCCGCCCGGTACCGGCAAGACCCTGCTCGCACGTTCGATCGCAGGCGAGGCCAAGGTGCCGTTCTTCAGCATTTCCGGCTCCGACTTCGTCGAGATGTTCGTCGGCGTCGGTGCGGCACGCGTGCGCGACATGTTCGAACAGGCCAAGAAAAACTCGCCCTGCATCATCTTCATCGACGAAATCGATGCGGTCGGCCGCCAGCGCGGTGCCGGCCTGGGCGGCGGCAACGACGAGCGCGAACAGACCCTGAACCAGCTGCTGGTCGAGATGGACGGTTTCGAGGCGACTACCGGAGTGATCGTGATCGCCGCAACCAACCGTCCCGACGTGCTCGACCCGGCGCTGCTGCGTCCCGGCCGTTTCGACCGCCAGGTGGTGGTCGGCTTGCCGGACATCCGCGGCCGCGAGCAGATCCTGCTGGTGCATATGCGCAAGGTGCCGGTGGCACCCGACGTGCGAGCCGACATCCTGGCGCGCGGCACACCCGGCATGTCCGGTGCGGACCTCGCCAACCTCGTCAACGAGGCTGCGCTCTTTGCCGCCCGCGGCAGCAAGCGTCTGGTCGACATGGACGATTTCGAGAAAGCCAAGGACAAGATCCTCATGGGTGCCGAGCGCAAATCCATGGTCATCTCGCCCGAGGACAAGAAGAAGACGGCCTACCACGAGTCCGGCCATGCCGTGATCGGCATGACGCTGCCGGGCTGCGACCCGGTGCACAAGGTCACGGTGATCCCGCGAGGCCGTGCGCTGGGTGTGACCATGTCCCTGCCGGAAGTCGACCGCTTCAGCCTGTACAAGGACCAGATGCTGGCGCAGATCGCCATGCTCTTCGGCGGCCGTGTGGCCGAGGAAGTGTTCGTCGGCAGCATCTCGACCGGGGCTTCCAACGACTTCGAGCGCGCGACCGGCATCGCGCGAGACATGGTGACCCGCTACGGCATGTCCGATGCACTGGGGCCGATGGTCTATGGCGAGAACGAGGGCGAGGTCTTCCTCGGCCGCTCGGTGACCACGCACAAGAACGTCAGCGAAGCGACCATGCAGAAGATCGACGCCGAGGTACGCCGCATTCTCGACGAGCAGTATGCGCTGGCGAAGAAGATCCTGACCGACAACCGCGAAAAGGTGGAAGCGATGACTTCCGCCCTGCTCGAGTTCGAGACCATCGATGCCGAACAGATCGGCGACATCATGGCCGGTCGGCCGGTGCGTCCGCCCAAGCCTTCGGCCACTCCGCAGCCGCCTGCGAGCGGCGGCGACAAGCCGAGTGCGCCGGCGCCCACGGCACAGCCTGCGCAGGAAACCTGAGCGGGAGCCCAGCCCCAGCGACTACAATGGGGAGGCTTAGGCCTCTCTTTTTTATGTCTCTTCTCCACGCTGGCACACATCGCCTTTCCCTGTCGCGCGTCCTGATCATGGGTATCGTCAACACCACGCCGGATTCGTTTTCCGACGGGGGACGCTGCTTCGATTCGCAGGCGGCGATCGCGCACGCGCTCAAGCTCGCCGAGGCTGGCGCCGATATCCTCGACGTCGGGGGTGAATCGACACGGCCGGGAGCGCAGCCGGTGGCCGCGGACGAGGAACTGCGGCGCGTGCTGCCGGTGATACAGGCTCTGGCCGAACACGGCCTGATGGTGTCGGTCGATACGCAGAAAGCCGAGGTAATGCGCGCGGCAATCGCAGCGGGAGCGGCAATGGTTAACGATGTCACGGCGCTGCGCGGGCCGGGTGCGCTCGAAGCCGTGGCAGCATCGGATGCGGCGGCATGCCTGATGCACATGCAGGGGGAACCGCGCAGCATGCAGCAGGCACCCGTCTACGCGGATGTCGTGCGGGATGTCGGCATGTTCCTGCGGGAGCGGCTCGCGGCGTGCGAAGCCGCCGGCATTGCACGCGAGCGTCTGGTTGTCGACCCGGGTTTCGGATTTGGCAAGACGCTGGCACACAACCTGGGGCTGCTCGCCAGGCTTGGGGAGATCGCCGGTCTGGGGGTGCCGGTGCTGGCGGGGATGTCGCGCAAGTCCATGTTGGGCGCACTGACCGGGCGCGATGTGGATGCCCGGGAGTTTGCCGGCGTGGCGGCGCATCTTGCGGCGGTTGCGCGCGGTGCCCGCATCGTGCGGGTACATGACGTGGCGGCCATGCGCGATGCGCTGGCCGTATGGAATGCAGTGGAGGAGTTCAGCGATGGGACGTAAGTATTTCGGCACCGACGGGGTGCGCGGCCGGGTGGGCGAATCGCCGATTACGCCAGAATTCGTGATGCATCTCGGCTACGCGGCTGGCCAGGTGCTGGTGGCGGAGCGTGGCAGCCTGCCGCCCGATCAGCATCCGACCGTGCTGATCGGCAAGGATACGCGCATTTCCGGCTACATGCTCGAAGCTGCGCTGGAAGCCGGCTTGACCGCCGCCGGGGTGAATGTGCTGATGACCGGCCCCATGCCGACGCCCGCAGTGGCCTATCTTACGCGCGCGCTGCGCCTGCAGGCGGGCGTGGTGATCTCGGCTTCGCACAATCCCTTCGAAGACAACGGCATCAAGTTCTTTTCCGAGGGCGGACAGAAACTGCCTGACAGCGTGGAGGAAGCCATCGAAGCGCGGCTTGATCAACCCATCGTAACGGTGGATGCGCGCCAGCTCGGGCGCGCGCGCCGGATCGAGGATGCCGCGGCCCGCTACATCGAATTCTGCAAAAGCACCTTCCCCAACAATCTCGACCTGCGCGGCCTGCGCATCGTGGTCGATTGCGCACACGGCGCCACCTATCACATCGCGCCGCACGTGCTGCACGAACTGGGCGCCGAGGTCGTCGCCATCGGCAATGCGCCGAATGGCTTCAACATCAACGACGAATGCGGGGCGACGCACACGAAGGCGCTGTCGGATGCGGTGCGGACGCACCGCGCCGATATCGGCATCGCGCTGGACGGCGACGGCGACCGCCTGATGATGGCCGACGCCAAGGGCCGGATCTACGATGGCGACCAGCTCGTCTACGTGATCGCGCGCCACCGCATCCAGACCGGCTACATGAAGGGCGGGGTCGTCGGCACGCTGATGACCAATCTGGGCACCGAACATGCGCTGCAACGCATCGACATTCCCTTCGAACGGGCCAGGGTCGGCGACCGTTATGTACTGGAACGCCTGCAGGCCAACGGCTGGACCCTGGGCGGCGAAACCTCGGGCCATATCCTCTGCCTGGACAAGCACACCACCGGCGACGGCATCGTGTCGGCACTCCAGGTGCTGCGTGCCCTGCGCGAGACGGGCGAAACGCTCGATGCCTTCACGGCTGACCTGGAGACCTATCCGCAGGTCATGATCAACGTGCCGGTGGCCAAGGGCTTCAAGCTCGACACATCGTCTGCCGTGGGCGCCTCGGTGGCCCAGGTCGAGGCCGAACTGAACGGCAGCGGACGGGTGGTTCTGCGGGCCTCCGGCACCGAGCCGCTGATTCGCGTGATGGTCGAGGGGCGAGATGCCGCGCAGGTGCGTAACCTGGCTGAAATCATCGCACGGAGCGTACGGCAGGCTGCGGCCGGATGATTCTCCGGCCTGAAATATAAATGTAATATTTGCCCGTTAGTATTGGCGGCGCCGATGCGGCAACGTCAAAACTACCGGAGATATTACATGTTTACTCTCGACAAACTGGCCAAGGGCACTCTGGCTGCGGCCATGGGTCTGGCTTTCTCGGTGAGCGCGCTGGCTGCCGACATCACCGGCGCGGGTGCAACCTTCCCCTACGCCGTCTACACCAAGTGGGCCGAAGCCTACCAGCAGGCTACCGGCAACAAGGTCAACTACCAGGGCATCGGTTCCTCGGGCGGCATCAAGCAGGTCAAAGCCAAGACCGTCGATTTCGGTGGCACTGATGCGCCGATGAAAGAAGCCGACCTGGATGCCAACAAGCTGATCCAGTTCCCCGCCGTTATGGGTGGCGCCACCATCGTGGTCAACCTCCCCGGCATCAAGTCTGGCGAGGTCAAGCTCGACGGCACGACTGCTGCCAACATCTTCCGCGGTGCCATCACCAAGTGGAACGACCCTGCCATCGCCAAGCTCAACCCTGGCGTCAAACTGCCCAACCTGGCAATCACCGTTGCTCACCGTTCCGACGGTTCGGGTACCACGTTCGTGGTGACGAATTACCTAGCCAAGCAATCTCTGCCGTTCAAGCGTGATGTTGGCGCCGGCACCACCGTGAACTGGCCCGCAAATTCCGTGGGTGGCAAGGGTAACCCTGGCGTTGCAGCCAACGTTCAGAAGATAGCTGGTGCCATCGGCTACGTGGATATCGCGGATGCGATGAAAAACAATATGACCTTTGTTGCATTGAAGAACAAGGCCGGTAATTACATCGTTCCGAGCCAGCAGGCCATTGCCGATGCTGCTGCCGGCGCGGATTTCAAGGTGCGTGGCATGGCCCCGGATCTGCTCGACCAGACCCACAAGAATGCCTGGCCGATCACCACTGCAACCTACATCCTTGCTTATGAAAAGGCGGATGCCTCCAAGCAGAAAGGCGTGGTCGATTTCTTCACCTGGTCGCTCAACAACGGTCAGAAAATGGCTGAAGACCTGGGCTTCGTTGCGCTGCCGGGCAATGTCGTGAAGATGGTCGAAGCCGAGATGAAGAACATCAAGTAATTCATACGGCCTCAGGTGAACCGGGAAGCGTTTTTCCCGGTTCTCTGCGAAAGCGTCTGCCCCTGCGGGTGCTTTCCCAGATAACAACTCCCATAGGCATCCCGACGTGAGCGAGCCCAACGCGACAGGCGGCGGAATCGACCTGCACCAGCAGCAGGTTGCCCGATTCCGCAGGCAGGACAAGCTGTTCCACTACTCGACCCAGATGTTCGCCTTCCTGGTGCTGGCGGCGCTGGTGGGCATCCTCATTTCGCTGACCATCGAGGCCTGGCCCAGCCTGCAGGCCTTCGGCCCTTCTTTCTTCTGGACCGATATCTGGAGTGTGCCGGACGACGAATACGGTGCGCTTGCCGCCATCTACGGCACGATCGTGACTTCGGTGATCGCGCTGCTCATCGCCGTGCCGATCAGCTTCGGCATTGCTCTTTTCCTGACCGAGACCTGCCCGATCTGGCTGCGCCGGCCGCTGGGCACCGCGATCGAACTGCTGGCTGGCGTGCCATCGATCATCTACGGGATCTGGGGCCTGTTCATCTTTGCGCCGCTTTTCTCCCAGTATATTCAGCCGCCCCTGCAGGCGGCCCTTGGCGATGTGCCGGTGATCGGCGGCTGGTTCGCCGGCCCCCCCATCGGGGTCGGCATCCTCACCGCGAGCATCGTGCTGGCGCTGATGGTGATTCCCTTCATCGCTTCCGTCATGCGCGACGTGTTCGAAACCATTCCCGATGTGCTCAAGGAATCGGCCTACGGCGTCGGGTGCACCACCTGGGAAGTCGTGCGCAACATCGTTCTGCCCTATACCCGGGTCGGCGTCATCGGCGGCATCATGCTCGGGCTAGGTCGGGCGCTGGGCGAGACCATGGCGGTGACCTTCGTCATCGGCAACGCCAACCGCATCGTCGGCAGCCTGTACGCTCCGGGCACCTCGATTGCCTCGACACTCGCCAACGAATTCGGCGAAGCCGATCCGGGTCTGCACATCGCCTCGCTGTTCGCGCTGGGTCTGATCCTGTTCGTGATTTCCTTCGTCGTGCTGGCGATCTCGCGCTGGCTGATCAGCCGCAGTCTTGGTTCGGAAGGCCTGTAAGCATCATGATGAATCTCTATTCAAGACGTCTCTGGGTCAATCGCATCGGCATCACCCTGTCGATGGCCGCCATGAGCATCGGCCTGATCGCGCTGCTGTGGATTCTCTGGACGTTGTTCTCCAAGGGATTCGCCGCGCTGAGCTGGGATATCTTCACGCAGGACACGCCAGCGCCGGGCACGGAAGGAGGCGGCCTGCGCAATGCCATCGTCGGCAGCGGCCTGATCCTGCTGTTCTCCATGCTGATCTCGACTCCCATCGGTATTCTGGCGGGCATCTATCTGGCCGAGTTCGGACGCATCTCGAAGTTCGCGTCGTTCACCCGCTTCATGACCGACATCATGCTGTCCGCGCCGTCCATCGTGATCGGCCTCTTCATCTACGCTCTCTTCGTCGCGACGACGGGGGGCTTTTCCGGCTGGGCGGGTTCGCTGGCGCTGGCGCTGATCGCCATTCCGGTCATCGTCCGCACGACCGAGAACATGCTCAAGCTGGTGCCGACGAGCCTGCGCGAAGCCGCGTTCGCCGTTGGCGCGCCGCGCTGGAAGGTATCGTTGTCGGTCACGCTCCGAGCGGTCAAGGCGGGCGTGGTGACCGGTGTGTTGCTGGCCATGGCGCGCATCACCGGCGAAACCGCGCCGCTGCTGTTCACCGCGCTGAACAACCAGTTCTTCAGCACCAGCATGTCCGAACCCATGGGCAACCTGCCGGTCGTGATCTACCAGTTCGCGCTGAGCCCCTATGACAACTGGGTCAACCTCGCCTGGGGCGGTGCCCTGCTGATCGCCCTGCTGGTGCTCGCTGTGAATATCGGCGCGCGCGTGCTGTTCCGCAACAAAGACAAACGTTAATTTCTCCGGAGCCATTTCAAGATGTCCGACCAAGTCATGCCCACCGGCGAAAACGCGGCCCTGCAGATTCGCAACCTGGATTTTTTCTATGGCGATTTCAAGGGCCTCATCGACGTCAACATGGACATCGCCAACAAGAAGGTGACGGCCTTCATCGGCCCGTCCGGCTGCGGCAAATCCACGCTGCTGCGCACCTTCAACCGCATGTACGACCTGTACCCCGGCCAGCGTGCCGAGGGCCAGATTCTCTTCCATGGCAAGAACCTGCTCGACAAGAAGCAGGACGTGAACCTGGTACGCGCCAAGATCGGCATGGTGTTCCAGAAGCCGACGCCATTCCCGATGACGATTTACGAGAACATCGCGTTTGGCGTCCGTCTGTACGAGCGCATGTCCAAGGCGGAAATGGACGATCGCGTCGAGTGGGCGCTCAACAAGGCGGCGCTCTGGGGCGAGGTTAAGGACAAGCTGCAGCAGAACGGCCTGTCGCTTTCGGGTGGCCAGCAACAGCGCCTGTGCATCGCGCGTGCCGTGGCCGTCAAACCGGAGATCGTGCTGCTCGATGAACCGACTTCCGCGCTCGATCCGATCTCGACTGCCAAGATCGAGGAACTCATCAACGAGTTGAAGAGCGAATACACCATCGCCATCGTGACCCACAACATGCAGCAGGCCGCGCGTATCTCCGATTACACGGCTTTCATGTACCTGGGCGAGCTCATCGAGTTCAATGAAACCGGTACCATCTTCATGCGTCCAGGCAAGAAGCAGACCGAGGACTACATCACGGGCCGCTTCGGCTGATTCCGGCCTTTTCACGTGCGCCCGGCGGTTGACCGTCGGGCGCGTCGCGTTTACCATCGCGCACTTTTGTTTGGCGGACATCGCCCGGGGTAGAGACGATGCGCAAGAAGCTCGTAGCCGGTAACTGGAAAATGCACGGCAGCCTGGCCGATAACGCCGCGTTGCTCGCCGCGATCAAGCCTGCGCTGGCGGGCATCGAAGCAGCAGTGTGCGTACCGTTCCCATATCTCGCTCAGGCGCAGTCGGCATTATCCGGATCGTCCATCGCATGGGGCGCCCAGAATCTGTCCGAGCAGTCCTGGGGCGCGTTCACCGGCGAGGTTTCTGCCGCCATGCTGCTCGACTTCGGCTGCAGCTATGTCATCGTCGGCCACTCCGAACGCCGCAGTCTCTATGGCGAGAGCGATGCCGTGGTGGCCAGGAAATACCGGGCTGCACAGGCGGCCGGGCTTGTGCCCATCCTTTGCATCGGCGAATCCCTCGAAGAACGCGAGTCCGGCGTGACCGAGGCCGTCGTGGCGCGCCAGCTCGATGCGGTGATCGATGCGGCCGGTGTGGCCTCGCTGGGCAGGGCCGTCGTAGCCTACGAGCCAGTGTGGGCGATCGGTACCGGCAAGACTGCCTCCCCCGAACAGGCCCAGGCCGTGCATGCCTTCATCCGCAGCAGGATCGCCGCCCTCGACGAGAACGTTGCCGAGGGGTTGACCATCCAGTACGGGGGTAGCGTCAAAGCCTCGAATGCGGCAGAATTGATGGCTCAGCCGGATATCGACGGCGGCCTCATCGGCGGGGCTTCGCTGATCGCGGACGAATTCGTCGCCATTTGCAAAGCCGCCGCAAAGTAAGCTGGAAAATCATGGAAACCTTGGTCTGGATCGTTCACATTGCCGTTGCCATCGCAGTCATCGTGCTGATTCTGCTGCAGCAGGGCAAGGGCGCCGACATGGGCGCGGCCTTCGGCAGCGGTTCGGCGGGCAGCCTGTTCGGGGCCAGCGGTTCGGCAAATTTCCTGAGCCGCAGCACCGCCATCCTGGCGACACTGTTTTTCATGACCAGCCTGGGGCTGGCCTATTTCGGTCTGCAACAGCACAAGCCCGGCAGCAGCGTGACCGAGCGGACGAGCGTGCCGGTACCGGCTCAGACGGCACCTGCACCGGCTGCCAATCCAGCGGGCGCCTCCAAGGCGGGAGATATTCCGCAGTAAATTTCAGAAGCAAAGCAGTACCCATCGGACGACAGTCCCTTGGCCGACGTGGTGGAATTGGTAGACACGCTATCTTGAGGGGGTAGTGACGCAAGTCGTGCGAGTTCGAGTCTCGCCGTCGGCACCATCAAATTTCCTGATTCATTCATTAGTCGTTACTATCAAGTAACTTATTGATTATTCAGGGCTAATGGCACTTTTTTCAGCTTGACACCCGGCGCGCCGGACTAATACACTCCGGGCATACCATAATTATGTAACTGCCCTGCGCGGGCGTTGTCGGAGGAACCCCGGTGCTGGAGAATTACCTCCCCATCCTGTTGTTCATACTGGTCGGATTGGCGTTTGGCATCGGGCCCATCCTGGCTGGCGGTCTGCTGGCGCCACACCGTCCGGACAGCGAAAAACTCTCTCCCTACGAATGCGGTTTCGAGGCCTTCGAAGACGCACGCATGAAGTTCGACGTGCGCTATTACCTCGTGGCCATCCTCTTCATCCTGTTCGATCTGGAAATCGCGTTTCTCTTCCCCTGGGCCATCGTGCTGGAGGAGATCGGCCTGTTCGGCTTCGTCGCCATGATGGTCTTCCTCGGCATTCTCGTCGTGGGCTTCATCTACGAGTGGATGCGCGGCGCCCTGGAGTGGGAATGATGACAGGAAGCCCGGAATGAGCATCGAAGGCATTCTCGAACAGGGCTTCGTCACTGCCAAGGCAGATCAGCTCATCAATTACATGCGCACGGGCTCGATGTGGCCGATGACCTTCGGTCTGGCATGCTGTGCGGTGGAGATGATGCAGGCCGGCGCCTCGCGCTACGACCTCGACCGCTTCGGCATCGTGTTCCGTCCGAGTCCACGCCAGTCCGACGTGATGATCGTTGCGGGCACCCTGTGCAACAAGATGGCGCCGGCCCTGCGCAAGGTCTATGACCAGATGGCCGAACCGCGCTGGGTGATCTCGATGGGCTCGTGCGCCAACGGGGGCGGTTACTACCACTATTCCTATTCGGTCGTGCGCGGCTGCGACCGCATCGTGCCGGTGGACATCTACGTCCCCGGTTGCCCGCCCACCGCAGAAGCGCTGCTCTTCGGCATCATCCAGCTGCAGAACAAGATCAGGCGCACCAACACCATCGCCCGCTGAAGACCGATGCCGCAGACCGTGGAAGCCCTCTCCCTGTCGATTGAAAACGCGTTAGGCGACGCGCTGGCGCAATCCTTCCTCCGGCCCGGCGAACTGACCCTCATCGTCAAGGCCGGGCACTACGCATCGGCCATGCGCACGCTGCGCGACCACCCGGACTGCCGGTTCGAGCAACTCATCGATCTCTGCGGCATGGATTATTCGGGCTATGGCGACGGGGCCTGGGAAGGCGCGCGCTTCGCCGTGGTCTCGCACCTGCTCTCGGTGAGCCTCAACCAGCGCGTGCGCGTGCGCGTGTTCTGTCCGGACGACGCGCTGCCCCTGGTGGCCTCGGTCGTGGATCTCTGGCCTGCCGCCAATTGGTACGAGCGCGAAGCCTTCGACCTCTACGGCATCGTGTTCGAAGGGCATCCCGACCTGCGCCGCATCCTCACCGACTACGGTTTCATCGGCCATCCGTTCCGCAAAGATTTTCCACTCTCGGGCAACGTCGAGATGCGCTACGATCCGACCCAGCAGCGCGTGATCTATCAGCCCGTGTCGATCGAGCCGCGTGAAGTCACGCCCCGCATCGTGCGCGACGACAGCTACGGGGGCGACCGCTGATGGCCGAGATCAGAAACTACACGATGAATTTTGGCCCGCAGCATCCGGCCGCGCATGGTGTGCTACGCCTCGTGCTGGAACTCGACGGAGAGGTGATCCAGCGCGCGGATCCGCACATCGGCCTGTTGCATCGCGCGACCGAGAAACTCGCCGAGCACAAGACCTTCATCCAGTCCGTGCCCTACATGGACCGGCTCGATTATGTGTCGATGATGGTCAACGAACACGCCTACGTGATGGCGATCGAGAAGCTGCTCGGCATCGAGGTGCCGGAGCGCGCACAGTACATCCGCGTCATGTTCGACGAAATCACCCGCGTGCTCAATCACCTGCTGTGGCTGGGCGCGCACGCACTCGACGTCGGCGCGATGACGGTCTTCCTCTATGCTTTCCGCGAGCGCGAGGACCTGATGGACTGCTATGAGGCGGTGTCCGGTGCACGGATGCATGCGGCCTACTACCGCCCGGGCGGCGTCTATCGCGACCTGCCGGACAGCATGCCGCAATACCAGGCACAGCATACACGCAACGCTGAAACGATGAAGGCGATGAACGCCAACCGCCAGGGTTCGCTGCTGGATTTCATCGAGGATTTCACCATCCGTTTCCCGGCCTATGTCGACGAGTATGAGACCCTGCTCACCGACAACCGCATCTGGAAGCAGCGCACCGTCGGCATCGGCGTGGTCTCGCCCGAACGTGCCAAGGCGCTCGGCTTCACCGGCCCCATGCTGCGCGGTTCCGGCGTCGAGTGGGATCTGCGCAAGACGCAGCCCTACGAAGTCTACGACCGCATGGATTTCGACATCCCGGTCGGCACCAACGGCGACTGCTACGACCGTTATCTCGTGCGCGTCGAGGAAATGCGCCAGTCCAACCGTATCATCCGGCAGTGCGTCGACTGGCTGCGTAAAAACCCGGGCCCGGTCATCACGTCCAACCACAAGGTGGCACCGCCGGACCGGCTGTCGATGAAGACCAACATGGAAGAGCTGATCCATCACTTCAAGCTCTTTACCGAAGGCATGCACGTCCCGGCCGGCGAGGCCTATGCGGCGGTCGAGCATCCCAAGGGCGAGTTCGGCATCTATCTGGTGTCGGATGGCGCCAACAAGCCCTATCGCCTGAAAATCCGCGCGCCGGGCTTTGCGCATCTGGCGGCACTCGACGAGATGGCGCGCGGCCACATGATCGCGGACGTGGTCGCCATCATCGGCACGCAGGACATCGTATTCGGGGAGATCGACCGCTGATGCTGTCCAAGGAATCGCTCGCAGCCATCGACGCCGAAGTGGCCAAGTATCCTGCCGACCAGAAGCAGTCGGCGGTGATGGGGGCCCTGCGCATCGCGCAGACGGAGAAGGGCTGGCTTACGCCCGAGCTGGTCGAATTCGTCGCCAACACGCTTGGCATGCCGGCGATCGCCGCCTACGAGGTCGCGACCTTCTACAACATGTACGATACGCAGCCGGTGGGGCGGCACAAGATCACCCTGTGTACCAATCTGCCGTGTCTGCTCAGAGGGGCAGGGGAGCTGGGCGAGCACCTCAAGCGGAAACTGGGCATCGAGTTCGGCCAGACGACCGAGGATGGCCGCTACACGCTGAAGGAAGGCGAGTGCATGGGTGCCTGCGGCGACGCGCCGATGTGCCTGCACAACAACCACACCATGCATACGCATCTCACGCCCGAAATGGTCGATGCGCTGCTCGAAAAACTGAAGTGACGGCCCGGTCGATATGAGTCTGCTCACCCCCTCCGTCAAAGTCTGTTCCTGGACGCAGGATTTCGACAATCCGGCCTCGCTTGCGACCTACGTCGCCAATGGCGGCTATCAGGCCCTGCGCCGGGTCATCACCGAAAAAATCCCGGGCGACGACATCATCGCCGAGCTCAAGACCAGCGCACTGCGCGGACGCGGTGGCGCAGGCTTTCCGACCGGGCTCAAGTGGAGTTTCATGCCGCGCGCCTTCCCCGGCGACAAATACATCGTCTGCAACAGCGACGAAGGCGAGCCGGGCACCTTCAAGGACCGCGACATCCTGCGCTACAACCCGCACCAGCTCATCGAAGGTATGGCCATCGCGGGCTATGTGCTGGGCGCAAAGGTCGGCTACAACTACATCCATGGCGAAATCTTCGAGATCTACCAGATCTTCGAACGTGCGCTCGCCGAGGCGCGCGAGGCTGGCTATCTCGGCGACAACCTTTTCGGCACCGATTTCAGTTTCCAACTGCATGCACACCACGGCTACGGCGCCTACATCTGCGGCGAGGAAACCGCGCTGCTGGAATCCATCGAAGGCAAGAAGGGCCAGCCGCGCTTCAAGCCGCCGTTCCCCGCCAGCTTCGGCCTTTACGGCAAGCCGACCACGATCAACAACACCGAGACCCTGGCCTCTGTGCCCTGGATCGTGCAGCACGGCGGCCAGGCCTTCCTTGAACTGGGCAAGCCCAACAACGGCGGCGCCAAGCTGTTCTCGGTTTCAGGTCACGTCAACAAGCCGGGCAATTACGAGGTGGGGCTCGGCACACCGTTTTCGGAACTGCTCGAAATGGCCGGTGGAGTTCGCAGCGGGCACAAGCTCAAGGCCGTGATTCCGGGCGGCTCCTCCGCACCTGTATTGCCGGCCGGTATCATGATGGATTGCACCATGGATTTCGATTCCATCGCCAAGGCCGGCTCCATGCTGGGATCCGGCGCAGTGATCGTGATGGACGAGACGGTGTGCATGGTGCGCGCGCTGGAACGGCTGGCGTATTTCTATTTCGAGGAATCGTGCGGTCAGTGCACGCCCTGCCGCGAGGGCACGGGCTGGATGTACCGCGTGATCCACCGCATCGAGCATGGCCAGGGGCGGCCCGACGACCTGGACCTGCTCAACAGCGTGGCCAGTCACATTGGCGGCCATACCATTTGCGCACTCGGTGATGCCGCGGCAATGCCGGTGCAGAGCTTCCTCAAACATTTCGGCGACGAGTTCGCGTACCACGTCGAACACAAGCGGTGCATGGTGTAAGGATGGCGACGCTCAATATCGAAATCGACGGCAAGCCGCTTCAGGTCGAAAGCGGCGAGACCATCATGGATGCGGCCAATCAGGCCGGCATTCCGATCCCGCATTTCTGCTATCACAAGAAGCTGTCGATCGCCGCCAACTGCCGCATGTGCCTGGTGCAGGTCGAGAAGGCGCCGAAGCCGCTGCCCGCCTGCGCCACGCCGGTGACCGACGGCATGAAGATCTACACGCGTTCGGAGTACGCCATCAAGGCGCAGAAGAGCGTGATGGAATTCCTGCTCATCAACCACCCGCTCGACTGCCCGATCTGCGACCAGGGTGGCGAATGCACCCTGCAGGATCTTGCAGTGGGCTACGGCGGCTCGTCTTCGCGCTATCAGGAAATCAAGCGTGTGGTGCGCGAAAAGAACCTCGGCCCCCTGATTGCCACGGACATGACGCGCTGCATCCACTGCAGTCGCTGCGTGCGCTTCGGCCAGGAGATCGCCGGCGTCATGGAACTCGGCATGGCCGGGCGCGGCGAGCATACCGAGGTGATGCCTTTCCTTGAAACCCAGGTGGCGTCGGAGCTTTCCGGCAACGTCATCGATCTGTGCCCGGTCGGCGCGCTCACCAGCAAACCCTTCCGCTACAGCGCGCGTACCTGGGAACTGTCGCGCCGCCCCTCAATCAGCCCGCACGACAGCCTGGGTTCCAACATCGAGGTGCACGTCAAGGACAACAAGGTCATGCGCGTGTTGCCGCGTGAGAACGAGGATGTCAACGAATGCTGGCTGTCCGACCGCGACCGCTTCTCGTATGAGGGGCTCAACACGCCCGAGCGCCTCACCTGGCCCATGATCAAGCACGAAGGCCAGTGGATCGAGACCGACTGGCAGACCGCGCTGCAGTTCGTGGCCGACAAGCTCAAGACTTTCAAGCCCGACGAGATGGGCGCGCTGTCCACGCCCTACCGTCCGGCCGAGGAACTCTATCTGCTGCAGAAGCTGATGCGCGGCATGGGCAGCGGCAACGTCGACCATCGCCTGCGCTGGTCGGATTTCTCGCTCGACGAGAAGGCGAGTGGGGGCTTCTGGCTGGGTATGCCGGTCACCTACATGTCGCGGCTCAACCGCATGCTGGTGGTGGGTTCCAATTTGCGCAAGGACCATCCGCTGCTGTCGCATCGCATTCGCGAATCGGTGCGCTGGTACGGCGAGCTCAACCTCATCAATGCACACGAGGACGAGTTCCTCGGCAAGGTGCATGCCAAGCGCATCGTGCCGCCGTCGCAACTGGCTGCCACGCTGGCCGGCGTATGCGTCGCGCTGGCGGAAATGAAGGATCAGGCGGTACCGTCCATCGCTGCACACGGCCTGGCCGACGACACCGCCAGGAAAATGGCCGAAAGCATCGCAGGGGGCGAGACGCGTGCCGTCTTCCTCGGCAACATGGCCCAGCACCACCCGGCCTATGCTCAGATCCACGCACTGGCGCAGGAAGTTGCGCGGCTGGCGGGTGCCAGCTTCGGTGTACTGGGCGAGGCCGCCAACAGCGTCGGCGCGATGGCCGTCGGTGCCGTGCCGCATCACGGTGCGCTGCGTGCCGAGGCGGTGAAGGGCATGCATGCCGCCGACATGCTGGCCCGGCCGCTCAAGGCCTATCTCCTGCTGGCGGTTGAGGCCGAACTCGACACCCACGACCCCGTCACCGCGATGAAGAGCATTGAAAGCGCGGAGTTCGTCGTCGTGATGTCGCCCTACAAGGGCAAGTCGCTCGACTACGCCGACGTGCTACTGCCGATCGCCCCCTGGACCGAAACCTCGGGTACCTTCGTCAACACCGAAGGCCGCGTGCAGAGTTTTCAGGCCGTGGTGAAACCGCTGGGCGAAACCCGCCCGGCATGGAAGGTGCTGCGCGTGCTGGGCAACTTGCTTGGGCTGGCAGGGTTCGACTTCAACGATTCGAGGGAAGTGCTGCGCGAGGCGCTGGGCGATACGCCCACCGGCAACGTGCAGGCCTACCTGTGCAACGAGGTCAGCGGCGTCGAACCTGCGCCGGTGCCGCAGGGTGATGCGCTGGAGCGCGTGGCAGAGGTGCCGATCTACCAGACCGATGCCGTGGTTCGTCGCGCAGCTTCGCTGCAGATGACGCCCGACGCCGCGCTGCCGGTGGCGCGCATGCACAGCCGTCTGATCGAACGGCTCGGCCTCGCTGAAAACGGCCGCGTGTCGGTGCGCCAGACCGCATCGGCGCTGACCCTGAAAGTGCAGCGCGACGATCACCTGCCCGACAACTGCATCCGCGTCCCGAGCGGTCATCCGCTCACTGCGAACCTGGGTCCGATGTTCGGGCCGATCACGGCGGAGCCGGTCTGATGGAGGGCATGGGCATGGACTGGGACGCGATTCAAACCGTCGTATGGACGCTGATCAAGATTCTGGCGCTGGTGGTACCGCTGATGCTGGGCGTCGCCTATCTCACCTATGCCGAACGCAAGATCATCGGCTACATGCAGGTGCGCATCGGCCCCAACCGCGTGGGTTTCAAGGGCCTGCTGCAGCCCATCGCCGATGGCCTGAAGCTCCTGATGAAGGAAATCATCATTCCGTCCGGCGCGAACAAGGGCCTCTTCATCCTCGGTCCCATTCTCGCCATTGCTCCCGCGCTGGCGGCCTGGGCCGTGATTCCCTTCACCGACTCGCTGGTGCTGGCCGACATCAACGCCGGCCTGCTGTACGTGATGGCGATCACCTCGATGGGGGTCTATGGCGTCATCATCGCGGGCTGGGCGTCCAATTCGAAGTATGCCTTCCTCGGCGCCATGCGCTCGGCGGCGCAGATCGTATCCTACGAAATCGCCATGGGCTTCGCCCTGGTTGGTGTGCTGATGGCAGCGCAGTCGCTGAATCTGATCGACATCGTGCGCGGACAGGAAGGCGGCCTGCACCAGTGGTACATCTGGCCGCTGTTCCCGCTCTTTCTCGTCTACCTCATTGCCGGCGTGGCGGAAACCAACCGCGCGCCTTTCGACGTCGCCGAGGGCGAATCCGAGATCGTCGCCGGCTTCCACGTCGAATATTCCGGTATGGCCTTCGCCGTGTTCTTCCTCGCCGAGTACGCGAACATGATCCTGGTCGCCGCGCTGACCACGCTGATGTTCCTAGGCGGCTGGCTGTCGCCGGTACCCTTCCTGCCGGACGGCATCCTGTGGTGGCTGCTGAAGACCGGTTTCGTGCTCTTTCTGTTCCTCTGGTTTCGCGCCACCTTCCCGCGCTACCGCTACGACCAGATCATGCGCCTGGGCTGGAAGGTGTTCATTCCCATCACCATCGTCTGGATCGTCTTCGTCGGTGCGATGATGCAGACCCCGCTGGGCCAACTTTTCCACTGAGCGCGCCATGAAAAGACTGACCCAGTTCTTCGGCAGCCTTCTCCTGATCGAGCTCGTGCGCGGCATGATGCTCACCGGGCGCCATCTCTTCGCCCGCAAGATCACCGTGCAGTTCCCGGAAGAGAAGACGCCCCAATCGCCGCGCTTCCGCGGTCTGCACGCGCTGCGCCGCTATCCCAACGGCGAGGAACGCTGCATCGCCTGCAAGCTGTGCGAGGCGGTATGCCCGGCGCTGGCCATCACCATCGAATCAGAAAAGCGCGAAGACGGCACCCGCCGCACCACGCGCTACGACATCGACCTGACCAAATGCATCTTCTGCGGCTTCTGCGAGGAATCCTGTCCGGTCGACTCCATTGTCGAAACCCGCATCCTCGAGTACCACGGCGAAAAGCGCGGCGATCTCTACTACACCAAGCCCATGCTGCTCGCGATCGGCGATCAGTACGAGGAGCAGATCGCGAAGGACCGGGCGCAGGATGCGAAGTACCGGTAGGGCAGGGGCTGGACTAGGGGCTAGGATCTAGGATTTAGGGGTGGTGCGCTGCGCGCGCCACTTGATTGAAAACAAACGAAACGGGAGGCAGGCAAACGGATGATGTTGAGCATGGGCGCGGAAGCTGGCTTCACGCCCCTAGCCCCTAATTCCTAGCCCCTAACCCCTAACCCCTATGTACACCACCGCCATCTTCTACTTCTTCGCCGCCATCCTGGTATTCGCTGGGCTGCGCGTGATCACCGCGCGCAACCCGGTGCATGCCGCGCTGTATCTGGTGCTGGCCTTCTTCACCGCATCGGCCCTTTGGATGCTGCTGGAGGCCGAGTTCCTCGCCATCGTCCTGGTGCTGGTCTACGTCGGTGCGGTGATGGTGCTGTTCCTGTTCGTGGTGATGATGCTCGACATCAACCTCGACCGCCTGCGCGAGGGCTTCTGGGATTACCTGCCGCTGGCCGGTTTCGTCGCCGTGCTGCTGGTGATCGAGATGGCCCTGATTCTCGGCGGCCGCCACTTCGGACTGGAAGTGATGGCCACACCCGCGCCGCATCCGGCCGACTACAGCAATACCCGCGAACTCGGCCGGTTGCTGTACACCGACTACGTCTACGCCTTCGAGCTCGCGGCGGTGATCCTGCTCGTCGCTATCGTCGCCGCCATCGCGCTGACGCTGCGTCGCCGAAAGGACAGCAAGTACCTCGACCCGGCCGAGCAAGTGAAGGTGAAACGCAACGACCGTCTGCGTATCGTGAAAATACCGGCCGTGAAGAAACCGGAAATCGGGGGAGGGGAGGGCGCATGATTTCCCTGTCGCATTACCTGATCCTGGGGGGCATCCTGTTCGCCATCGCCGTGCTGGGCATCTTCCTCAACCGCAAGAACGTCATCGTGCTGCTAATGGCGATCGAGCTGATGCTCCTGGCGGTGAACATGAACTTCATCGCGTTCTCGCATTACCTCGGCGATATCCACGGCCAGATCTTCGTGTTCTTCATTCTGACGGTGGCAGCCGCCGAATCGGCCATCGGCCTCGCCATCCTGGTGGTGTTGTTCCGCAACCTGAAGACCATCAACGTCGATGATCTCGACCACCTGAAAGGCTGACGCGGATGGACATGAAGACGCTCTATCTCATCGTCCCGCTCGCACCCCTGGCAGGCGCGATCATCGCGGGCCTGTTCGGCCGGCTGGTCGGCCGCACCGGTGCGCACATCGCCACCATCGCTGGGGTGGCGATATCCCTGATCGCCTCGGTTCTGGTCTTCCAGGATGTGCTCGCCGGCCACACGTTCAACGGTACGGTCTACACGTGGATGGCGCTCGGGGAGCTGCGCTTCGAGGTCGGCTTCCTGATCGACCCGCTGTCGGCAATGATGATGCTGGTCGTGACCTTCGTCTCGCTGATGGTGCACGTCTACACCATCGGCTACATGCACGACGATCCCGGCTACCAGCGTTTCTTCTCCTATATCTCGCTCTTCACCTTCTCGATGCTGATGCTGGTGATGAGCAACAATTTCCTGCAGCTTTTCTTCGGCTGGGAGGCGGTGGGTCTCGTCTCCTACCTGCTGATCGGCTTCTGGTACACAAAAGAGACGGCAATCTACGCCAACCTCAAGGCCTTCCTCGTCAACCGCGTTGGAGACTTCGGCTTCATCCTTGGCATCGGCCTCGTGCTGGCCTGGTTCGGTTCGCTCGATTACGCAACGGTGTTTGCCAAGGCGCCCGCGCTCGCCAATGAAACGATCACGATCTGGCCCGATTCGCCATGGATGCTGATGACCGTGATCGGCCTCCTGCTCTTCGTCGGCGCCATGGGCAAATCGGCGCAGTTCCCCCTGCACGTCTGGCTGCCCGATTCGATGGAAGGCCCGACGCCGATTTCCGCACTGATCCACGCGGCGACGATGGTGACGGCCGGCATCTTCATGGTGGCGCGCATGTCGCCGCTCTACGAGCTCTCGGACGTGGCGCTCTCGACCATCATGGTCATCGGCGCGATCACCGCCCTGTTCATGGGCTTCCTCGGGATCGTGCAGAACGACATCAAGCGGGTGGTGGCGTATTCCACGCTGTCGCAGCTGGGCTACATGACCGTCGCGCTCGGTGCTTCGGCCTACTCGGTCGCTGTGTTCCACCTGATGACGCATGCCTTCTTCAAAGCGCTGCTTTTCCTGGCGGCGGGCTCGGTCATCATCGCCATGCACCACAACCAGGACATCCGCTACATGGGCGGCCTGAAGAAATACATGCCCATCACCTGGATCACCTCGCTGATCGGCTCGCTGGCATTGATCGGCACGCCTTTCCTTTCGGGTTTCTACTCCAAGGAAACCATCATCGAGGCGGTGAAGCTGTCGCATCTGCCCGTGGCCGACCTTGCCTACTGGGCCGTGCTGATCGGCGTGTTCGTCACTGCCTACTATTCCTTCCGCATGTACTTCCTGGTCTTCCACGGCAAGGAGCGCTTCCACAATGCGCACCACCACGACGACACCAGCCATGGCCAGGACGACCATGGACATCATGGCGGTACGCCGCACGAAACGCCGTGGGTGGTGACCGGCCCGCTACTCGTACTGGCCCTGCCGTCGCTCGCCATAGGCTACATGACCATCGAGCCGATGCTGTTCGGCGACTATTTCGGCAATGCGATCTATGTTTCGGATCGTCATCCTGTGATGAACGAACTGAACCAGCATTTCCATGGCGCGGTGGCGATGGGGCTGCACGCCGTGGCGACCCTGCCGTTCTGGCTGGCGGTCGCCGGGGTGGGACTGGCGGCGTTCTTCTACCTCAGGCGCCCCGACATTCCGGCTGCGCTGTCCAAACGTTTTGCCTTCCTGCACAGCCTGCTCGTCAACAAGTACTGGTTCGACGAACTCTACAGCTTCGTCTTTGCCGGCGGCGCGCGCCTGCTGGGCAGCGGGCTCTGGCGCGGCGGCGACCAGGCCACGATCGACGGCGCAGTCAACGGCGCGGCGAGGCTGGTCGGTCGCGTTGCGCGCCTGTTCAAGGCCTTCCAGTCCGGTTACATCTACCACTACGCCTTTGCCATGTTGATCGGGGTGTTCGCCCTGGTTACCTGGTTCGCCCGGCTGAACTGACCCATGTCCGATCACATTCTCTCTCTCGTCGTCTGGGTGCCCATCGTCGCCGGCGTGCTGGTCCTGGCCACCGGCTCAGACCGAAACGCGCCGCTTGCGCGCTGGCTGGCACTTGCAGGGTCCCTGCTGGGCCTGATCGTCGCGCTTCCGCTTGCCACCGGCTTCGATACCAGCACCTCGGCGATGCAGTTCGTGGAGAAGGCCCCCTGGATTCCCACCTTCAACGTGTTCTACCACCTTGGCGTGGACGGCATCTCGATGCCCCTGGTGCTGTTGAACAGCTTCACCACCGTGCTGGTGGTGATTGCCGGCTGGCAGGTGATCCAGGACCGGGTGGCGCAATACATGGCGGCCTTCCTCATCATGTCCGGCCTCATCAACGGCGCCTTCACCGCGCTCGATGGCATCCTTTTCTACGTCTTCTTCGAAGGCATGCTGATTCCGCTCTATCTCATCGTCGGCGTGTGGGGCGGACCGAACCGGGTGTACGCAGCGTTCAAGTTCTTCCTCTATACGCTCGCCGGCTCGCTGCTGATGCTGGTTTCCTTCGTCTACCTTTACTATCAGTCAGGCGGCAGCTTCGACATCCAGACCTGGCACAAGACGACGCTGGGCATGACGGCGCAGACGCTGATGTTCCTCGCCTTCCTGCTCGCCTTCGGCGTGAAGGTGCCGATGTGGCCGGTGCATACCTGGCTGCCGGACGCCCACGTCGAGGCGCCGACCGGCGGCTCTGTGGTGCTGGCAGCGATCACGCTGAAGGTTGGCGCCTACGGGTTCCTGCGCTTCATTCTGCCTATCGTGCCGGATGCCAGCCATGAGCTCGCTTGGCTGGTCATCGCGCTGTCGCTCATCGCCGTTGCCTATATTGGACTCGTCGCCCTGGTGCAGGCCGACATGAAGAAGCTGATCGCGTATTCCTCGATCGCCCACATGGGCTTCGTCACCTTGGGCTTCTTCCTGTTCAATCCGCTGGGCTGGGAGGGCGGCCTAGTGCAGATGATCTCGCACGGCTTCGTCTCCGCCGCGCTCTTCCTCTGCATTGGGGTGATGTACGACCGCCTGCATTCGCGCCAGATCAAGGACTATGGCGGTCTCGTCAACAGGATGCCGGTGTTTGCCGCCTTCTTCATGCTGTTCGCCATGGCCAACGCAGGCCTGCCGGCCACCAGCGGCTTCGTCGGCGAATTCATGGTCATCATGGCCGCTGTCGAGGTGAATTTCTGGTATGCCTTCGTCGCCGCCACCACCCTCATCTTCGGCGCGGCCTATACGCTGTGGATGTACAAGCGCGTGGTGTTCGGCACCGTCACCAACCCGCACGTCGAGCACCTGTCCGACATCAACGCACGCGAGACCCTGCTGATGGCGGTGCTCGCCGCCTGCGTGCTGGGCATGGGCCTGTACCCGAAACCCTTCACCGACGTGATGCATGTCAGCGTCGTCGACCTGCTGGCACACGTCGGCCAGAGCAAACTGCCGTGAGCGCGCCCATGAGCCTGATGTCCTTCGCCCCCGCGCTGCCCGAAATCTTCATGCTGGCCATGGTGTCGCTGATCCTTGTGATCACCGCCGCCGTGGACGACAACAGGCGCAGTATCGTCTATGTGCTGTCGCTGCTGACGCTGGCCGGTGCGGCCTTCCTCACCCTGCTCGACCTCTCCGCCGTGCCGGTGCTCGCGCTCGGCGGCCTGTTCGTCGACGACTTGCTGGGCGATGTGCTGAAGCTGTTCCTTTACCTGACCACGGCCGTGGTGCTGGTGTATTCGCGCGACTATCTCAAGCTGCGCGGCCTCTACAAGGGCGAATTTTTCGTGCTCGCGCTGTTTGCGCTGCTGGGCATGATGGTGATGGTATCGGCCAGTCATTTCCTCACCCTCTATCTCGGTCTCGAACTGCTCTCGCTCTCGCTCTATGCCATGGTGGCCCTGCAGCGCGATTCCGCGGTGGCGACCGAGGCGGCGATGAAGTATTTCGTGCTCGGTGCGCTGGCCTCAGGCATGCTGCTTTATGGCATGTCCATGGTCTACGGCGTGACCGGCTCGCTGGCACTGGCGGACATCGCACAGAATCTTGCGGACGGCACCGACCTGCGCATTCCGCTGGTTTTCGGCATCGTCTTCATCGTCGCCGGTCTCGCCTTCAAGCTCGGTGCCGTGCCTTTCCATATGTGGGTGCCCGACGTCTATCACGGTGCGCCGACGGCCATGACGCTGTTCATCGGGTCTGCACCCAAGATCGCCGCGTTCGCCTTCGTCCTGCGTATCCTGGGACAGGGGCTGGAATCGCAGGTGGCCGAATGGCGGGACATGCTGGTGATCCTGGCCGTTCTGTCGATGGCCGTCGGCAATTTCGCGGCCATCGCACAGAGCAACCTCAAGCGCATGTTCGCGTATTCGACCATCTCGCACATGGGCTTCATGCTGCTCGGCATCCTGGCGGGCACGCAGAACGGTTACGGCAGCGCCATGTTCTACGTGCTGGTGTATGCGCTGATGAGTCTGGGCGGCTTCGGCATGATCCTGCTGCTGTCGCGCGCAGGCTTCGAGGCCGACCAGCTCGACGATTTCAGGGGGCTCAACCGTCGCAGCCCCTGGCTGGCCTTCGTCATGCTGCTGCTGATGTTCTCGATGGCGGGGATCCCGCCCACGGTCGGCTTCTACGCCAAGCTGTCGGTGCTGCAGTCGGTGATCGAGATCGGCTACGTCTGGCTGGCGGTGGCGGCTGTCGTGTTCTCTCTGGTCGGCGCTTTCTACTACCTGCGCATCGTCAAACTCATGTATTTCGACGAGCCGCACGACACCACGAGCGTCGTTTCCAGCCCGGATGCCCGCCTGCTCATGTCGGCCAATGGCCTTGCCGTTCTGGCCCTGGGCATCCTCCCGCAGCCTTTGATGGCGGTGTGCGTGCATGCCGTAGGCACCTCGCTCTGAACTTCTCCGGAGCAGACCGGGTCTGCTCCGGCATCAAACCCGATACCACACACCCGTGAACTTCTCTTCCTCGCTCCTGCTCGTCCTGGCCTTCGTCGCCGCCAACCTGCCGTTCCTGGTCGAACGCATCTTCTTCGTCTTCCGCCCCCAATCCGGGACCAAGAACTTCGCCTGGCGCCTGCTCGAACTCATCGTGCTGTTCTTCGTGGTCGGCGGCATCGCCATGTTGCTCGAAGGCAAGTTCGGCACGGTGCACCGGCAGAACTGGGAGTTCTACGCCGTCAATGCCGCGCTGTTCGTGGTGTTCGCCTATCCAGGCTTCGTCTATCGCTATCTCTGGCGTCACCGCGGCGCCTGAACATGGACACCGAATTCAAGCTGAGCGGCGATCACGTTGCCCTGTGCGACCTGCTCAAACTCGCGGGTATCGCCGGCAGCGGCGGGCAGGGCAAGCTGATGATCGCCAGCGGCGAGGTGACCGTGGACGGCCAGCCGGAAAGCCGCAAGACGGCGAAGATCCGAGCAGGACAGACGGTGCGTTGCCTGGGGCAGACCGTGCGGGTGCGGGCGAGCGACGCTTAAAGAAAGCAGAAGAAGAACCGGCCGGCGTCATATTCCACCGCCAGACGCGCCCCGCGATTCAGCGCGTAGTCCCACGACCCTTTTGTCGCGCAGCCCTCATGGCATTCGGAGACACCGGCCGGAGACTCGAGATCCCGCTCGCGGTCGTACCAGCTCAACAACATCGTTTCCTCTCCCAACTGCTGCACGGCGATGACCATCGCCAATTTCAGGGCGGCGTTGAAGTCGAGCCCGAGTTCGGTGGTGTCGAGACGCAGGGTTTTCATAACAGTGCTTTCAATCCATAGAGCATGTCCAGCGCCGCCTTCGGCGTGAGCACGTCGGGGTCGAGTTCGCGCAGCTGGTCGAGTGCGGGATGCGGCGGCGGTTCGTCGTTGGGCAGGTGCGCCGCGAACAGGTCGCCCTGCGGGCCGGGCTGCAGTTGCGCGTCTTCGAGTTCGCGCAGGTGGCGCCGCGCAGCGTGGATGACCGGGCTCGGCACGCCGGCCAGCCGCGCGACCTGAATGCCGTAGCTCTGTGAGGCCGGGCCTTCTTCCACCGCGTGCAGGAACACCAGCTCGGCGCCGTGCTCCCTGGCGTCGAGATGCACGTTGGCGAGCTGCTTGTATTCGTTCGCCAGCTGCGTGAGTTCGAAATAATGCGTGGCGAAGAGTGTGAAGGCGCGCGTGGCGGCGACGAGATGGCGTGCCACCGCCCAGGCCAGCGCGAGACCGTCGAAGGTGGAAGTGCCGCGTCCGATCTCGTCCAGCAGAACCAGGCTGTTCGCGCTGGCGTTGTGCAGGATGTGCGCGGTTTCGGTCATCTCCACCATGAAGGTCGAACGCCCGCCCGCCAGATCGTCCGACGCGCCGATGCGGGTGAAGATCTGGTCGATGTCGCCGATCTTCGCCGAGGTCGCCGGCACCCACAGGCCGCAGCAGGCCATCAGGGTGATCAGCGCGACCTGCCGCATGTAGGTCGACTTGCCGCCCATGTTGGGGCCGGTGATCAAGAGCATCTGCCGGTTGCGGTTGAGCGTGACGTCGTTGGGGATGAAATGGTCGACCTGCGCCTCGACCACGGGGTGACGGCCACCACGGATGGCGATGCAGGACTCCTCGGTGTAGTCGGGTGCGGAGAGCGTGAGCGTGGTTGCGCGCTCGGCCTGGCTGGCCAGCACGTCGAGTTCGGCGAGCGCCGCGGCGACGGCGAGCAGGGTGGGGACGTGCGGGGTGAGGGTCTCGAGCAGGCCCTCGAACAGCAGCTTTTCGCGTGCCAGTGCGCGATCCTGGGCAGACAGCGCGCGATCCTCGAAAGCCTTGAGTTCCGGCGTGATGTAGCGTTCGGCATTCTTCAGCGTCTGCCGCCGGCGGTAGTCGTCCGGCACCTTGGCGGCCTGCGCGCGGCTGACCTCGATGTAGAAGCCGTGCACCTTGTTGTATTCGACCTTCAGGTTGCCGATGCCGCTGCGTGCGCGTTCGCGCGTTTCCAGGTCCAGCAGGAAGGCACCGGCATCGCGCGTGAGCGCGCGCAGATCGTCGAGTTCGTCGTCGAAGCCGTCGGCGATCACGCCGCCTTCGCGCAGCACGCTGGCGGGTTCCGGCAGGATGGCGCGGACGAGCAGCGCGTGCAGGTCGGGGCGGGCGGACAGTCGATTGCGCAGATCGGACAGGCGTGCGCCATCGTCCGGAACGGCAGCCGCAAGAGCGGGCAGCAGCGCGAGCGTGTCGCGCAGGCCGGACAGGTCGCGCGGTCGTGCATTCTTCAGTGCGATGCGTCCGCCGATGCGTTCGACGTCGGCGCAGCCCTTCAGCTGCCTGGTAAGAGCCGCGGCGAGGTCGGGCGAACCGGCGAGCGTGCCGATGGCGTCGCGTCGGCCGGCTAGGATCGTGCGATCGCGCAGCGGATGGTGCAGCCAGTGCCGCAACAGGCGCGTGCCCATGCCGGTTGCCGTGGTATCGAGTACCGACAGCAGGGTGGGCGCAGCTTCGCCGCGCAGGGTTTCGGTGAGCTCCAGATTGCGCCGGGTGGCGGCGTCGAGCTGTACGAACTCGCCGTCGCGTTCGGCGCATATCGATTGCAGATGGGGCAGGGTGGTGCGTTGGGTGGCCTGGATATAGTCGAGCAGCGCGCCGGCAGCAGCGATCGCCAGCGGCAGGTCGGCCACGCCGAAACCCGCGAGGTCGCGGCTGCCGAACTGTTGCGCCAGGCGCGAGGCCGCGCCTTCGGCGTCGAACTGCCAGGGTGCAAGCCGGCGCACGGCGCAGGGTGCATCGATGTCCAGCGTATCGGGCGCGAGAATTTCGGCTGGCCGCACGCGCGCGAGCAGCGCCGGCAGGGCGGCCGGCCGGATTTCGGCAACCTGGAAGCGGCCTGCGGCCAGATTGAGCCAGGCGAGCCCGAACATATCGTTGCCCGTGGAGATGGCGAGAATGAGGGTGTCGCGCGTGTCGTCGAGCAGGCCCGAATCGGTGAGCGTGCCCGGCGTGACGATGCGCGTGACCTGCCGCTCGACCGGGCCCTTGGACGTTGCCGGATCACCAATCTGTTCGGCAATGACCACCGATTCGCCCAGCTTCAGCAATCGGGCCAGGTACTGCTCGGCGCTATGGTAGGGCACGCCGGCCATCCTGATCGGTGCACCTGCCGATGCCCCGCGCGTGGTGAGCGTAATGTTGAGCAGACGCGCGGCCTTCTCTGCGTCCTCGTGGAACAGTTCGTAGAAGTCGCCCATGCGGTAGAACAGCAGCATGTCCGGATGCTGTGCCTTGATGCGGAGATACTGCTGCATCATCGGCGTGTGGGCGGCGCCCTCCCTGCTCGCGCTCATCGGCTTGACGACGGTTTCAGACCTTCAGTTCCGGCGGCAGGTGCGGCGCGAGGATCTGCAGCATTTGCGCGAACACCTTGGGATTGCCGGCGACGATGTTGCCGGAATCGAGAAAACCTTCGTTGCCGAGGAAGTTGCCCACCAGCGCACCGGCCTCCTGCGCGATCAGGCTGCCGGCGGCGATATCCCAAGGGTTCAGGCGCATTTCCCAGAAGCCGTCGTAGCGGCCGCAGGCGACCCAGGCGAGGTCGAGCGCGGCGGAACCGGGACGGCGCAGACCCGACGTCGCCTTCATCATGTCACGGAACATATTGATGTAGGTCTCGGAGAAGGTGAAATCGCGGAAGGGAAAGCCGGTGCCGATCAGGCATTCGGCAAGCTTCGAGCGCGTACTGGCGCGGATGCGGCGGTCGTTGAGCATGGCGCCGCGACCGCGGCTGGCCGTGAAGAGTTCATTGCGTGCCGGGTCGAACACCACGGCCTGGGTGATCTGGCCCTTGTGCTTCAGCGCGATCGAGACCGAGTACTGGGGGACGCCGTGCAGGAAGTTGGTGGTGCCGTCGAGCGGATCGATGATCCACTGGTAATCCTCGCCATTCCTGGCGTCGGACGTGCCTGACTCCTCTGCTAGAATCCCGTGGTTTGGATAGGCGTCGAGCAGGGTTTCGATGATGGCGCGTTCGGCCATCTGGTCGACTTCGCTGACGTAGTCGCGATCCTGTTTGCTCCGCACGGTGAGCTGGTCGAGGTCGAGCGAGGCGCGATTGATGATCGCCCCGGCTTTGCGCGCGGCTTTCACCGCCGTGTTGAGCATGGGATGCATTGGGAGGTCACGGGCTTCAAAGAACGAGCCCGCATTTTACTTGATGACGCAACCGAATCCCCAGCTTCTGGCCAACATTCGCATCGTGCTCGCGCGCACCAGCCACCCCGGCAACATCGGGGCCGCCGCACGGGCGATGAAGACGATGGGGCTCTCCCAACTGGTGCTGGTGCAACCCGACATCTTCCCCAACAGCCAGGCCGATGCCATGGCTTCCGGTGCAGTCGATATCCTTGAGCGGGCACGCGTCTGCGAGACGCTGGAAGCGGCGCTCGCCGAGACGACGCTCGCGCTTGGCGTGTCGGCACGGCGCCGCGACATCGTCGCCGATGTCCTGATGCCGGGCGAGGCGGCGAATCGCGTTCTCGTCGAGGCGCAGGCCGCGCCGGTGGCGCTGGTGTTCGGCAACGAAACCAGCGGCCTGTCGAACGAGGAACTGGGCCTGTGCCAGGCACTGGTGACGATACCGGCCAACCCCGACTACAGTTCGCTCAATCTTGCGGCGGCGGTACAGGTGTTGAGCTATGAATTGCGCTGCGCCTGGCTGGGCCAGGACAGCTGGCCGCAGCCCGGGGTGGTGGGGGCCAGCGGCGACGAGCTCGAAAAATTCTATGGGCATCTGGAGCGTACGCTGACCGAACTCGAATTCCTCAATCCGGGCTCGCCCGGCAAGCTGATGCAGAAATTGCGCCGCCTGTTCTCGCGCACGCGGCTGGCAAAGGAGGAGGTGAACATCCTGCGCGGCATCCTGACCGCCGCTCAGGATGCCAAGCGCGCTGGAACCCGGCAGTCCAATAGTTGACTAATTTACTCGGAATAAGCATCCTGACGCCATGAGCCTCTACAGCCAATTCAGGGAAGACATCGGAGTTGTCTTCGACCGCGACCCGGCGGCGCGCAACGTCTTCGAAGTCGTCACGACCTATCCGGGTTTTCACGCCATCGTCCTGCATCGCCTGGCGAACCGGCTGTGGCGCATGCACCTGAAGTGGCTCGCGCGGTTCACTTCGCACATCGCGCGCTGGCTCACCGGCATCGAAATCCATCCCGGTGCCAGCATCGGCCGCCGCGTATTCATCGACCATGGCATGGGCGTGGTCGTGGGCGAGACCGCCGAGATCGGCGACGACTGCACCCTGTATCACGGCGTGACGCTGGGTGGAACCTCGTGGAACAAGGGCAAGCGCCACCCCACGCTGAAAGCCGGCGTTGTGGTGGGGGCAGGTGCCAAGATCCTTGGCCCGATCACCATCGGCGCCAACGCGCGCGTGGGTTCGAACGCCGTGGTGGTGAAGGACGTGCCCGATGATGCGACGGCCGTGGGCATTCCTGCGCGCATCCTCGACAACGCGGCCGAAAAGCAGCGCAAGGCGCAGGCGGAGAAGCTCGGGTTTTCGGCCTATGCGATTTCTGCCGACATGAACGATCCCGTCGTGAAGGCGATACACGGCCTGATCGACCATTCCGCCCATACCGACAGGCGGCTGGACCTGATCCTGGCCCACCTCCAGAAGCTCGGAGCCGAACTGCCTGCCGGCGAGGACAAGCCGGATGATTTCGACCCGAACTATTTGAACAAAATAGTTGACTAAATCGCTAAGGTAAGGAGAATAGTTGACCGAAATGCTCGGGAATTTTATAGTTCAGGCCACATTCAGGAGAACGAGTCATGAGGTTGACCACTAAAGGACGATTTGCAGTCACGGCCATGCTGGACCTGGCGATGCGGGGCGGGAAAAACCCCGTGACGCTCGCCGGCATCAGCGAACGCCAGGATATTTCGCTGTCCTACCTGGAACAGCTGTTCAGCCGCCTGCGCCGGCATGAACTGGTGGAAAGCGTACGCGGCCCAGGCGGCGGCTATTTCCTGGCGAAACCCCTAGCCGAAGTCAGCGTTGCCGACATCATCCGCGCGGTCGACGAGCCGATCGACGCAACCCAGTGCGGCGGCAAGGAAAACTGCCACGACGAGCACCGCTGTCTCACGCACGACCTGTGGGTCGGGCTCAACGCACACATCTACGATTACCTGGACAACGTCACGCTGGCGTCGCTGATCGCCAAGCAGGACGAATGCAAGGACAAGGTACTGCAGGATCGCCGCACGCCCAAGATGACGCTGGCGGCCTGAACGGACATGGACAAGGGCAACACGATGAAAACGATCTACTTCGACTATTCCGCCACCACCCCGGTCGACCCGCGCGTGGCCGAGAAAATGATTCCCTACCTGACCGAGCATTTCGGCAACCCGGCCTCGCGTTCGCATCCTTTCGGCTGGGAAGCCGAAAAGGCGGTCGAAGAGGCGCGTGGCCAGGTCGCCGCGCTGGTCAATGCCGATCCCAAGGAAATCGTCTTCACCTCGGGCGCGACCGAATCGAACAACCTTGCCATCAAGGGCGCCGGCCATTTCTACTCCGGAACCAAGGGCAAGCACATCATCACCTTACGGACCGAGCACAAGGCCGTGCTCGACACCGTGCGTGAAATGGAGCGCCAGGGTTTCGAGGCGACCTACCTCAACGTCCAGGAAAACGGCCTGCTGGATCTGGACGCGTTCCGCGACGCGATCCGTCCGGATACTGCGCTGGTCTCGGTGATGGCGGTCAACAATGAAATCGGCGTGATCCAGGACATCGAAGTCATCGGAAAAATCTGTCGCGAGAAAGGCGTGATCTTCCACGTCGACGCCGCGCAGGCGACCGGCAAGATGCCGATCGATCTTGCCAGGCTGCCGGTCGATCTGATGTCGTTCTCGGCCCACAAGACCTACGGCCCCAAGGGCATCGGCGCGCTGTACGTGCGCCGCAAGCCGCGTGTCCGTCTGGAAGCGCAGATGCACGGCGGTGGCCACGAGCGCGGCATGCGCTCCGGCACGCTGGCCACGCACCAGATCGTCGGCATGGGCGAGGCCTTCCGCATTGCCCGGGAGGAGATGGCGACCGAGAACGAGCGCATCCGCATGCTGCGCGACCGCCTATACGCCGGCCTCAGGGACATCGAGGAAGTGCATCTCAATGGCGACATGGAGCGCCGTGTGCCGCACAACCTCAACGTCAGCTTCAACTTTGTCGAGGGCGAATCGCTCATCATGGCGATCAAGGATCTCGCGGTGTCCTCGGGTTCCGCCTGTACCTCGGCGAGCCTGGAGCCGTCCTACGTCCTGCGTGCGTTGGGCCGCAGCGACGAACTGGCGCACAGCTCGATCCGTTTTTCCATCGGCCGCTTCACCACCGAGGAAGAAGTCGATTACGCCATCAAGCTGTTGCACGAGAAGATCGGCAAGCTGCGCGAGCTTTCCCCGCTGTGGGAGATGTTCAAGGAAGGCATCGACCTGAATACCGTGCAGTGGGCGGCACATTGATTTTTAGGGGCTGGGAACTAGGAGCTAGGGGCTAGGGATCGCGCGGCGAAAGCCGCGTCAAATCAAAGGGTGCGCAGCACAAAGCCCCCTAGATCCTGGCCTCTGGATCCTAACCTCTGCCAAGCGACTGAAAGGAGCACCAAATGTCATACAGCGATAAAGTTCTCGACCACTACGAAAACCCCCGCAACGTCGGCTCGTTCGGCAAGGACGACGACGGAGTCGGCACCGGCATGGTTGGTGCCCCGGCCTGCGGCGACGTGATGAAATTGCAGATCAAGGTCGGCCCGGATGGCGTCATCGAGGACGCCAAGTTCAAGACCTACGGTTGTGGCTCGGCCATTGCCTCCTCCTCGCTGGTGACCGAATGGGTCAAGGGCAAGACGCTCGACCAGGCGATGGAGATCAAGAACACGGCCATCGCCGAGGAACTTGCACTGCCACCGGTGAAGATCCACTGTTCGATCCTAGCCGAAGATGCGATCAAGGCAGCCGTTGCCGACTACAAACAGAAGAAGGGCCTGGAGTAAGCCATGGCCGTGACCCTGTCTGAACGCGCTGCACAGCACGTCGCCGGCTTCCTTGCCAAACGCGGAAAGGGTGTCGGTATCCGTTTGGGGGTTCGCACGACCGGCTGCTCGGGCATGGCATACAAACTGGAATTCGCCGACGAGGTGCCGCAAGGCGACGAAATCTATGAGAGCCACGGCGTCAAGGTGTTCGTCGATCCCAAGAGCCTGCCCTACATCGATGGCACCGAACTCGATTATGCCCGCGAAGGCCTCAACGAAGGCTTCAAGTTCAATAACCCGAACGTGAAGAACGAGTGTGGCTGCGGGGAGTCGTTCAACGTCTGACAGGGATTAGGGGCCAGGAGCCAGGGGGTAAGGGGCTTTTTGCTTCGCGCCAAATTTTAAATGGCGCGACCGAAGGCCGCGCGGCCCCCTCGTCCCTGCCCCCTGATTCCTCGCCTTGGCATGCAAAGTCACTTCGCCCTGTTCAATCTGCCCGAGACCTATGCGCTCGACCGTGGCCGTCTCGATGCCACCTACCGCGAGTTGCAGAACACCGTGCATCCGGATCGCTTCGCGGCCCAGCCCGAGGCGGAACAACGGGTCGCGATGCAATGGGCGACGCAGGTCAACGAGGCCTACCAGACGCTCAGACATCCGGTTGATCGCGGGGTCTATCTGCTGAAGCTGAATGGGATCGACGCGCTCGATGCGACCAATACTAAAATGTTGCCCGCCTTCCTGATGCAGCAGATGGAATGGCGCGAAGCCATCGACGAGGCGCGCGAAGCAAGAAGCGTGGCGGCACTCGATGCCCTCACCGATGAACTGCGCAGTGCGCACAAACGCATCGAGGCCCGGCTGGGCGAACTGCTCGATGCTGCAAGGGATTACGAAGGCGCATGTGAAGCCGTCCGCCAGCTGCGTTTCATGGACAAACTCATCGCCGAGGTCGGCGACGTGTACGAAGAACTCGAAAACTGAGAAAACTGCTCGATGGCCCTGCTGCAAATTTCCGAACCCGGCATGTCCACCGCACCGCACCAGCATCGGCTGGCGGTGGGAATCGATCTCGGGACGACGAATTCCCTGGTCGCCACCGTGCGTTCCGGCATGGCGGTGGTGCTCGATGACGCTGCAGGACATTCTCTGCTGCCTTCCGTGGTGCGCTATCGCGCCGACGGTGCCGTGCAGGTCGGGTACGAAGCGCAAGCCGCGCAGAATGCGGATCCCCACAACACCATCGCCTCGGTAAAGCGTTTCATGGGACGCGGACTTGCCGACATTGGCGATGTCGCCAGCATGCCATACCGCTTCGTCGATGCGCCGGGCATGGTGCAGATCAGGACCGCCGCCGGGGTGAAAAGCCCGGTCGAAGTCTCGGCGGAAATTCTCAGGGTGCTGCGCGATCGTGCCGAGGCGGCGCTCGCCGGCGAACTCGTCGGCGCGGTCATTACCGTACCTGCCTACTTCGACGATGCACAGCGACAGGCGACCAAGGACGCCGCACAAATTGCCGGCCTCAACGTGCTGCGACTGCTCAACGAGCCGACCGCGGCGGCCATCGCCTACGGCCTCGACAATGCCTCGGAAGGGGTCTATGCCGTTTACGACCTGGGCGGCGGCACCTTCGACATTTCCATTCTCAGGCTGTCCAGAGGCGTCTTCGAGGTGCTCGCGACCAATGGCGATTCCGCATTGGGCGGCGACGACTTCGACCAGCGTGTGTTCTGCTGGATGGTCGAGCAGGGGCGCTTCCAGCCGCTGTCGGCAGGTGACATGCGTCTGTTGCTCACCAAGGCGCGTAATGCAAAGGAAGCGCTGACGGAACATACCGAGGTGCGCGTCACCGCCGTGCTTTCCACCGGCGAAATGATGGACGCCACCCTGACCCAGGCCGAATTCAACGCCATGACTGCCGGCCTCGTGCAGAAGACGCTCGCCCCCACGCGCAAGGCCCTGCGCGACGCCAGCCTGGCCGTCGACGAGGTCAAGGGCGTGGTCATGGTCGGTGGTTCGACCCGCATGCCCTGCGTGCGGCAGGCTGTCGCCGACTTCTTCCGGCAGACGCCGCTGACCAATCTCGATCCGGACAAGGTCGTTGCGCTGGGCGCAGCGATGCAGGCCGACATCCTGGCCGGCAACCGGGCGGGGGACGACTGGCTGCTGCTCGACGTGATCCCGTTGTCGCTGGGGCTGGAAACGATGGGTGGATTGACCGAAAAGCTCATTCCCCGCAACACCACCATTCCGACCGCGCGTGCGCAGGATTTCACGACCTTCAAGGATGGCCAGACCGCGATGAGCGTGCACGTGCTGCAGGGCGAGCGCGAACTGGCCGCAGACTGCCGTTCGCTGGCCCGTTTCGAGCTACGCGGCATCCCGCCTATGGTCGCCGGTGCGGCGCGCATCCGCGTGACCTTCCAGGTCGACGCCGACGGCCTGCTCTCGGTGTCGGCGCGCGAGCAGAGCACGGGCGTCGAAGCGAGCGTGCAGGTCAAGCCCTCGTATGGCCTCGGCGACGGGGACATCACCCGCATGCTGAAGGACGCTTTCACGCATGCCAGGGACGACATGCGCGCCCGTGCATTGAGCGAACAGATCGTCGATGCGCAGGGGCTGATCGCAGCCACCCGTGCCGCGCTCGCCGAAGACGGGGAACAACTGCTCCTGCCCGACGAGATTGCAGCCATCGAGGCGGGGATCGCCGCGCTTGAAAATCTGCTATCCGGCCCCGATCATCTGGCCATCAAGCGCGGTATCGAAGCGCTCAACCTCGCCACCACGGAATTCGCCCAGCGCCGCATGGACAAGAACGTGCGCCGGGCGATGGCCGGACAGAAACTCGAAACCTTTGGCTGAATCCACCATGCTGAACGACGCTTTCATCGAATCCCTGCAGGTCCGGCTCGAAGCCCATCCCATCTACGCTTCGGTGCGCACGCTGGATGATCTGCGTGTGTTCATGCAGCACCATGTCTACTCCGTCTGGGATTTCATGTCACTGATCAAATTCCTGCAGAATGAAGTCGCCCCCGCACGCTGGCCGTGGACGCCGCGCGGTGATGCAGCGGTGCAGCGCTTCATCAACGAACTGGTGCTCGAAGAAGAGACTGACGTTGCCCTGCCGGGCCAGGATGGCTTCACCAGTCATTTCATCCTGTACCTGGCCGCCATGCGCGAGATCGGCGCCGAAGCGGGATCGCCCGCGCGTTTCGTCGAGATCGTCGGCGAGCAGGGCATCGAAGCAGGACTGGCAAGCGGCCTTGTGCCCGCCGCCTCTGCCCGGTTCACCCGCAGCACCTTCGACTTCCTGGCCGGCGGCAAGCCGCACGAGATCGCCGCCGCGCTGGCGCTCGGCCGCGAGCATGTCATTCCCTCGATGTTTCGCGCCTTCCTGTCGCGCATGGCCGTGACCGAGGCGCAGGCGCCGAGCTTTCACTACTACCTGAACCGCCACGTCCATCTCGACGAGGATTTCCACGCGCCGCTGTCCCTGCGGCTACTGTCCGCGCTGTGCGAGGGCAAGGCGGAAAAATGGCGCGAGGCGGAAGCCGCTGCGGAGGTTGCCGTGAACGCGCGCATCCAGTTCTGGGACGGCGTGCTCGCCGCCCTGCCAAGTCAACAACCTCAAGCCGCCTGACCATGCCCCAGCTCATCGTTCTGCCCCATGTCGAACTTTGCCCCGATGGTACGGTGATCGAGGCGAAAACCGGCGATACCATATGTGACACCCTGCTGGCCAATGGCGTCGAGATCGAGCATGCCTGCGAGAAATCCTGTGCCTGCACAACCTGTCACGTCATCGTGCGCGAAGGCTTCGATTCTCTCCAGGAATCGACGGAACTGGAGGACGACCTGCTCGACAAGGCCTGGGGCCTGGAACCACAATCGCGGCTCTCCTGCCAGGCGCGCGTGGCAGATGCGGATCTGGTGATCGAAATTCCCAAATACACCATCAACATGGTGAAAGAAGGACATTGAAATGAAGTGGACGGATACCCTCGACATCGCCATTGAGCTCGCCGATGCGCACCCGGAAATCGATCCGCGCACCATCCGTTTCACCGATCTTCACCGCTGGGTGATGGAACTGCCGGATTTCGACGACGACCCCAATCATTCCGGCGAGAAGATCCTCGAAGCCATCCAGATGGCCTGGATCGACGAGGTAAGCTGACCCCGCCGAACCGCCCGCCGCTTCGTGCTAGACTGCCCCAAAACTTGAGGCAGGCATGGCCGAGGAGACCGATCTTTCCCGTACCGAACCGGCAAGTGCAAAGCGTCTGCAGGAGGCGCGGCGCGCTGGAGACGTTCCGCGCTCGTCCGAACTGAGCGCCTGGCTGGTGTTGCTGGCTGCGCTGGGCATGCTGGCCTGGCTGGCGCCGCGCCTCGTCGAATCCCTGTCGGCATTGTTCCGGACTGCGCTGCAAAATGCCGCGCATCCCTTCGCACCTGTTGTGACCGAAGCCGCGCTGGCAGCCCTGTGGGCGACGCTGCCGCTTCTGGCAGCGCTGTTTGCCGCCGCCCTGGTGGCACCGATGCTGCTGTCGGGCTGGGTCTATGCGCCGATCGTGGCTCAGGCCGACTTCAGCCGGGCCAGCCCCTTCAAATTCCTGATCCGCCTGTTTTCCGCAGAGGCCTGGTTCGATGCTGCGATGGCCTTGCTGAAGCTCGTGCTGGGCGTGACGGCGGTGACCTGGGCCTTGACGGACGACCGCGCCGCCTGGCAGGCCCTCGGGGCCCTTCCATCCCTTGAAGCTTTTCCGGCTGCGGCGGGCTGGGTCGGCCAGGGCCTGATCGCGCTTGCCGGTGCCCTGGCGCTTGCCGCTGCGCTCGACGCCGGCTGGCGTTGGTGGCGTTACCTGCGCCGTCATGCCATGACCTGGCAGGAAGTCCTGGCCGAGGCGCGCGAATCCGAACTCGGCCCCGAGGTGCGCGCGCAATTGCGTGCCCGCCAGCAGCAGACAGGCAGGGGGGGGCGTGCCGGTTCCAGGGTGAATTCACTGCCTGAAGGGGAGGGAATCAACGCCCGGCCCCGGCCAGTTGACGAGGTGATCGGATGAGTGCACAGGGGACGATGGTCCTGGGCACGTCCCTGAACCGCCTGGCAGTGCCGACGCTGGTGCTGCTGATCCTGGCGATGATGGTGCTGCCGCTGCCCACCTTCATGCTCGACGTGCTGTTCACGCTCAACATCGCACTGGCGATGATCGTGCTGCTGGTAAGCCTGAACGCGCGGCGACCGCTGGACTTCTCGGTGTTCCCCACGGTGCTGCTGCTGACGACCCTGCTGCGCCTGTCGCTCAATGTCGCTTCCACCCGCATCATCCTGATGCAGGGACATACCGGCCCGGATGCTGCGGGCAAGGTGATCGAGTCCTTCGGCAATTTCCTCGTCGGCGGCAACATCGCCGTCGGCTTCGTGGTCTTTGTCATCCTCGTCATCATCAATTTCGTCGTCATCACCAAGGGCGCGGGGCGCATTGCCGAGGTGGCTGCGCGTTTCACGCTGGATTCGATGCCGGGCAAGCAGCTGGCAGTGGATGCCGATCTCAACGCAGGCTTCATCAGCGAATCCGAGGCGCGCGCGCGTCGTGCCGACATCGGCCGGGAATCCGACTTCTACGGTGCGATGGACGGCGCTTCCAAATTCGTCCGAGGCGATGCCGTCGCGGGCATGATCATCCTCGTGGTGAACCTGATCGGCGGCATCGCGGTCGGCTTGCTCCAGCACGATCTTGGCCTGTCGGAGGCCCTCGGCCGCTATGCGCTCCTGACGGTCGGGGATGGCCTCGTCACCCAGATTCCCGCGCTCATCATTTCGACTGCGGCGGGCATCGTGGTGAGCCGGGCGTCGTCCGAACAGGACCTGTCGCGCGAATTTTCTGTCCAGGTGTTCGGCCGGCCGCAGACCCTGTACGTGGCCGCCGCCGTGCTCGGCGTGCTGGGCCTGATTCCAGGGACGCCGCATCTGGCGTTTCTCACGATCTCGGCCGTGCTCGGCGCAATCGGCCTGTGGCTGGGCCGGCGCCGGTCCATGGTGCTTGATGCCGAACCGCTGGAAACAGAGGTGGCGGCGCCCGCTCCGCTCGACGTGACCTGGGACGATATCCCGCCCGTGGATGTCCTGGCACTCGAAGTCGGTTACCGGCTGATTCCGCTGGTCGACCGCAACCAGGGCGGCGCGGCGCTCGCGCGCATCACCGAGGCGCGCCGCCGGTTCGCTGCCGACATGGGTCTGGTGGTGCCGCTCATCCGCGTGCGCGACAATCTCGAACTCAAGCCCAACACCTACCGCATCACTCTGAAGGGCGTGGATGTCGCGCATGGCGACATCCCGAGCGGTCAGGTGCTGGCGGTCGACATGGGCGACGTGCTGGGGCGCATCGACGGCACGCCGGGCACCGATCCGCTCACCGGCCTGTCCGGCGTCTGGATCGAGTCGGGGCGTATGGAAGAAGCCGAACTGCGCGGCTTCGTGGTATTGCCGCCGGAGGATGTGATCGCCCGCCAGGTCGAGGCGGTGTTCCGCCAGCACGCCCCGGAGCTGCTGGGCCGGACCGAAGTGCAGCAGCTCCTCGATACGCTCGCGCGCATCCATCCCGGTCTGGTCGAGGACGTGACGCCGCGCCACCTGCCCCTGACCACGGTGCAGGCGGTGTTGCAGCAGCTCATCGCCGAGAACGTGTCGATCCGCGACACGCGCACCCTGTTCGAGACGCTTGCGGCGCGCGCCCCGAAAAGCCAGGCAGTGGACGAACTGGTGGAAACCGCGCGTGCCGCGCTGGGTCGCAGCATCGTCGACCGCCTGTTCGAGGGAAGCGATACGCTGAGCGTGATCGGACTGTCCGCGGCGACCGAGACGCGACTGCTGAATGAAATGGGCGAAGAAGGCGAAGCCCTGTTGTCCCCGGCTACGCTGGATGCCCTTAACACCGCGGCCGAGCTCGCGCTGGGTGAACAGGAGGCCGCGGGCCATCCGCCCGTGCTCCTGACTTCACCGGTACTGAGGCCCATCCTGTCGCGTCTTCTGCGGCGCAATCTGGCGCATCTGTCCGTGCTTGCCTATGCCGAGGTGCCAGCCGATAAAATGGTGCGCATGACGACCGAGCTTTCCATCGAGGTTGTGGCATGAGCATCCGCACCTTCGTGGCACCGAATGCCCGCGAGGGACTTGTCCGCATCCGTGCCGAACTCGGCGACGATGCGGTGGTGCTGTCCACCCGCCCGCACCAGAAAGGGGTGGAGCTGCTCGCCAGCGCATACGGCGATCTGGCAGCGCCGCCTCCCGGCGAGGCAGCGGATTGCGCCACCGGCTCACGTATCCTCGCTGAGCTCGGCCGCTTGCGCGGCCTGCTGCAGAACCAGCTGGCCGGCTTTGCCTGGAGCGCCGCCCGGCGCCGCGATCCGGCACGGGTCGCGCTCATGCAGACCCTCTTCGCTGCGGGGTTTGGCGGGACCCTGGCGCGCACTCTGGCGGCCCGCATGCCGCGTGCGCTCGATGGCGAAGCCGCGCAGCGCTGGCTGCGCCAGGTGCTGGTCCGCAACCTGCCGTGCGTGCCTGCCGCCGCCGATCCGGTGACGCAGGGCGGGGCCTGGGCGCTGGTCGGCTCGACCGGCTCGGGCAAGACGACCACGCTTGCCAAGCTTGCCGCGCGCGGCGTCGATGCGTACGGCCCGGACCGGGTCGCCCTGGTGGCAGGCGACGCCTACCGCATTGGCGCACACGCGCAACTGCGCATCTACGCCGACCTGCTCGGTGTCGGGATGCATGCCGCCCGGGATGCAGCCGAACTTGCGTGCATGCTGCCGCGCATGACGACCTACAAACTGATCCTGATCGATACCGCGGGCTTCGCGCCTGGCGATCCGCGCGTGCAGGCAATGCAGCAACTCGACGACCTCGGGGTGCGGCGCCTGGTCGTGCTCGCCGCCGGCCAGCAGGGGGCCGCCCTCGAACAGGCGCTCGTCCGTTTCGGCGCGGGCGCTGCGGGCTGCATTCTCACCAAGCTCGACGAGGCGCCGCAGCCGGGGGCGGCCCTCGATGTCTTGATCCGTCACCATTTGCCGCTGGCTTATGTGACTGGAGGCCAGCGCGTGCCGGAAGACCTGCATCGCCCGCATGCCGCCTACCTCGTCGACCGGGCACTCAAGGGCGGCCAGCTGGCCACGTCCTTCGCGCTGTCCGCCGAGGATTGGCCGCTCCTTGCCGGGGCGGAAGCCCAGCGCGACGCGCGGCCGGTCGAGCCGGTTCCCGGGCAGGATAGGCGTGCCGGCTGACCAGGCGGCCGGCCTGCGCTGGCGGCGGCAAGGCCTGCGGCATCGCTGTGTCCAGTGCATATCCGATACGCCCGGCCTCGCCCTGCGGGCGGCACAGTCGCTCCGCCTGGAAGGCGCGTCGCCGCTTGTCGTCGATGCGCGCGACCGCCTGTTCGTCCCTGCAGCGCCGCAGGCGCTGTTCGACTGGACACGCCAGCTTGCACGCGGCGCCCTGCTCATCCTGCCGCTTGGCGGAATCCCCGTGTGGCATGCCCCCGGCGCCCGGGCCGATGCTGCAGGTCTGGCGCAGGGTGTCCGTGCCTGGGACACGCTGATTTTCGACAGCCCGCTTTGCGATGCGGCCGCAGTGTTGCCCGGGGCGACGCAGTGCGTGCTGATGGAAGTGCGGCCGGAAGGGATGCAGTCAAGCTACGCCCTCCTGAAAACCCGGGCCGAACGAGGGGGCGGGGCGGCGATCCTGTTCGGCGATGCGCAGGCTTGTGCGCAGGTGCATGCGGCCTGCGCACGTTTCCTTGGCGCCACGTTTGCGGCGGCGGTGATGTACGTGGCGAACGAAGATGATGCAATTGCTGCGCTTGCCGTTAGAATGGCAGACGAGGAGCCGGGGCTGAGCCCCCAATACAGAACAACAGGGAACACCTGATCGATGGCTGGTAAACAATCGTCGCAGGACGAGCAGATCACCAAGTACGCGCCGCTGGTCAAGCGCATCGCCTATCACATGATGGCGCGCCTGCCGGCCAGCGTCGAAGTGGACGATCTCATCCAGGTCGGCCTGATCGGCCTGATGGATGCAGTGTCGCGGTTCGACGGTTCGCAGGGTGCGCAGTTCGAGTCCTACGCCACCCAGCGCATCCGCGGCGCCATGCTGGATGAACTGCGCGAGGCCGACTGGCTGCCGCGCCACGTACGGCAGAAATCCCGTCAGATCGAAACCGCCATCCACAAGCTGGAACAACGCAACGGCCGCGCGCCGACCGAGCAGGAGATTTCCGCCGAGCTCGGCCTGCCGCTGGACCAGTACCAGTCCATGCTGGGCGACGTGAAATGCTCGCAGCTGCTGTACTACGAGGATTTTTCCGACGAGGACAGCGCGAGCTTCCTCGAACGCTACCTCGTCGACGGGGCGAGCGATCCGCTCGCCGTGCTGGAGGACGAAGGTTTCCGCGACAGCCTGATCGCCGCGATCCATCATCTGCCCGAACGCGAGCGCAGCATGATGGGCATGTACTACGAGCAGGACATGAACCTGAAGGAAATCGGCGCCGTGCTCGGCGTGTCCGAATCGCGTGTCTGCCAGCTGCATTCGCAGGCCGTCGCGCGGCTGCGTGCGCAGCTCAAGATCTGGAAAGACTGAGGTTCGGCGCGTCGCGTATAAATCCGCGATAATGCGGGCTGTTCCCAACCCGTCCGCGCGTCCGCAATGTCCAAGACCGATCTCAAGAAAAAAGCCCTTGATTACCACTGCCTGCCCAGACCCGGCAAACTCGAAGTCGTCTCCTCCAAACCCTGTTCCACCCAGGCCGACCTGTCGCTGGCCTACACGCCGGGCGTCGCCCAGCCGGTGCTGGAAATCGCGAAGAATCCTGCGAAGGCCTACGACTACACCAACAAGGGCAACCTGGTTGCCGTCATCACCGACGGTACCGCCATCCTCGGTCTGGGCGACCGAGGGCCGCTCGCCGCCAAGCCGGTGATGGAAGGCAAGGGCGTGCTGTTCAAGCAGTTCGCCGGCATCGATGTGTACGACATCGAGGTCAACGCAAAGACTCCGCAGGAATTCATCAAGGTGGTCGAGGCCATCGCGCCCACCTTCGGCGGCATCAACCTCGAGGACATCGCCGCGCCGCACTGCTTCGAGATTGAGGCCGCGCTGAAGAAAAAGCTCGACATACCGGTGTTCCACGACGACCAGCACGGCACCGCAGTCATCATCTGCGCGGGGCTGCTCAATGCCCTGCAGGTGCAGGACAAGACGCTAGAATCGGCGAAGATCGTCTGCCTCGGCGCCGGCGCCGCAGGCATCGCCTCGATGAACCTGCTGGTGGCGATGGGAGCGCAGAAGCGCAATATCCTGCTGGTCGATTCGAAAGGTGTGGTGCACAAGGGTCGCACTGATCTCAACGGCTTCAAGAAAGCCTACGCTCGCCAGACCCGACTGCGCACGCTGGACGAGGCGATGGCCGGAGCGGACGTCTTCGTCGGCGTGTCGGGCGCCAATCTGGTGAGTCCGGCGATGGTGAAATCGATGTCCGAGAAACCGGTGGTTTTCGCACTCGCCAATCCCAATCCGGAAATCCTGCCCGAGAAGGCCCGGGCCGCACGCAGCGATCTGGTCATGGCGACCGGCCGCTCCGATTATCCCAACCAGGTCAACAACGTGCTGGGCTTCCCCTTCATCTTCCGCGGTGCCCTCGACGCTCGTGCGAAGGAGATCACACAGGCCATGCTGATCGCAGCCGTGCACGCGCTGGCCGAACTTGCGCGCGAGCCTGTGCCGGCGTCGGTACTCAAGGCCTACAAGCTCAAGAAGCTGAGGTTCGGGCCGGACTACATCCTGCCCAAGCCCTTCGATCCGCGTTTGCGCGAGAGGGTGCCCGCGGCGGTGGCGAAAGCAGCGAAGCCCGCACGCGGGAGAAAGTCCTAATTTCCTGTCAGGAAAATCCTCCGGCCGCGACTGCATGCATGAGACACTCGGGTGAGCTTTCATGAAAGCAGTCAGTCGTCCTGTCTATCTCGATTTGCGGCGAATGCGGCTGCCGCTGCCGGGCTGGGTGTCGATCCTGCATCGCATCTCGGGCGTGCTGCTGTTCCTGGCATTTCCCGCAAGTGTGTGGGGCCTGTCGATTTCACTGGCAAGCGAGGCAGGATTCCAGGCGCTCGCCTCCCTGCTGCAGCATCCTTATGCGAAGATCCTGCTCGTGGCACTCGCGTGGGCCTTCACGCACCATTTCTTTTCCGGACTGCGGCATCTGGCGCTCGACGCGCATCGGGGGGTCGGCCTCAGGCAGGCACGCATGACTGGCGTGGCGGTGGTCGCCGCTTCGGGCGCGATCACGCTGGCATTCGCAGGGTGTCTGTTCGCATGAAGCACACCACGGGATCGCATACCGGCACTGGTACCTGGCTGCTGCAGCGCGCCACCGCCGTGGCGCTGGCCATCCTGCTGCCTGTCCTGCTGGTGCGTGGTTTCTCGGCCATGCCCATCGACTACACGGGCTGGCACGCCTGGCTCGCACCTGCCTGGGTGCGTGGCGCGCTGCTGCTTCTTGCAGCAGCACTCGCGCTGCACAGCTGGGTGGGTATGCGCGACATCCTGATGGATTACGTGAAGCCCGTCGCGCTTCGGCTCACCCTTTATCTAGTCGTCATGGCCGTACTGGCAGGCAGCCTGGTCTGGCTGCTGCTCGTGCTGTGGAGACTCGGATGAATCGCAGGCGCTTCGATGCGCTCATTGTCGGCGGCGGCGGAGCCGGCCTGCGTGCAGCCCTGCAGCTCGCACGTTCTGACTACACGGTCGCGGTCGTCTCCAAGGTTTTTCCCACGCGCTCGCACACGGTCTCTGCGCAGGGCGGCATCACGGCCGCTCTGGCGAACGTCGACGACGACCGCTGGGAATGGCATTTCTATGACACGGTAAAAGGGGGCGACTGGCTCGGCGACCAGGATGCGATCGAATACATGTGCCGCGAGGCGGCGAGCGCGGTGTATGAACTGGAGCACATGGGCCTGCCGTTCTCGCGGCTTTCGAATGGAAAAATCTACCAGCGTCCGTTCGGCGGCCAATCGAAAAACCGCGGCGGCGATCAGGCGACGCGCACCTGCGCCGCGGCCGACCGCACCGGGCATGCACTGCTGCACACGCTGTACCAGCAGAACCTTGCCGCGCGCACACAGTTTTTCGACGAGTATTTCGCGCTCGACCTGGTGCGCGATGCCGAGGGGTACTGCCTGGGTGTGACCGCGATGTGCATCGAAACCGGCGAACCGCTGCTCATCGAGGCGCGTGCAACCCTGCTGGCCACCGGCGGGGCGGGGCGCGTATTCGGCAACAGCAGCAATGCGCTGATCAACACCGGCGACGGTCTGGGCATGGTGCTGCGTGCCGGCCTGCCGCTGCAGGACATGGAATTCTGGCAGTTCCATCCCACCGGCATCGCCGGCGTGGGCTGCCTCATCACCGAGGGCGTGCGCGGGGAGGGTGGCTATCTGCTCAACCGGCACGGCGAGCGCTTCATGGACCGCTATGCGCCGCATGCCCGGGACCTGGCTGGACGCGACGTGGTCGCACGCGCCATCGCCATCGAGATTACCGAGGGGCGGGGGTGCGGACCGCGCGGCGATTTCATCGATCTCAAGCTCGATCATCTGGGCGAAGCGGCCATCGCCGAGAGACTGCCGGGCATCCGCGACCTGTCGATTCGTTTTGCCGGTGTCGATCCGGCGAAGGCCCCCATCCCGGTTGCCCCCACCGCCCATTACATGATGGGCGGCATCCCAACCAATCTGCATGGCCAGGTTGTTGCGCCCGCACATTTCGGCCCCGAGGAGCCCGTGCCGGGCCTGTATGCCGTGGGCGAGTGCGCCTGCGTCTCCGTGCATGGCGCCAATCGCCTGGGCGGCAACTCGCTGCTGGATCTTGTCGTATTCGGCCGCGCAGCTGGCAGGCACATGCTGGAACATCTGCGCGACAATCCGTATCCGCGACCGACGCCTGCGGATGCGGCGGCGCCCAGCCTGTCGCGGCTGGCCCGCTGGGAACGCCCCGGCAACGAGCGCGTGGCGGCGATTGCTGACGACCTCAGGCGGACCATGCAGACGCACTGCGGCGTGTTCCGCACCGAGGCCACCCTGCGCACGGGTCTCGCCGAACTCGATGCACTCGAGGCCCGCCTCGCCCGGGCCGGTCTTGCGGACAGCAGCCGGGTCTTCAATACCGCACGCATCGAGGCGCTGGAGCTGGACAACCTCATCGGCGTGGCGCGCGCCACCCTGGTCTCCGCGCTGCACCGCACCGAGAGCCGCGGCGCCCACACGCGCGAGGACTTCCCGGCGCGCGACGACGAGCACTGGCTGAGGCACACCCTGTACATGCAGGCAGGGGATCAGGTGGATACCAAGCCGGTGCGGCTCAAGCCGTTGACGGTGGAGTCGGTGAAGCCGATGGAACGGGTGTATTGAGCATGAAATTCCGCCTCTACCGATTCAACCCGGAAACCGACGTTCAGCCCTTCATGCAGGATGTCGATCTGGACATCGACCCTGCCGGCAGGATGCTGCTGGACGCCCTCATCGCGATCAAGGCGCAGGATGAAACCCTGTCCCTGCGGCGTTCCTGCCGCGAGGGCGTATGCGGCTCGGACGCGCTGAACGTGAACGGGAAGAACCGCCTGGCGTGCATCACGCCGCTCGCGGAGCTGAAGGAGCCTGTCGAAGTGCGGCCCTTGCCCGGCCTGCCGGTGATCCGCGACCTCGTTGTCGACATGGAGCCGTTCTACCGGCAGTACCGTTCGATCAGGCCCTGGCTGATCAACGATGCGCCCGAGCCCGAGATGGAACGCCTGCAAAGCCCAGAAGACCGCGCGCTGCTCGACGGCGCTTACGAGTGCATCCTGTGCGCGTGCTGCACCACTTCGTGTCCGTCGTTCTGGTGGCATCCGGATCGCTTTGTCGGCCCCGCCGGCCTGTTGCAGGCATACCGTTTCATTGCGGATTCGCGCGACGAGGCAACGGCGTCCCGCCTGGACAATCTGGAAGATCCCTACCGGCTGTACCGCTGCCGCGGCATCATGAACTGCGTGGACGCCTGTCCCAAGGGACTCAACCCCACCGAGGCGATCGGCATGATCCGCGCCCTGCTGGTGAAGCGCCGTGTCTGACCGGATGCATGCACGCATTGCCTGGCGCTGCCGGCGCGGGCTGCTGGAGCTGGATATCGTGCTGGGTGGCTTTTGGGCCGCGCACCGCGCTACACTTCAACCTGACGAGACAGCCGCGCTGGAGCGGCTCCTGAGCCTATCGGACATGGAGATCGCAGACCGGCTGCAAGGCAAGGCGCCCGTGGGCGATGCCTACCTTGCGGCGATTGTTCAACGCTTGCGCAGCTTTCGGCCCCAGCATTTTCAGGACCAGGAATGAAAAAAACCGCCACTCTCACGTTCAGCGATGGCAGCCCCGCCATTGAATTGCCCGTACTCGAGGGCACCTACGGAAAGCCGGTGATCGATCTCAAGGTGCTCGGCGGGCATGGCTACTTCACCCACGATCCGGGCTTCACCGCCACTTCGTCGTGCAACTCCGCAATCACCTATATCGACGGCGACGAAGGCCTGTTGTATTACCGCGGCTACCCTATTGAGGAACTGGCCTACAAGTCGGATCACATGGAGGTGTGCTACCTGCTATTGCACGGCGAGCTGCCGACGGCGGAACAGAAGCTGAACTTCGAGCGTTCGATCCGTCACCACTCCATGCTGCACGACCAGATGGAGAACGTGTTCCGCGGTTTCCGCCGCAGCGCGCACCCGATGGCGGTGATGATCGGCGTGACCGGCGCGATGAGCGCCTTCTATCACGAAGGTACCGATCTCTTCGATCCGCGTCACCGCGAGATCGTGGCGCATCGCCTGATCGCCAAGATCCCCACCGTGGCCGCATGGGCCTACAAGTTCAACGAAGGGCAGCCCTTCGTCTATCCGAACAACCGGCTTTCCTATGCCGAGAACTTCATGCACATGATGTTCTCGACCCCCTGCGAGCCCTATGAACCGAACCCGGTGCTGGCGCGCGCGCTCGACCGCATCTTCATCCTGCACGCCGATCATGAGCAGAACGCCTCCACCTCGACCGTGCGGCTCGCCGGTTCCTCGGGCGCGAATCCCTACGCCTGCGTGGCGGCCGGTATGGCCTCCCTGTGGGGCCCGCTGCACGGCGGCGCCAACGAGGCGGTGCTGAAGATGCTCGACGAAATGGGCGACGCGTCGCGCATTCCCGAGTTCATCGCGCGCGCCAAGGACAAGAGCAGCGGCTTCCGCCTGATGGGTTTCGGCCATCGCGTCTACAAGAACATGGATCCGCGCGCGCGCATCATTCGCCAGACCTGCTACGAGGTGCTCGACGAACTCGATCTGCGCGACGATCCGCAGTTCCGGATGGCGATGGAACTCGAACGCATCGCGCTGGAAGACGATTATTTCATCAGCCGCAAGCTCTACCCCAACGTCGATTTCTACTCCGGCATCATCTTCCGCGCGATAGGCATTCCCACAAGCATGTTCACCGTGATGTTCGCGCTGGCGCGCACTGCGGGCTGGGTCGCACAATGGAACGAGATGCTTGCCGATCCTGCGCACAAGATCGGCCGGCCGCGGCAGCTTTACACCGGGCACGCCCGCAGGGACTACGTCCCGCTCGACCAGCGGGGCGCCTAGCCGGCATTCTGCGCCCATGCGTGCCTCCGACTGGCTGTCGACTTCATCGCTGTATGCCGGAAATGCCGGCTACCTCGAACAGTTCGGCGACGAGGCGCTTGCCGCCTGGCTGGCGCATCCGGTGCCGCATGAGGCGGGTTGTGCGGATGCCGCGCAGATCGCAGTGCTGCGCCTCATCAATGCCTACCGCTACCTTGGGGTACGCCGCGCCGACCTCGATCCGTTGAGGCGTTTCGAGCCGCCGCCCACGCCCGAACTCGACCCTGCCCATTACGGCCTGGGCGAAGCCGATCTTGCGCGTACTTTCGAGACCGGCTCGCTGTTCGGGGTGGACCGCACCACGCTGGCGGACATTCTCCAGCGCCTGCAGGGGGCCTACTGCGGCCGGGTCGGTTTCGAGTACATGCATCTGTCCGACGTGGCCCGCAAGCGCTGGCTGCAGGAGCGTATCGAGTCGGCACGGGGACATTACGGAGCTTCGGCCGAGCTGAAGAAGCATCTGCTTAAGCGCCTGACCGACGCCGAGACGCTGGAGAAATTCCTGCATACCCGCCACGTCGGGCAGAAGCGTTTCTCGCTCGAGGGAGGCGAGAGCCTGATCCCGCTGCTCGACCTGGTGATCTCGCGCTGCGCACGCCACGGCGCAAGGGAAATCGTCATCGGCATGGCACACCGCGGTCGCATCAACGTGCTCGCCAACATCATGGGCCGTCCGCTGGAAAGCCTGTACGAGGAGCCGCCGGTGGGCGACGTGCATTCGCCCCTGTCGGGCGACGTGAAGTACCACCAGGGCTGCTCGACGGACGTGCTGCTGCCGAACGGACCGGTGCACCTCGCGCTGGCCTTCAATCCCTCGCATCTCGAAATCGTGCACCCGGTGGTGCGCGGCTCGGTGCGCGCGCGCCAGGACCGGCGCGGCGACGTGCTGGGCCGCGAGGTGGTGCCGGTGGTGCTGCATGGCGACGCCGCGCTGTCGGGGCAGGGCGTGGTGATGGAATCGCTCAACATGTCGCAGACGCGGGGCTTCCGCAACGGCGGCGCGATCCATGTGGTGATCAACAACCAGATCGGTTTCACCACGTCCGACCCGCGAGATGTGCGCTCAACGCTTTATTGCACCGACGTTGCCAAGATGGTCGAAGCGCCGGTTTTCCACGTCAATGGCGACGATCCCGAAGCGGTGGCCTTCGCGGTTCGCACGGCGGTCGATTTCCGTTACACCTTCCGCAAGAACGTGTTCATCGATCTGGTGTGCTATCGCCGCCACGGCCACAACGAGCAGGACGAGCCGCTCGCCACCCAGCCGCTGATGTACCGCCGCATCCAGGCGCATCCGACCACGCGTACGCTGTATGCTCAGAAGCTGGTGGACGAGGGGGTGTTGACGCAGGTTGAGGCAGACGATCTGATCGATGCCTGCCGCGCCAGGCTCGATGCGGGCGAGTCGCTGTCGCCGCCCGCACTGTCCAATTTCAAGGAAATCTACAGCGTCGACTGGAGCCGCTTCCGCGGGCAGACGGCCGAGACGCCGACTGCCGTGCCGGCGATGCAGCTGGACTTCCTGGCCGCGCGCATCACCACGCCGGCGGTCGACATCGAACTGCATCCGCGCGTCCAGAAGGTGCTCGACGACCGCCGCCGCATGCGTGCAGGCGCCCAGCCGCTCGACTGGGGCTATTGCGAGACGCTGGCCTACGCGAGCCTGCTGGACACCGGCGTGAACGTGCGCGTATCGGGCCAGGACTCGGCGCGCGGCACCTTTTTTCATCGCCACGCCGTGTGGCACGACCAGAAGCGCGAGCGCCGGCAGAGCGGCGTCTACATTCCGCTCGAGCACCTGCATGCACGCCAGGGCGATTTCACGATCATTGATTCGCTGCTGTCCGAGGAAGCTGTGCTCGCCTTCGAGTACGGCTATGCCACGGCCGATCCCGATACGCTGGTCGTGTGGGAAGCGCAGTTCGGCGATTTCGCCAACGGCGCGCAGGTGGTGATCGACCAGTTCATCGCCAGCGGCGAGGCCAAGTGGGGCCGTCTGTGCGGGCTCACGCTGATGCTGCCGCACGGACTGGAAGGGCAGGGGCCCGAGCATTCGTCGGCCCGGCTGGAACGCTGGCTGCAGTTGTGCGCGCAGGACAACATCCAGATCTGCGTGCCGACCCTGCCTGCGCAGATGTTCCATCTTTTGCGGCGCCAGATCGTGCGGCCACAGCGCAAACCGCTGGTTCTGTTCACGCCCAAGAGCTTGCTGCGCCATCCCGAATCCGTCTCCGCGCTGGACGATCTCTCGACAGGCGGCTTCCGTCCGGTGATCGACGATCCACGTGCGCCGCGCGGCGCCACACGGGTGGTCGCCTGCAGCGGCCGGGTCTGGTTCGATCTGGAAGCGGCGCGTGCTGCACGCGGCCTTGCCGATGTGGCGCTGATCCGCGTCGAGCAACTGTACCCCTTCCCGGAGGTGCTGTTCCGGGAAACGCTCGCCGCCTATGCGAAGGCAGAAACCTTCGTTTGGGCGCAGGAAGAGCCGATGAACCAGGGCGCCTGGTACCAGACCCTGCATCACCTGAATCATTGCGCGCCCGCTGGCCGACGTTTCCATTACGCCGGCCGGACGGCTGCCGCGGCACCCGCATCCGGTTATCCCACGCGCCACCGTGCCGAGCTTGACGCCCTGCTGGACGACGCACTGGAGAAGCAGCATGAAAATTGAGGTTCGCGTGCCGACCCTGTCCGATTCGGTCGCCAGCGGTACGCTGCTCGTCTGGCGCAGGCAGGCGGGCGAGACCGTCGCGCGCGACGAGACACTGGTCGATCTGGAAACCGACAAGGTCATTCTCGAAATCCCCGCGCCGTCATCCGGCACGCTGGTCGAGATCCGCCAGCCGGAGGGCGCGGTGGTCAGGGCCGACGAGGTGGTGGCGGTGATCGAATCCGGCGTGGAGGCCGTGCCCCGCGTGGAATCACCCAAGACGGTACCGGCCACGGCGTCGGCATCGAGACCAGCTGCGGCAACCGTGTCCGCCCGGCCGACGGTGCCTGCGGCGCCCCTGCCGCTTCCCGAAGCCCCGGGGATCGAGCTGCAGGCAGCGGGCGTCGATCGCCGCGAGCCGATGTCGCGCCTGCGCCGGCGTGTCGCCGAGCGCCTGGTCGCGGCGCAGCAGTCCGCCGCGATGCTTACTACCTTCAACGAGGCGAACATGCAGCCCGTGAACGAGCTGCGCCAGCGGATGAAGGCCGAGTTCGAGGTCAGGCACGGCGTCAAGCTGGGCTACATGTCCTTCTTCGTACGGGCGGTGTGCCAGGCGCTGGCGCAATTCCCGGTGGTCAACGCCATGATCGATGGCGACGACATCGTGTGGCACGCGGACGCCGACATTGGTGTTGCCATCTCCACGCCGCGCGGGCTGGTGGTACCCATTCTGCGGCGTGCGCAGACCCTGAATTCGGCACAGATCGAATCGGCCATCGCCGATTTTGCCGCACGCGCGAAGGAAGGCAGGCTGGCCCTGGAAGAGCTGGCCGGCGGCACCTTCTCCATTACCAACGGGGGCGTGTTCGGTTCGCTCTTATCGACGCCCATCCTCAATCCGCCGCAGTCGGCCATACTCGGCATGCACGTCATCCAGGACCGTCCGGTCGCCGAGCACGGCCAGGTCGTGGTGCGGCCGATGATGTACCTGGCGCTCACCTACGACCACCGCCTCATCGACGGACGCGACGCGGTGCAATTCCTGGTGGCCGTGAAAACGGCACTGGAGGCGCCCGAAGTCCTGCTCGATTGAGCGGCAGTCACGGGTTCAGTTCGCGCCCGGACTGCCGTTACCATCATCATCCTCAGCCAGAAGATGATGCCGCCGTGCCTGCAGCCTGTCCGGCTCGCGTCGACCTGCCGACGTGAGCGTGCCCTTCGAAACCTCCGCCCGAGGCCCGATCGACTACGCCGCGCTGCGTGCGCTGGTGGTGGATGACTATCCGGGCATGCGCAACGCGCTGCGCCTGACCCTGTCGAACTTCGGCATCAACAAGGTGCAGGTGGCGTCGAACGCGGCCGAGGCCCTGTTCCAGATCCGCAACAAGGACTACGACTTCATTCTCTGCGACTTCAATCTGGGCGAGGGGCGCGACGGCCAGCAACTGCTGGAGGAACTGCGGCACGGCAACCTGATCTCGCTCGACACCGTGTTCATGATGGTGACGGCCGAGTCCTACTACGAAAAGGTCGTGGCCACCGCCGAGCTTGCGCCCGACGACTACATGATCAAGCCTTTCAGCGCCGAGGTGCTGCGCAGCCGGCTCGAAAGCATCCTCCTGCGCAAGCGGGCCTTCCGCGAGGCCTACCGTCTGTTTGCCGCCCACGACCTGGAGGGCGCACTGGCCGCATGCGATACGCTCATCCGTGAGCAGCCGCGCTACGTTGTCGATGCGCTGCGCTTCAAGGGCGAACTGCTCGTCACGCTGGGCCGGTTCGACGAGGCTGAGGCCCTCTACAAGCAGGTGATCGAGATGCGTGCGATTCCGTGGGCACGGCTGGGACTGGCGCGCGCGCTGCACCTGCAGCAAAAGGACGACGCGGCCGAGACCGAGCTGCACGACGTGCTCGATCGCGCCCCGGAAATGGTCGCAGCCTACGATCTGCTGTCCGACGTATGTGCGGCGAAGAAGGACACCGCCGGGGCGCAGGCCGCGCTCGAACGTGGCGTGGCCATTTCGGGGCGTACCGTGCGCCGGCAGCAGAAACTCGGCGAGATCGCCTACGCCAACGGCGATCTGGGGGCTGCGCGCACGGCATATGCAACGGCCATCGACAAGGGACGCCATTCGATCTTCGTGTCCGCCGAGGACTATGGCAACCTGTGCCGGGTGCAGGCGGAGCAGGGCGACTACAAGGCCGTTGCCGACACGCTCAAGCAGAACCGGAGTACGCTCCAGGCAAGCCCGGAAGGGCGGCTGGTGACGGCAGTGACGCAGGGCGTGCTGCACGTGCAGGCCGGGCGCCAGGAAGACGCGGCCAAGGCCATCGAGGAAGCGTCGGCCCTGCGTGCTGCCGGTACGCGCGGCGACGCCCGCCTGATGCTCGATCTGGCCGGCGTATGCATGTCCAGCGGACGCAACGACGAAGCCGACAGCATCGTCTCGGAGGTGGCGCGCAATGCGCACGACAGCGAGGCCCTGCTTGCCAAGGCACGGAAACTCTACGACGAGGCGGGGCGCGCGGACGTGGGCGCATCGGTCCTGTCGTCGGCCACTGCCGATGTGCGCCGGCTCAACAACGAGGGCGTGGTGCTGGCGCAGAAGGGCGACTTCCGGACAGCGGCCGAGAAACTGCTTGTCGCGTGCGAGGCGGCGCCCTACAACCCGCGTATCGCCATGAATGCAGTCTGGGTCATTCTCAAGCATATCGACACAAGCGGCATGGATGAGCCGATGATCGAGGCGGCTCGCCACTATCTCGATGCGGCCGAGCGCCAGGCGCCGGGCCACCCCCGCCTGTCCGGCCTGCGCCTGTCGCTGAAGGAAATGGAAGGCCGTTACGGCATCAAGAGGAAAACGGCATGACGGATTTCAGCACGACCGACTTCCAGGCTGCGCTGATCCACGAGCTGAAGAACCATCTCGGCCTGCTGGGCATGACGCTGGAACGCGTGCCGATGACGGGCGATGCGGCGCACGACATGCCGCTCGACGACGCGCGTCTGCTGTGCCAGAGCGTGACAGACCGCCTGCGGCAGGCCTTGTGGCTCTACAAGGCCAACCTGGGGCCGCTGACGCCCGACATCGACGCCTATTCGCCGCACGATCTGATCAACGCGCTGGCTGCACGTGCGAAGACGCTTTCGCGCAACCGCTTCGTGGTCGAGACCCGTCTGGCCGACAGCCTGCCGCCCGTGGCGTTCTTCGACCGCGACCTGATCGAGATGGCGATGACGAACGCGATCCAGAATTCGCTCGCCTATGCGCGTTCGCGCATCGTGATCGAGGGCGAGCGCCGCGATGACTATCTGATTCTGGCCGTGCGCGACGATTCGGATGGCTACCCGCAACACGTGCTGGAGAGCGTGGCTGCCGGCACACCTTACCGCGCGCGCGGCACCGGCCTGGGCCTCCAGTTTTCGCGTCTCATCGCGCAACTGCATGAAAATCAGGGGCGCCCTGGCGAACTGCATCTAGCCAACGCGCACGGTGCGGTGTTTCAGCTGTTGCTGCCCTGATGGGGCCCGGCCGGTGCAGGCGTACAGGCCATATCCAACATTTGTACCAGTCTATGCAGCCGTTTTGGCGGTACGCGTGACGGCATCTCTTCTATAGCATGCTTCCATTTCAGTCTTGTCGAGCCGATGCATGGCCCGCGCCGTTACCCCCCTTACCGAAGACCGTATCCGTCAGGCATGCCCGACCGACAAGCCGGCCAAGCTTTCGGACGGTGGTGGTATGTATCTGCTTGCCCGTCCGGATGGCGCACGCTACTGGCGACTGGACTACCGTTTCGGCGGCAAGCGCAAGACGCTGGCCCTCGGCGTGTATCCCCAGGTCTCGCTGGAAGCGGCGCGTGCTGCCCGCGAGGCGGCCCGCGCCCTGCTGGCGGCAGGGTGCGATCCGGGCAGAGCACGCAAGGCAGCGCGGGCAGGGCGGATGACATCGGGTGACGAGCAGGCCTACGCCCTGGCGATCATCGGCGAAGGGGTTTGGGACTGGGAACTGGCCAGCGGCCAGGTGCGCCACAATGCCCAGTGGGCACGCCTGATGGGTCTCGACGACGGCTTGCTGGTGCGCGACTGGCAGGAGGCGCTGGTGCAGGTGCCGGAGGAGGAGCGCGAGCAGGTGATGGCGGCGATCCGGACCTGCCAGGCCGGGGGCACGGCGTTTGCATTCGAGCACCGCATCCGGCATGCCGACGGCAGCGAGATCTGGGTGCTCAACCGGGGCGATGTGGTCGAGCGCGCTGCCGATGGCAAGCCGCTGCGCATGGTGGGCAGCCTGCGCGACCTGACCGGGGAGAAGCAGGCGGCGCGGGTCATGCGCCGGCGCAACCGCATCCTGCAGGCCATCGCCGAAGTCAACGAAATGCTGATGGCCGACCTGCCGGAAACGGAACTGATGGCGCTCATCTGCCGCGAACTGGTGCGGGACGATCTGTTTGCCATGGCCTGGATCGGCCGGGTCGATCCGGACGGTGTGACGGTCCGCCCGGTGGCACAGGCAGGCAGCGGCGCAGACTATCTTGCGCATGTCCGAATCCGCTGCGATGACTCGGTATACGGACAGGGGCCGACCGGCACGGCGATCAGGACCGGCAGCACCGTCATCAACGACGATATCGGGAACGACGATACGTTCGCGCCCTGGCGTGCGCAGGCACAGGCCCTGCACTATCGTGCCTCGGCAGCCGCGCCGTTTCGCGTGCATGGCAAGGTGGCAGGAGCGCTGAATGTCTATGCGACCGATCCGCAGGCCTTCGGCCCCGAAAAGGTATTGCTGCTGGAAAAACTGGCCATCGACCTGGGCGTGGCCATCGGCCACCGTGCCTCGCTCGCCGCGCTGCAGGGCAGCGAGGAGCGCTTCCGGCTGCTGCTCGATGCCTCGCCCGAAGCGATCTTCGGGGTGGATACCCGCGGCGTATGCACCTTCGTCAATCCGGCCTGCCTGCGCATGCTGGGTTACAGCCGCGAGGAGCTGCTCGGGCAGGTGATCCATCCGCTCATCCACCATACCCATCCGGATGGACGGCATTACCCTAAGGAGGAATGCAGGGTCAGACTGTCCACCCTGGAGGGGCGTGCCACACACGCCGACGACGAGCTGCACTGGCGCAAGGATGGCAGCAGTTTCCCGGTGGAATACTGGTCGCACCCTATCTATCGCGATGGCGAGCTGGTGGGGGCGGTGGTCAATTTCGTCGACATCACCGAGCGCAAGCGCATGGAGCGTGCCCTGCGCGACAGCGAGGAACGCTATCGCCTCATTTCCAGCGTGACGACGGATTTTCTGTATGCCTGCTCGCTCAGTGAGACGGGCTTTGGTTCCATCGACTGGGCAACCGCCTCGCAGGAGACCGTATTCGGCTACACGCCGGACGAGATTGTCGCGCGCGGCTGCTGGCGCTGTCTCGTCCACCCGGACGATCTGTGCGAATTCGACCGCAACATAACCCACCTCGCACCGGGCCAGCGCAGCGAATGTGAACTGCGCATACTCGGAAAGACCGGCTCCACCCACTACATCCATGCCTACACGCTGGCCATGCACGGCGAGGGGGGTCGCCAGCGGCTGTACGGCGCCTGCCAGGACATCACGGCCAGGCGGCGTGCCGAGGAAGCGCTACGCGAGAGCGAGGCACGCTTCCGCGCCATGGCCGAACATTCGGTCGACTGGATCTGGGCGATGGATACCCACGGACGCCATGTCTACAGCAATCTGCGCGGCGTGGAAAACCTGGGCTACACCGCGGAAGAATTCCTGGCGCACGATCCAATGGGGCTGATCCACCCCGACGACCGCGGGCGTTATCAGGAAGTCTGGCGCCACGCCCTGTCCAGCCGCAGCGGCTGGAAGAACGTTGTGCTGCGCTGGCAACACCGGGATGGCAGCTACCGTACCATCGAATCGAGCGCCTCTGCCCTGTTCAGCGATGCCGGTGATCTGACCGGCTTCCAGGGCGTGGACCGCGACATCACCGAGCGCAAGGAAGCCGAGGCACGCATCGAATTCCTGGCGCATCATGATGTGCTGACCGGCTTGCCGAATCGCGTATTGTTGCGCGACCGTTTCGAGCAGGCGGTCGCACGGGCAGGGCGGTCACGCGGACGGGTGGCGATGGTCTTCCTCGATCTGGACAACTTCAAGATGGTCAACGACACGCTGGGCCATGCGGCCGGCGACCAGCTATTGCTGGGTGTGGTCAAGCGGCTGGCCGGCTGTACCCGGGAAAGCGACACCATCAGCCGCCAGGGGGGCGACGAGTTCATCCTGCTGCTGAATGACATTCCCGAACTGGACACGGTGGAGCGCATCGCCGGCGACATTCTCGTCCAGCTGGCCGAGCCGATGGAAATCGGCGGGCATTCGCTCAACGTGTCCTGCAGTCTCGGCATCGCGGTCTATCCGGATGACGGAGGGGATTTCGACATTTTGCTGCAGAAGGCCGATACCGCGATGTACAACGCCAAGGACGCGGGGCGTCGCACCTATCGCTTCTTCGACGAACACATGAATCGCCAGGCGCATGATCACCTGCTGCTGCAGAACCGGCTACATCAGGCGCTCTACCGGGCTGAATTCCAGTTGCATTACCAGCCGCAGATGGACGTGACCAGCGGGGCCGTGACCGGCGTGGAAGCGCTGTTGCGCTGGCGCAGCCCCGAACTGGGCGACGTGGTGCCGGCGCGCTTCATTCCGGTTGCTGAGGACTGCGGGCTCATCGTTTCGATCGGCGCCTGGGTGCTGGAGGAGGCCTGCCGGCAGGCCCAGCTGTGGCGCCAGATGGGCTGGAGCGATCTGGGCATGTCGGTCAACCTTTCCGCGCTTCAGTTCCGCCGGCCCGGATTGGTCGAGACCGTGGCCGGGGCGCTCGAACGCAGCGGCCTGCCGCCGCACCTGCTGGAACTGGAATTGACCGAGTCCATCCTGCTGGAGGATGTGGAGAACAATCTCGATACCGTGCGCCAGCTCAAGGCACTGGGTGTGCGCCTCTCGATCGACGATTTCGGCACCGGTTACTCCTCGCTCAGCTATCTCAAGCGGTTTGCAGTGGATCGCCTGAAAATCGACCGCAGTTTCGTGCGCGACATCAGCACCGATCCCGACGATGCCGCCATCGTGCGGGCGGTGATCCAGCTCGCCCGCAGCCTGCGGCTTGGCATCATCGCCGAGGGCGTGGAAAACGCCGAACAGCTCGCCTTCCTGCGCAGCGAAGGCTGCGAGGAGGTGCAGGGTTATCTGTACAGCCGTCCGTTGGCGGCCTCGGCCATGCGGCTATTCCTGGATGAATTCGGTACGCATTCCATTTCGCGTACACCGCTTCCGCAGTAAGCCTCCACAAGAGTATCGCAGTATCAAGGGTCTGCGTTGTTTTCCTCCAGCGTTCTGGCATTGTGCGTGCCTTGAAAAAGCATATCAATCATATTTTTGAGCCATCTTCCTTGTGTGATGGTTCAGGTATGTCTCCCAAGGCGTTTACCGGAATGACATCGACGCGTTCGTCATTGGCCAGCGGCTCTTCGGTGGCAAGCTGGTGTTCGAGCACCGCCAGATTCGCTTCGGAAGCATCGTTGCCGGATTGCGCCCGGCTCCGGATGCGTGTGCGCAGGATATCCACGGGAACCTGGAAGTCGAGGATATGAAAGGGCACGTTGCGGGCCTGTGCGAGATCGCGCATGCGCGCGCGTTGCCAGCGTGCGGTGAAGGTGGCGTCCACGATCACCGGCCAGCCGGCGGCGAGGAGCTGATCGGCGTGTTGCGCGAGATGCGCGTAGGTGCGCTGGGTCGCGTCGCCACTGTAGAGCGCCTGGCCGATTCCGGCACCGCTGCGTGCCAGCGCCTCCATTCCGGCAAGACGCTTGCGCTCGACGTCGGAACGCAGCCGGATCGCGCCTGGCTTCTGCATCAGGTCATGTGTCACGGTGGTCTTGCCCGAACCGGATAGTCCATGGGTGATGTCCAGCCGCAGGGATGGAGGGCGGGCCAGACTCTCCGCAATCTGCAATTGCCGTGTGCGTGCCTGGCGTGCCGCCTGCTGTTCCGCGCCCGTGATCTGGTGAGCGCGCAGGCCCGCCACCTTGGCGCGGACCAGCGCGCGGTAGACCGCGTAGTAGCGCAACAGCGCCAGTCCATCGTAATCGCCGGTGGTTTCGGCCCAGGTATTGACGAACAGCCAGGCCCAGTCGGGGTGCCCGCGCTCGACGAGATCCATGTAGCAGAACGCGGTGTCCGATACGATGTCGATCCAGCGCAGTGCAGGGTTGAATTCCAGGCAATCGAACACCAAGGGCCTGTCGTCGACCCAGGCGAGATTGCCCAGGTGCAGGTCGCCGTGAGCTTCCCGGATAAAGCCCTGCGCCTTGCGGGCTGCGACAGCAGGGATGAGGCGGGCGTGCTCGGCGCAAGTCCATGCCTGCAGCCTCTCAAGCAGCGCGCGGTCAGACTCGGCGTCCAGCAGGGGGGCGATCTGGGCGAAGTTCTGCGCGATGGGTTCCCATACCTGTTCAGGCGTCCCCCAGGGGGTTTCGGCTCCGGCGATCGCGCAGTCTTCGGCGTGGAAACGTCCGATCCTGGCGGCCAGGGAAGCGATCCTGCGCGCATCGAGTCCGCCCCGGCTGTCCATCTGATCGAGCGTCGCGTCAGGTGGGAACTGGCGCATTTTAACGGCGTACTCGATGGGTTCACCCCCGGCTTCCAGGCTGGGCGCTTCGGGCCGGCCGGTGATCGGCACCACGTCGATATAGTAATCCGGTGCCAGGCGGCGGTTCAGTCGTACCTCTTCCCGGCAGGCGTGCAGGCGCTTGTCGAGGCTGCTGAAATCGAGAAAGCCCAGATTCAGGGGCTTCTTGATCTTGTAGGCAAACGTGCCCGTCAGCAGGATCCAGGAAATATGCGTTTCGATGACAGCGGACGGCTCGGAACCGCCGATTTGCCTGGCCAAGGCTTCCACCAGCGCGGACGTTTCGGCGGTTGTCATGCGATCAGCGGCTAGAGCTTGGGATGACCGAGCTGCGCGTACTCACGCTCGCGTCTTTGCTGGCAAGCTATGCAGCGCTTGGCGGTCGGGTACGCGAGCAGGCGCTCGTAACCGATGTCCGCACCACAGTCCATGCAGGTGCCGAAATCGCCCGAGCGTGCACGCTGCATTGCGGCCTCGATGTCGCGCAACGCATGAATCTGGCGATCGAAACGCGCAACATTGAAATCGGCCAGCGCGTTGGCCAGCGATTCATCACCGCTGTCGCCGGGTTCGCGATTCAAGAGGTCGATACGATGCTGCTCACCCGCATTGTCGAATTCACTGCGTACTTCATTCAGCACATCCTGATACTGCGCCTTCAGCAAGGCGGCCAGTGCTTCGGTTTGGGCGGGGTTCAGTTCGGACATGTTGGCTCCCTGGATGATCACGATAGGTTGTTTCCAAGTCTAAATATAAGGACAAAATTATCTGCATTCAATTGAGTGACATCTGAATCGTACTTCGCATAATGTATATGACTGCAAAATCATGCGGTTACATCGACTTCTTAGAAACTCGGGCAGTGCAGGAGCGGGACTGCGGGGCGGAACGAATTTCGGCCGGGCATAAAAAAAACTTGGGGCAGGTTTTGTCATCGTAGGGACTCCATCGGGTTTGGGCAAATCTGCGGGGAAGTTTGCGGGGCGGGGATCGCGCTTCGCGCGGGCTGGCTGGACGCTTCGCGCCCCTTCGGGGTGGCCTTCGGCCATCGACGCCGCGCCCGATCCCCGCCCCGTGACTGCCAGGGGTGGGCTAGGCAGGCAGCCGCTGGGTGCTGGCAGGGTTTGGCTTGCAGGGTGTTGAGGTTTCCGGGGTGCTGGCGCTGGCTTGCTGACCGCAATTCCGCTACAGGCGGACAGCACGGCCCAAGGACGGGCTTGGGCTCCTGCTCGCGCGCGAGCCGCGCACGGCTGGCACCTGGGTTCGGCTACCGTCACGGCGGCGGCTCGCTGCACGCCGGCGCAAGCGCCGTCGCTCGCAGCGTTGCCGCGCCGGCTCGGGGCGCTCATGCCACAGCCCTCAACGTGATGACCCTGCCGCTGGTCTTGCGCTCTTCGACGTAGCGGCGGGCGAGACTGACGACGAGCTGAAGCTGTTCGAGCTCCCAAGGCTGGAAGGAACGGCCTGCAGGGGTCACCAGAGCCCCGTCACGGTCGAATCGCCATCCTTCCCAGCCCTCGACGTGGACGATGGCCTTGGCGCGCATCCTGATGAGTTTGAAGGCCGGGTAGGGGATGCGGTTGGCCCCGGTCTCCCAGTTGCGGACGGTGCGCAGGGAGACGCCCAGGTAGTCGGCGGCTTTCCGCTGGGTCAGTCCGGCGGTCTTGCGCTCGATGAGGAACTGTTCGTGATCGACCCACGGATAGTGGGGCGGGCGGCGCTTGGTCTTGCGGCGGCGGTGTTTCTCAAGCATCGGCATGGCCCTCCAGCAAGTCGGCCGGGACGCCGTCGAGGTCGGCCGCGAGGCCGTCGTCGATGTCGTCCAGGTCGAGATCGTCCGCAGGACGAATGCGGCCTTGACCGGGGAACGGACAGGAGTCGACCAGATCGACCAGCCGCGAGCGCAGGACGTAGGCGGTGGCGGACAGGCCTTCGGGCTCTTCGATGCCCTGCAGAACGTGGCCGATGGCATCGGCGACGATGGCAAGTTCGAGATGCCAGGTGTTGAGGCGGTCGGCGTGGTCAGTCATGCGGCACCGCCTTTCAGCGAGGGGAAACGCCAGTTGGTGCCGGTGGCGAGACGGGCCGGGGGATAGATCACCCAGCGCTTAGTCAGCGGATGCTTGCGCGCGCCGATGACCTTGCCGGCCCGGCACCAGCGCAGCAGACAGCGTTCGGAAATGCCGAGTTGTTCCGCGAAGCGGCGGACAGAGATCGGTTCTTGGTGGCTCATGCTGCACCCCCTGTCCGTGCACCATTTTGGCGCGGGATAGTGTCACCGGAAGGGGTTTTGGGGGTTTTGGGGGTTTTGGCCTCAATTGGCTGCAAAGCCGCGCGGGTGTTGGGTTTTCGGGGTGCGAAGCACACCGGGGCAGTGTCATTTTTGGCACTAAATCGGTGTGTTACTGGGACCCCGGATTTAGTCCCGCAGACGAGACTCAGGCGGGGACGATTCTGGCGACGAAGGAATGCGGGTTTCGACGGCGGAACGAATTGCCCCTCCGTTTCCAATACTTCGCATAATGTATATTCCAAGATTCGCGCCGGCTACCCCCAGGGTAAAAACCTCGGGGAATAGCGCTCGTTTGCCTTTGCTGCAGATGCCTCTGCGGCTGTTGATCATGTTTGCTTCCCATTTCAAACCCGGG